>NZ_JAALFQ010000001.1:269770-1301187 GCF_011800365.1 Pantoea sp. EKM103V | reverse complement strand
GGAGAAGGATTCGAACCTTCGAAGTCTGTGACGGCAGATTTACAGTCTGCTCCCTTTGGCCGCTCGGGAATCCCACCATGGCCTGAATCTTTCACTCTCAAAGCGGGGCGCATCATACCAAATGCGATAAGGGTGTAAAGCGCCCACTGGCAAAACAGGAACTGTTTGCCCACTTTTTACGCGTAGCGCTGAATCCGCAGTCAATTCAGCGCGCTGGCTGATTAAAGAATAATCGTACGGTTGCCGTAAACAAAGACGCGCTGCCCCAGCACTTTATAGAGGGCGTTGCTCAGTACGTTTTTTTCGACGTCACGACCCGCACGCATCATCTCGTCAGCGGTATAGCTGTGATCGACATTAATCACATCCTGCATGATGATTGGGCCTTCATCGAGATTATCATTCACGTAGTGCGCGGTGGCACCAATGATCTTCACGCCACGCTCGTAGGCCTGATGATAAGGCCGGGCACCGATAAAGGCAGGCAGGAAAGAGTGGTGAATGTTAATAATCTGGTTCGGGAAGCGCTGCACAAAGGCAGGGGTCAGGACGCGCATATATTTCGCCAGCACCACATAATCGGGCTGATAGCGGTCAATCTCTTCCACCATGCGGTTATCGTGCTCTTCCCGCGTCAGTCCCTCGTGACTCACCAGAACGAAAGGAATATCAAACCGCTCAACCAGCGAACGCAGCGTGTCATGGTTACCAATGACCGCGGCAATCTCCATATCCAGACCGCCAAACGCGCTCTTCATTAACAGGTCACCCAGGCAGTGCGCCTCTTTGGTGACCAGAATCACCACGCGACGGCGACCGGCGCTGTGCAGTTCACGCACTGACCCCTGGGGCAGGGCGCTGTCGAGATCGGCCAGCAGGGTGTTGTCGTTGAAGATGCCTTCCAGCTCGGTACGCATGAAAAAACGCCCGGTGCGATGATCAACAAACTCATTGTTCTGCACGATATTGAGTTCGTGCTTGTAACAAATATTGGTGATTTTGGCGATCAGACCTTTTGCATCGGGACAAATGGTTCGTAAAACTTTTCTTTGCATGGTTTGCGCTTGCATCTCAATCAGAGTCCTGTCAAAGCATTAGGGGTTAAACTGCGGGCTCAGCCTTCAGCTCAACCACAACATTTTTTGTATTTCTTATCACTGCCGCATGGGCAACGATCGTTGCGCCCAACGGGCGGCACGGAACCGTCAACATAGTACCAGCGTTGATCCTCGCGAAGAAAGCGGGAACACTCATGAATGGCATGAATGTTCGTTTTCTCGCGGTATCGCGCAAAAAAAGTCACGAACGCTTCATTATCATGGCTTCCATGATTACAACGGGTTACATTCAGGCTAAGCCAATCGGTACCGGAAAAACTTTCAGATAAAAGCCCTGACATCTCCGGATGACGTTTGTCAGGATGCCAGGTCGCGACCAGATATTCGGCATTGTGCTTAACATAGGCACAGTAGCGGGAGCGCATAAGTTGTTCAGCCGTAACAGGAATCTGGTTACCCTGCAGAAAGGGCTCGCAACATACGCTATACTGCTGTCCGCTACAACATGGGCAGGTTTCTGACACATTAGCTCCCGAAAATGATGAGTCGGTTTCATAAGCGCGCTATGTTAGCTGACCCCACGCTGTGACGCTACGTATTGACGGCAGGACCAGATACAAATGAGAAAGGTAAAAATAGGATTGGCGCTGGGGGCCGGCGCAGCGAAAGGATGGGCGCACATTGGCGTGATCAACGCACTGGAGCGTGCGGGTATCGGGATCGACGTCGTGGCGGGTTGCTCTGTCGGCGCGCTAGTCGGGTCAGCCTATGTGAATAACCGGCTGCCGCTGATGGAAAAGTGGGTCAGTGCGTTTCGCTACTGGGATGTGATCCGGCTGATGGATGTCTCCTGGCAACGGGGCGGACTGCTGCGCGGTGAGCGGGTCTTTAACCATGTGCGCCAGCTGATCCCCAATGATGCGATAGAGCAGTGCAGCAAACCTTTCGGCGTGGTGGCCACCAATCTCAGCACGGGGCGGGAGCTCTGGCTGACGGAGGGCGATCTGCATCAGGCGGTTCGCGCTTCCTGCAGTATGCCAGGTTTATTACCGCCGGTGGGCTACAATGGGTATTGGCTGGTGGATGGTGCCGTCGTCAATCCGGTGCCGATCTCACTGACCCGCGCGCTGGGTGCAGACATTGTGATTGCGGTTGACCTGCAGCATGACGCGCATTTAATGCAGCAGGATCTGTTTTCCGTTACGCCTAAAAATAGTGAAGAAGAAGCCGCTGCAGCGGCATTGAGTTGGGGTGGAAAGCTGCGTCAGCGACTGGTGAGTTTCACCCAGCGTCGTGCGTCTCAGTCACCGGGTGCGATGGAGATTATGTCAACCTCTATCCAGGTGCTGGAAAATCGCCTGAAGCGCAACCGTATGGCAGGCGATCCACCCGATGTTTTAATACAGCCGGTCTGTCCGCAGATTTCAACGCTGGACTTTCATCGGGCTGAAGAGGCCATTGAGGCAGGCAGGGCCGCCGTGGAAAAGAAAATGGATGAACTGTTACCACTGGTCCGTGGCAGATAATCAGGTTGTTCATTCAAAACGGTGACTTTACGCAATTCTGAAGGCGCAACTGCGTTTTATGAACCACTATTGAATTATCTGGCAGGCAGGGGGAAAGAATGGAAAAACCACTACTCGGCAAAAAGATACTCATTGTCGAAGATGAGGCTGTTTTCCGTTCGTTGCTGGACCAATTTTTGTTATCGATGGGTGCTGTAACGTTAAAAGCGGAAGATGGACTGGAAGCAATTGCACAACTACAACAGCATACTGTCGACCTGATCATCAGCGATCTCGAAATGCCCCGTATGAGCGGCATTCAGTTTGTTGAGCACATTCGTACCCGCGGTAACGTTGTGCCGATTTTGATTATCTCAGCGACAGAAAATATGTCTGACATCGCACATGTGCTGCGCCTTGGCGTGCAGGATGTGCTGCTTAAACCACTGAAAAATCTGGAACGCTTCCGCGAAGCGGTCTACGAGTGTCTCTATCCCTCCATGTTCACCTCGAAGGTGGAAGAGGATGAACAGCTGTTTCAGGACTGGGATGCCCTGGTCCGCGACCCAAAAGCGGCTGCCAAACTGCTCAAACAACTCCAGCCACCGGTGCAACAGACCGTCGCCAACTGCCGGGTTAACTATCGTCAGCTGACGATGGCCGAACAGCCGGGCCTGGTGCTCGACATTGCGGCGCTCTCTGAAAAGGACCTGGCCTTCTACTGTCTGGACGTCACCCGTGCGGGTGATAATGGCGTGCTGGCCGCTCTGCTGCTGCGTGCGCTGTTTAACGGCCTGCTTCAGGAGCAGCTCTCCGGGCAAAAACAGCGTTTGCCGGAACTTAACGGGCTGCTCAGACAGGTCAATCTGCTGCTGCGCCAGGCGAACCTCAGCGGCCAGTTCCCTCTGCTGGTGGGCTACTATCATCGTGGTCTGAAAAATCTGATCCTGGTCTCGGCCGGATTAAACGCCACGCTTCACGTTGATACCCATCAGATTCAGCTCAGTAATGGTGTTCCCCTTGGCACTATGGGTAGCACCCACCTCAATCAAATCAGTCAGCGCGCAGACAACTGGCAGTGCCACGTCTGGGGCGCGGGTGGTCGCATTCGGCTGATGCTGTCAGCAGAAGAATAAACGGCAAAAATGGAAAGATTCTGGCGCTGAGGACAGGGCCAGAACTTAGCTTTACAGTTGGGTAATAGTCTTAATTTCGACGGATTGATGCCTTCCAGGATAAATCCGTTCGATACTAACTGATATACTCATTTTCGATTTTAAACCGACATATCAAGTATTAACTTGAACGGCCTATGAGAGAGGTAACTTAATGTCTGCCAATAATACCAAAGTAAAAAAAGCGGTAATCCCGGTCGCGGGTTTGGGTACGCGTATGCTCCCGGCCACCAAAGCGATTCCAAAAGAGATGTTACCGCTGGTTGATAAGCCGTTAATCCAGTATGTCGTTAACGAGTGTATCGCTGCAGGCATCAACGAGATTGTGCTGGTTACGCATTCATCTAAAAATGCCATCGAAAACCATTTTGATACCAGCTTCGAACTGGAATCTATGCTGGAAAAACGAGTTAAGCGTCAGCTGCTGGATGAAATCCAGTCAATCTGCCCGCCACACGTGACCATCATGCAGGTTCGTCAGGGTATCGCGAAAGGCCTGGGCCACGCAGTGATGTGTGCACACCCACTGATCGGTAACGAGCCGTTTGCCGTTATCCTGCCAGACGTCATCATCGACGAATATGAATCTAACCCAACCAAAGATAACCTGGCCGAGATGCTGACCCGTTATGAAGAGTCAGGCCGCAGCCAGATTATGGTTGAGCCGGTTGCCGATGTAACCGCTTACGGTGTTGTCGATTGCCAGGGCGCAGAACTGAACCCAGGCGACAGCGCACCGATGGTCGGTGTGGTTGAGAAACCAAAAGCGACCGAAGCGCCATCTAACCTGGCGGTCGTAGGTCGTTATGTTCTGTCTGCAGACATCTGGCCTCTGCTGGCGAAGACGCCTCCGGGTGCGGGCGGCGAAGTTCAGCTGACCGACTCTATCGCCATGCTGATGGAAAAAGAGACCGTTGAAGCTTATCACCTGAAAGGCGTAAGCCATGACTGTGGTAACAAACTGGGCTACATGCAGGCTTTCGTTGAGTACGGTGTTCGTCATCCGGTATTGGGCAAAGATTTCTCTGAATGGCTCGATAGCGCAGTTGGCAACAAAAAGTAATTTATAAACACAGGATAACTCGATGAAAGTCACTGTATTTGGTATCGGCTATGTCGGTCTGGTTCAGGCTGCGGTGTTAGCCGAAGTCGGACATGACGTTCTCTGCATTGATGTCGACGCAAACAAAGTCGAAAATCTGAAAAAAGGCATCATTCCTATTTTCGAACCAGGTTTAACCCCGCTGGTAATGTCCAATTACGAAGCGGGTCGTCTGAAGTTCAGCACTGATGCTGCACAGGGCGTAAACCATGGTGTTATGCAGTTTATTGCAGTAGGTACACCACCGGATGAAGACGGCTCTGCCGATCTGAAATATGTGACCGCCGTAGCACGCACCATTGCGCAGCATATGAACGATCACAAAGTGGTTATCGACAAATCAACCGTACCGGTTGGCACAGCAGACAAAGTTCGTGCGGTGATGGCGGAAACGCTGAAATCGCGTGACGCCAACATCACCTTTGATGTGGTGTCGAACCCGGAATTCCTGAAAGAAGGTGCGGCAGTGAATGACTGCATGCGTCCTGAGCGCATCGTTGTCGGTACCGACAACGATGACGTGGTCGAGCTGTTACGCGAGCTTTATGAGCCGTTTAACCGCAACCACGATCGCATGATCATGATGGATATCCGCAGCGCAGAGCTGACCAAGTATGCAGCAAACTGCATGCTGGCGACCAAAATCAGCTTCATGAATGAGATGTCTAACCTGGCTGAGCGTTTAGGCGCGGATATTGAAAAAGTACGCCAGGGCATCGGTTCCGATCCCCGTATCGGCTACCACTTCATCTATCCTGGCTGTGGCTACGGTGGCTCCTGCTTCCCGAAAGATGTGCAGGCGTTAATCCGTACAGCGGAGTCTATTGGCTATCAGCCACGTCTGTTGCAGGCCGTGGAAGATGTCAATGACAACCAGAAAAACAAGCTGCCAACCTTCATCAAACGCCACTTTGGCGACGATCTGAAGGGCAAGACGTTTGCTCTCTGGGGCCTGTCATTTAAGCCGAACACTGACGACATGCGTGAAGCCTCCAGCCGTGTGCTGATGGAAACGCTGTGGGAAGCAGGCGCATCTGTTCAGGCGTTTGACCCGGAAGCGATGGATGAAGCGCAGCGTATCTACGGCCACCGCAGCGATCTTAAGCTGATGGGAACCAAAGAAGCGGCACTGCAGGGCGCAGACGGTCTGGTCATCTGTACGGAGTGGCAGAACTTCCGTGCGCCAGACTTCGACGTTATCAAAAATGCGCTGAAAGAAGCCGTGATTTTTGATGGTCGTAACCTGTATGATCCAGAGCGTATCAGCAAACGCGGTTTCGTTTATTATGCAATCGGCCGCGGAGCGTCTATTCAAACTGCATAATTAACGAGGGATTTATGAACTTTCTGGTCACCGGCGCCGCAGGCTTTATTGGTTTTCATGTCAGTCAGCGTCTGCTGGCCGCCGGTCACCAGGTTGTCGGTATCGACAACCTGAATGATTATTACGACGTAAATCTCAAGCGTGCCCGTCTCGATTTAATTAATGCTGAACCTGGCTTTACTTTTATCGAGCGGGATCTGGCCGACCGTGACGCGATAGCGTCACTGTTCGGGCAGTATAATTTTCAGCGCGTTATTCATCTTGGCGCGCAGGCTGGCGTCCGCTACTCCATCGAAAATCCCCATGCTTATGCAGATTCCAATCTGACAGGTCACCTCAATATTCTTGAAGGCTGCCGTCATCATAAAATTGAACATCTGCTCTACGCGTCGTCGAGTTCCGTTTATGGCCTGAATCGTAAGATGCCATTCTCAACGGACGACAGTGTGGATCATCCTGTCTCTTTATATGCAGCGACGAAGAAAGCGAACGAGTTAATGTCTCATACTTACTCGCACCTTTATCAGCTGCCGACCACTGGATTACGCTTCTTCACCGTCTATGGCCCGTGGGGCCGTCCGGATATGGCCCTCTTTAAATTCACCCGCGCAATGATTGCCGGTGAGGCGATTGATGTCTATAACCAGGGCCAGATGAAGCGCGACTTTACCTATATTGATGACATTGCTGAAGCGATTGTGCGTCTGCAGGATGTCATTCCGCAGCAGGACGATCACTGGACGGTTGAATCGGGATCGCCAGCAACCAGTTCAGCACCGTATCGTGTTTATAATATCGGTAACAGTCAGCCGGTAACGCTGATGAGCTATATTGAGGCGATTGAAAAAGCACTGGGGATGACCGCGAAGAAAAATCTGATGCCGATGCAGCCCGGTGATGTGCTGGAAACCAGTGCCGACACCGAAGCTCTGTTTAAGGCGATTGGTTTTAAACCTCAGACCAGTGTGGAGGAGGGCGTAAAGCGCTTCGTTGACTGGTATCGTGATTTCTATCGCGTCTGAATAAAAAAGGAAGCGTACGCTTCCTTTTTTTTATTCCACCTCAGGCTGCCCGTCGGGCAGCAAAATAACGCGTCGTTACAGTAAAAAATCGTCCAGCTTTTTACCCTCTTCTTCCAGCGCTTTTTTAATTATGGCTGGCGTGCGGCCCTGACCGGTCCAGGTCTTTGACTCACCTTTTTCATCGGTATAACCATATTTAGCCGGACGCACCGAACGTTTGCTTTTTGCTGTCGCGCGGGTATCAGTCAGCATGCTGACCAGCTCAGAAGGGTCAATACCATCAGCCAGCAGCATTTCACGATACTGATTCAGCTTGCGCGCGCGCTCTTCATTTTCAGCCTGGAAATGCGACTCTTCTTCGCGACGTTCTTTTACCACTACGTCCAGTTTTTCCAGCATCTCTTCCAGTGTTTCAATGGAATACTCTCTGGCCTGGGCGCGCAGCGTACGAATATTATTAAGAACTTTTAGTGCTTCGCTCATTGTCCTGGTCTCTGAATAAGGGAGAAGTTGTGTTGCCCGCTAATAGTAGTGATGACATTAAATAACTTCAATCACAAACGTATTTCTTCAGCGAATAAAATGAAAATTAAAAAATAATGTTGATCATAAAAAATCAAAGCGATGCCCCGAAGAAATAATCTCCCCTCTGTCGTTATGAAATAAATTTAATGTATTTAAGTTGCTGCAAATAATGTCATCTCTTTTATTGCGGTTAAAATAAGAAAAACCTATTTCACTCTGCGACAGAGCCCATCGGCACTGGAAACGGTTCCTGATGAAAATTCCGGCTATCTGTCAGGCATTCTCCCTCTCTCAGCAACAACGCATGGGCTGTGCTTTGTGATAATATGCGCACCATTCTGTTCAGTCCTGATGAAGATACGCTCTTATGGCCCAACTCTATTTCTATTACTCTGCGATGAACGCAGGGAAATCGACCGCGCTGTTACAATCCTCCTATAACTATCAGGAGCGGGGCATGCGCTCGCTGGTCTACACTGCCGAAATCGACAACCGTTTTGGTGCCGGTCAGGTAAGCTCCCGTATTGGACTCTCGTCACCAGCCTTGCTCTATAATGCCGATACCGCGCTGTTCAGCGACATTGCGGCGGAACATGCCGCACAGCCTATTCACTGCGTGCTGGTCGATGAGAGCCAGTTTCTCACCCGTGAGCAGGTCAAAGCGCTCTCTGATGTGGTCGACGATCTTGATATTCCGGTACTCTGCTATGGCCTGCGTACCGATTTTCGCGGCGAACTCTTTGTTGGCAGTCAGTATCTGCTGGCGTGGGCCGATAAGCTGGTCGAACTCAAAACCATCTGTCACTGTGGCCGCAAGGCCAGCATGGTGCTGCGACTGGACAGCGAAGGGAAGCCTTTCAGTGAAGGTGAGCAGGTAGTCATCGGGGGGAATGAACGCTACATCTCGGTCTGCCGTAAGCACTATAAACAGGCCATAGAGCAGGGCTCGCTGCAGGCGATTCACGGCGCGCATACGCCCGTCATCTGACACGTTTTTCAGCCAGTAAAAAACCCGCCGCGGCGGGTTTTTTTATCAGGTTATCAGAACGGTACTATCAGACTTTCTTCGCTTTCTTCTCCGCTTTAACCTCTTTTACCGGCTGTTCAGCAACCGCTTCGGCAACGCTTGAGAAAGGTTCGACAAACTCACGGCCGTAGTAGGTGTCGAGCATAATCTGTTTCAGCTCGGCAATCAGCGGATAGCGTGGGTTTGCGCCAGTACACTGGTCATCAAACGCATCATCGGCCAGCTTGTCGACTTTGGCCAGGAAGTCCGCTTCCTGTACGCCGGCTTCACGGATAGAGGTCGGAATGCCGAGCTCAGTCTTGATCTCATCCAGCCAGGCCAGCAGCTTCTCAATTTTCTGCGCGGTGCGATCGCCAGGGGCGCTCAGGCCCAGGTGATCAGCAACCTCCGCATAGCGACGGCGCGCCTGTGGGCGGTCATACTGGCTGAACGCGGTCTGTTTGGTCGGGTTGTCATTTGCGTTGTAGCGGATGACGTTCGAGATTAACAGGGCGTTAGCCAGACCGTGCGGAATATGGAACTCTGAACCCAGCTTATGCGCCATGGAGTGACAGACCCCAAGGAAGGCGTTAGCAAAGGCGATACCGGCGATAGTGGCCGCATTGTGAACACGTTCACGCGCCACCGGATTTCTGGCACCTTCCGCGTAGCTGGCGGGCAGGTTCTCTTTCAGCAGTTTCAGTGCCTGCAGTGCCTGGCCATCTGAGTATTCATTCGCCAGCACAGACACATAGGCTTCCAGCGCATGGGTAACCGCATCCAGGCCGCCGAAGGCACAGAGTGAGCGGGGCATTTCCATCACCAGGTTGGCATCGACAATCGCCATATCCGGGGTCAGCGCATAGTCAGCGAGAGGATATTTCTGGCCTGTCGCATCATCGGTGACGACGGCAAACGGTGTCACTTCTGAACCGGTGCCGGATGTAGTGGTGATGGCCACCATGCGCGCCTTGACGCCCATTTTCGGGAACTTGTAGATACGTTTACGGATATCCATGAAGCGCAGTGCCAGCTCTTCAAAGTGGGTTTCCGGATGTTCATACATCACCCACATGATTTTCGCTGCGTCCATCGGGGAGCCGCCACCCAGCGCGATGATTACGTCCGGTTTAAAGCTGTTCATCTGCTCGGCACCTTTACGCACAATACTCAGCGTCGGATCGGCTTCCACTTCAAAAAAGACTTCCGTTTCAATACCGTGTGATTTCAGGACGCGGGTGACCTGATCGGCATAACCGTTATTGAACAGGAAGCGGTCAGTCACGATAAAGGCCCGTTTCGCGCCGTCCGTTGCCACCTCTTCCAGCGCAATGGGCAGGGAACCGCGACGGAAGTAGATAGATTTAGGAAGTTTATGCCACAACATATTCTCAGCTCGCTTGGCGACAGTTTTGGTGTTGATAAGGTGTTTTGGACCGACGTTCTCTGAAATCGAGTTGCCGCCCCAGGAACCACAACCCAGCGTCAGAGAGGGGGCCAGTTTGAAGTTGTAGAGGTCCCCGATACCGCCCTGAGAAGCGGGCGTATTGATCAGAATACGCGCGGTTTTCATCCTGTCGCCAAAGTAGTGCACACGTTCGGTCTGATTATCCTGGTCGGTATAGAGGCACGAGGTGTGGCCGATACCGCCCATGGCGACCAATTTTTCTGCTTTATCTACCGCGTCGTTGAAATCTTTCGCCCGGTACATTGCCAGGGTTGGCGAAAGTTTTTCATGGGCAAAGGGTTCAGATTCGTCCACCAGCTTCACTTCGCCAATCAGGATTTTGGTGCTGGGTGGCACGCTGATGCCTGCCATCTCCGCAATTTTGAACGCGGGCTGGCCGACGATGGCGGCGTTCAGACCGCCGTTTTTCAGAATGATATTCTGCACCGCGCTCAGCTCCGCGCCCTGCAGCAGGTAACCGCCGTGGCTGGCAAAACGTTCACGCACTGCGTCGTAGACCGCATCAACCACGATGACCGACTGTTCCGAGGCGCAGATCACCCCGTTATCAAAGGTCTTGGACATCAGAATCGAGGCGACGGCCCGTTTCAGGTCGGCGGTTTCATCAATCACCACTGGCGTATTACCGGCACCGACGCCGATGGCGGGTTTACCGGAGCTGTAGGCCGCTTTCACCATGCCCGGACCGCCAGTGGCGAGGATCAGGTTAATGTCAGGGTGGTGCATCAGCTGGTTTGACAGCTCAACGGAGGGGGCATCGATCCAGCCGATAATATCTTTTGGCGCACCGGCTGCAATGGCAGCCTGCAGCACGATGTCCGCCGCTTTGTTGGTGGCATCTTTGGCGCGGGGGTGTGGCGAGAAGATAATACCGTTGCGGGTTTTCAGGCTGATTAATGCTTTAAAGATGGCGGTAGAGGTGGGGTTAGTCGTCGGCACAATACCGCAAATCAGACCAATAGGTTCGGCGATAGTGATGGTGCCGAAGGTGTCATCGGTGGCTAACACACCGCAGGTCTTTTCATCTTTATAGGCGTTGTAGATATATTCTGACGCAAAATGGTTTTTAATGACTTTGTCTTCGACAATGCCCATGCCGGATTCGGCAACGGCCATTCTGGCGAGAGGAATGCGGGCGTCTGCGGCGGCGAGGGCGGCGGCACGGAAAATGGCGTCGACCTGCTGTTGAGAAAAATTGGCATATTCACGCTGGGCTTTTTTTACACGTTCAACCAGTGCATTGAGTTCAGCGACATTCGTAACGGCCATGGTGTTCTCCTGAGGAAGTTAAACTTTTTTAGTAAACAATCCTGCGCCCTGAGTATAGTCACGCTGTCATAACGCGTCCTATCGGCCAGAAATGCATGGATTTTCAACTGTTTACTGAAAGAGTCTTGTCAGGCAGTCCGTCAGATTTTCATTGAGACTGCTAATACTTCCGTTACGAAAAGATTACCTGGTTTGGGGTAGGGTAATTTTGATGCAGATCAATTTAACCCCAAGCTGACACCTTTCAGCCGGGCTTTTTGCGCCACCTTGTTTCGAATCTGTTTGCACCATGTAAGCTGGCTGGCCATAGCGACAAAATCCAGTCTCATTCAGAACCCTGGGGGAATCCGCTATGGGTTCCGCCTTAAGTGGCATAAATAGCGGCGTATGCATCTGGCGTCTGTGCCGCTTTTCACTTACATTAGGCGCGATTTCCCCCCTGCGTTACGGAGCCATGTCGTGAACCCTGCACTGTTAGATCTTTCAGGCTATATAAAATTCTTTGTCGGGCTGTTCGCGCTGGTTAATCCGGTCGGCATTATTCCGGTGTTCATCAGTATGACCCGCTATCAGGCGGCAGCTGAACGCAATAAAACGAATCTAACCGCCAACCTGGCGGTGGCTATTATCCTCTGGACCTCGCTGTTCCTCGGCGATGCGATTCTGCGGGTGTTTGGCATTTCGATTGACTCGTTCCGCATTGCGGGCGGGATTCTGGTCGTGACCATTGCGATGTCGATGATCAGTGGCAAGCTGGGCGAGGATAAGCAGAACAAACAGGAGAAGTCAGAAACGGCCATTCGTGAAAGCGTTGGCGTAGTGCCTCTGGCGCTTCCCCTGATGGCCGGTCCGGGTGCCATCAGTTCGACGATTGTCTGGAGCACCCGCTATCACAGCTGGCTTAACCTGCTGGGCTTTACGCTGGCGATTGCCATTTTTGCCTTATGTTGCTGGCTGCTGTTTCGGGCCGCGCCTTTAATGGTGCGGATACTGGGACAGACCGGCATTAACGTGATTACCCGTATCATGGGTCTGTTACTGATGGCCCTGGGTATTGAGTTTGTTGTTACCGGCCTGAAGTCTATATTTCCCGGACTGCTCAATTAACGCCTCACTTATTTCAGGCAGCGAAGCGTAAACCTGATCCGTAATGGTGCAATCGACGGTTTTATTGCACCATTACAATGCAATTATTCGTCACGCTTAAAAGATTCAGCCGATTATAAATTTCATTACTGCTGGCCGGTTCACAGACTTCTGTCAGCAAAATAATGTCACGATTTTCACACCATATTCTTCTGTCTTGATTCTTCCCTCCCTCATAAACACCCGCCTGAGAGCCATCAGGCTGGATTTTTCTCACGCCAGATGCCGACTTCGGAAGATAAGTACCAAAAACCGTGCGTATTTATGATGCAAAGCACGTCTGCATAGGGTTTCCGACTAAAACGCCTATTTTTCATATCGATATGATATTTTCAGGTCGAAAATTAACACTTCCGCTGCGTGACAACTCGTGATAAAAGAGAATTAGTTAACATTTTAGCTATTTTACTTTGGCGCCCTCTGATGGCTTCTGATAATTTCTGGCCCAGCGTGAATTTTTTTCTCCGAAAGTGCAAAGTGAGAACGCTTTTTGCTTAAGCCTGTCGGGATACTTAAAAAAGGTTGGCGTTTCGGATGACTGGGATGATGAATGTGCAGCAACAGCGGCTGACTCTCGCCGCACTGTTAATAGCGTTTACGCCGGCTTATGCCGCCACGGTTCCCCCCGGAACGACGCTGGCCGCGCAGCAACAGATTGTGATTAACAATGGCAATGAAGTTTCTTCGCTGGATCCCCATAAAACCGAAGGTGTGCCGGAATCCAATATTATTCACAACCTGCTGGACGGTCTGGTTAACACCGATAATTTCGGTCAGGTCGTCCCCGGCGTTGCCCTGAGCTGGGAGAATCCGCAGCCCACCGTCTGGATCTTCCACCTGCGGGATGATGCTAAGTGGAGTAATGGTAAGCCGGTGACCGCCGCAGATTTTGTCTACAGCTGGCGTCGGCTGGTGGACCCTGCCACCGCGTCCCCTTACTCCAGCTATCTGCAGGCCGCCCATGTTACCGGGATCGATGCGATTCTGGCTGGTAAAGCGTCACCCGATCAGCTGGGCGTGAAAGCACTGGATGACCACCGGCTGCAAATTACGCTGACTGAACCGGTGCCTTATCTGTTAGCCATGCTGGCGCACACGGCGCTGAAGCCGGTTTATGCACCCGCTATCAAAGAGTGGGGCGATGCCTGGACCCGGCCGGGTCACTATATCGGTAACGGTGCTTATACCTTAAGCGACTGGGTAGTGAATGAAAAAATTGTTCTCAAGCGCAATCCTCACTACTGGGACAATGGCCATACGGTGATTGAGCAGGGGACCTTCCTGCCCATCGCCTCTGAAAACAGCGATATCAACCGCTACCGCAGTGGCGGAACGGACATCACCAACAGCGCCCTGCCGCCGGAGATGTTTGGCAAGCTACGCAGGGATCTCGGCGATGAGGTGAAGATCAGTCCGCTGCTCTGCACGTTTTATTATGAAATCAATAACAAAAAGGCGCCGTTCACCGATCCACGGGTGCGCGCCGCCCTAAAAATGACCCTCGACCGTGAGGTGATTGCCAGAAAAATTATGGGGCAGGGACAGATTCCGGCTTACAGCCTGACGCCGCCCTTTACTGCCGGTATTAAGCTGACACCGCCAGCCTGGTTTACCTGGACGCAGGCGCAACGCAATGAGGCGGCGAAAAAGCTGCTGGCAGAGGCGGGATTCAACGCCGCCAATCCGCTGACCTTTACGCTGCTCTATAACACTTCCGATCAGAATAAACGGCAGGCGATTGCGGCCGCTTCAATGTGGCAGAAAAATCTCGGCGCAAAAGTCACCCTGCAGAATCAGGAGTGGAAGACGATGCTGGAGACCCGCCATCAGGCACAGTATGACGTGGTGCGAGCCACCTGGTGCGCCGATTACAATGAGCCTTCAACCTTCCTCAACATGCTGATCAGCAACGCCTCGATCAATACCGCCTTTTACAGCAGTGCGGCCTTTGACGAGCTGATGGCGAAGAGCCTGACGGCGGGCAGTGAGGCGCAGCGCGCGGACCTCTATCAGCAGGCTGAAACACAACTCGACAAAGACTCACCCATTGTGCCAGTTTACTACCGCGTCAGTGTGCGCCTGGTGAAGCCCTGGGTTGGCGGTTTCACGGGCAAAGACCCGCAGGATATGACAGACCTGAAGTACTATTTTATTAAAAAACACTGATCTGCTCGCCATCCTGGTGAGACAGACGGGAAGCGCATCAGCAAACAGACCAATTTTTTGGGGTCACTCTCCCGGGTTAAGGGAGCCCGGAAACGGGGGACGCCGCGGCAGAACAGCGCTGCGGTGACGATAATAAAACTGGAGTGTAATAATGAACAACATCACGAAAAAAAGCCTGATTGCAGCGGGCGTCTTCGCCGCAATAAGTGCCCTGGCAGGGAATGCGGCTTTCGCGGCGACCGTGCCTGCAGGCGTTGAGCTGGCAGCCAAACAGGAACTCGTTCGCGGCAATGGCGATGAAGTGCAGTCACTCGACCCGCACAAAATCGAGGGCGTGCCGGAAGACAACGTGGCGCGCGATCTCTATGAAGGTCTGCTGGTCAATGACAGCAACGGCAAACCGATCCCGGGCGTGGCGGAAAGCTATGAAAATAAAGATTTCAAAGTGTGGACTTTCCACCTGCGTAAAAATGCCAAATGGTCTAACGGCGAGCCGGTGACCGCGCAGGACTTCGTCTACAGCTGGGAGCGTCTGGTTGACCCGAAAACGGCTTCACCCTACGCCAGCTATCCTCAGTATGGTCATATCCTGAACGTTGATGACATCATCGCAGGTAAAAAGCCCATTACCGATCTGGGCGTGAAAGCGATTGATGACCACACGCTGGAAGTGACCCTGAGTGAGCCGGTTCCCTATTTTGATAAGCTGCTGATCAACTCCGTGATGTCACCGGTTTATAAACCGGCGATTGAGAAGTTCGGCGAACAGTGGACTCAGCCGCAAAACTGGGTCGGTAACGGTGCCTTTAAGCTCGACGCACACGTCATCAACGAACGCATCACGCTGGTGCGTAACCCGAACTACTGGGACAACGAGCACACCGTGCTGAACAAGGTTACCTACCTGCCAATCAGTTCTGAAGTCAGTGACGTCAACCGTTACTTCTCCGAGAACGGCAGTGACATGACCTATAACAACCTGCCGATCGAGCTGTTCAAAAAGCTGCAGCGCGAAAACGGCAAAGAGCTGCATGTCGATCCTTATCTCTGCACCTACTACTACGAAATCAATAACCAGAAAGCGCCATTTACCGATCCGCGCGTTCGTGCCGCCCTGAAGCTGGGTCTGGACCGTGACATCATGGTGAATAAAGTGCTGGCGCAGGGTCAGAAGCCGGCCTACAGCTTCACACCGCCAGCCACCGACGGTATGGAAATCCTGCCGCCAGACTGGTTCAAGTGGTCACAGGATAAGCGTAACGCCGAAGCGAAAAAACTGCTGGCTGAAGCGGGCTACACGGCGGATAAACCGCTGACCTTCAACCTGCTCTACAACACTTCCGATCTGCACAAGAAGCTGGCGATTGCCGCCTCGTCGATCTGGAAGAAAAACATCGGTGTGAATATCAAGCTGGAAAACCAGGAGTGGAAAACCTTCCTGGACACCCGTCATCAGGGTAACTTCGATGTGGCGCGTGCGGCCTGGTGTGCGGACTACAACGAACCGACTTCCTTCCTGAACATCATGCTCTCTAACAGCAGCAGTAACACCTCGCACTATAAGAGCGATGCGTTTGACAAAGTGGTGCGTGACGCGATCAAAGCGCCGGATGCCAAAGGCCGTGCAGCGGACTATCAGCAGGCCGAGCAGATCCTGGATAAAGACAGCACCATCGTACCGGTTTACTACTACGTGAATACGCGTCTGGTGAAACCTTACGTTGGTGGTTATACCGGTAAAGATCCGCTGGATAAAACGCTGTCTAAAGACTTCTACATCATTAAACACTAATAGCGTTCAGGCTATCAGCAGTGGCGGCGCTTCTCGCGCCGCCTTTTTACTATTTTTTATATGTTGTGAAGCAACAGCTTGGTAGGTACGGCAATGTTAAAATTCATCCTGCGTCGCTTGCTTGAAGCGATTCCGACGCTGTTCGTCCTGATTACCATCTCCTTCTTTATGATGCGACTGGCACCCGGCAGCCCCTTTACCGGCGAGCGCACCCTGGCACCGGAAGTGATGGCCAACATTGAGGCGAAATATCACCTCAACGATCCTATCGGTAAGCAGTATGTCGATTACCTGGTCCAGCTGGCCCACGGCGATTTCGGCCCATCCTTTAAATACAAAGATTATTCGGTTAACTATCTGGTCGCGCACGCGTTCCCGGTCTCGGCAAAACTGGGTCTGGCCGCGTTCCTGCTGGCGATCGTGCTCGGCGTCACGGCCGGGGTCATCGCCGCGCTGAAACAGAACACCCTGTGGGACTTCGCGGTAATGGGGGTGGCGATGACCGGCGTGGTGATACCCAGCTTTGTGGTCGCGCCGCTGCTGGTCCTGCTTTTCGCGATCAGCCTGAAATGGCTGCCGGGCGGGGGCTGGAATGGCGGGCAGTGGAACTACATGCTGCTGCCGATGGTGGCACTCTCACTGGCTTACATTGCCAGCATTGCCCGTATCACCCGTGGATCGATGATTGAAGTGATGCACTCCAACTTTATCCGCACGGCTCGCGCCAAAGGCTTACCGCTGCGCCGCATTGTGCTGCGTCATGCGCTGAAACCGGCTCTGCTGCCGGTCATCTCCTATATGGGACCCGCCTTTGTCGGCATCATCACCGGTTCGATGGTGATCGAATCGATCTACGGTCTGCCGGGCATCGGTCAGCTGTTTGTTAACGGCGCACTGAACCGCGACTACTCGCTGGTGATGAGCCTGACGATTCTGGTCGGTCTGCTGACCATCCTGTTTAACGCGATTGTTGACGTGCTCTATGCCGTTATCGATCCCAAAATTCGTTACTGATTGCGGAGTTCGCCATGATGTTAAGTAAGAAAAACAGCGAAGCTCTTGATGCGTTCAGTGAGAAGCTGGAAGTAGAAGGGCGCAGTCTCTGGCAGGACGCGCGTCGTCGTTTTATCCATAACCGGGCCGCGCTGATCAGCCTGCTGGTGCTGCTGGTCATTACGCTGTTTGTGATTATCGCGCCGATGGTGGCGCAGTTCACCTACGACGATACCGACTGGGCGATGATGTCTTCACCGCCGGATACCACCTCCGGCCACTGGTTCGGCACCGACTCGTCGGGGCGTGACCTGCTGGTGCGTGTGGCCATTGGCGGCCGGATCTCCCTGATGGTCGGCGTCGCCTCCGCCCTGATCGCCGTGGTGGTCGGTACCCTGTATGGCTCCATTGCCGGTTACCTGGGCGGCAAAATCGACTCGGCCATGATGCGTGTTCTGGAAATCCTCAACTCCTTCCCGTTCATGTTCTTCGTGATCCTGCTGGTGACCTTCTTTGGTCGTAACATCCTGCTGATCTTTGCCGCCATCGGCATGGTGTCGTGGCTGGATATGGCGCGTATTGTGCGCGGCCAGACGCTGAGCCTGAAGCGCAAAGAGTTTATCGAAGCCGCTCACGTGGGTGGGGTATCGACCTGGAAAATTGTGGTGCGCCATATCGTGCCCAACGTGCTGGGGGTGGTGGTGGTTTACGCCTCACTGCTGGTGCCCAGTATGATCCTGTTTGAATCCTTCCTGAGCTTCCTGGGTCTGGGCACGCAGGAACCTCTGAGCAGCTGGGGCGCACTGCTGAGCGACGGAGCCAACTCCATGGAAGTGTCGCCGTGGCTGTTGCTGTTCCCGGCGGGCTTCCTGGTGGTCACGCTGTTCTGTTTCAACTTTATCGGCGATGGCCTGCGTGATGCCCTCGACCCGAAAGATCGTTAAGGAGTTTCCCGATGACTATTCATGAATTTCAGCCAGCGATGGCGGCCCGCGCGGGAAGCGAACAGCTACTTACGGTCAAAGATTTACGCGTCACCTTTGGCACGCACGATGGTGATGTCACCGCGGTGAACAATCTGAACTTCTCGCTGCGCGCAGGGGAGACGCTGGGCATTGTCGGTGAGTCCGGTTCCGGCAAGTCACAGACCGCCTTTGCCCTGATGGGGCTGCTGGCGAAAAACGGGCGCATTGGCGGTTCTGCGCTGTTCAACGGCAAAGAGATCCTGAATCTGCCGGAAAACCAGCTCAACCGGCTGCGCGCTGAGCAGATCGCGATGATCTTTCAGGACCCGATGACCTCGCTCAATCCCTATATGCGGGTCGGCGAGCAGCTGATGGAAGTGCTGAAACTGCACAAGGGGATGAGCAGCGCACAGGCTTTCGAAGAGTCGGTGAGAATGCTGGATGCGGTGAAGATGCCGGAAGCGCGCAAGCGAATGAAAATGTATCCGCATGAGTTCTCCGGTGGGATGCGCCAGCGCGTGATGATCGCCATGGCGCTGCTCTGCCGTCCAAAGCTGCTGATTGCCGATGAACCGACCACGGCGCTGGATGTGACGGTGCAGGCGCAGATCATGACGCTGCTCAATGATCTGAAGCGCGAGTTCAACACCGCCATCATTATGATCACCCACGATCTCGGCGTGGTGGCGGGGATCTGCGACAAAGTGCTGGTGATGTACGCCGGACGCACCATGGAGTATGGCCGCGCCCGCGATGTCTTTTACCAGCCCGCCCATCCTTATTCGATCGGCCTGCTCAATGCCGTACCACGCCTGGATGCCGAGGGCGAGAGCCTCACGACCATTCCGGGGAATCCACCCAATCTGCTGCGTCTGCCGCAGGGCTGTCCGTTCCAGCCGCGCTGCCCGCACGCGATGGATATCTGCACCCAGTCGCCGCCGCTGGAGCCGTTTGGCGATGGCCGTCTGCGTGCCTGCTTTAAGCCGGTGGAGGAGTTAGTATGAGCACCGTAGCTGAAAAGAAAGTGTTACTGGAAATCGCCGACCTGAAGGTGCATTTCGACATCAAAGATGGCAAGCAGTGGTTCTGGCAGCCTTCAAAAACCCTGAAAGCGGTGGACGGGGTCAGCCTGCGTCTCTATGAAGGGGAAACCCTGGGCGTGGTGGGCGAGTCCGGCTGTGGCAAATCGACGCTGGCGCGCGCCATTATCGGGCTGGTCAAAGCCACAGAAGGGCGTGTCGCCTGGTTAGGCCGCGATCTGCTCGGTCAGAGCGAAGAGGAGTGGCGCAAGGCGCGCAGCGACATTCAGATGATCTTCCAGGACCCGCTGGCCTCTCTGAATCCGCGTATGACTATCGGCGATATCATTGCCGAGCCGTTGCGCACCTATCATCCAAAGATGGCGCGTCAGGAAGTGAAAGACCGCGTCAAAAATATGATGATGAAGGTGGGCCTGCTGCCGAACCTGATTAACCGCTATCCGCATGAGTTTTCGGGCGGCCAGTGTCAGCGTATCGGCATCGCCCGTGCGCTGATTCTGGAGCCAAAGCTCATTATCTGTGATGAGCCAGTATCGGCGCTCGACGTGTCGATTCAGGCGCAGGTGGTGAATCTGCTGCAGCAGCTGCAGCGTGAAATGGGACTGTCGCTGATCTTCATCGCGCACGATCTGGCCGTGGTGAAACATATCTCTGATCGCGTGCTGGTGATGTATCTGGGACATGCGGTGGAGCTGGGCACCTACAGCGAGGTCTATGGCAATCCGCAGCACCCTTACACCCGGGCGCTGATGTCTGCCGTGCCAATTCCCGATCCCGATCTGGAGAAGAACAAGCAGATTCAGCTACTGGAGGGGGAGCTGCCGTCGCCGATCAATCCGCCGTCAGGCTGTGTGTTCCGCACCCGCTGTCCGATTGCCGGACCGGAGTGTGCGAAAACTCGTCCGCTGCTGGAAGGCAGCTTCCACCATGCGGTCTCCTGTCTCAAGGTCGACCCGCTCTGAAGCAAAACGCCGGGCAATTGCCCGGCGTTTTCTGTTCTGGAATGCTGCGCCACGACGTCATTCACGTCACCGCGCATCGGCGGTCTATTCACGCCACAGGATATGACACAGCTTGTGATCTTTTTCACGGCACAGCAGCACGCGCGCAAAGACGTCGGTGATCGGCTCACCGTCCGCTTCACCCAGCCCAATCACCACCTCGGCGAAAAAGTCAGGGTTCAGATCGAAATCAACATGATCTTTCCAGTCTTCAGACGGGTCGAACAGCTCTGCGCCACCGCGCTCCTCAAACTGCAGATTGAAGAGAATGATGTCTGCCGGATCGAGATTGTCACCTGCCAGTTCGAGAAAAATATCGTAGGCCTGTTCCAGCGTTTCATCTTCGGTAAGGCGATTATTTAAATCCATAGTCTGTCCTGTCTGCCTGCGGCCATTTACACAATCTGGCTCGTTTTACAGTAAAGGGCTGAAGAAGTAAAACAGTCGTTCAACAATGCGCTGCCACCAGGCACGTTTTGCCCAGCGCTTACCCTCCAGCAGGCGCGACCGCGCGATATAGTCATCCTGTACGCAGGCCAGGTCACTGCCGAAGCCCGCATCATCCACCACCAGCGTCACCTCGAAATTAAGCCATAAACTGCGCATATCGAGATTCACGGTGCCGACCAGGCTCAGCTGTCCGTCCACCAGCACGCTCTTGGTATGCAGCAGGCCATCTTCAAACTGGTAAATCTTCACGCCCGCCTCCAGCAATTCACTGAAGAAGGCGCGGCTGGCCCAGCCGACCAGCAGCGAGTCATTGTGACGCGGCAGGATCAGGCTGACGCTGACGCCACGCTGCGCCGCCGTGCAGATCGCATGCAGCAGGTCGTCGCTGGGCACAAAGTAGGGGGTCGTCATGATCAGCTGCTCACGCGCCGAATAGACGGCGGTCAGCAGGGCCTGATGGATCATATCTTCCGGAAAACCGGGACCGGAGGCGATCACCTGCACGGTGTGGCCGCTCTCCTGTTCAAACGGCATGATGTTGCGATCGGGCGGGGGAGGCAGAATGCGCTTACCGGTCTCGATTTCCCAGTCGCAGCTGAAAACGATCCCCATCGCGGTCGCGACCGGGCCTTCCATACGCGCCATCAGGTCTATCCACTGACCCACACCGGCACTCTGTTTAAAGAAGCGGGGGTCGACCAGATTCATACTGCCGGTGTAGGCGATGTAGTTATCGATCAGCACGATTTTACGATGCTGGCGCAGATCCATCCGCCGCAGGAAGACGCGCAGCAGGCTCACCTGTAACGCTTCCACCACGTCAATGCCGGCGTTGCGCATCATGCCCGCCCAGGGGCTGCGGAAAAAGTTTACGCTGCCCGCTGAGTCCAGCAGCAGACGGCAGTGGACGCCACGGCGCGACGCCGCCATCAGCGATTCGGCAACTTCATCTGCCAGACCACCGGGGTGCCAGATATAAAACACCATCTCGATATTATGGCGGGCCAGCTGGATGTCACGAATCAGTGCCTGCATCACATCATCGGCGCTGGTTAACAGTTGCAGCTGATTTCCCTTTACCCCGGCAATGCCCTGCCGATGGTAGCAAAGCTCAAATAACGAGCGCGCGACGTCGCTGTGTTCCGTCGCGAAAATCTCGCGGCACTGCTTCAGATCATTCAGCCAGCGGGCCGTTGACGGCCACATGGTGCGGGCGCGCTCCGCGCGACGTTTACCCAGGTGCAGTTCGCCAAAGGAGAGATAAGCGATAATGCCGACCAGCGGCAGAATATAGATAACCAGCAGCCAGGCCATCGCCGACGTGACAGCCCGGCGCTTTATCAGGATGCGCAGTGTGACACCGGCAATCAGCAGCCAGTAACCAAACAGCAGCAACCAGCTGATCAGCGTATAAAAAGTGGTCATAAAGTGGACATCCCGTTCGCGCTTCCGTCTGGCAAGTTTACGTGCAGATGACGGCTAACGAAACCTTTATCCCTGATGAGAATAATGAGAGAACAGATTGGGTATTGTCGCAGAGATCTCTATAATGCGGCGGCGTAGACGATGGCAGAGAGGAAGTGATGAAACGAAGCAGAAATGAAGTGGCACGCTGGAGAATGTTACGGCAGGTTCACCGTCGCCGTTCACGCTGGCTGGAAGGGCAGTCACGCCGCTATAAGCGCATCCATTGTATCCGCCACCAGCTGGCGCAGCAGCAACGTCGATCGATTCTGTTCATCACGCAGATGGTTTAATTCCGCACCTCTTCAGCCCGCCCTGTAAGCCGATACCCTGTGAGGCAGCAGGCGGGCTGCGCATTGTCCGGGGCACCCTTACGCTTCAAAAAAGCCCTGCTCGGCCAGTAACCGGCGTGCCTGAGCCTGCTCCTGAGGCGACGCTCCCCGATCGTTAACCTCGAGCATCAGACAGGGCATTGCGCTGCCCAGCGCCGCTGGCCGACGATAACCCTCCCGATCGTACCATTCGTAACTCCACCGGCCTGATTTGCGCTGATAGTAGATCGTCAGCCAGGCAGAGCAGTTCGCCGGATAACCACTTAATACTTCTATTTTAGGATCGGCCAGCGCGGCAAGCCGGGATAAAAGCGTGTCAGCCAGAGTGAGAACCGGAACAGGATAGGTTTTATTCATAGTGAGCTCGCGACAGTGCGGTGCATCCATTCAGAGGTGTAAATCACGAATAGTAAATGTAGACAGAGGTAACAGATAAATCCTCTCACCGGTAAAAAAAAGCCGTAAGTTAAAAGGATCAGGCGAAAAAGGGGCGGGTCTGAGGGGCTGACAGGGGATGTGTACAGAGTGAGAAGAAACTTGTACAACTTTACATTGTTTTAAGTCTATGTATTGAATGAATTTAATGAAAAATGTCACGCTTTGGGTGATTTTTCGCGCTAAATACCTGTACAGGAGAGGCGTTTTTGTATAACTTTACCGCATCGCTTAGTAACTTTAACGACGCCTTTAAGGGACAATCATGCAGACTAACGTACATATTCCCGCTTCAGTTTCAGACATTACCGCCTATCTGCACAGTGCTGCACAGCCTTCACAGCAGGCGATCCTGGGGTCGGTTGTCACGGAAATTATTCGTTCCGGCCGCAGCCTGAACCGCAAAGCGATCTGCTCAAAACTGATTAGCCGCCTGCAGCATGTTACCAGCCCGGAAGAAGAACAGCACTATCACGCGCTGATTGGTCTGATTCTGGATCGCGGCTGATATAAAGATAACAGAGTATGAAGAACAGGACAGTCAATCAGCTGTCCTGTTCTTTAATGCCTTTTACCCTGTCAGACGTTTATGGTCAGCCGGGATGAAGCGGCTTCGTCATCATCAGCGTGACATTTACCAGCTGCAACGCTGCTGCCAGCACAATCAGCATCACGATCGTCTGCTTCTTCCTGCGCCAGCCCTGCGTCCGCCAGAGATAAATAGCCCTGCCAAGCAGTAAAGCGATGACCAGCAGCAGCGCCAGAATAACAATCTGCATATTCCCTCTCTCTACGAAAAAAAATGGCTTCTGCGCCAGGCACAGAAGCCATTTTTAATACTCAGATGCAATCAGAAGACGCGTTTGAACGGCTTAACCGCGACCTGACTATAGACGCCCGCCGCAATATAGGGATCATCCTGCGCCCAGGATTGCGCCGCTTCCAGCGACGGGAACTCCGCAATGACGGTGGAACCGGTAAAGCCCGCCACGCCGGGATCGTTACTGTCCACGGCAGGCATCGGGCCAGCGATAATCAGGCGTCCCTCTTCGTGAAGCAGTTTGAGCCGTGCCAGATGGGCAGGGCGCACGGCGTTACGCTTTTCCAGTGAATCTGCAGTATCTTCTGCATAAATGACGTAAAGCACTCAGGAACTCCCATTAACCAGAATTTTGCACACGTTAAGGGATTGCCCTTCAGAGTGCAAACGAAAACTCCGGCGGCTGGAAGGCGCAGCATAAAGGGCTAAATGCGCTTTTCTGATGGCGTGAGGGCGGGAGTTATTGAAACTGATTGCTATTTGCATTTAAAATCGCTGCTTCATTCAATCACTGCGACTGTTATGACCACGCTGACTATGCCCTTACCCAAACGCACGCCACTCTCCATGTTGCTGTCTGTTGTTCTGCATGGGGCCGTCATTGCCGGAATTCTGTATGCGTCATTCCAGCAGGTGACGGAAGTGCCAAAGGCCTCTCAGCCCATCAGCGTCACCATGGTTGCCCCGGAAGTTCAGCCCGAGCCTGCTCCGGCTGTTGTGCAGCCGCCTGCGCCTGAGCCGCAGCCAGAACCTCAGCCAGAACCGGAACCTCAGCCGGCACCAGAACCGCCGAAAGCGGAACCGGTGCCGATACCAAAACCTGAGCCGAAGCCCAAACCTAAAACCGAGCACAAGCGGGAGAAACCTCTACGCGACGTGAAGCCGCGTCAGGAGAGTAAACCGCAGGATAATCCGTTCCGGCAGGAGGCGCCGGCGACCCAGACCCGCCCAGCCACTGCGCCAAAAGCGACTCCGTCACCGACAGCATCGGTATCAACCGGCCCGAAAGCGCTGAGCGTCAGTAAGCCAGGCTATCCTCAGCGCGCGTTTGCGCTGCGGGTTGAAGGGCGCGTGCGGGTGAAGTTTGACGTGGACAGTGACGGTCGGGTAGATAACATTCAGATCCTCTCTGCAGAACCGCGCAATATGTTTGAGCGCGACGTCAGGCAGGCGATGAAAAAGTGGCGTTACCAGAGCGGTCACCCGGGACAGGGACTCACAATGAATATCGTCTTCAAAATTAAAGGCGGGGCCAGCATAGAGTAAGAGGCCGGGTCAGGCGGAGATGCCTGACCCGTTTTTTATTCGCCGGGCTGCTGATTGGCGCGGCCGGCTGGCAGCGGACGGGAATTGCCCGCACTGTCCACGGCCACATAGATAAAGACCGCTTCGGTGGCACAATAAGTCTGTCCAATCGGCTCAGACGACACTTTCTTAATCCACACCTCGACGTTAATGGTCATCGAACTGTTGCCGGTCCGGATACAGCGCGCATGACAGCTCACGACATCCCCTACCGCCACCGGCTTCAGAAATGACATGCCGTCGACGCGTACCGTCACCACGCGGCCTTCCGCGATCTCTTTAGCCAGAATCGCGCCGCCCATATCCATCTGTGACATCAGCCAGCCACCAAAGATATCGCCGTTAGCGTTGGTGTCTGCCGGCATGGCGAGCGTACGCAGCACCATTTCACCTTGCGGTAATTTATGTTTTTCGCCCATTGCTTCCCGTTCTTATGCAGATGAATGCTGAAAAAAAGCCCGGCGAACCGGGCGGATGATTATTTTTGTTCCTGCTGCGGCATCTGTCGCCAGATATAGAGCCCGCTAAGCAGGGTAAACAGTAAGGTCAGACCGGTGAGACCAAACACTTTAAAGTTAACCCAAAACGCCTGGGATAACCAAAAGGCGACGTAGATGTTCACAAGGCCGCAAATCAGAAAGAAGAGTGCCCAGGCAACGTTCAGACGACGCCAGACCGCGTCCGGCAGCTGAAGCTCTTTACCCAGCATGCTCTGGATCAGCGGCTGCTTCATAAACCACTGGCTGTAGAGCAGGGCGAGCGCAAACAGGCTGTAGATGACCGTTACTTTCCACTTAATAAACTCATCGTTGTGGAACACCAGCGTCAGGGTGCCAAAGACCGCGACCAGCACAAAGGTGAAAATGGTCATCTTTTCCAGTCTGCGATAGAGCACCCAGCTGACGACCAGCGCCAGACCGGTCGCGACAATCAGTGCGCCCGAGGCGACAAAGATGTCATAGAGCTTATAGAAGATGAAAAAGACTACCAGGGGGAGAAAGTCGAGTAACTGCTTCATAGTGATTCCCGTCAGGGTTGCATGCCAGTGCGCCCGCAGGCGCACCGTCCGTCAACGTAACAGCATATAGAGCCGATAGAGATAGATGATCAACAGGGCTGAAACCAGATTGCCGGCCGCGGTAAAAATGACCGACGAAACATTCAGCGGCAGCACGGTCAGCGAAGCGAAGAAGAGCATCACGACCACTTTCGCCAGCAGCCAGAGCAGGATGGCGGGGGCGATCAGCTTCACGTTCTTCCAGGCCATGCGCATGCTGGCGCGCATGGCGGCAAACACGCCCATCTTCTCACTGGCAAGCATCACCGGCGCCAGTGACAGCAGGATCGTCAGCAGAATACCAGGGACTACCAGCACCATAAAGCCAAGCTGGGCCACCAGCGTCATCAGGAAGGTCAGCAGCAGCAGTCTGGGCAGCAGCGGCGCAGAAGTCCCGATAGCCCGCAAAGCGCTGACCCGCTGACCGGAAGAGACCATCGGAATCAGGCAGAGCATGCCGCCCAGCAGCAGCGTGTTACCCAACAGCGCAGCGAAGGTACTGGCAGCCGAAGCCCGCAGCAGAACCTGCTGCTGTTCCGGCGACATGCTCTGCACTATCTCAAACAACGATCTGGCACTGTCGTCACCCTGCTGCAGAATGGCCATCTCATCGACACCAGGCGTCAGCACATGCACCAGCATGACAGTGATAAAAGCGGTCAGCAGCGACAGCAGCAGCAGGGTAGCCAGCTGATGTCGCGCAAAATTTCCAGTGTCACGGTATAACGAGCTTGCCGTGATAGACATGTACACTCCTTGGAGGAACCGGGTTAATTAACCCGGCGATTGTACATGTTCTGGCAGCTCACGGGCACCCGCTGTGGCATAACTTTCTGTCACGGCAGGTAAAGATGGCGAAAAAAGCGGGGGAAGGCCATAGCGGGCGCGGGCCCGATCGCAGGCTTCGTTATGAATGCCGCCTTCTCCTGACAGCGAGAACTCCCGACAGGGAGTGGGACGCTGCTCATAGATTCCGCATGAAACGCATCCGCCGATCTCTCCCTGCAGGGCGACACAGCGCGGGGTGCGATCGTTGGTGCCCCGCATGTTACGCATGAGCAGGCTGAGCGGCTCGGTCAGGTCGGTCGGCACCAGACCGCCCGCATCGTCGGCTTCCGCCCAGTAAAATGAGACGCGAAAATGGGCGCAGCAGGCGCCACAGCTGATACAAGGATTTAATGTGTCACTCATTTGATCACCCGCCCCTCCCGAGGCATCGAACCAAAATCAACCAGGAAGAGAAGCAAAATAGGGCCGCCGGAATTTTTCAGCAAGGGGAATTTGCGGGTGCCGAAGTGTGCCGAAATTGATCTAAATCAATTCATTGTTTTTTAAGCAATTTATCTGAAGCGTTCAGAGTGCAATTTCCTGTAAATCGCGTTAAATAACTGCCAGCAAAAAAATGATACCCCCCGCGACATCAACATTAAGCAAAGGAGTGATAATGAAACTGGCAAAATGCGCGATGCTGCTGGCGCTGGCTTTACCCCAGCTGGCGATGGCCCACGAAGCAGGCGACTTCTTTATGCGTGCCGGCAGTGCAACCGTACGACCCACCGAAGGCTCCGATAATGTATTAGGCATGGGGGAGTTCAGCGCCTCCAACGACACGCAGCTCGGCCTGACCTTTACCTATATGGCGACGGACAATATCGGGGTGGAACTTCTCGCCGCCACGCCGTTCCGTCACAAAGTGGGTCTTGGCCCGACCGGCACGCTGGCTACCGTGCGCCAGTTACCGCCGACGCTGATGGCGCAGTACTACTTCTTCGACAGCAAAAGCAAAGCCCGTCCCTACGTGGGCGTGGGCGTCAACTACACCACCTTCTATGATGCCGATTTCAACCAGACCGGTCGCGACGCAGGCCTGACCGATCTCAGCGTCAAGGATTCGTGGGGCGTGGCGGGTCAGGTCGGCCTGGATTATCAGATCAACCGCGACTGGATGCTGAATGCGTCGGTGTGGTACATGGATATCGACACGGAAGTGAAGTTTAAAGCGGGAGGCGAGCAGCAGAACATCAATATGCGCATCGATCCGTGGGTCTTCTTCTTCGGGGCAGGTTACCGCTTCTGATGAGAAAAAGGCCGCTGATTCAGCGGCCTTTTTTGTGTCTGTAACAACGTTATTTAATCTGCATATTGTTCACGACAGATTTCACGCCCGGTACGCTGCGCGTCACCTGAACAGCACGATTAGCCATTTGTGGCGATGACACAAAACCGCTCAGCTGAACTTTACCCTTAAAGGTTTCTACGTTGATTTCAGTCGATTTCAGCGAGTCATCCTTCAGCAGTTCACCTTTCACTTTCGTGGTTACAACGGTGTCATCGATGTAGCCACCGGTTCCCTCTTTGGTTGCGGTTGGCGCACAGGCGCTCAGTGTTAGCGCAACCACACCCGCCAGTACAGCACCTGTCAGCAGTTTAACGAATTTCATTGCTTTCTCTCCCTGTCACAAAATGGATGCGACGTTACCGTAACGGCGCTTTGTCATTGTGGTGCAGATTCTGAAAAAAGGGCAAATGGCGGAATGAAAAAAAAGGAAACAAATCATGCCTTATCGCGTGATAAGGCATGCTGACAGGATTAACGACTGGCGGCTTTCAGGCGACTGACAAAGTTCTTCAGTTCGCTCAGCATCACGTCCGGTTCGGCATGATGCTTCTCAATGATCCTGACAATGGCGGAACCGGAGATGGCTCCGGCGGCACCGGCGGCAATCGCTTCCTTCACCTGCTCAGGTTCTGAGATACCAAAGCCCTGCAGTGGCGGAGCGGCATGGTATTCGCGCAGCTTGTCGATCAGGTGCTGTAGCGGCAGGCTGGCACGGTTTTCAGCCCCGGTCACACCGGCACGCGACAGCAGGTAGGTGTAGCCCCGGCCGTGCGACGCGATCTCACGCAGCAGCGTATCGCTGGCATTGGGTGGACAGATAAAGATAGGGGCCACGCCGTGACGCAGCGCCGCCTGGCGGAACGGCGCCGACTCTTCAACCGGCACATCGGCGACCAGAACCGAATCGACACCGGCTTCGGCACAGCGTGCATAGAACGCATCCACGCCGTTGGTGAAGACCAGGTTGGCATACATCAGCAGGCCAATCGGCAGGTCAGGATATTTACGGCGGATTGTCGCCAGCATTTCAAAGCACTGGCTGGTGGTGGTGCCTGCGACGAACGCACGTAAGGTCGCATTCTGAATGGTCGGGCCATCCGCCAGCGGGTCAGAGAAAGGAATGCCCAGCTCCAGCGCGTCCGCACCGCCTTCAACCAGCGCGTCAATCACGCGCAGGGAGAGCTCAGGTGAGGGGTCGCCCAGCGTGACAAAGGGGACGAAAGCGCCTTCGTTGCTGGCTGACAGGCGCGAAAACAGTTGATTATAACGTTCCATCAGATTTCCCCCTGCGCGGTCAGAATGTCGTGAACGGTGAAAATATCTTTATCGCCGCGGCCGGAAAGGTTAACCACAAGCAGCTGCTCTTTCTCCGGCTCCTCCTGAATCATCTTCAGGGCGTGCGCCAGGGCGTGAGAGGATTCCAGCGCCGGAATAATCCCTTCCGCCCGACAGAGCTGTTTGAAGGCAGCCAGCGCTTCGTTATCGGTAACCGAGACGTAATCCGCCCGACCCGTGCTGTTCAGGTGCGCATGCTGAGGCCCGACCGACGGGAAGTCGAGACCGGCAGAGATGGAGTAGGACTCTTCGATCTGGCCATCTTCAGTCTGCATCATCGGCGCTTTCATGCCGAAGTAGATACCGACGCGACCATGCTTCAGCGGTGCGCCATGCTCGCCGGTTTCGATGCCGTGACCCGCAGGCTCAACGCCGATCAGCTTCACGCTGGTTTCATCGATAAAGTCAGCAAACATGCCGATAGCGTTGGAGCCCCCGCCCACGCAGGCGAGAATAGCGTCGGGCAGGCGACCCTCTCTTTCCAGAATCTGTTTTTTCGTCTCTTCGCCGATCATGCGCTGGAACTCACGCACGATGGTCGGGAAGGGGTGCGGGCCCGCGGCGGTGCCAAGCATGTAGTGCGCCGTTTCATAGCTGCCAGACCAGTCGCGAAGCGCCTCGTTACAGGCATCTTTCAGCGTGGCAGAGCCGCTGTGAACCGGGATCACCTCCGCGCCCATCAGTCGCATACGGAAGACGTTAGGCGACTGACGCTCCACATCTTTCGCGCCCATGTAGATACGGCATTTCATGCCCAGCAGCGCACAGGCCAGTGCAGAGGCCACACCATGCTGACCGGCGCCGGTCTCGGCGATAATTTCGTTTTTACCCATGCGCTTAGCCAGCAGTGCCTGACCCAGCACCTGGTTAGTTTTGTGCGCACCGCCGTGCAGCAGATCTTCACGCTTAAGGTAGAGGCGCGTTTTGGTGCCTTTGGTCAGGTTTTTGCACAGCGTCAGCGCGGTCGGACGACCCGCATAGTTCTTCAGCAGTTCGGTAAACTCTTCCTGGAAGGCAGGATCTTTCTGCGCGTCGACAAACGCCTCTTCGAGCTGGCGCAGGGCAGGCATCAGAATCTGCGGAACATACATTCCGCCAAATTCGCCAAAGTAGGGATTCAGTAACGTCATCTTTTCTCTTCCTTTCTCAGGCCCGCCGTCGGACAGGCCAGGCAAATCAGTACGCGCGCAGTGTCTGGAACACGGCGGCAATTTTACGGGCATCTTTGATGCCGGGCGCGCTTTCCACGCCAGAGTTGAAGTCAAGTCCGGCACAGCCCAGCTGCGCGGCTTCAACACAGTTGTCCGCACCGAGGCCACCGGCCAGCAGTACATTATTCAGCGTCTGACCCTGCAACAGGGACCAGTCGAAACGCTGACCGGTACCACCGTTACCATTGTCAAACACATAACGGTCAACGTGTGGCCAGTCGCGCGCCGGGAGATGGCCTTCGATGCGCAGTGCCTTCCAGATCTGCACGGTGGCAGGCAGGGCGGCACGCAGTTCAGCGACAAACGCCGGCGTTTCATCGCCATGCAGCTGAACCGCAGAGAGAGAAAGGGCACTGACCTGCGTGACAATGTCACTTACGCTGGCGTTCCGGAACACGCCAACGTAACGCAGCGGGGCGGCGGCCATCACGCTCTGCGCCGTGGCGGTATCAATCTGGCGCGGCGATCCTTCTGCAAAGATCAGACCACCAAAGAGTGCACCCGCTTCATAGGCGGCACGCGCATCTTCGGCACGGGTCAGGCCGCACACTTTGTTGCTGCCCAGGGTAACCCGACGCACCGCGGCTGTCAGGTCAGTCTCTTCCATCAGGGAGGAGCCGATCAGGAAACCATTGGCGAAGTGGCTCAGCTCGCGAATGTCCGCATAGCTGTTGATACCCGATTCACTGATCACCGTCACGCCATGCGACAGGCGAGGCGCCAGCTGGCGGGTGCGGTTAAGGTCGATAGAGAGGTCGCGCAGATCGCGGTTGTTGATGCCCACCACTTTCGCCTGCAGGGCGATAGCACGCTCCAGCTCCTCTTCATTACTGACCTCAGTCAGAATGCCCATCTTCAGGCTGTGTGCCACCGCGGCCAGCTGACGATACTGCTCATCATCCAGAACCGACAGCATCAGCAGAATCGCATCCGCCTGATAGTAACGCGCCAGATAGATCTGGTAAGGATCGATAATAAAATCTTTGCACAGCACCGGCTGCGTGATGGCTGCGCTGACAATCGGCAGGAAAGCGAAGTCACCCTGAAAATATTTTTCATCGGTCAGCACAGAGACCGCTGACGCATAGTGGCGGTAGACCCCGGCAATTGCGGCCGGATCGAAGTCCTCGCGAATCACGCCTTTCGACGGAGAGGCCTTTTTACACTCCAGGATAAACGCGGTTCTGGCCCCCTGCAGCGCGTCGTAAAAATGACGGCTGGAAGGCTCAATGCTGTTCTGAAAGGTGGAGAGAGGCTGCTGCTGCTGACGGGCTTCAACCCAGATCGCTTTGTCCTGAACAATTTTTTCTAACACGGTGCCTTTCATGATTACCCTCTTGCTGCCAGTGCGACAACGCGCTCATAAGCCTGTCCGCTGCGGATGGCGTTAAGCGCCTGCTGTGCGTTTTCACGCAGGTCTTCCTGACCAAATACTTTAAGCAACATCGCCACGTTAACGGCGACAGCTTCCTCATGAGCCTGCTGGCCATTACCCTGGAGTAAAGCTGTCAGAATGTCACGGTTTTCTTCCGGGGTGCCGCCCGCCAGCGCCTCTTTCGGGTGGAAGCCAAAGCCAAAGTCTTCAGGTGAGAGCTGATAACGGGTGATTTCCCCCTCGCGCAGCTCGGCGACGTGCGTCACATCGTGCAGAGCCACCTCATCCATGCCGCCGCCGTGGACCACAGCTGCACGCTGGTAGCCCAGCACTTTCAGGGTCTGAGCAATCGGCATCACCAGTTCCGGGCTGTAAACACCAATCACCGCCAGCGGAGGACGCGCCGGGTTGATCAGCGGACCCAGCACATTGAACAGCGTGCGGGTCTTCAGCTGCTGGCGCACCGGCATCGCGTGGCGGAATCCGGTGTGATACTGCGGCGCAAACAGAAAGCAGACGTTAAGATCGTCCAGCGCCTTGCGCGCCCGGTCGGCGGGCATATCCAGATTGATGCCAAAGGCCGCCAGCAGGTCGGAGGAGCCCGATTTGCTGGAGACGCTGCGGTTGCCGTGCTTCGCCACCTTCAGACCGCAGGTCGCCGCCACCAGGGCGCTGGCAGTGGAGATATTGATGCTGTTGCTGCCGTCGCCGCCGGTGCCCACGATGTCGGCAAAGGTATAATCCGGACGCGGGAAGGGGCGGGCATCTTCCAGCAGCGCGGTCGCCGCCCCGGCAATCTCTTCCGGCGTTTCGCCTCGCACCTTCATGGCGATTAAAGCGGCGGCGAGCTGCGTTGGTTCCAGCTGGCCGGTGATAATGGCGCTGAACAACTGATGACTCTCAGCCTGATTCAGCGTCTGCGCCTGGTAAAGTTTTTCCAGTGTCTGTTGCATAGTCATTCTCCCTGTTACTTCGCCAGCGCCCAGGCCAGCGTCTGCTCAAGCAGACGCGCGCCCTGAGAAGTCAGAATGGATTCAGGATGGAACTGGAACCCGCACACCCGGTCGGTCTCATGACGCACCGCCATCACCATTCCGTTGAAACTGGCGTTGACCGTCAGCTCATCCGGCGTGTTGCTGCCCACCAGTGAGTGGTAGCGCGCCACCGGCAGCGGATTGCTCAGGCCGGCAAACATCGCCTCGCCGTCGTGGTCAATAGAGGAGGCTTTGCCGTGCAGGATCTCACCGGCCTGACCCACGTGGCCGCCGTAGGCTTCAACGATCGCCTGATGCCCCAGGCAGATGCCGATAATCGGCAACCGTCCCCGCAGCACCCGCAGTAACTCCGGCATACAACCGGCATCTTTTGGCGCGCCGGGGCCGGGCGAGAGCATCAGCACCGGGTCTTCCATCCGCTGCAGCTGCTCAATTAAGAGTTCCGCAGGCAGGTTGTTCCGGTAGATCACCACGTTGTGACCAAACGTCCGCAGCTGATCAACCAGGTTATAGGTAAATGAATCGATGTTATCGAGCAGCAGAATATCGGCCATCAGAAGATCTCCTTGCAGTGATGGGCAGTCGCGATAGCGCGCAGAACGGCGCGGGCTTTGTTACGGCTCTCATCCGCTTCAGCCTGCGGATTGGAGTCCAGCACCACACCGGCGCCCGCCTGGACGGTGGCCACGCCTTCTTCAACGTAGGCCGAACGGATCACGATGCAGGTATCGAGATCGCCGTGAGCCGTGAAGTAGCCCACCGCACCGCCGTAGCTGCCGCGGCGGGTGCGTTCCGCCCCGGCTATCAGCTGCATGGCGCGCACCTTCGGCGCACCGCTCAGGGTGCCCATGTTCATACAGGCGCGATAGGCATGCAGCACGTCAAGGTCATCACGCAGCGTGCCCACAACGCGGGAGACCAGATGCATGACGAAGGAGTAACGGTCTACTTTGGTCAGGTCTGCCACGTAACGGCTGCCCGGCACGCAGATACGCGCCAGATCGTTGCGCGCCAGATCCACCAGCATCAGGTGTTCCGCCAGCTCTTTATGGTCGGTTCGCATCTCCAGCTCAATACGGCTGTCGAGATCGCGATCCAGCGAGCCATCCGCATGGCGGCCACGCGGGCGGGTACCGGCAATCGGGTAGATCTCAATCTGACGCGAAATGGCGTCATACTTCAGTGAACTCTCCGGAGAGGCACCAAACAGCGAGAAATCCTGATCCTGCATAAAGAACATGTAGGGGCTGGGATTGCTGTTCTTCAGCGTGTCATACGCCGCCAGCGGTGAAGGGCATGGCAGCGAGAAACGGCGTGAAGGGACGACCTGAAAAATTTCACCGATGCGAATCGCCTGCTGCATGCTGCGCACCACGTCGCAATACTCTTCATCACTCTGGCTGGTGGTCAGCGTCATCTGCTCAACCTTTTGTACCGGCAGTACAGGTGCGGGCTGAAGCATCTGGCCATGCAGCTGCTCAATGCGGCGCTGCAGGCGCTGGAATTCGCTGGTGGACGGACAGAACAGGCTGGCCTGGAGACGTGCGCTGCGGCTCTGGTGATCGATCACCAGTAAGGTCTCGGCCAGGTAGAAGCAGTAGTCGGGGCAGCGCTGCTGATTATCCAGCGCCGGCAGGGTTTCAAAACCGGCAACCAGATCATAAGCAAACAGACCGCCCAGCAGCACCGCTTCCCGTTCGTCGGCAGGGGCGTTAACCAGTTGCGGAATCAGACGCAGCGCGTCAAACACCGACAGGGCCTTGAGGCGGGAATCTTCATCCTGCTGCTGATCGCTGCTCTGCGGGAAGGTCAGGACACGGCCATCGGGACGCACCTGATTCATCACTGACGCGGGCAGGGCTTCATCCAGCAGCGGCAGCAGGGCGCGGCCATTTTCTGACAACGCCTGCACGGTGACTTCGCTGCCCAGTGCGCTGACGCGCAGCGCACTGTCGACGATCAGCAGGCTTTTCAGATTGCGCTTGCTGTCGATATCAGCGGATTCGAGCAGCAGGGTTGCCGGACGTGCGCCGCACAGCTGGTGAAACACTGCGGCCGGATCTTCGCGGTAGGGCGCGGTGCCGGTAATCAACTTCACTGTAGGTTTCGCATTTGGCATGATGATTTCTCTGAATTTCGCTCAAAAAAAAGCCCGCTCGGTGGCGGGCTCAGGTATCTGCACAGCGTTTACGCAAAATGTGCACGACCGTGTCGCCCGGTTTCGGGAACATCGCGCCAGCCATGTAAATGAGTAATTGTAATCGCCATGATGAAATACCCGTTACGTGTGAACTTGTGTACTAGTTAACGGGTTCGGGGCGGAAATGTCAATACACTTTTTCACTGAGCGTTAAAATCGTTATCATGCTTGCCGGTTTAGTTTCAGCAGGAGTTCTCTTGAGCGATATCGCCCGTTTCCCGGTTTATGATCTACACAGCCACACGCGCGCTTCCGATGGTTTACTGACGCCCGCCGTGCTGGTGCAGCGCGCGGTAGAGATGCGGGTTGGCGTTCTGGCGATCACCGATCACGACAGCGTGGACGGGGTGAGCGAGGCGCAGCAGACCGCCCGTGACCAGGATCTGCCGATAAAAGTGCTGGCCGGTGCTGAGATTTCTACCCTGTGGGAGAATCATGAGATCCATATCGTGGGGCTGAACATCGATATCCATCATCCGGCAATGGTGACCTTTCTGGCGGGGCAGCTGGCCTGCCGGCAGCGGCGCGCGGAAGAGATTGGTGAGCGGCTGGCGAAGGCACGTATTCCCGACGCGCTGGCGGGGGCGACCCGACTGGCCGGGGGCGGCATCATTACCCGCGGACACTTTGCCCGCTTCCTGATAGAGCAGGGCAAAGCCGGTGACATGGCCCAGGTTTTCAAAAATTATCTGGCGCGAGGCAAAACCGGCTACGTGCCGCCACAATGGTGTACAATTAAACAAGCCATTGATGCGATTCATCATTCTGGTGGTTGCGCCGTGCTGGCTCATCCGGGCCGGTATGGTTTATCGGCGAAGTGGCTGAAACGGCTGATCGCCCACTTCCGCGAAGCGGGGGGCGATGCCATGGAAGTGGCACAGTGCCAGCAGCCACCCAATGAGCGCACGCAACTGGCGCAGTACGCCAGAGAGAATGACCTGGCCGCATCGCAAGGTTCAGATTTTCATCAACCCTGCCCGTGGATTGAGCTGGGCCGCAAACTCTGGCTGCCCGGCGACGTTGAGCCGGTCTGGGAACGCTTTCCGGACCTCGCTCCCGCAGTGGCAATCACGGAAAGGTGACACGAGGTTTCTATGAGTCAACTGTTTCATATTCATCCGGACAATCCGCAGCCGCGCCTGATCAATCAGGCGGTCGACTACCTGAACAAAGGCAGCGTCATCGTCTATCCCACCGATTCCGGCTATGCGCTGGGATGCCGGCTGGAAGAGAAGGGCGCGATGGAGCGTATCTGCCGTATCCGTCAGCTCGATGGCCGCCACAATTTCACCCTGATGTGCCGCGACCTCTCCGAGCTGTCGGTCTATTCTCAGGTGGGAAACTCGGCCTTTCGCCTGCTGAAAAACAACACGCCAGGTAACTACACCTTTATTCTCAAAGCGACCAAAGAGGTGCCTCGCCGTCTGATGAACGAAAAGCGTAAGACCATCGGTCTGCGTGTGCCGTCCAATCCGGTGGCGCTGGCGCTGCTGGAAGCCCTGAATCAGCCGATGATGTCGACCTCGTTAATCCTGCCGGGCAACGATTTTACGGAATCCGATCCGGAGGAGATTCAGCACACCATTGGCAAGCTGGTCGATCTGATCATCGACGGCGGAACGCTGGGGCAGCAGCCGACCACGGTGGTCGATCTGACCACCGATACGCCGGAAATTGTGCGTGAAGGTGTGGGCGATACCCGCCCGTTCCTGTAATCAATCCGGCTCAGACACCGCGCGTCGGTGTCGGGGCCAGATTTGACTGCAACCAGCTTTTAAACTGGCCGTAGGGAATATAAAGTGAAACGTCTTTCAGGATCACTTTCCCGTTACGGCCATTTTTAATGGCATCGGAATAACCGACAATCACGCCGCTCAGCGTTTCATCACGATTATAAACACCTCCGCCTGACATTCCCTGAACCACGCCTGCATTAGAGGCCATCGCAATGCAGGGACTTTTATTCCATTTATTCCGAATAGCCGTGCGGGCTAAATTCACCCCCGTCGACTCTACCGGCATCGCGGAAATAAAGCTGTATCCGTACATTTTAACGGGATCGCCAATATCACCACTGCGGAATTTCGCCAGGGTGGTGGCATCATTCTTGTGATAAATAATCGCAAGGTCGCAATAGGGATGATAAGACTTCACGCGCTGCACGGCGGTTTTGGCGACGTGCGCTGCGGTAAGGCTATATTCAGGCGTCAGTGGAATGCTGGTGCCCAGTGTGCCGAAACCGAGGATCGTCGGGATGCCGGTCACGCTCATATCTACGTGCTGCATCGCCGTACGACTGTACTCAGTGTGGCCCACGGAACACCCGCTCAGCACCAGTGCAGCCAGCACCGGGCACAGAAACAGGTTTCTCATGATGGCATTCTTTATTCCGGCATGTCGGAAAATCCCTGGTGAAGACTTATGACATGCAAGCAAGGTTCATCAGTGAACCGTATTAACGCAACAATTCCGGATGCGCCGGTTTATTGGATTATCTGAAAACACGATTTTTATTAACGAATAACAAAGGGCCGTACTGTTATGATGCAGGACCATGAAATTTCAGGTGCTGCTTTTTTATTGTGCTGCTGAGAGAAAGTGTATCAGCTTAATAGTGTCAGACAATTTATTAAAGCTAATAAGAATTAAATACACCTGAAAATAAGGTTTTAACAGAATCTGCATTAAGAATAATCTTACCGAAGCGGTATTTTCAGCTTATTAGGCTGAATAAAAATAATTTTGCGGTGTTTTATGCTGCTCATGGAGGATGAGCCAGAGGATTAGATTCGCAGAAAAATCTCTGGAAGTTTAAGGTATTGTTAAGTTTTTGATCGTTGCGGCCTCTTTTCATTGCCCCGCCAGTGTTTAAAAAATTTAATTTTCATCAGCTATAAAGTTTTCGCCAACGCCGTTTTATTCAGTATATTTCCTTAACTGATTCTGCTGTTAATTTAATCAGGCATGTAAATAATGAGGAATATCATTATCCGGTCTCTATGCTTTTTTCAGCGGCTATTTGCAGAAGCACAAAGGGCGTTACATCGGGGTTAAATGCCTGTATAATGGGCCAAAGTTAATAGGTTAACCTGTTGATAAAGAAAGAATTATCACCCTGCCATGACGCCTGGGAAGGCGACAAAGAGGAAGCTCAATGAGCGAAAAGTTACAGAAAGTCTTAGCGCGTGCCGGTCATGGCTCGCGTCGTGAAATCGAATCAATGATTGCCGCTGGTCGTGTCAGCGTCGACGGAAAGATCGCCACCCTGGGCGACCGTGTCGAAAGCAGCAAATCCCTGAAAATCCGTATTGATGGCCATCTGGTTTCGATTGCTGAATCAGCAACCGAAGTCTGCCGCGTGCTGGCCTATTACAAACCAGAAGGTGAACTCTGTACCCGCAGCGATCCTGAAGGGCGCCCGACGGTCTTTGATCGCCTGCCGCGTCTGCGCGGGTCACGCTGGATTGCCGTCGGCCGTCTGGATGTGAACACCTGTGGTCTGATGCTGTTCACCACGGACGGTGAGCTGGCGAACCGTCTGATGCATCCCAGCCGTGAAGTGGAACGTGAATATGCGGTGCGCGTCTTTGGCCAGGTGGATGATGATAAAATTCGTCAGCTGAGCAAGGGCGTTCAGCTGGAGGATGGCCCGGCTGCGTTCAAAACCCTGCGTTTTGGCGGCGGAGAAGGGATCAACCAGTGGTATAACGTGACCCTGACCGAAGGACGTAACCGTGAAGTGCGTCGGTTATGGGAAGCGGTCGGTGTCCAGGTCAGCCGTCTGATGCGCGTTCGCTATGGCGATATTACCTTACCGAAAGGCCTGCCGCGCGGCGGCTGGACGGAGCTGGATCTGCCAGCGGTAAACTATCTGCGCAACCTGGTGGAAATGGATGATGAGACGGTGACCAAACTGGTCGTTGAGAAAGATCGTCGTCGCACCAAAGCAAACCAGATCCGTCGTGCGGTGAAACGCCACAGCAAAGTCAGCTCGACCCCTCGTACGCCGCGCCGCAATCCGGGCAGCAAACGCAATTCCGGTTAACTATGCCGGCAGGATAAAAAAACGCAGCCTCCGGGCTGCGTTTTCTTTTTCTGTCACCAGTCGATACCCTGCTGGGCCTGTATACCGGCATCAAAGGCGTGCTTAACCGGGCGCATCTCCGTCACGGTATCGGCCATCTCAGTCAGGGTGCGGTGACAGCCGCGTCCGGTAATAATGACGCTCTGCTGCGCCGGGCGCTGCTGCAGCGCGGCGATCAGCGCCTCCAGCGGCAGATAACCCATGCTCACCATATAGGTAATTTCGTCCAGTACCACCAGATCGATCTGCGCATCGGCCAGCATCCGCTGGGCATGCTGCCAGACTGCCAGACAGGCGGTGGTGTCCGTCTCACGGTTTTGCGTCTCCCAGGTAAAGCCGGTGGCCATAACCTGAAATTCCACCCCGTGCTGCTCCAGCAGGTTTCGCTCGCCGTTCGGCCAGTCACCCTTGATGAACTGGACCACCGCCACGCGCTTGCCATGTCCGGTGGCGCGCAGTGCAGTGCCGAAGGCCGCGGTTGTTTTGCCTTTGCCGTTGCCGGTAAACACCATCAGAATGCCGCGAACCGCTGTCGCGGCGGCGATGCGCGCATCCACCTGCTCTTTCAGGCGCTGCTGACGCTGCTGATGACGATCGTCAGCCATTATTCCGCGGCTCCGGGTTTTCTGCCCGGCTGCGCATCGAAGCTCATCCCGGTCTTACGGCGGCTGTCATCGCCCATCAGATAGAGGTAGAGCGGCATCAGATCGGCAGGCGTTTTCAGTTTATTTGCATCTTCCTGCGGGAAGGCGCTGGCGCGCATTTTGGTTCGCGTGCCGCCCGGATTGATACAGTTCACCCGCAGCGACTGGCTCTTATACTCATCCGCCAGCACCTGCATCATTCCTTCCGTTGCAAATTTAGAGACCGCATAAGCGCCCCAGCCTGCACGACCGGTGCGGCCCACGCTGGAGGTGGTGAATACCAGCGAACCCGCCTCTGACTTCAGCAGCAGCGGCAACAGGGCCTGAGTCAGGAAGAAAGTGGCATCCAGATTGACATCCATCACCTGACGCCAGATCTGCGGATCGAGTTCAGCCAGCGGCACGATTTCACCGAGCAGACCGGCATTATGCAGCACGCCGTCGAGACGCGGAAACTGTTGCGCCAGCTGGTCGGCAACCTGCTGGCAGCGTTCTGGTGTGGCCTCGGCCAGGTCCAGCACCACCTGGTGAGCAGGGCGTTTATTGAGTTGATTGATCGACGTTCTGACCTGTTCGAGTTTTTCCGGGTTGCGGCCCATCAGGATCACTTCTGCGCCATAGCGGGCATAGGTCAGCGCCGCTTCCTGGCCGATGCCATCTGACGCGCCCGTGACCAGAATAATACGATGATTGAGCAGGTCACTTTTCGGTTGATAATGCACAGCGGGGTCCTCCGGCGAAAACAGCATGATTCCGCTTTATGCCTGAATTTACGAATGGGTGCAATCGCCAGCCCGCGCAATCTGTGCCAGCTGCTGGCATTTCAGGCGACGAGGCAGGGTAAAACGGCTAAACTGGCGAACTGTTTTTGATTCTTTTTTACTAAGGCGACCTGATGGATTTTATTTCAACATATGGACTCTTTTTAGCGAAAGCGGTGACGCTGGTGGTTGCGGTCGCGGCGATTGTCATGATTGTGATGAATGCGGCACTGCGTAAACGCTCGCAAAGTGGTCAGCTGCGCCTGACCCATCTGGGTGATGACTATCAACAGATGAAAGAAGATCTGCAGCTGGCAAAAATGAAACCGCAGGCGCAGAAGGTCTGGCTGAAAAACCATAAAAAGAGCGAAAAGCTGAAAGCCAAAGCGGAAAAACAGGCGGCGAAGCAGGGCGCGCGTGGGGGGGAGAAGCCGACGCTTTATGTGCTTGATTTCAAAGGTAGCATGGATGCCAGTGAGGTCACGTCACTGCGTGAAGAGATTTCAGCCGTGCTGGCGGTGCAGCAACCGGGCGATGAAGTGCTGCTGCGTCTGGAAAGCCCTGGCGGTGTGGTGCATGGTTATGGTCTGGCCGCGTCGCAGCTGCAGCGTCTGCGCGATCACGGGCTGCGCATCACCGCGGCCGTGGACAAAGTGGCAGCCAGCGGCGGATACATGATGGCCTGTGTGGCCGATCGCATTGTGGCGGCCCCGTTCTCCATTATTGGTTCAATCGGTGTAGTGGCCCAGATCCCTAACTTCAACCGTCTGCTGAAGCGCAATGACATCGATATTGAGCTGCACACGGCCGGTCAGTACAAGCGAACGCTGACGCTGTTTGGCGAGAACAGCGAAGAAGGGCGGGAGAAATTCCAGCAGGATCTCGACGAAACGCACCTGCTGTTCAAGCAGTTTGTGCATCAGATGCGCCCGTCGCTGGATATTGATAAGGTCGCGACCGGTGAACACTGGTATGGCCGCCAGGCGCTGGATCTGGGGCTGATTGATGAGATCGGCACCAGCGATGATTTAATCATCCGCCAGATGGATCAGTTCAACGTGCTGGGGGTGCACTTCGCCCGCCGTCGTAAAATGATGGATCGCTTTACTCAGAGCGCGGGCTCGGTGGCAGAGCGTCTGCTGCTGAAACTCTGGCAGCGCGGCGAAAAGCCGCTGCTGTGATGCGAAACCCGGCCTGTGCCGGGTTTTTTTATTCCAGGTGATAGTGCGGCGACAGGACCACCGCGAGATGTTTGAAGACGTTAAACACCGCCGTGGTTTTAGCCGTCGGCAATCCCTGATCGTCGAGAAAAAACGGGCCGCGAAAAACCAGCACATCACCCTGCTGACTGACGTCATCCGCCTGCATGCCCGCTAAATAATCATCATGTTCTTTAATCAGGGCGTTGGCCTTTTCCAGCAACGCCTGGCGGGAAATAGCCTGGGTCGGTGTCTGCATTTATTTGCTCCTTTTTTGACAGCACTCGAATCCTTTCTATATTACTGACGAGTCTGCTGGCATGACAACCCGCTCTGACCGATGAAAACCTGGCGTAACGACGGGCTGAATGCTAATTAAGTTGCGTAACAGATTTTATCAGGTAGAGTGTGGGCGATTCCGATTTCAGGGATTTTGCACCAGGATGTGCGAAGAGTTCAGATGGAAAAATCATGCTTTATCATGCAGTTGCATTTAGCCGGATCATCTGTTCTGAGATTGACCCCTCCGCCTTGAAATGTTAGACAGGCGCAGCAATATTGAACCCGATGGGTTTTTGGGCATCCAATCCTCTCCCGTTAAGCAGGATGTTTTCATTAGGTAAAGGTAAATATGGGTAAAGCACTCGTTATTGTTGAGTCCCCGGCAAAGGCCAAAACAATCAATAAATATCTGGGCAATGACTACGTGGTGAAATCCAGCGTGGGTCATATCCGGGATCTGCCGACCAGTGGTTCAACCGCAAAGAAAAGTGCTGACGCCTCGACAGATAAAAAAGTCAAAAAAGTTAAAAAAGATGAGAAAGCCGCCCTCGTCAGCCGCATGGGTGTTGACCCCTATCATGGCTGGGAAGCGGACTATCAGATCCTGCCCGGCAAAGAGAAGGTGGTGGCAGAACTGAAGGCGCTGGCCGCCAATGCTGACCACATCTATCTCGCAACCGACCTTGACCGCGAAGGGGAAGCCATTGCCTGGCACCTGCGGGAAGTGATCGGAGGCGATGACTCACGCTTCAGCCGCGTGGTGTTTAACGAAATTACCAAAAATGCGATTCGTCAGGCGTTTGAAAAGCCGGGCGAACTCAACATCGACCGGGTTAATGCTCAGCAGGCGCGCCGCTTTATGGACCGCGTGGTGGGCTACATGGTGTCACCGCTGCTGTGGAAAAAGATCGCCCGTGGCCTCTCAGCCGGTCGTGTGCAGTCAGTGGCCGTTCGCCTGGTAGTGGAACGTGAACGTGAAATTAAAGCCTTTGTTCCCGAAGAGTACTGGGAAGTTAATGCCGCGCTGACCACGCCAAACGGCGATGAGCTGTCGATGGATGTGACACACCGCGGCGACAAGGTATTCCGCCCGGTCAACCGTGACGAAACTTACGCCGCAGTGGCGCTGCTGGAAAAAGCGCGCTTTGAAATTGTGGATCGTGAAGATAAGCCCACCAGCAGTAAGCCGGGTGCGCCCTATATCACCTCGACGCTGCAGCAGGCGGCCAGCACCCGTCTGGGCTTTGGCGTTAAAAAGACCATGATGATGGCGCAGCGCCTCTACGAAGCGGGTCACATCACCTACATGCGTACCGATTCGACCAACCTGAGTCAGGATGCGGTGGCCATGGCGCGGGGCTACATCGAAAACAACTTCGGTAAAAAATATCTGCCAGACAGCCCCGTCACTTACGCCAGCAAAGAGAACTCTCAGGAAGCGCACGAAGCGATTCGTCCTTCCGATGTGGAAGTCGTGGCGGAAAAACTGAAGGATATGGAAGCGGATGCGCAGAAGCTCTATCAGCTGATCTGGCGTCAGTTTGTCGCCTGCCAGATGACCCCGGCCAAATATGATTCCAGCACCATCACGGCCGCCGCCGGTGAGTTTAAACTCAAAGCGAAAGGCCGTATTCTGCGCTTCGACGGCTGGACTAAAGTGATGCCTGCGTTGCGTAAGAACGATGAAGATCGCACGCTGCCTGCGGTCAGTGTGGGGGATAGCCTCGACCTGCAACAGCTGCTGCCGGGTCAGCACTTCACCAAGCCACCGGCACGCTTCAGCGAAGCCTCGCTGGTGCGTGAGCTGGAGAAGCGCGGTATCGGCCGTCCGTCGACCTACGCCGCTATTACCTCGACCATTCAGGATCGTGGCTATGTCCGGGTAGAAAACCGCCGTTTCTATGCGGAAAAAATGGGTGAAATCGTCACCGATCGTCTGGAAGAGAACTTCCGCGAGCTGATGAACTACGATTTCACCGCGCGCATGGAGGACAGCCTGGACCAGGTCGCCAACAACCAGGCGAAATGGAAAGCGGTGCTGGACCACTTCTTTAGCGACTTTACCGAGCAGCTTGAAAAGGCAGAAAAAGATCCTGAAGAGGGCGGCATGCAGCCCAATCAGATGGTGCTGACCTCGATTGACTGTCCGACCTGTAGCCGTCCGATGGGGATCCGCACCGCCAGCACCGGTGTCTTCCTGGGCTGTTCCGGCTATGCGCTGCCCCCGAAAGAGCGCTGCAAGCAGACCATCAACCTGATTCCGGAAAACGAAGTTCTGAACATTCTGGAAGGGGACGATGCCGAAACCAACGCCCTGCGTGCCCGTCGTCGCTGCCAGAAGTGCGGCACGGCGATGGACAGCTACCTGATCGACAATGAACGCAAACTGCACGTCTGTGGTAATAACCCGGAGTGTGATGGTTACGAAATCGAGAAAGGCGAGTTCCGCATCAAGGGTTATGACGGCCCGGTCGTGGAGTGCGAGAAGTGCGGTTCTGAGATGCATCTGAAGATGGGACGCTTTGGCAAGTACATGGCGTGTACCAACGAAGAGTGCAAAAACACCCGCAAAATTCTGCGCAGTGGGGAAGTGGCGCCACCGAAAGAAGATCCGGTGCCGCTGCCTGAGCTGGCGTGTGAGAAGTCAGATGCCTACTTCGTGTTGCGCGACGGGGCGGCGGGCGTCTTCCTGGCAGCCAATACGTTCCCGAAATCGCGCGAAACCCGTGCGCCGCTGGTAGAAGAGCTGCTGCGCTTCAAAGATCGTCTGCCTGAGAAGCTGAAATATCTGGCAGACGCGCCAGTCGCCGATCCGGAAGGGAATAAAACGCTGGTGCGGTTCAGCCGCAAGACTAAACAGCAGTATGTCTCCTCAGAAAAAGAGGGCAAAGCCACCGGCTGGTCAGCCTTCTTTATTGATGGCCAATGGCAGGAAGCGAAAAAGTAATCTTATCAGGCCAGCGTTCGCTGGCCTTTTTCTGAGCCTTATATCAATCCGTTCTATTCTCACACTTAAACTGATATAGTTGTTATAGCATTTCCGACCTTTCCTGATGCATAGCCTTTCTTCACCCTTGCGACTGTCGGTCAAGCGGGGATGCGACTCTGTAACTTACCAGGACAAAACAGATATGAAATTACAGCAGTTGCGCTATATCGTCGAAGTGGTGAACCATAACCTCAATGTCTCTTCGACGGCGGAAGGTCTTTATACCTCGCAGCCCGGCATCAGTAAGCAGGTCCGGATGCTGGAAGATGAACTGGGTGTGCAGATTTTTGCCCGGAGCGGGAAACATCTCACGCAGGTCACGCCAGCCGGGGAAGAGATCATTCGTATTGCGCGTGAAGTGCTCTCCAAAGTGGATGCCATTAAATCGGTTGCCGGTGAGCACACCTGGCCCGATAAAGGCTCGCTCTATGTGGCGACCACCCATACCCAGGCGCGCTACGCGCTGCCCGGCGTGATCAAAGGCTTTATCGAACGCTATCCACGTGTCTCTTTGCATATGCATCAGGGATCGCCGACCCAGATTGCCGAAGCCGTTTCCAAAGGCAATGCCGATTTTGCCATTGCCACCGAAGCGCTGCATCTCTATGACGATCTCATCATGCTGCCGTGCTACCACTGGAATCGGGCGATTGTGGTCACCGCCGATCACCCGCTGGCCGGAAAAGGGCAGGTGACCATTGAAGAGCTGGCGGAGTATCCACTGGTGACTTACACCTTTGGCTTTACCGGGCGGTCAGAACTGGATACCGCATTCAATCGCGCCGGGTTAACACCTCGTATCGTCTTCACCGCCACCGACGCAGACGTCATCAAAACCTATGTCCGTCTGGGGCTGGGTGTCGGCGTGATCGCCAGTATGGCGGTTGACCCGGTGTCCGATCCCGATCTGATTCGCATTGAAGCCGCGGATATCTTTACCAACAGCACCACCAAAATAGGCTTTCGTCGCAGCACCTTCCTGCGCAGCTATATGTATGATTTTATCCAGCGTTTTGCCCCGCACCTGACGCGTGACGTGGTGGATACCGCCGTTGCGCTTCGCTCTAATGAAGACATTGAAGCGATGTTTAAAGATATCAAGCTGCCGTTTAAATAGGGTTTACCCCCTGCGCGACAACATAAGGCTGCCTGGTGCAGCCTTTTTTGTTGCCAGCCTTTAGCGCCAGATGAGACTGAAAGTTTTTATGATTTTTTTGTAAATGAAACATTGATCACATGTTTTCCGGTTCGGCTTTCTTAAATGCGAATCACAACACATTTTTAACTATGTCACTTTGCGACATGCCAGGATTATTCCCATACTCCAGTTAACCGCCTGTGTTGGAAGCCAGTAAACATCAGGCTCTGGGGTTTGCTCTTTAGTTTTAAATGGATCTGAAATGGAATTAACTCAAATTGATGAGTGCTTCATTTAATTAAAGAGTGGTTCCGCTGTTAATGATTTCTGGCGTTATTTAAGACTATTGATTAATACCGTTAATCGTTTTACTCAATAAAAATAACTGGATTTTTGGCCTTAACGCGTTTAGGATTCCTCCTAAATCTTAATCGTTGTTATCAATCATTTTGTTGAGAGTGATTATCAGAAACTATGAATACACGACTGACTGTAGAACCGGGTTTCCCGGTAAAAAGCACCAAGGTTGAGCGTACTGGTAACACCCGTCGCAAAGCCTGGTTAACCGTATTCGCTGCCTCTGCGCTGTTCTGGGTGGTTGTCGCGTTAATGATTTGGCGTATCTGGGGCTAAAGCCATGTGGGCAAACACACTCAGCCATAAACGTTCTCTGACGGCGCGTCAGACCAAGCCGGTCAGCTGCAAAGCGAAAGAGCCGCTTGCAAAGGACGAAAAAGTGTCTATCCCCGAGTCATGGGATTTGAGTGATAACCAGCGACTTTTTATTGAGTCGTTTCTGCAGCCTGAAACTAAATAACGTTGTCTGACTCTCTTTAGTCACCGCTCTTTTATTACCGGACATTCCGGCGGGCTTTTATAAATGCCCCTTTCCACATCCAGTACGACCCAAGGGTGTCGCCAGAGTAAGGTGACCGCAAAAACTTTTACGCCCGATTCCGGCGAAGGAGTGAACCAAATGAATATGATTAAAATGTCCTGGCTTAGCGCGTATGCGTTCTCCTTTGCGTTCTGGTCTGCGGCGGTGTGGATAACGCTTTAATCTGAATTACCCCCCTTTCAATGATGCCTCGTGATTTTCACGGGGCATTTTCGTTTATGGGCGATTGTAGCAATTTGTGTTGTAATCAAAACGTTAACGAATTTGTGGACTATCTTTAACATAAACCTTTGTCTCTCTAAGGTTTAAAGACCATGAATGAAAGGAGGAGCTATGTCGTCTACCCTACGCGAGCAGAGTCAGGAAATACTGCAGGTCGACAGCAAAAAATATCATATCTTCAGTCTTCCCCGCGCTGCTCAACACCTCGGCAATATCGATAACCTGCCGAAATCGCTCAAAGTTCTGCTGGAAAACCTGCTGCGCTGGCAGGATGGCGACTCCGTCACTGCGGAGGATATCCAGGCGCTGGTTGACTGGCAAAAAGAGGCGCATGCCGATCGCGAAATTGCCTACCGGCCAGCACGTGTTCTGATGCAGGATTTTACCGGCGTGCCGGCCGTCGTTGACCTGGCGGCCATGCGCGAAGCGGTGAACCGGCTGGGCGGCGACGTCGCGAAGGTGAACCCCTTGTCGCCGGTCGATCTGGTGATTGACCACTCCGTGACCGTTGACCATTTTGGCGACGATGATGCGTTTGAAGAGAACGTCCGGCTGGAGATGGAGCGCAACCATGAACGCTACGTCTTTCTCCGCTGGGGGCAAAAAGCGTTCGATAAATTCCGCGTCGTGCCGCCGGGCACCGGTATCTGTCACCAGGTGAACCTGGAGTATCTTGGCAAGGCAATCTGGCATGAAACCCTGAACGGTAAAGAGTATGCCTGGCCCGATACGCTGGTCGGTACGGACTCCCACACCACCATGATCAACGCGCTGGGCGTGCTGGGATGGGGAGTAGGGGGGATAGAAGCTGAAGCGGCCATGCTCGGTCAGCCGGTTTCTATGCTGATCCCGGATGTGGTTGGCTTTAAGCTGACCGGCAAACTGCGCGCCGGCATCACGGCAACCGACCTGGTTCTGACCGTGACCCAGATGCTGCGTAAGCATGGTGTGGTCGGCAAATTTGTTGAGTTCTATGGCGATGGCCTGGCCGATCTGCCCCTGGCTGACCGCGCCACCATTGCCAATATGGCACCCGAATATGGTGCAACCTGCGGATTCTTCCCGGTGGATGATGTCACCCTGAGCTATATGACGCTGACGGGGCGGGATGCTGAGCAGGTCGCGCTGGTGGAGGCCTATGCCAAAGCGCAGGGCCTGTGGCGTCATGCCGGGGATGAGCCCCGCTTTACCAGCTCTCTGGCGCTGGATATGAATGACGTGGAGTCCAGCCTCGCCGGACCCAAACGTCCGCAGGATCGGGTGTCGCTGGGGGATGTGCCTGCCGCGTTTGATGCCAGCAACGAGCTGGAAGTCAACCAGGCGCAGAAACCCCATAAAAATGTCACCTATACCGACAGTGACACCGGCCTGACACATACCCTCTCAGACGGTGCCGTGGTAATCAGTGCTATCACCTCCTGTACCAACACCTCTAACCCCAGCGTGCTGATGGCGGCCGGTTTACTGGCGAAAAAAGCGGTTGAGCGCGGCCTGAAGCGTCAGCCGTGGGTCAAAGCTTCCCTGGCTCCCGGTTCTAAAGTGGTGTCAGACTATCTGGCCGTGGCACAGCTGACCCCGTGGCTGGATAAGCTGGGCTTCAACCTGGTCGGCTATGGCTGCACCACCTGTATTGGTAACTCCGGGCCGCTAAAAGATGAAATCGAGTCCGCTATCAAAGCGGGCGATCTTACTGTCGGGGCTGTCCTCTCCGGTAACCGCAACTTTGAAGGCCGCATTCATCCGCTGATTAAAACCAACTGGCTGGCGTCACCGCCGCTGGTGGTGGCGTATGCACTGGCGGGTAATATGAAGATCAACCTGCAGACGGAACCGCTGGGCAAGGATCAGCAGGGCCAGCCGGTCTACCTGAAAGATATCTGGCCGACCCCGGAAGAGATTGCCACGGCGGTGCAGCAGGTCACCAGCGATATGTTCCATAAAGAGTACGCTGAAGTCTTCGACGGCACGCCGGAGTGGCAACAGATCAAAGTCAGCGAGGCGGCGACTTACGACTGGGACGAAGGGTCAACCTATATCCGGCTGTCGCCTTTCTTTGATGATATGGAGAAAGAGCCGAAGCCGGTGCAGGATATCCGCGGCGCGCGGATCCTTGCCGTGCTGGGTGATTCCGTCACCACTGACCACATCTCGCCAGCGGGCAGCATCAAAGCGGAGAGTCCGGCAGGACGCTATCTGCTCTCTCACGGCGTGGAGCGCACCGACTTTAACTCCTATGGTTCGCGGCGCGGTAATCATGAGGTAATGATGCGCGGTACTTTTGCCAATATCCGTATCCGCAACGAGATGGTGCCGGGTGTGGAGGGCGGTTATACCCGACACTATCCGAGTGGCGAACAGCTGGCTATCTATGATGCGGCGATGAAGTATCAGGCGGACGGTGTCCCGCTGGCCGTGATCGCCGGTAAAGAGTATGGCTCCGGTTCAAGCCGCGACTGGGCGGCAAAAGGGCCGCGTCTGCAGGGGGTCAGGGTCGTCATTGCTGAATCGTTTGAACGTATTCACCGTTCAAACCTGATTGGTATGGGCATCCTGCCACTGGAGTTCCCGCAGGGCGTGACCCGCAAAAGCCTGGGACTGACGGGCGAAGAGCGCATCGACGTGGAAAATCTGCAGGCCCTGACGCCAGGCTGCAGCGTTAAAGTGACACTGACCCGCGCCGATGGCAGCAAGGAAGAGCTGGATACCCGCTGTCGCATCGACACCGGTAATGAGCTGACCTATTACCGCAACGACGGTATCCTGCACTATGTGATTCGCAACATGCTGAACTGAGTGACAAAAAAGCCGGGGAAACCCGGCTTTAATTTGCTGAAGAGCAATTTCCAGTCTGCTGTAAGACCGGAGCTGCACAGGTAAGACGGTCAGATCGGAAAGTCGCTTAAGCCATCCATGGCCGCTCGGCCCGCGCCGTCCCTGGCGCGGGACGCTTTCCTCTTCTGACCGTCTTCCCTGCGCTTTACGTTAGCCATGGCGGTCAGGCTCGCCCGGATGTGGCTTCGTCAGCGCACTCAGTCCTTACGACTTCGGCAGCAGATGTCCCATCTTCTCGGCTTTAGTGTCGAGATAGTGCGCATTCTTCGGGTTACGGCCGACAACCAGCGGCACACGCTCTACGATATTGATCCCGGCTTCGCTGAGGATCTCCACTTTGCGTGGGTTGTTGGTCAGCAGGCGCACTTCATTCACGCCCAGCAGTTTGAACATGTCGGCACACAGGGTAAAGTCGCGCTCATCAGCGGCAAAGCCAAGCTGATGGTTGGCCTCGACAGTATCGTAACCTTTATCCTGCAGCGCATAGGCGCGGATCTTATTCAGCAGACCGATATTACGGCCTTCCTGACGATGATAGAGCAGGACGCCGCGACCCTCTTCTGCGATGGCGTTAAGGGCGGCTTCCAGCTGAAAACCACAGTCGCAACGCAGGCTGAAGAGTGCGTCGCCGGTCAGGCATTCGGAGTGAACGCGCGCCAGTACCGGCTCATTATCGTTAATATCGCCAAAGACCAGGGCAACATGGTCATGTCCGGTTGCCAGTTCTTCAAAACCAACCATCAGGAAATCTCCCCATGGCGTGGGCAGTTTGGCTTCTGCCACCCGTTTAAGCTGCATGTGACTCTCCAGAACCTTCAGAGGATGCACTATCATCATGATAGTGCACAGGCCAGTGTGGCCTGACAAACGTGCAATATTGTGCCACAACCCTGAGTCGGGCTGGTAATCTCTCATACCAATTGCATTGATAAAGCACAATTATCCAATCTGCAACAGGTATGTTATTCTTTTTTAAGCTAAAGTTATGCATGCTTTGTGACCTGACACCGGGATAAGGGAAGAGATGTTTAAGATTTCGCGCCGTACCACCCTGGGAATGCTGCTGCTGCTGATCATGCCCGTTACCGTCTGGCTTAGCGGCTGGCGCTGGCAACCCGGCGAAAGCAACGCCCTGCTGAAAACACTGTTCTTCATGACCGAAACGGTCACCAGCCCGTGGGGCATTGTCACCAGCGTGCTGCTGAGCGCCTGGATGCTCTGGTGCCTGCGCTTTCGCCTGAAGCCGGCGATCCTGCTGCTGCTGATCATGAACGCCACTATTCTGGCGGGGCAGTACACCAAATCTTTCATCAAAGAGCAGATCCAGGAGCCGCGTCCCTATGTCATCTGGCTGGAACAGCATCACGGGCTGGATGAAAAAACCTTTTATGAACTGAAGCGCAAACAGCGTGGTGAGATGGTAACGTCGCTGATCGCCGATGAGACGCAGATACCCGGCTGGCTGAAACGGCACTGGGCCTTTGAAACCGGTTTTGCCTTTCCGTCAGGCCATACGATGTTTGCGGCCAGCTGGGCGCTGCTGGCCTTAGGACTGCTCTGGCCGCGCCGTCACTATAAAACCGTGGTGGCGATCTTTCTTTGGGCAACGGGCGTCATGGCGAGCCGGATGCTGCTGGGCATGCACTGGCCTCGCGATCTGGCGATGGCCACCGTGATCTCCTGGATACTGGTGACCCTGGCGACCTGGCTGGCCCAGCGCGTCTGCGGCCCGCTCACGCTGCCACCTGAAGAGCAAAAAGAGGTGGCACAGCGGGAGCCCTGATTGTAATTCCCCGCGAAGACCCCATATTATTGATCGGTCTTGCGCAAAAGCGACTCGGCCAATGCTGCTGGGAGCAGCATTTTTGCTGTAGTTTTGGCATAATTCTACCTGACAACCTCACAACAGGACGCACTGTGAAATATTTGCTGATTTTTTTAGTGGTACTGGTCATTTTCATTGTTTCCGTCACCTTAGGCGCGCATAACGACCAGGTCATTACTTTTAACTATCTGCTGGCGCAGGGTGAGTTCAGCATCTCGACCTTACTGGCATCACTGTTTGGTGCAGGGTTTGTCCTCGGCTGGGTCATCTGCGGCCTGTTCTGGTTACGTACCCGCGTCGCACTGGCTAATGCCAACCGTAAAATCAGGCGTATGCAGACGCAGATTGAACAGAGCACCGCGCTGGCGACCACGCCATCCTCTCCGGCCGGCCGGGAATAATCCCCGATGCATGAATTGCTGTTTCTGTTACTGCCGGTTGCGGCTGCGTATGGCTGGTATATGGGCCGCCGTAGCGCGCATCAGGACAAGCAACAGGAAGCCAACAGACTCTCGCGTGAATATGTTGCTGGCGTAAACTTCCTGCTTTCTAACCAGCAGGACAAAGCGGTCGACCTCTTTCTGGATATGCTGAAAGAGGACAGCGGCACCGTAGAAGCACACCTCACCCTAGGCAATCTGTTCCGGTCGCGTGGCGAAGTAGACCGCGCCATCCGAATCCATCAGGCTTTAATGGAAAGTGCCTCCCTGAGCTACGAGCAGCGTCTGCTTGCCGTGCAGCAACTGGGCCGGGACTACATGGCGGCGGGCCTGTATGACCGCGCCGAAGATATGTTTAAACAGCTCACCGATGAAACCGACTTTCGGGTGGGGGCGTTGCAGCAGCTGCTGTTAATCCATCAGGCCACCAGCGACTGGCAGCAGGCGATTGAAGTGGCAGAGCGGCTGGTTAAGCTCGGTAAAGAGAAACAGAAAGGCGAAATTGCTCATTTCTACTGTGAACTGGCGTTGCAGGCGATGAGCAGCGACGACCTGGATCGTGCCATAAGCCTGCTGAAGAAAGGGGAGGCGGCCGATCGCAACAGTGCCCGCATCTCCATCATGATGGGCCGTATCCTGATGGAAAAAGAGGATTTCGCCCGTGCGGTGGGGCATCTGCAGCGGGTGCTGGATCAGGATAAAGAGCTGGTCAGTGAAACACTGGCGATGCTGGAAACCTGCTACCAGCGACTCAACCAGCCCGAGGCCTGGGCGGCGTTTCTGCAGCGCTGCGTCGATGAGAACACCGGTGCGGCAGCGGAGCTCTATCTCTCTGATATTGTTGAGCAGCAGCAGGGTTCAGAGGCGGCCCAGAACTACATCAGTCGTCAGTTGCAGCGTCATCCTACCATGCGGGTATTCCATCGTCTGATGGATCTCAACCTGCTTGAAGCCGAAGATGGCCGGGCCAAAGAGAGCCTGATGGTGCTGCGTGACATGGTGGGTGAACAGATTCGCACCAAGCCACGCTATCGCTGCCAGAAGTGTGGTTTTACCGCTCATGCGCTCTACTGGCACTGCCCATCGTGCCGCACCTGGTCTTCCGTTAAGCCTATCCGGGGACTCGACGGCCAGTAATCCGGCCGACGCACTCCGGTGTAAATCACTGCATTATAGTTACAACATACTAGAGGGGTGAACTGACACCGGGGGCAGGCAGCCGTGCATTTATTGCCTGGCAGAGGGGCACGGCGATTGTGATGCTCCGGAGCCGCAGGTAGAATGCTTGCCGTTTGTCTATTGCGCCTGCGGGTGCCTACTGCAGAGGAAATGCCATGCCTTCACCCCACAACGTGACCGCCTCGCCGATTCTGGTAGCGCTGGATTATCATGACCTCGACAGCGCATTGCGTTTTGTCGACCAGATCGACCCCCGCAGTTGCCGCCTGAAGGTGGGCAAAGAGATGTTTACGCTGTTTGGCCCGTCGCTGGTCAGAACCCTGCAGCAGCGCGGCTTTGAGATCTTCCTCGACCTGAAATTTCACGATATTCCTAACACTACCGCGCATGCTGTGGCGGCCGCGGCCGATCTCGGTGTCTGGATGGTCAACGTCCACGCCAGCGGCGGGGCGCGGATGATGAATGCGGCGCGTGAAGCGCTGGTTCCTTATGGCAACGATGCCCCCTTGCTGATTGCGGTCACCGTTCTGACCAGCATGGATGCCGACGATCTGAAAGGGCTGGGCATCACGCTCTCGCCGGCTGAGCAGGCGGAGCGACTGGCGAAACTGACTCACGCCTGCGGGCTGGATGGCGTCGTCTGCTCCGCGCAGGAAGCCGTTCGCTTTAAAGAGGTGATGGGCACCGATTTCGCGCTGGTCACGCCGGGGATTCGTCCGGCAGGCAGTGAGGCAGGCGATCAGCGCCGCATTATGACGCCTCAGCAGGCGAAGCAGGCAGGCGTGGACTATATGGTTATTGGTCGTCCGATTACCCAGGCGGCCGATCCGGCTGCCGCACTGCAGGCAATTCTGCACTCTCTGGAGATACGCTAATGGCCAATGATAATCCACTGGTTTACTCAACCGACAGCGGCCGAATTGCTCAGTCGCAGCCGAAAGCGGAACGCCCCAAAGGGGATGGTATTGTGCGCATCCAGCGTCAGACCAGCGGCCGTAAAGGCAAAGGGGTCTGCCTGATTAGCGGGATTGACCTGGATGATGCGGCACTGGCACTGCTGGCGGCGGAGCTGAAAAAGAAGTGCGGCTGTGGCGGATCCGTTAAAGAGGGCGTGATCGAGATTCAGGGCGATAAACGCGATCTGCTGAAAAGTCTGCTGGAAGCCAAAGGCATGAAGGTGAAACTGGCGGGCGGCTGATAAAAAATCGGGCTACAGATGTAGCCCGATTGTAACGCAGATGCTTAGCGTAGCCGATTATAGTTTTAATAAGGTCCTTAGTGGACCTGATGACCGATAATACCACCCACAGCGGCGCCGCCGACTGTTCCGAGTGCGCTACCATTGGTCAGAACTGAACCCCCAATTGCGCCCGCACCCGCGCCAATCGCGGTGTTACGGTCACGTTTGGACCAGTTAGAGCAGCCGCTCAGTGCGACGGCTAAGGTGGTCGCCAGTACAACGGCAGTGATTCGTTTCATTGTTGTTGTCATACACTTCTCCTTTGATGTGCTCACAGAGGCAACACTCTTAGTATAGCTCCGATATTGACTCAGCCCGCTTGTGCCGCATCATTGCCGCGTCCGTGACGGCATCGAAATGTGATCACCATGGACAAACCGTTTGTAGCGGATGAGTAGCCATGCTGTCCCAACAGGTCCATGCATTGCCGGAGAGAATTTTAATCGTTCTGCGGAAATTCCGAAGATAGAAAATTCTTAAATCACGGCACATTTTTGCATTCACAGCCATTCCTTCTGCGTTTATAGCTAATCGCTCCATAACCCTTTGGCGGCCAACTCCGCAAAATTCAGGGACGATTGTCAGCAGGAGAAGAGGCATGCTGGAACACCTTAAACAACAGGTTCTGGAAGCGAATCTGGATCTACCCAAATACAACCTGGTGACCTTCACCTGGGGCAATGTCAGCGCAATCGACCGCGAACAGGGCCTGCTGGTGATTAAACCCTCCGGCGTGCGCTACGAGGTCATGAAGCGCGACGACATGGTCGTGGTCGATCTCACGACGGGTGAGGTGGTGGAGGGCGACAAGCGTCCCTCATCGGACACCGCGACGCACCGGGCGCTCTATCTCGCCTGGCCAGAAGTGGGGGGCATCGTCCATACGCATTCACGGCATGCGACGATCTGGGCGCAGGCAGGACGACCGATTCCCGCCTGGGGAACCACCCATGCCGATGATTTCTACGGAGAGATCCCCTGTACCCGCTCTATGCGCAGCGAAGAGATTCAGCACGATTATGAGTGGAACACCGGAGAAGTGATTATCGAAACCTTTGCGCAGCGTGGCCTGTCTCCCTCCGCGATTCCGGCGGTGCTGGTCAACTCGCATGGCCCGTTTGCCTGGGGGAAGGATGCCCACGCGGCTGTCCACAGCGCCGTCGTGCTGGAGGAGGTGGCCTACATGGGCTTATTCAGCCAGCAGCTGACGGCAAACCTGCCGCCCATCCAGCAACCGCTGCTTGACCTTCACTACCTGCGAAAGCACGGCGAAAATGCCTGGTACGGTCAGAAATAATCATCAGGACGCTTCGGCGTCCTTTTTTTACCCGCTTTACGCAGGGTGGCACGTTCTCTGTTCTGTTTTTTTCTGACTTTTCAACAGCCGAAACCTGCGGCCACCCCCTTTTAAGACGACTGCCGGATGACTGTACGCCGGTCCGCTTTATCTATTCAGTGCGCGTTAAGCATCGGCCTGGTGCTGCCTGACCGCATGGTGACAATGTGTAACGTGCCTAATCTATTTCTGACGAGCCTGTCAGGGATCACTCTGGATTTTGTGTTGTAAATCAATCTCTCATTTGGTCTGGCCTCACTCTGCATTACGCTGATGTCGCGTATTAAACGCATCAAATATAAACAGAGGATGAGACAATGACAGTAATTAACCAACCCACTTGCAGATTATTTACCGAAGCCGGCAACACCACGCAGTTAGTCGCCTATTACGAAGAAGGGCGTCGGACGATGTGGATGATGCTGCGTGCGCAGCCGCGCCCGAGTTTCAACCATGAACTGATTGAGGAGATCATGAATCTGAGCTACGCCGCACAGCGTTCTGGTCTGCCCATCGATTTCTGGGTCACCGGGTCACTGGTGCCGCAGATGTTCAACGCCGGTGGCGATCTGCGCTTTTTTGTCGAGTGCATTCGCAATAACCGCCGTGAGGCGCTGCGGGCCTATGCCCGTGCCTGCGTAGACTGCATCCACTCGGCGGCGCGCGGATTTGATACGGGGGCGGTAACGCTGGCGATGATCGAGGGAAGTGCCTTAGGCGGAGGATTTGAAGCGGCGCTGGCGCATCACTTCATTCTGGCGCAAAACAATGCGCGGATGGGGTTCCCGGAAATCGCCTTTAACCTGTTCCCTGGCATGGGCGGTTACTCGCTGGTGGCGCGTCGTTCCGGCATGAAGCTGGCCGAGGAGTTAATCTGTGAAGGGGAGTCCCACAGTGCAGAGTGGTATGAAACGCGCGGTCTGGTGGACAAAGTCTTCCAGCCGGGCGACAGCTACCGTGCCACCCGCACCTTCATCGATACCTTACGGCCGAAGCTGAATGGTGTGCGGGCGATGCTGAAAGCGCGTCAGCGCGTGCTGCAGTTGTCACGCGCCGAGCTGATGGATATCACCGAGGATTGGGTCGATTACGCCTTTACGCTCGAACCTAAAGACATTGCTTACATGGAACGCCTGGTTCAGTTACAAAACCGCCACAGCGCATCACTGCGTAAAGCGGGATAACCGGACTTAGCGTTAAACGCGGGCAGGATGCTTAGCCAGCCAATGCCCAAATTGCTCCGCGGGCATTGGTTTTGCGTAGTAGTAACCCTGACGCCCATCCACACCACTTTTGAGAACAAACGACTCTTCATCCGGGGTTTCAATGCCTTCCGCGATGACCTGCAAATCGAGCGCTTTTGCAACGGCGACGATGGCGCGCACCAGCGACTGGGAAACCGGCTGCGTACTAATATTGCGGATAAAGCTCTGATCGAGCTTGATGGCATTAATCGGCACACGGGCCAGCTGCGACAGCGAGGAGTATCCGGTGCCGAAGTCATCAAGATGAATCTTCGCGCCCAGATCCTGAAACTGCTTCATCAGCTTCAGCGCTTCGGTCTCATTCTCAATCAGGCAGCTTTCAGTCAGCTCAATGTCGATGGGGCAGTCGGTAAGCCCCGCCTCATGCAGCGCCTGTTTCAGGTCGGTGTAGATGCTTTGATCGATCAGCTGGCGGGCTGAGACGTTCACGGCGACGCGCAGAAAAATGCCCTCCTGGCGCCAGGCAATGATCTGCTTCAGCACGTTGAGCATCACCCAGCGGCCCAGCGGCACAATCAGTCCCGACTCTTCGGCATAGGGAATGAAATCGGCCGGCGAGACCAGGCCCCGTTCCGGTGAGTTCCAGCGAACCAGGGCTTCCGCACTGCGGACTTCGCCATCGCTGTCGATTTTGGGCTGGTAGTAGACCAGCAAGTGGTCGAGTTCCAGCGCTTTGCGCAGATTGGTATCCAGCCAGAGATATTCAAAAACCCGCTGGTTCATCTCGGCGGCAAAAACGCAGAATTTGCCGCGACCGTTCTCTTTGGCGTGATACATCGCGGTATCCGCATTACGAATCAGGCTTTCACGATCTTCGCCATGCAGCGGCGCGAACGCGATGCCGATTGAGCAACCGCTATAGACTTCGATCAGGCCGATACGGAACGGCTGACGCAGCCGCTCCAGAATGCGTGAGGCCATCGCCTCCAGCGCGGCCTGGCTGGTGTGCTCGGCCAGCACCACAAACTCGTCACCGCCCAGCCGGCCCAGCGTCTGATCTTTGCCCAGACAGCTCAGGATCGCCAGCGACACCGCCTGCAGGAGCTGGTCGCCAAACATATGGCCGTAGGCGTCATTCACTTTCTTGAAATTATCGAGATCCAGGTAAACCACACCGGTCTCATCTCCCCCGGAACGCTCCAGCGCCAGGCTAATCTGTTGATGGATGGCGTTGCGATTAGGCAAACCGGTCACCGTATCGGTGTTAGCCAGCACCCGGAGCCGTTCCTGAGCCCGACGCTCCTCGGTGATGTCGGTCCCGGAACAGATGAGGAAAATTTCATTTTTGCCACTGCCGCTGTGAACAAACTTATTACGAAACAGAAAGAGTCGCTGGCCTTTGCGGGTTTTGACCCAGCGTTCGACCTCATAGGAGTTGCCGTCGCGAAAGAAGCCCGCAATGTTGCGGCGCGACTGGGACGCTTCCTGTTTGGTCATAAAGAGCTGGAAGACGTTGCGGCCAATCACCTCATGCTCATTCAGGCCGGTATATTCTTCACTTAGACGGTTAAAACGCTGAATATTGCCGCGCTGGTCGAGGATCACAATCACCGAGTTGGCTTCAGAAACCACCTGTTCGGCGAAAGAGAGTCCCAGCGTTAAATCGCGTGCAACCGCCGAGGTGTCACCCCAGGCGGAGGCGGTGCCTGCCCAGGATGCCTGGTTCACTTTACGACCCACAAAATGCATAGGCACATCAATGCCCTGCAATGTCATGGTCAGGTTAATGCTTGACGTGATGACAGGCATCGCGCGAATCATCGCGGCCTGGCCGGGGGTCAGCGGCAGGGCGATATTGGTCTCTGATGACTCATCTTCAGCAAAATGTAGCGCATCGCTGTCCGCGGTCAGACGCCAATGAGGGCTGGTTGTACCAAACAGGGTGTACAACAAGGTTTGCCCTTGTTCATCGGTCATGGAAACTTCCTCCGGGAAGTGCTCTGCAGGCGTTATCTCATTATTTTAGCAACAGTATTCATCATCTGACGCCAGCACAAGATGCAAACCAAATATATTTTTCCATCCAGATAAGAATGGCACAAAAAAGCCCCGGCGGTGCGGGGCATTAAGCCATGATCAGCAGGGACATTTCCCCAGTTTTCCCGCCTGACTCGGGAAGCGCGCATCCAGACAGTAACGGTGGAAATCGCGCTCGTTCATCGTCGGCTGGCCAGGATGATGCTGCCGCATATGCTGCAGATATGTTTGATAATCCTGTACCCCGACCATTAAGCGAAAGCACTGCTGCAGGCCGCGCCAGAAGCCGCGCCAGCTGAACGCGACAGGAGCAGAGGCGGTAAGGGGATGACAGCCGATAATCTGCCATTTCCCCTGCGGCCGCTGGAACTGATGAATCGCATCAGACATGGCGCACCTCCTTGTTACGCAGCGCCACCGATGACTCATGGGTGGTTGGCGTGTCACTGCGCAGCGCCTTGCGGATAACAAAGAACGCGGCGATCAGCATCGTCACGGCCACCAGCATAAAAAAGGCACACAGCGCCGCGTTGATCTGATTGCTGAACACGATGGTCTGCATGTCCGCCACGCTTTTTGCCGGGGCGATGATCACGCCGTCCTCCACGCCTTTGCGGAACTTGCTGGCCTGCGCCAGGAAGCCGATAGCGGGTTTCTCATGGAAGATTTTCTGCCAGCCTGCGGTCATGGAGGTGATAAACAGCCAGACGGTGGGCAGGATGGTGACCCAGGCGTAACGCTGCTTTTTCATTTTGAACAGCACGACGGTGCCGAGGATCAACGCCATCGACGCCAGCATCTGATTACCGATACCGAACAGTGGCCAGAGCGTATTAATGCCGCCCAGTGGATCCACCACGCCCTGATAAACAAAGAAGCCCCAGCCCGCAACGGCGACGGTGGTGCCCGCCATATTGCCCAGCCAGGAACGGTTGTTCGCCATGGAAGGCACCACGGTGCCCACGAGATCCTGCACCATAAAACGGCAGGCGCGGGTGCCGGCATCGACCGCAGTCAGGATAAACAGCGCTTCAAACAGGATGGCGAAGTGGTACCAGAACGCCATCATCGCCCGGCTGTTAAAGATCTCGGTGATGATATGGGCCATCCCCACGGCGAAGGTCGGCGCACCGCCGGCACGTGACAGAATCGAGCCTTCGCCCACGTCACGGGCGATGCCGCTCAGCATTTCAGGCGTCACCACAAAGCCCCAGCCGTTAATCACCTGCGAGGCGCTCTCCACGGTGGTACCAATCAGCGCCGCTGGCGAGTTCATGGCAAAGTAGACGCCGGGGTCCAGCACCGAGGCGCAGATCAGCGCCATAATGGCCACAAAAGATTCCATCAGCATCGCGCCGTAGCCAATAAAGCGGATATGGCTTTCGCGCTCCACCAGTTTAGGCGTGGTGCCGCTGGACACCAGCGCATGGAAGCCTGAGATCGCGCCGCAGGCGATGGTAATAAACAGGAAGGGGAACATCGCCCCGGAGAAGACCGGGCCAGTGCCGTCGATAAAGCGGGTTACCGCCGGCATTTTCATCTCCGGCATGGCAAAGACAATGCCCACCGCCAGGCCGACAATCACGCCGATTTTGAGAAAGGTCGAGAGATAGTCACGCGGTGCCAGCAGCAGCCAGACCGGCAGCACTGAGGCAATAAAGCCGTAGATGACCAGCACCCAGGTCAGCGTGGTGCCTTTCAGGGTGAAGAAGGGGCCCCAGTAGGGGTGTTGCGCCACATCGCCGCCATAGATAATCGCCGCCATCATCAGCACAAAGCCAATCAGCGATACCTCCGCGATTTTACCCGGACGGATAAAGCGCATGTAGAGACCCATAAACAGCGCGATAGGAATGGTCGCGGCTATCGTAAACAGCCCCCACGGACTGTTAGCCAGCGCCTTCACCACCACCAGCGCCAGCGCCGACAGGATAATGATCATCACGCCCAGCGCGCCGAGCATGGTCACCACACCGGCAAACGCGCCGAGCTCCTGACGGGCCATCTCACCCAGCGAACGACCATCCCGGCGGGTTGAGATAAACAGGATCAGGAAATCCTGAACCGCGCCCGCCAGCATTACCCCCACAAGGATCCAGATAGTACCGGGCAGAAAGCCCATCTGCGCCGCCAGAATCGGCCCGACCAGGGGGCCGGCACCGGCAATCGCCGCAAAGTGATGGCCGAACAGCACCCATTTATTGGTCGGGACATAATCCAGCCCGTCGCTCAGCCGCTCGGCCGGGGTCATCCGGCGGTCGTCCAGCTCGAAGATATTACGGGCAATAAACAGGCTGTAGAAACGATACGCGATGCTGTAACAGGCGACAGCGGCTATCACCAGCCAGACTGCGTTGACGTGTTCGCCGCGGCTGAGGGCCAGCATGGCAAAAGCGCCTGCGCCGATTAACGCCACCACTAACCAGATCGCGCTGGTTTTGACGTTTTTCATGACTAACTCCTTGTAGGGATCGAGAGGAAGGCGATCGAAAACAACGAGTTAAACTTAATGTAATGGAATGTAAGTGAAAGTTAATCAGTGGAGAAGTGTGAAGCGGGGTACAAATATAACCTGTTTGCAACCTGAACGGGGGCGGGAACGGGCGGGATAACCGGAGTTATCCCGCCGGATGGCATAAGTCAGCTGGAACTCAGACGGCGGGGCGCGCCACGACGCTGCGGGTTTCCATGCGGACTTCGGCGATGGTGACATCAATCACGTCAGTCACACGATAAACCACCTCGCCTTTAATCTGAACGCTGCCATTCTCCTGGCTGCAGACCATCTCATCACGCACCGCGTGAATGAACGGAGCAGGGATAAAGGCCACTGCGCCATACTCCAGCAGACGAACGCGCATACCGCCGCGTGACACGTCGATAATCTCGGCGCTGAAGCGACGATCGGTGCCGGCGAACGGCGCAAGATAACGGGCGTAGAGCCAGTCACCCACATCACGCTCGGCCATGCGGTTCAGACGACGGCGCTCGCTCATCGTGATCGTCACGGCATCGTCCGGACGGGCGATCGTCTCGCCGCGGATAATCGCTTTCAGCAGGCGATGGTTGATCATGTCGCCAAACTTACGGATGGGTGAGGTCCAGGTGGCGTACGCCTCCAGTCCCAGCCCGAAGTGCGGGCCCGGCTCGGTGCTGATCTCGGCAAAGGTCTGGAAGCGACGGATGCGGCTGTCGAGGAACGGCGTCGGCTGGGCATCGAGTTCACGACGCAGCACGCGGAAGCCTTCCAGGGTAGTAATCGCCTGAGCATCCACGGTAATGCCATGATTCGCCAGCACTGCGGCGGCCTGTTCAGCATTGGTGGCATCGAAACCGGCATGGACGTTGTAAATACCAAAGCCGAGACGGTCACGCAGCACCTTCGCCGCACAGATGTTTGCCAGAATCATCGCCTCTTCAACGATGCGGTTAGCGATGCGACGCGGTTCCGCGACGATCTCCAGCACTTCACCTTTTTCTCCCAGCAGGAAGCGGTAGTCAGGGCGATCTTTGAACACCAGCGCGTGGGTCTGACGCCACTCGCTGCGCGCCTGGCAGAGGCGATGCAGCAGACGAATCTGTTCTGCAATCGCGTCACTGTCCGGCTGCCAGCTGCCGCTGTTTTCCAGCCAGTCAGAAACGTCGTCATAAGCCAGCTTGGCTTTGGACTCGATCCAGGCCGCAAAGAAGGTGACATCATCCGCCAGGCTGCCATCGGCGGCCACGGTGACGCGGCAGGCCAGCGCCGGACGGCGGACATTCGGACGCAGCGAGCAGACATCATCAGAGAGTTCGCGCGGAAGCATCGGGATGTTAAAGCCCGGCAGGTAGTTGGTGAAGGCGCGCTTCGCTGCCAGCTTATCCAGCTGACTGCCTTCCGCGACATAAGCGGTCGGGTCGGCGATAGCGATGGTCAGGGAGAGCGAGCCATCCGCCTGCGCTTCCACATAAAGCGCATCATCCATATCCTGGGTGCTGGCGCTGTCAATGGTGACAAAATTGAGCGCGGTCAGATCTTCGCGCGTCAGATTCTCATCCATCATCTCGCCAAAGCTGACATCCGGCGCTTCACGCTCAAGGTTGTGACGCGACAGCGTCACCCACCACGGCGCCAGATGGTCATCCGCTTTGACGATAAAATCGGTGATTTCGGCGTAAAAACCGCGGTCGCCTTTCAGAGGATGACGACGCATTTCAGCGACAGCCCAGTCGCCATTCTCAAACTCATGGCTGACATCGCGCGCCGGGCGGCACGGGATAGCCTCTTTCAGCAGGGGATGGTCCGGCACGATCGACAGGCGATCGTCTTTCTTCTGTACCCGGCCGACAAAACGGCTCAGGAACGGCTCAACCAGGGTTTCCGGTTCAGCACTTTCGCGGTCTTTATCGGTGTGGATCACGGCGACGATACGATCGCCATGCATCACTTTCTTCATCTGCGGAGGCGGAATGAAGTAACTTTTCTGCGCATCGACTTCCAGAAAGCCGAAGCCTTTTTCGGTGCCTTTTACCACGCCTTCTGCACGTGGTGTCTGTGAATGGAGCTTCTCTTTCAGCTGCGCGAGCAGCGGGTTATCCTGGAACATAATTTTTACGTTTCGTGGCCTGAATGCGGCTGACAGTTTTACGCGAATCGACGCCGCGCGGCAAGGCAAAAAGCCGGACGAACCGGCTTTTCAGAGGGGCTGACAGGGGATCAGGCGATGCGCTGATCGGCCTGTGCCAGGGAGAGTTCCAGCTTCACGGGCACCGATTTGGAGGTCGGTGTACCGCTGCCATCACCAAAGCTGTTCAGCGGCACCAGCGGGTTGGTTTCCGGATAGTAGGCCGCCAGATTTCCGCGCGGAATATTATAAGGAACCAGTTTGAAACCGCTGACGCGACGAGTGATGCCATCATTCCACAGCGTTTCGATATCGACATTCTGGCCTTCGGTAAAGCCCAGGTCCGCCATATCGTCCGGATTGATAAACACCACTTCGCGCTGACCAAACACGCCACGATAACGGTCATCGAGGCCGTAGATGGTGGTGTTGTACTGGTCGTGTGAACGCAGGGTCTGCAGGGTAAACGGCACCGCCTGATCCAGCGCCGGGAACAGTGAGTCCGGCAGCATCGACGCATTAAACTCCGCTTTCTGGCTTGGCGTATTGAAGCGTAATTCCGCAGCGGCATTGCCCAGGTAGAACCCGCCAGGGATATCGCATTTCGCGTTAAAGTCGGCAAAGCCCGGAATGGTCGCGGCGATATGGTCGCGGATCAGGTTGTAGTCACCCGCCAGGTCGCGCCACTTCACTTTGTCATCACCCAGCACCGCCTGCGCGATCCCGGCGACGATGGCCGTTTCAGAGCGCTGCGTCTCCGCCAGCGGAATGCCGATCCCTTCGGAGGCGTGCACCATGCTGAACGAGTCTTCGACGGTAATAAACTGATTGCCGGTTGCCTGGCGGTCACGTTCCGTGCGGCCCAGCGTCGGCAGAATCAGCCCTTCATGACCCGGCACCAGGTGGCTGCGGTTCAGCTTGGTGCTGATGTGTACGGTCAGACCACAGCGCGATAACGCCTCTTCCGTGCGCGGTGAATCGGGCGCCGCCGCGGCCAGGTTGCCACCCAGCGCAATCAGCACTTTGACTTCATCACGCAGCATGGCATTCAGCGCTTCAACGGTGTTGTGGCCCGCAGCACGCGGTGGCTCGAAACCGAAATGGTTGCCCAGCGCATCCAGGAACGCCTGCGTCGGTTTCTCATCAATGCCCATCGTCCGGTTGCCCTGCACGTTACTGTGACCGCGCACCGGGCAGAGACCTGCGCCTTTTTTGCCCAGCTGGCCAAACAGCAGCTGCAGGTTGGTGATTTCACGCACCGTGTCTACCGAATGCTTGTGCTGGGTGATCCCCATCGCCCAGGTGCAGATCACCCGGTCAGCGCTCTGATAGATAGCCGCCGCTTCACGGATTTGCGCCTGCGTCAGGCCCGACTGCGCCACAATCTGCATCCAGCTGGTGTTGTCTACGGCGTCGAGGTAGGCCTCAATGCCGTTGGTTTTGGCATTGATAAAGGTCTGGTCGAACAGGCCGCTTTCACCTGCCGCCAGGCGGGCACGGTGGGTTTCCAGCAGGGATTTCACCATGCCGCGCACGGCAGCCATATCTCCGCCCAGATTCGGCTGGTAGTAGGAGGAGCTGATAGTGCCGGCTTTAGAGGTCACCACTTCCAGCGGTTTCTGTGGATCGGCAAAGCGTTCCAGACCGCGTTCGCGCAGGGTGTTAAAGGTCACGATTTTTGCGCCGTGGTCGGCAGCGTGACGCAGGCTGTGCAGCATGCGCGGATGGTTGGTGCCGGGGTTCTGACCGAAGACAAAAATCGCATCCGCATGGTCAAAATCGTCCAGACGAATGGTGCCTTTACCGACGCCAATGCTGCGCTTCAGCCCGGTGCCGCTGGCTTCGTGACACATATTGGAGCAGTCAGGAAAGTTATTGGTGCCCACCAGGCGACCAAACAGCTGATAGAGCCAGGAGGCTTCATTGCTGGCGCGACCGGAGGTGTAAAGCTCCATCTGATCCGGATTGTCCATCGCCTTAATGTGCTGCGCGATCAGCGCAAAGGCGTCGTCCCAGCTGATTGGCTCATAGTGGTCAGTTTCGGCGTTGTAGCGCAGCGGATGCGTCAGACGACCCTGATATTCCAGGAAGTAGTCACTCTGGGTGTAGAGGGTGGTTACGCTATGCCGGGCGAAAAAGTCGGTATCAACCACCCGGCGCGTCGCTTCCCAGGTCACCGCTTTGGCGCCGTTTTCGCAGAAGCTGAAGGTACTTTTATTGTCATCACCCCAGGCGCAGCCCGGACAGTCAAAACCGCGTGCTTTATTCATGCGCATCAGGTTGCGCATATTTTTCAGGGCCGCTTTGCTGTCAAGAACGAAACGCGTGGTGGCTTCCAGTGAACCCCAGCCGCCCGCAGCCGCGCGGTAGGGTTTGATTTGGCGTTTAAATTTCATATTGAGTGCAGGCTTTTTATAGTAGGAATAATTGTTTGATGATTGTTATCAGGTTATAGCCTGATGGTGAAGGGGAGTGTGCAATTATCGTCATACCTTGTCTAATTGATTGACATAATGGTGCGATAGCTGGCGTTTATCGTGCATCGGCCAGAAGTGTGAAGCTGGTCAGATTTTACCCAGTTTTAACGCGCTGATAACGGGAGTTCTCTCGGTAACGGGCTAATACTTGCTGTTTATCATCAGAGAGGGCGCGACACCATGAAACAGCTGACCAGCCAGATCCACGCGTTTGGCAAAGCGCTAATGATGCCAATCTCGGTGATCGCCGCCGCAGGGATCTTTCTCGGGCTGGCGGCGGCGATGCAGAACCCGGCGGTGACCGGTGAGGCGTTCGTCCAGATGGCGGTGCCACAGATCATCATTGGCTTTATCCGCAAAATCGCCGGTGCGCTGTTTACAAACCTGCCGCTCTTCTTTGCCGTGGCGAGTGCTATCGGGCTGGCAAAAGCGGAGAAGCCCACCGCCGCGTTTGCTGCGGTGATTGGCTATATCGTGATGAATGTCGGCATCAGCGCCACCCTGGCGGCCAAAGGGATCACGGCCGCCACCACCACACCGGCCGCTCTGCAGCAGGCGGGGATGGATCAGACGACGGCGATGATGACCTCGGCGGAATATATCAGCATGCTGGGGGTCTTTACCTACAACATGAGCGTGCTGGGTGGGGTGATTGCCGGGCTGATAACGGTCGCGCTGCACAACCGCTTTTACACCCAGCAATTGCCTACTGCGATCAGCTTTTTTGGCGGGCGGCGTTTTGTGCCGATCGTCACCGTCGTCTGCCTGCCGCTGGTGGGGGTGCTGCTGGCGCTGGTCTGGCCGACCATCGGCCAGGGGATCGCCTGGATCGGCGCGATGATCGGCAAAAGTGGCCAGTATGGCGCGTTCCTGCTGGGGGCATTTGAACGCATTCTGATCCCCACCGGCCTGCACCATATCCTCAACGAAACCGTTCGCTTCACCCCGATCGGCGGTATGGCGGTGGTCGATGGCCAGACCAATGTCGGTGCGCTCAACATCTTCAACGCGTCGCTGACCCATCCGGGATCGATCCCGGATGCGACGCTGCGCACCGCCACGCAGTTTCTGGCGCAGGGCAAAATTCCGGTCATGATGTTTGGCCTGCCCGCCGCTGCCCTGGCGATCTATCACACCGCACGGCCAGAGCATAAACAGCGGGTCAAAGCGCTGGTGATGGCGGGCGCGCTGACCTCGTTCACGACCGGTATTACGGAACCGCTGGAGTTCTGCTTTATTTTTGTCTCGCCGGTACTCTATCTCCTGCACGCCTTCCTGACCGGTCTCTCCTTCATGCTGATGTCGATGCTGCATCTGATGATTGGCAATGTGCAGGGCGGCATCATCGATCTGGTGGTGTTCGGCATGCTGGGCGGGGCGAAAACCCACTGGTGGTGGACACTGGCGCTGGGAGCGGTCTATGCACCGCTCTACTACTACGCTTTCCGGCTGGTGATCACCCGGATGCATGTCGAAACGCCGGGCCGGGAATCGGAAGAGGAGAAACCGCAGCAGGTCGCGGCGGATGAGCGCACTCAGGTGATTATCAGCGGGCTGGGCGGGCAGGCCAATATCGAGGATGTCGATTGCTGCTTTACCCGACTGCGGGTCCGGGTCAGAGAGATGAATCAGGTGGTGGACCAGACGCTGATGAGCACCGGTGCCAACGGCGTCAATCGCGTCAGCGAGCATGATGTTCAGGTGATTTACGGGCCGCAGGTTGAGAAAGTCGCCAGTGAGGTGAAGCGGGCGCTTGGCGTGGCTTAGCGACAGCCTGTTTCGGCTCATCAGCAGGCGCTCTGCCGGAAAGGGGAAAAAGGCTGCACGCTGCCGCTCCGCTTATTGTAACTAAAAAAAGTTCAGCCCTAATGGGCTGCTTTTTTTTGCCGATATAGCCACTAATCCACCCAATTTCCGGAACGTAGCGATGTCGTTAAAAAAGTCCTCCCTGATTATTTTTTCTTTTCTGCTGGCGCTGTTTCTTACCAGCGTGGCAATCAGTACCTGGCTGCTTGTTCAGAGCAATCACTCCCTGAATGCGGTTAACAAAGAGATTCGCGTTGTGCTGTCGGTGATCGACCCTATCAACCACAGCCGTACGCTGCGTGTCCGCCTGATGGAGTACATGAAGTCGATCGAGGGCAGTGAGGCGAATAACCCGGCCACACTGGACAGCGTTCGCACCGTTGCCGGTAAGGCGGATGCGGCGTTTGAGGCCTATATGAACGCGCCGCGTCTGCCGGGCGAAGAGGCTGAAGCGGAAGCCTATCGTCAGGCCTATCAGGCCTATCGCCAGCAGGGGCTGCAGCCGTTAATTGAGGCAGCAGAAGCGCACGACCAGCTGCGATTCAAAAACCAGATTGCCACCGTGGTGCGTCTGGATCGCCAGTATGAAATTATTCTGGATCGGGTGCTGGCGCAGCATGAAACCTACGCCAGAAAACTCAACAGTGATGCGCAGAGTCATTTCACCACCGGCATTACCCTGCTGGGACTGTTTGGTGTGCTCTTTTTTGCCATTATCATCGCGATCTACATCTTCATGAAGCGCTACGTGCTCTCTCCGCTGAATGATGCGCAGGAACACTGCAGGCTGATTGCGGCGGGCGTGCTGGACAGCAGCGTCCCGGTCAGGGCGAACTCCCGCAGTGAAATTCAGCTGCTGATGGGCTCGCTGGAGCAGATGCGCAGCGCGCTGACCTCTATCATTCTGCAGGTTCGTGACTCGACCCGCTCCGTCTCCACCGCATCACAGGAAATTGCTGCGGGCAACATCGATCTCGCCTCACGCACCGAGCAGCAGGCTGCCGCGCTGACCGAGACTGCCGCCAGCATGGAGCAGCTGGGCGCAACGGTGAAACAGAACACCGAAAACGTCTTTGAAGCCTGCCGGCTGACCAGCGAAGCGGTGAAAAATGCCGAAAGCGGTGAGAAAGTGTCGCAGGAAGTGGTGGTCTCAATGGGGCTGATTAACGCCAGCTCCAAGAAGATTGAAGAGATCACGACCGTTATCGACAGCATCGCTTTCCAGACCAATATTCTGGCGCTGAACGCAGCGGTGGAAGCGGCCCGTGCCGGGGAGCAGGGTCGCGGTTTTGCGGTGGTGGCGGGCGAAGTCCGGAACCTGGCGCAGCGCAGCGCCACGGCTGCTAAAGAGATTGAAAGCCTGATTGCCGAATCGGTTGCCATCATTCACGCCGGTTCTGATCAGGTCAGCCGCACGGGTGAGGCGATGAGCGCGATTATCTCCTCGGTCAGCCAGGTTAACCTGCTGATGGAGCATATTTCTACCGCGTCAGATGAGCAGAGTCGCGGCATCGGCCAGATTGAACAGGCCGTGACCGAGATGGACAGCGTGACGCAGCAGAACTCGGCGCTGGTGCAGGAGTCTGCAGCGGCCTCCGCCTCGCTGGAAGAGCAGGTGCAGTATCTGACGCAGTCGGTATCCACGTTCCGTCTCGCCAGCCATTAACCGGCGGTTCCGCGCGGCGCCAGTGCCGCGCGGAACCTGCTGCCGGTAAGGCATGTTATCCGGGCAGCTTGCCCTGAGGTCAGTGTGCCGGGAGAGTTTGACTCAGCGCCTTGTCGCCGGCCGGGAAACGGCGGATGATAAGGCTTTCCTCTGAAAATGTGGTGGTCATGCTAATCAGTACAGAAAGTGCCCGCAGCCACAGCGCCGACACCCGTCTGGCCTGTACGCTGGCGGCCGCTGCGGGGGCGCTGAACACCGCCGCCTTTGAGATTGTCGGTTTCTTTTCTGCCAACATGACCGGCAATGTCTCGCTGCTCTCCGATCATCTGGCAAAAGCGAATCCGGGGACCGGCCTCTTTTTTCTCGCCATCGTCATCCTCTTCATCGCCGGATCGGCGCTCTCCACCCTGGTTATCAATTCCGGTCGCCGCAGAAACATCCGCACTATTTATGCCTTTGTCATCCTGGCTGAAGGCGCTGCGCTGATGGTACTGGGGGTGATAGAAAATCATTTTCCGCCGCTGTCGCCGGGCGTGGTGTTAATCCTGAGCCTGAGCTTTCTGATGGGGCTGCAGAATGCGGTGGTGACACGGATTTCGGACGCCCGCGTCCGTACCACCCATGTCTCCGGCACGGCGACCGATATCGGGATTGAGCTGGCGATGCTGTTTGAGGTGCTGCGGCGTAAAATCTCCCCGAAAGAGGCACCGCTCTACCTGAGCCGGCTGCGGCTGCATGTGCTGACGCTGCTCGCATTCCTGGCGGGCGGTATAGCCGGAATAGGGCTCTACAGGCTGCTCAGCTACGACTTTCTGCTGCTGGTGGGGTTCGGCCTGATCTGCCTGGCGCTGAACGCCATTTTCCGGCCGCGCAAATGAACCGTGCGGTTAAACCTTCAGGTCCGGCACAGGGTAACATTGCGCCTTATACTCAGGGTGATACAGGTCAGAGACCGTCACGCGAACCGCCTTCAACCTGCTGATGGACTATTAAAATCGACATTAAACAACTGATTTATTTGTGTAACCTGGAGCGCGAACGCCATTTCGGGCGCGCCGCGGAAGCCAGTTTCGTTACACAGCCGACACTCTCTATGCGCCTGAAAAATCTGGAGCGCGAGCTGGGCCTGCCGCTGATTAACCGCAGTAATAACTTCGCCGGATTTACGCCAGAGGGCGATCGCGTGCTGGCATGGGCGCGGGAAATCGTTTCGGTGTATCAGGGGCTGAAGCTGGAAGTCGAATCACTCAAACATGGGGTAAACGGCACGCTGCGGGTGGGAGTGGTTCCGCAGTGCAGCATGGCCCTGCCGCTGCTGCTGAAAGTGGTCCAGGAGAGATATCCGCAGCTCGACTACCGCATTGCGGTGCTGAGCGCTGATCAGCTGCTGGATGCGCTTAACAGTCATACCGTGGATGTCGGCATCGGCTTTTTTGAGATGGCGACCCTGCGCGAACTCCATTTTCAGACCGAGCTGCTGGCGGACCGCGGCGTTGAAGCGGTGTTCCATCCTGACCATTTCCCGGCGCTGGTGGGTGATACGCCGCTGGCGCTGTCGGATCTGGCGCAACAGCCGCTCTGCCTGGCGGAGCCGACCCGCTATTTTCGCCGTTATCTCGACATGGCCTTTCGTGAGGCGGGGCTGGTACCACGGGTGATTGTCGAGAGCGCTTCCGTCATGCAGCTGATGCAGTGCGCTCAGGTCGGGCTGGGGCTGCTGGTTTCACCAGTGGGGCATCTGTTGCCCGCTTCACTTCAGGGGCTGCAGCAGCGCGCCATCACGCTGCCACCCATGGCACGTCAGGCGGCGCTGGTTATCGCCGAGCCTGGCCGTGCCACCCCGCTGGCCCAGCACTTTTTCGATGAAGCGCGCGCGCGGCTGCCGATGTAACCGGCGGCAGGCTCGCACTTTTTACGCTTACTGCGCTTCGCCCAGCGCGTAAAAGAGGCGACTGTTCCAGTTGCCTATCGCGACACGCTGAATCAGCGCGAACAGCGCATCATTCTCCCAGCCCGCTTCCATGAGGGGTTGCAGATGGGCCGCGCTGAAGCGCTCCGGTGAGCGGGTCAGCTGCGCCGCCAGTGCAATAATCTGCTGTTCTGCGCCGCGCGATCCGGCATCATCGACTCCTTCAATCAGACCCGCCTGACCGTCCAGCAGCCGGAAAAGCCAGCGACTGCCGAGGATGCGGGCGGCGACCGCCTCTGGCAGAGCAGGTTCATCAGAGAGGTGCTGACGCAACTGCGCCCAGCCATATAACGCCGCAGGATCGTGTGCCAGCACCCAGACTGCCTCCTGCATACCCGGCAGTGACTGGCAACGGGTGATTGCTGCGAGCTGCTCCGCGCTGGCATAACGCAGCTCCAGCGGCTTCAGCACCGGCTGCCAGCGGGCGGGCTGATCAAAGCCGGTTGCCTCTGCATCGGGAGGCGCGGTGCTGCCGGGCAGCCAGCGAACCGGCTGAGCCTGCAGTGCCTGTAAGCCCGCCACCACCCGCGCCTGATAACTGACAAACCCGATCACCTGATTCAGCGTCACGATATCGGGCTCGGTCAGGCCAACCCCATCCAGTGCGGTAATGGCACTGCCGTTGATCAGCTCAGGCTGCATCGCCAGCTGACGGGCGTACTGTGTGATCTGGGTCAGGCGGTTATTACTCTCGCGTGAAGAGTCGGGGCCGGGCAGCGGATTCAGGCGGGCAGAGTAATGGTTACACAACCGCTGAATCCCCGCCACCTGCGCGACGGTCAGGGCGGTGCTGAGGCGGTCGTAGAGGGTTAACGTATGGGTGAGCGACGTAATCACCCGATCGGGAAACAGCAGCTGCGCCAGATCGCGTGCGGCCAGCAGGGCGGGTTGCTGCGAGCGCAACAGGGCGTGCATCCCGGCGTGATCGGCGTGGCAGCCCAGCAGAAAGCGGTCATCGATATGGGCGGCCTCGGGCACCAGCGGCGCGGCCTGAGAGGTTCGTGGACTGGTCTGGCTCTCGTAAAACCAGTGGTTATGGCCCGGATAGCGGCGTTGTTCCATGATCAATCCTTTTGCAGATTCGGGTTCGGTATGCAGGCGGCAGAATCTGAAAATGTGCATAAACCGAAAGGCAGGCTTATCGTCGCTGATGGCCGGTCCGGGGCAAAAGAATGATCGGTGATAATTAATAGCGTTACGCTATAACGGCAGAAAAATCAGGGAGTGAGGCGGGGCGGGGGCAAAAAAAGAGGGCGAGCCAGGCTCGCCCTCAGGGAACTTATTTCAGTTCCAGTTCGTTCATCGCGGCGATGCTGAAGCCGCCATCAACGTGAACGACTTCACCGGTGATGCCGCCTGCCAGATCAGAGCAGAGGAACGCGGCAGAGTTGCCGACATCTTCGATGGTGACGGTACGGCGAATCGGGGTGACCGCTTCGCAATGCGCCAGCATCTTACGGAAATCTTTGATGCCTGAGGCGGCCAGGGTGCGGATTGGACCTGCAGAGACGGCGTTAACACGCACGCCTTCCGGGCCCATGGCGTTTGCCATGTAACGCACGTTCGCTTCCAGGGATGCTTTCGCCAGACCCATCACGTTGTAGTTCGGGATCGCGCGCTCAGCACCCAGGTAAGAGAGGGTCAGCAGACCGGAGCCTGGATTCAGCATCTCACGGCACTCTTTCGCCATCGCAACGAAGCTGTAAGCACTGATGTCATGCGCGATTTTAAAGCCTTCGCGGGTAACGGCGTTCACATAGTCGCCATCCAGCTGGTCGCCAGGCGCGAAGCCGATAGAGTGAACGAAACCGTCAAATTTCGGCCAGGTTTTTGCCAGTTCAGTGAACAGAGATTTGATGCTCTCATCTTCTGCGACGTCACATGGCAGCACGATGTCTGAACCCAAATCTTTAGCAAACTCTTCCACACGACCTTTTAACTTGTCGTTCTGGTAGGTGAAAGCCAGTTCTGCGCCCTGTTTGTGCATCGCCTGTGCAATACCGTAGGCGATGGAAAGTTTACTGGCAACGCCAGTAATCAGAATGCGCTTACCGGAAAGAAAACCCATAGCTGTAATCCTTATGGTCATTGTTGTTGGCGGCCGCATGATTAAAAAGTAAGCGACCGACGTTAATCGACGTGCGGATTCTAGCACGTCTCTCATAAATCAGGTAAACCGGCCCGCAATTTCCGCGACGGGCAGCAAAATCAGCGTTCGCGTCGCCAGGCTTCGGCACTCAGCGCTTCGCCGAAGTGGCTGCTGATCAGGCGTCGGGTCAGATCGTGCAGCGGCGAGGCCAGCACATCCGCGGTGCCGCCGCGCTCGACCACTTCGCCCTGATGCATCACCAGCACCTTGTCGCTGATGTGTTTCATCATGCCCAGATGCTGCGTTACATAAATGTAGGAGATACCGTGTTTTTCCTGCAGCTCCAGCATCAGATTCACCAGCTGGGAGCGCATGGTCATATCCAGCGAGGCCAGCGCTTCATCGGCCACGATTACTTTGGGCTGCAGGATCAGCGCACGGGCCAGACCCAGACGCTGCTTCTGACCGGGTGCCAGCATATGGGGATAATAACCGGCGTGATCGCGCAGTAATCCCACCTGCCGCAGGGTTGCGATGATGCGCTTCTCGCGCGCTTCCGCATTGAGATCGGTGTTGAGCCGCAGCGGAAAATCAAGAATCTGACTGATGCGCTGGCGCGGATTCAGGGAGGTGGAGGGGTCCTGAAAAATCATGCGGATGCGCTGACTGCGGTAGCCATAATCGCCGAAGGTCAGCGGATGATCGTCAATCAGAATCTCACCCTCCGTCGGCGCGACCATGCCGCTGAGCATCTTAGCCAGGGTGGATTTGCCTGACCCGTTCTCGCCGATGATGGCCAGCGTCTGCCTTTCACGCAGGGTAAAGCTCACCGATTTCACCGCCTCGACATGCTGACGGCGGAACAAACCGGTGCGATAGCGAAACGTTTTACTCAGGTTGCGCACTTCCAGCAGGGTTTCCATGTTACTGGCCCTCCATATTGAGCGGGAAATGGCAGGCATAAAGATGCGTTTTGCTGCCGGTCAGCCTTGGCGTTTCAATACATTTGCGCTGGGCGTAAGGACAACGCGGCCCCAGCCGGCAACCTATCGGCAGGCTCTCCAGCGAAGGGATCGCCCCGGAGAGGGTGTTGAGACGACTCTTGTGCGGCAGCGCACGCCCGAAATCGGGCATCGCCCGGATCAGCGCCTGGGTATAGGGGTGATGCGGTGTGCTCATCAGATCGTCGCTCTGCGCGGTTTCTACCGTCTGGCCGCAGTACATCACGTTAATCCGATCCGCCCACTGGCTCATGGTGCGCAGGTCATGACTGATCAGCAGAATGGTGGTGTTGTTATTCTGATTCAGGCGGCTCAGCAGGCGGAAAATCTGCGCCTGCGTGGTCGGCTCCATGGCGTTGGTCGGTTCATCCGCGATCAGCAGACGCGGCTGATTCGCCAGCGCAATGGCGATCATCACTTTCTGGCACTCGCCTTCGGTCAGCTCATAGGGGAAGCTGCGCATGATATCTTTGTGGTCTTTAATACCGACGCGATGCAGCAGCTCGATGGCCCGGGTTTTGCGCCAGAACCAGAAACGTTTCAGCCACGGCCCTTTATACGTCCAGCGCGGGATCACCTGCATCAGCTGACGACCGATACTTTCAGAGGGATCGAGACAGGATTGCGGCTCCTGAAAAATCATCGAGACGTTATGCCCGATAATACGGCGGCGCTCGCGCGGCGTCAGGCGCAGCAGATCCACATCATCAAACACCATACGGTCTGCGGTCACGCGCCAGTTGTCATTGGTTACGCCGCAGATGGCCTTTGCCACCAGACTTTTGCCAGAGCCGGACTCTCCGACCAGACCGCGGATTTCCCCTTCGCCCAGCGTCAGGTTTACGCGGTCCACCGCTTTGACCGGTCCGTCAGCGGTCATAAATTCGATGGTGAGATTACGGATATCGAGTAACGGCATCTATTCCACTCCCGCTTCGACGGCGCGACGGATGCCGTCACCGAGCAGGTTAACAATCAATACGCTGACCATCAGCGCCACGCCCGGCAGCATCACGGTCCAGGGGGCCACGTAGATCAGCTCCAGCGAGTCGCCCAGCATCGCCCCCCACTCGGGTGAGGGCAGCTGCGCGCCCAGGTCGAGAAAGCCGAGTGCGGCGATGTCCAGAATCGCCATCGACAGCGCACGGGTGATCTCCGTGATCAGCAGCGGCAGAATGTTCGGCATAATGGCGTAGCGCAGGATGTTGCGGCCGCTGGCCCCGTCCAGACGCGCGGCGACCACATACTCTTTTTCCAGTTCATCATGCACCGCACTGTATATCTCGCGCACCAGGCGAGGCATCAGCGCCAGCCAGACCGCCAGCAGCGCATGCTCCAGTCGCGGTCCGAGAAAAGCCACGACAATGATCGCCAGCAGCAGCGAAGGAATAGAGAGCAGCGTATCCAGTACATGGTTCATTACCGCCGAGCGGATGCCGTGGGTCATGCCGGCCAGCACGCCCAGTATCAGCGCGCCCAGCGTGGCGAACAGCGTGACCAGCATCGCTGACCCTACCGTCGGGCCTGCACCGCTCAGCAGGCGGCTCAGCACATCCCGCCCAAGATCGTCGGTGCCGAGGAAAAAGGAGACGTCGCCATAGCGTGACCACGACGGCGGCAGCAGCTGATACCCCAGGAACTGCTGATCGATGCCGTAAGGCGCGATCAGCCCGCCGAACAGGCAGAGCAGCAGCAGGGCGCCAAAGCCATACAGCCCGACCATCGAAATCGGATTGCCGTAGAAATGGTGCCAGCTCTGACGAAACGCGCTGGGCAGGCGTTTCTCGGCATAGATATTATCTAAGGGCATACCATTCCTTATGTTTCAGCGGATTCATTGCCGCGCCAATCACATCAGAGATGACGTTGACCAGGATCACCAGCCCGCCAATCACCATCACCCCGGCGGAGATAGCCGCATAATCCTGCTGACGAATCGCATTGATCAGCCAGCGGCCCAGTCCGGGCCAGTTGAACACCATCTCGGTAATCATCGCCAGCGTCAGCATGGTGGAAAACTGCAGCCCCAGACGCGGGATGACCGGCGGCAGGGCGTTATGCAGCACGTGCCGGCGGATCACCGTAAAGCGCGACAGCCCCCGGGTAGCGGCTGCTTTAATATAATTTTTATCCATCACGTCGCTGGTGCTGTTGCGCAGCAGACGGATCACCTCTGTGGTGGGGGCCATCGCCAGCACCAGCACCGGCAGAATCAGGTGAGTCAGTGCGCTGATGATCATCTCGTGACGCCAGGGTGAAGGACTCAGCCAGGCATCGATCAGCGCAAAGCCCGTGATATTCTGCACCGGGTAGAGCAGATCGTGGCGACCCGACACCGGCAGCCAGCCGAGCGTCAGCGAGAAGAAAAGCGTGAACAGCAGCGCCAGCCAGAAAATCGGCGCGGAGAAGCCGAACAGCGCCAGCGCACTGATGGTTTTATCCTGCCATTTATTGCGCATCACCCCGGCGCAGATCCCCAGCGGGATCCCCACCAGCAGCGCGAACAGAAACGCCAGGATGCAGAGCTCCATCGTCGCCGGGAACACCTCGCGCAGCTGCAGGCCAATCTCCTGACCGTTAGTGCTGGAGACGCCAAAGTCGAACTGCAGCATTCCTTTAAACCAGAACCACCAGGCGTCCGAAAGCGCAGCGCCTTCCAGCGGGGCGTTGGGGGTAAAGTAGCTCAGGCTGAAGCTGACCAGCGACAGCAGAAACAGGGTAATGACCAGCAGCAGCAGACGCCGCAGAAGATAGATAATCACTTACTTTTCCTTATCGCTTTCACGATAAACCCCGGCAAACGAGGCGTTGCCAAACGGACTCAGCACCAGCCCTTTAATATCATGGCGGAATGCCTGCAGACGCAGCGAGGAGGCCAGCGGCAGCACCGGCAGCTCCTGCGCCAGAATCTGCTGCGCTTTGTCATAGCTGTCGATGCGGCCAGAGAGCTGCTGCGACAGCAGGGCATTCTGCAGCGTTTCATCAAAGGCGGGTGAGCACCAGTGCGCGTAATTGGTCTGGGAGCGAATTGCCGCGCAGCTGAGCAGCGGACGGAAGAAGCTGTCCGGGTCATTACTGTCAGTGGCCCAGCCAGAGAGGGTCAGATCGTGATTCATCGCCATCAGCTGCGCCTCCTGGAAGCGCCCCTCCACCGGCACAATCGTCAGCCGGACACCCACCTGGGCCAGATCCGCCTGCAACAGTTCAGCCGTTTTCAGCGGGCTGGGATTCCAGGATTGCGACGCTGCGGGCACCACCAGCCGCAGATGCAGATCGCTGATGCCCAGTGCGGCCAGCGCTTCGCGCGACTTCGCCGGGTCATAGCCAGTGATGCGCGCATCATTGTCATACGCCCATGAGGCGCGCGGCAATATCGACGCGGCCGTTTCAGCCGTTCCGTAATAGATGGACTCCATCAGGCGTTCGTTGTTGATCGCCAGCGCCAGCGCATGCCGCACCTCAGGCCGGTCCAGCGGCGGCTTGCGGGTATTGAAGGCCAGATAGGCGATGTTCATGCCAGGGCGCAGCGTCATCCGCAGGCGCGGGTCATCGCGCAGGATACTGAGCTGACTGGCGGCCGGGTAGGCCAGCACGTCACACTCACCGGTTAACAGTTTAGAGAGTCGCCCGGTGCCGCCGGAACCGAGATCGATGACCGCCTGTTGCAGACGCGGCACGCCTTTCCAGTAATGCGGATTGCGCGCCAGACGGATGTACTGGCCGGTGCGATATTCGCTGAGCTGATAAGGGCCGGTGCCCACCGGCTGCCGATCCAGCTCCTCCTGATGCCCCTGCGCCGTGAGCTGGTCAGCATACTCTTTCGAGAGGATCGGCGCATAGTGCGTGGCCATATGCCACAGGAACGACGCGTCCGGGCTGTTGAGCCGGAACTCGACCGTCCGGTTATCGATCTTCTTTACGCTCTGGACAGAATCGGCGAACTGCAGGCTGTCAAAGTAGGGGTAGTTGCCGCCATTCACGTTATGCCACGGGTGATGGCGATCAAACATGCGGGCGAAGCTGAAGACCACATCGTCAGCATTGAGGGTGCGGGTGGGGCGGAACTGATTCGTCTGCTGGAAGGCGACGCCACTCCGCAGGTGAAAGCGGTAGGTCGCGCCGTTATCGCGCACTTCCCAGCTGGAGGCCAGATCGGGTTTCAGCCGGTAGGTATACGGGTCGACATCCAGCAGCCGGTCATAAAGCTGAGCCGCCAGGGTATCCACCGTCAGCCCGCTGCTGGCCATCTGCGGATTAAAGGTGTTCAGCGTGCCGCTGACGCAGTAGACAAAGCCGGACTGGCGGATATCACCCGCCGGTGCTGACCATGCAGGGGCACTCAACACGCTGAGGCTGAGCAACAGCGAACTTAGTAGTTTTGACATAGAACTCAACGATTTTGAGGCATTGAACAGAGTGTATCGCAAAGCGGGCGTTGTCCCAAAACCTGCGACCGCTGTCAGCCTGATTTTCATCCTCTGCGGGGCAAAAGGGCGCACAGAAGGTGGGGTAATGAGAAATATTCTCAATTACACCTTTACAGATGATAATAAGAATGATTATTATTCATATGCACTTCGACGGTGGCTCTGCCGAAGAGGAGCACGACATTGCTCACATTGCTTCCAGTATTGTTGCCCGCCTGATGGCAGGCTTTTTTTTGCCCGACGCAGCCCGGGTGGGAAAGAAAGCAGGTTAGTGAATCCGCCTTTACCCCGGTGTAACAATCAGCCGTGCAGCAGGCGGATCAGTTCTCGGCTTTGATATCGTGCTTTTTCATCATTGCGCGCAGCTGGTGGTAGGTGACGCCGAGCAGACCGGCAGCACGGCGCTGGTTGTAGCGTGCCTGTTGCAGACTCGCCTCCACCAGATCCCGCTCCTGCTGGTTTTGCCACTGTCGCAGATCCAGCGGCAGTCCGGGCAGCGCAGCGCTATCCGCAGCCGGGTTTAACGGCATTCTGGCGACCGGTTGCTGGCGCGAAGCAAAAGGATTGATAATGATGTTATCCAGCGGCTGCTCGCTGCTGTTATGCCGGTAGACTGAGCGCTCCACCACATTTTTCAGTTCACGCACGTTGCCGGGCCAGTGGTAATCGAGCAGCGTCTGCTGCGCACGGGCCGTAAAGCCGGGGAAGAGTAACAGCCCCAGCTCCCGGCACATCTGGATGGCGAAATGTCCGGCCATCACCAGAATATCGCTGCGGCGTTCGCGCAGTGGCGGCAACTGCACCACATCGAAAGCCAGACGATCCAACAGATCGGCGCGGAATTTGCCCGCTGCCGCCAGCGCAGGGAGATCTTCGTTGGTGGCGCAGACCAGACGTACATTGACCTGCAGGGAGTGGTTGCCGCCGACCCGCTCCAGCTGACCATACTCAATCACCCGCAGCAGTTTCTCCTGCACCAGCATGGGTGCGGTTGCCAGCTCATCCAGAAACAGTGTGCCGCCATCGGCCCGTTCAAAACGCCCAAGATGACGCTTCTGCGCGCCGGTAAACGCGCCCGCCTCATGGCCGAACAGCTCCGAATCCAGCAGATTCTCGTTGAGGGCGGCGCAGTTCAGCGAGATAAACGGCCCCTGCCAGCGATCGGAAAGATAGTGTAACCGGCTGGCGATCAGCTCTTTACCGGTGCCGCGCTCGCCAATCACCAGAACGGGTTTCTCCAGCGGGGCGAGTTTAGAAACCTGCTCCAGAACCTCCAGAAAATTGTTCGACTCACCGAGAAGATTATCATTAGTTCCGGTCATGATGAATTTCGCTACCCGTTAATCATTTTGACTATCTTAAAGCAGCCGGGAGAGGGTGTAAAATTTAAAAGATGATTAAAATCAATTATATATAAAATTGGCACGCATCTTGTATTAATCAGGCAGGGCAACACTGTTTAAGACTTTTAAAAGAGGAACATCATTATGGGTATTTTTTCTCGTTTCGCCGACATCGTGAATGCCAATATCAATTCTCTGCTGGAGCGTGCTGAAGATCCACAGAAACTGGTGCGGCTGATGATTCAGGAAATGGAAGACACCTTAGTCGAAGTGCGTTCTACCTCTGCGCGGGCGCTGGCAGAGAAGAAACAGCTGTCCCGTCGCATTGAGCAGGCGGAGATTCAGCAGGCGGAGTGGCAGGAAAAAGCCGAGCTGGCGCTGCGCAAAGATAAAGACGACCTGGCCCGCGCTGCGCTGATTGAAAAACAGAAACTGACTGATCTTATCGCCTCGCTGAAGCAGGAAGTCACTCATGTTGAAGAGACACTGGAACGCATGAAGGGTGAAATTGGCGAGCTGGAGAAAAAGCTGAGCGAAACGCGCGCCCGTCAGCAGGCCTTAACGCTGCGTCATCAGGCGGCGTCGTCGTCACGTGATGTGCGTCGTCAGCTGGACAGCGGTAAAATCGATGAAGCGATGGCGCGTTTTGAATCCTTTGAACGCCGTATTGATCACATGGAAGCGGAAGCCGAAAGTCACGGCTTTGGTAAATCCAAAACCCTGGACCAGCAGTTTACCGATCTGAAAGCGGACGATGAGATCAGCCAGCAGCTTAATGCGCTGAAAGCCAAAATGAACCGCAGTGAGTAACCTTCGACGTTGCAAAAAGTGATTAAGGAGAGTCAATGAGCGCACTTTTTCTCGCCATACCGCTGACGATTTTCGTGCTGTTCGTGGCACCCATCTGGTTATGGCTGCATTACAGCAACAAACGCAACGGCGGTTCGGAACTGTCGCAAAGCGAACTTCAGCGCCTGCAGCGTGTGACCCAGGATGCGCAACGGATGCGCGAACGGATTGACGCGCTGGAAGCGATTCTGGACGCAGAGCATCCTAACTGGAGGCAGCCATGATGAAAGGCCGTAAGTTATGGCGTAAGCCAGACGAAGGAAAGCTGATGGGGGTCTGTGCAGGGCTGGCCGAGTATCTCGACATCCCGGTTCGCCTGCTGCGGATCATCGTGGTGTTATCCCTGTTCTTTGGTCTGTTTGTTTTTACGATTATCGCCTACTTTGTGCTGGGGTTTGTGCTGGATGAGAAGCCCGCCTCGGCCGCAGAAGGGGAACGCCCGCCCAGCGCCAGCGAACTGCTGGACCAGCTGGAAAGCGCACTGCAGCGTGATGAACGCAGCGTGCGCGACGTGGAACGCTACGTAACGTCTGAAACGTTCAGCGTACGCAGTCGCTTCCGCCAGATCTGAAACCGCCTGTACCGGGCCGCTTCAGGCCCGTTCGTTCACGCAATGGAGGTGTTATGTCTTTTTCGCGATCCACAATCTTCCGTCACCGCGCGGCACCTGCATTGAAGTCGGCGGCCAGATTCATCATTATCAATGCTGTTACCTATGGTCCGGCCGGTGTGACGGGCTGGGCGGTGAAATCGGTAGCGCGACGCCCGTTACGTCTGCTGCTGGCCGTGGCGCTGGAGCCACTGCTGAAGCGGGTGATGAATCGGGTTGCGTCGCGCTTCATCAGGGAGAAAGATGAAAAGACTGCAAACTGAACTACTGGCGTTAATGAACCGCGGCGTCGATCGCCATCTTCGTCTGGCGGTCACCGGATTAAGCCGCAGCGGTAAAACCGCCTTTATCACTTCTCTGGTTAACCAGCTGTTAACCGTTCACAGCGGCGCTCGTTTGCCGCTGTTTTCCGTTGTGCGGGATGAGCGTCTGTTAGGTGTCAAGAGGGTGCCGCAGCGCGATATGGGCACCGCACGCTTTACCTACGACGAAGGGCTGGCACAGCTCTACGGCACGCCACCCGCCTGGCCTGTGCCCACCCGTGGCGTCAGCGAAATGCGTCTGGCGCTGCGTTACCGTCCCAGCGATTCCCTGCTGCGCCACCTGAAAGAGACCGCGACCCTCTATCTGGAAATTGTTGATTATCCCGGTGAGTGGCTGCTGGATCTGCCGATGCTGGCGCAGGACTACCTCGCCTGGTCCCGGCAGATGAACGGACTGTTGCAGGGCGACCGCGCGGGGTGGGCCGCGCCGTGGCGCGCCCTCTGCGAGAACCTGGACCCGCTGGCTCCCGCCGATGAAACCCGGCTGGCAGAAATCGCCGCCGCCTGGACCGACTATCTGCACCGCTGTAAAGCCGAAGGCTTACACTTTATCCAGCCTGGCCGCTTTGTCCTGCCCGGTGATATGGCGGGCGCGCCTGCGCTGCAGTTCTTCCCCTGGCCGACCACCGATGAGGCCCGGCTGACGAAGCTGGCGCAGGCGGACAAGGGCAGTAACTTTGGCATGTTGCAGCAGCGGTTTAACTACTACTGTCAGCATGTCGTGAAAGGCTTCTATAAGAACCATTTTCTGCGTTTCGACCGCCAGATTGTTCTGGTTGACTGCCTGCAACCGCTGAACAGCGGGCCGCAGGCGTTTAACGACATGCGTCTGGCCCTGACGCAGCTGATGCAGAGTTTTCATTATGGCCAGCGCACGCTGTTTCGCCGGCTCTTCTCGCCGGTAATTGATAAATTGCTGTTTGCTGCCACCAAAGCCGATCACATCACCAGCGATCAGCATGGCAATATGGTCTCGCTGTTGCAGCAGCTGGTGCAGGATGCCTGGCAGAACGCGGCGTTTGAAGGGATCACGATGGAATGCATCGGACTGGCTTCGGTTCAGGCGACGCAGAGCGGGCTGGTCGATCACCGTGGCGAAAAGCTCCCGGCACTGCGCGGCAACCGGCTGGATAATGGCGAGCCGCTGACCGTCTATCCTGGCGACGTTCCGCCACGTCTGCCCGGCAATGCCTTCTGGCAGCAGCAGGGTTTTCAGTTTGAACAATTCCGCCCGCAGCAGCTCGACGTCGATCGTCCGCTGCCTCATATCCGCATGGATGCCGCGCTGGAATTTTTGTTGGGAGATAAATTGCGATGAGTGATCCGCTGAAGCCGCGTATCGATTTTGCCCGTCCGCTGGAGGAGAGCCGCGCCGCGCCACTGCGCCCGGCACACGCCTTTGATGCAGAGGCCGATGCCGCCTTTCTGGCGGTACAGGATGAAGATGTCGCCGTTGAAGAGGAGGGCGCAGGCGAACGGGCAGTGGAGGCCGCGCTGAAACCGAAGCGCAGCCTGTGGCGTAAACTGGTGACTGCTGGCGCACTGCTGTTTGGCGTCAGCGTCATTGCCCAGGGCGTGCAGTGGACCCATGACGCCTGGCTGACCCGCGACTGGTTCTCACTGGGCAGCGGTGTGGCCGGTGGCCTGATCGTCCTGGCGGGGGTGGGTGCCCTGACCACGGAGTGGCGTCGTCTCTATCAGCTGCGTCAGCGCGCTGAAGAGCGCGATGTCGGCCGTGAACTGCTGCACAGTCATGGCATCGGCAAAGGCCGGGCCTTTTGTGAAAAGCTGGCGCAGCAGGCGGAACTTGACCAGGCGCATCCGGCTTTGCAGCGCTGGCACGCGTCCCTGCATGAAACCCAGAACGACAGTGAGATTGTCCGTCTCTATGCGCAGCTGGTGCAGCCGGTGCTGGATCGCCAGGCGCGGCGTGAAATCAGTCGCCATGCAGCCGAGTCCACCCTGATGATTGCGGTCAGCCCGCTGGCGCTGGTCGATATGGCGTTTATCGCCTGGCGCAATCTGCGGCTGGTCAACCGCATCGCCGCCATCTACGGCATCGAGCTGGGCTATTTCAGCCGTATCCGCCTGTTCCGTCTGGTGCTGCTTAACATGGCTTTTGCCGGGGCGTCAGAGCTGGTGCGGGAAGTGGGGATGGACTGGATGTCGCAGGATATCGCCGCCCGACTTTCAACGCGGGCCGCACAGGGCATTGGTGCCGGTTTACTGACCGCACGTCTGGGTGTAAAAGCGATGGAGCTTTGCCGTCCGCTGCCCTGGCTGGAGCAGGATAAGCCCCGGCTGGGCGATTTCCGGCGTGAGCTGCTGGGACAGATGAAAGAGGCGCTGCAGAAGGGCAACAACAAATCCTCCTGAAGCGCGTCTGTAAGCATGAAGGCGGCCAGGCCGCCTTCATGCCGATTACGGTGTCTGACGCAGAACCTGACGGGAATCGATAATCAGACAGTCACCCGGGCAATGCCCTTCATCTGTGATAACCGGATTCTCGGGTAACGTATAGGCCATGCCATTTTTCTCGCGGATAAAATGGGCCATCCCGGCAAAGGTCCATGACATGCTCAGGCCCAGTCCGCCAAAATCATCATATTTCCGCAGCGTAGCGACTTTCGGTAAATACTCCCCGGTCAGGCGATAGTAGAGCGCCCCGTTGAACGCTTTCGGCACCTGCTGCGTGATCGCCCGTTCGAGCAGGGCAAACTCCTTGCGGGCAGGTACGGAATAACCGTTGATAAGATGACTGATCGACAGTGAGGCCGCCGCGATCACCAGCAGGGCATAAAATGTCTTTTTCCACTTCAGCTTTTTACTGAGTTCAAACAGACCCAGAATAAAGGCGCTGGTAGTCATCAGCGCACCGGCAATAAGCGTCCGGTAGGCCGCCATACTCTCGCTGACAATCAGGTTAGGCAGGGCGGCGATAACCAGTAAGATAAACATCAGATAAAATTTGTCGTTACCGGCTGCCTTAATTTTCTTCAGCCCAAAACCGATAATGATCGACGAGATGATGACTGAAACCGTCTTTGCGCCGAGGTCAAAATTGCAGATCACGTTCTTAAGGTATTCCGTGAAAAACCAGCTGAGCTTAGCCGGGACGTCATAGCTGAAGGCGGAGCGCGGCAGCGTGTGGCCATAAAGCTGGACCGGGAGGACCTTTGATGCGAGCAGCGCCGCAAACATACCGGCACCCAGTACGATCAGAGAGATTGCAGCCCGCTTCCTGTCAATTTTTCGTGCAGAAAGGCAGAGATCCAAGGCGGCAAAAAAGGTAAAGCTCATTGCGGCTGGCTGATAGAGACAAAAGGCAACGGTCAGCAGGCACACCGCTGACACGCGGCCTGTCACGCCGGGTTTAGTCGAGAAGTGGTAGCTGGCACCTGCCAGTAAAATGGCCGCGATGTAAGGAAAGCAGGATGCCCAGGCAATATAAACCTGAAAGGAGGGAAGCAGGCAGAGTAATAACGCAAAGGTTATCCGCTGAGCCTGGCTTTCCATCAGCTGATATTTCTGGCAAAGGGTATAGAGATAGTAGCCGGTAAAGATAAGCAGAATAATGGCGACACCGCGCAGGAGTGCCAGGCGTTCTATGCTCGCGACCAGGAATGAGGCGCTGTACTGAATAATGCCATAGACCGGTCTGCCCGACAGGGTGTCCCAGTTTAAAATACTGAGCCTGTCAAAATTGGCCCAGTAGAGATTGGTCCAGTCATCGGTATAGGCGTATTGGGTCAGCCAGGCGGGACTGTAGGCCACCAGAAAAACTAATGCAAAAAGTAAAAAAACCTGACGGCGGGTCAGGCCGTTATCGGTGGCGATCATCTGTCATCCTTTTATTCTGACCATTATCTCTGCCCGTTTACCGGACAATTTAATCGGTGTTTTCGGGTGGGCTTGATTTATTTTCCACGGGTTTTCGCAAAATATAGCGAGGCCGGTTTTTGGTTTCCATATAGATGCGGCCAATATATTCACCCAGTACACCAATGCCAATCAGCTGAACTCCGCCAAGAAACAGTACGGAAACCAGGATAGAGGGATAGCCAGGCACCGGATTACCGAACAGGAGTTTATCTGCAATCATCCAGAGCCCATAAAGAAAGGCCAGTGAGGCAACCAGAAAACCCAGATAAGACCAGATACGTAGCGGTACGGTTGAGAAAGAGGTCAGTCCCTCCAGCGCCAGATTCCACAATTTCCAGCCTCCGAATTTACTGTGCCCCGCGACCCGCTCAGTCCGGACATATTCAACAATGTCAGTCTGTCCGCCGACCCAACTCAGAATGCCTTTCATAAACAGATTTTTTTCGGGCAGCCGTTTAATGTTCTCAACCACTTCCCGCGACATCAGCCGGAAATCACCCACGTTCTCTTCAATCTGCGGATAGCTGATTTTGTTATGCAGCTTGTAAAACCAGCGGGCTGTTTTGCGCTTCAGATGGCCATCAGCACTTCTGTCAATCCGTTTGGCTAAAACGATATCGGCACCCGCCTGCCATTTACGGACCATTTCGGGAATTATCGAAATCGGATCCTGTAAATCGACATCTATTGGAATTATGGCCTCGCCGGTTGCCGCTTCCAGTCCGGCAAACAGCGCCGGCTCTTTGCCAAAATTACGAATAAACGACAGGCTGCGCACCAGCGGATCACGCTGGCTCAGTTGAGTAATCAGCGCACGCGTTGCGTCCGTGCTGCCATCATCGATAAAAACAATCTCAACCTGCCAGGCCGCAAGCGCCTCATCTTTTCTCACGGCCTGATAAAAATGGGGAATAGCCTCTTCTTCATTGAATACCGGTACCACCAAAGAGATGTTCATGACTCTCCTTTAAAGACGATAAAGCGGGAAAAAAGGAAGCCACACGCCAGACTCAGGGCGGATGAGGCGATCAGCGTTATCAGAGGGTAGAGGCCGAGCCGGTCAGCGAGATAACCCACGCTAAAGGCCATTGCCCCCATAAACAGGACGTAGAGAAGATAGCGCCAGGCTGTTGCCTGCTGATTAAAGGTCCAGCGTGCATTCACAAAGAAAGAGAAGGTGACGGCCAGACAAAACGCCAACAGATTAGCGGTTGACTGGAAAAGGCCCAGACTAAGGCAGATAAAGAAGGTGACCCAGTGAAGCAGGGTATTGATGACACCTACCGTCAGATATTTTGCGAAGAAAGTCAGCATTTTATAGTGGTTTTTATTCGGTTTTGAAAAATATACAGCAAGTCGGATGGGATAAAAACTCCGGCACTGACAAATCCTGACACTCTGAGACAGAATCATGATCTCAGCGGCGCAGTACAAAACGCCATCATCCACACCAGAAGTGTCAACTTTTCCTGACAGAGTTCTTTCTGCCAGTGCGCGACTTAGCGTATCATTGAACCATCTGAACCTGATTAAGGCGAACGCAATGCGTCTGGAAGTGTTCTGTCAGGACCGTATCGGTCTGACGCGTGAACTGCTCGACCTGCTGGTGGCACGCAATATTGATTTACGCGGTATCGAAATTACGGCGATTGGGCGCATCTATCTCAACTTTGCTGCGCTGGAATTTGATGCCTTCAGCAATCTGATGGCTGAAATCCGGCGTACGCCCGGCGTGACAGATGTGCGCACTGTCACGTACATGCCTTCTGAGCGGGAACACCGTGCGCTGAGTGCGCTGCTGGTGGCGATGCCCGATCCGGTGTTCTCTGTCGATCTGAAAAGTAAGGTTGAGTTAGCTAATCCGGCGGCACAGAACCTCTTCAATCTCGATGAAGAGAAGATGCGCAATTTCAGCGCCGGTCATCTGATCACCGGCTTTAACTTTATGCGCTGGCTGGAGAGCGATCGGGTGGAAGCGCAGGCGCAGCATGTCGTTATTGAGGGCCGGGATTTTCTGATGGAAGCGCGTCCCATCTATCTGCCGGGTGAAGAGGGCCAGAGCGACCGGCCGGTCGGCGCGATGGTGATGCTGAAGTCGACCGCCCGCATGGGCCGTCAGCTGCAGAATCTGGTGGTCACCGACGATTCGGAGTTTGATCACATTATTGCCGTGACACCGAAAATGCGGCAGGTGGTGGATCAGGCCCGCAAGCTGGCGATGCTGGATGCGCCGTTGCTGATTGTGGGCGACACCGGCACCGGGAAAGACATGCTCGCGCGCGCCTGCCATCTGCGCAGCGCCCGCGGGAAGAATCCTTTCCTGGCGCTGAACTGCGCCTCACTGCCTGACGACGTTGCGGAAAGCGAGCTGTTTGGACATGCTGCCGGCGCCTATCCTAATGCGCTTGAAGGCAAGAAGGGCTTTTTCGAACAGGCGAACGGCGGCTCGGTGCTGCTGGATGAAATCGGTGAGATGTCGCCGAGAATGCAGACCAAACTGTTGCGTTTTCTCAATGACGGCACCTTCCGCCGCGTCGGTGAAGAGCATGAAGTGCATGTGAATGTGCGGGTGATCTGCGCCACGCAGAAGAACCTGATTGAGCTGGTACAGCGCGGAGAGTTCCGCGAAGATCTCTTCTACCGTCTCAACGTCCTGACGCTGCAGTTGCCGCCTCTGCGCGACCGTCCGCAGGATATTCTGCCGCTGACCGAGATGTTTGTTGCCCGCTTTGCGGATGAGCAGGGGATGGCGCGTCCACGCCTCTCTCCGCAGCTCAACGCGTTTCTGACCCGCTATGCCTGGCCGGGCAACGTACGTCAGTTAAAGAATGCGCTTTACCGGGCGTTAACCCAGCTGGAGGGTTACGAACTGCGTCCTCAGGACATCGTACTGCCTGAGCAGGCGCTGGATGTGTCGCTGGGTGATGAGGCACTGGAAGGAACGCTGGATCAAATCACCAGCCGTTTCGAGCGCTCAATCCTGACGCGGCTTTACCTCTCCTATCCCAGCACCCGAAAACTGGCAAAACGGCTTGGCGTGTCGCACACGGCGATTGCCAATAAGCTGCGGGAATATGGTCTGGGGCAGAAGCGCAGCGACAGCGAATAGGCTATGCGCGAAAGGGAAAAAGCGGATAACCCGGTTATCCGCTTTTTTTATTACTTCAGCGCGGCCAGCGCTGCGTCATAATCAGGTTCGTTGGTGATTTCATCCACCAGCTGGCTGTAAAGCACTTTATCATTCTCATCCAGCACCACCACCGCACGCGCGGTCAGACCTTCCAGCGCACCATCGGCAATTTCCACGCCATAATCATACTTAAACTCTGAGCCGCGCAGCGTCGACAGGGTCACCACGTTGCTCAGGTTCTCTGCGCCACAGAAGCGCGACTGGGCAAACGGCAGGTCAGCAGAGATACATAACACCACGGTGTTATTCAGTTCGCTGGCTGCCTGATTGAATTTACGCACTGATGACGCACACACGCCGGTATCCACACTCGGGAAAATGTTCAGAATTTTGCGTTTTCCTGCATACTCAGAGAGCGCAACGTTAACCAGGTTCTTCGCCACCAGGGTGAACGCTTTGGCTTTATCGCCCGCCTGAGGGAACTGACCTGCAACCGGGACGGCATTACCCTGAAAATGAACAGTCTGAGACATAGTGATTCCTTTTGATGATAAAAAAGTGCTGATACAAAAAGGCTAAACTTAGCCGTTGTTTATGACATAAATGTTAAGGGTTTACGAGTTCAATTGTCGAAATCTCTGTGGCGGTCTGCCACTGCGTCATTCATTCTGGAGTGGAAATGAGAACGGTAAAAAGTTATCCCGAAGCCTGGCCGTTGCATACCCCGTTTGTCATTGCCCGTGGAACCCGAACCGAAGTGAAGGTGGTGGTGGTTGAGATTGAAGAGGCGGGCGTCAAGGGGGTGGGTGAGGCGACGCCTTATGCCCGCTACGGCGAAACCGAGGCCTCTGTGCTGGCGCAGATCGCCTCTCTGCTGCCCGCGCTGCAGCAGGGCATGACGCGAGAGGCACTGCAGCAGGCGCTGCCCGCCGGTGCTGCACGTAACGCTATCGACAGCGCGCTATGGGATCTCGCCGTTCATCAGCAGAAAAGCAGCCTGTGGCAGCTGAATGGCGTGATCGCGCCCCCGGAGGTGGTGACCGCCCAGACGGTGAGCATCGACACACCGGCAGCGATGGCCAGCAGCGCGCTGGCGCTATGGCAGCATGGTGCCAAGCTACTGAAAATTAAGCTGGATGATAATTTCATTACCGAGCGGTTGATGGCGATCCGCGCAGCGGTGCCGGAAGCCACCCTGATTGTCGATGCGAACGAATCCTGGCATGCAGAAGGGCTGGCGGCGCGCTGCCAGCTGCTGGCCGATATCGACGTGGCGATGCTGGAGCAGCCGCTGCCCGCCGGCGAAGATGCGGCGCTGGAAAACTTTATTCATCCCCTGCCGATCTGTGCCGATGAGAGCTGTCACACGCGTGACAGCCTGCCGGCGCTGCGCGGCCGTTATGAGATGGTCAATATCAAGCTGGATAAGGCTGGCGGGCTGACCGAAGCGCTGGCGCTGGCCGAAGCGGCGCAGCAGCAGGGCTTTGCGGTCATGCTTGGCTGCATGCTCTGCACTTCGCGGGCGATACGCGCCGCACTGCCTCTGGTGCCGCAGACCCGTTTTGCCGATCTTGATGGCCCGACCTGGCTGGCGGTGGATGCCGAACCACCGATTAACGTGCGGAACGGTCAGTTGCTCATTGCTGCCAGCGCAGCAGGTTAACCATCACCTCAAGGTAGACTTCCGTCGCTTCATCCACGGAGATTACCGGCAGTTCCGCGGTCACGCAGGGCAGGCTGAGATCTTTGCACCAGCTGCCGAAGGAGCCGGGAGTGTCATATCCGACGCTGGTGACGCGGGGGAGGCCGGTGTGGTCGGCCAGCCAGCCGCCTATCTCTGACTGATGGGGGTCATCAATGCACCCCAGCGGCTCATGCCAGGAGACGATCCAGCGAGGTTTGATCTGATGAATCAGGGCGCAGAGCGCCTGGGTTTCCGGTTCTGAGGCGGGATGATTGCCGGTTGAGAGCGCCACATCGCGCGCATCGGCGGCGCTGTTCCAGCGATAAACGGTATCGCCCGACTGCCAGTTTGCGGCCGGAAAGTTACGGTTGAGATCCACGCCACTGGCATTCGCGCGCAACCCCAGCTGACAGCCGTCTGGATTAACCGCTAACACCACATGATGCCGCCGCATGCCATCGGGCAGCGTCCGCAATGCGGCGGAGAGCGTGGCGATAGCCGCATTCTCATCCCCATGGGTGCCTGCCAGGATCAGCCCGCTCTCCGAATTGCCCAGCGGAGCCGGAAACCAGAGCAGCGGTGCGCCCAGGAGTGAGCGACCATACTGCTGATACGGAACGTCCAGCTTGCCCCGCAGCGGGCGCGGATGAAGTGGCGACATAATAAATTCCTCGAAGGGTTTTATTAAAAGTAGCGGAAAAGCAGAAGGCGGAAAATAGTTATTTATCCATCAGCGATTTGCGTTAAAGTGCCCTGCACAAGCTGCATCGCGTTCGGCGTCGAGCAGCGCTTCTTTGGGGTAAAGGAGTGATTATGGTTAAAACCTTTAGCATGACGCTGGCCGCCATCAGTCTGAGCAGCCTCTTCACACCCGCCCTCGCGGCGAATCCACCCGCTGGCGCGCAGCTGGCTGAGCAGCAGCAGATCGTGCGCCATATCAAGGATGAACCCGCTTCGCTCGATCCGCTTAAAGCGGTCGGCCTGCCAGAGATTCAGGTCATTCGCGATCTCTTTGAAGGCCTCACCAATCAGGATGCGCACGGCAAAATCGTACCGGGCGTGGCCCAGAGCTGGAGCAGCAGCGACAACAAAACCTGGATCTTTACGCTGCGCAACAACGCACGCTGGTCGAATGGCGAGCCGGTCACCGCGCAGGATTTTGTTTACAGCTGGCAGCGGCTTGTCGACCCTGAAAACAGTTCACCTTCGGCCTCGTTCGCCGCCTTAAGCGGTATTGAGAACGCGGCGGCGATCGCCAAAGGTCAGATGACCCCGGATAAGCTGGGCGTGGTGGCGCAGGATAACAGCCGCCTGAAGGTCACGCTGGATCGTCCGGTGCCGTGGTTCCCGGCGCTGGTGGCTAACGTGGCGCTCTTTCCGGTGCCGCAGAAGACCCTGGCGCAGCAGGGCGACAGCTGGACCGCGCCCGGTAAACTGGTCGGCAACGGGGCCTATCAGCTCAGCGAGCGCGTGGTAAACGAGAAAATTGTCCTGACGCGCAATCCGCACTACTGGGATGATGCCCATTCGGTTTTGACCCGGGTGACGTTTGTTCCGATCAACGAAGAGTCGAGTGCCACCAAGCGTTATCGCGCCAACGACATCGATATCACCGAATCTTTTCCTAAAGAGATGTATGGTCTGCTGAAGAAAAGTCTGCCGGGTGAGGTCTACACGCCTGACCAGCTGGGCACCTATTACTATGCGTTTAATACGCAGAAGGGCCCGACCGCTGATGCGCGGGTGCGCAAAGCGCTCTCCTGGTCGATTGATCGCCGGATTATTGCGGAAAAAGTGCTGGGAACCGGTGAAAAACCGGCATGGCACTTTACCCCGGATGTCACCGCTGGCTTCAGGCCGCTGCCTTCTTTCCTGCAGCAACATGACCAGAACAATCTCAACGCGCAGGCAAAAGCACTGCTCACCGCAGCGGGCTATGGGCCGGGTAAACCGCTCAGGCTTAAGCTGCTTTATAACACCTCGGAGAGCCATCAGAAGATTGCTATCGCGGTGGCGTCTATGTGGAAAAAGAACCTTGGCGTGGATGTCTCGCTGGAAAATCAGGAGTGGAAAACCTACATCGACAGCCGTAACAGCGGCAACTTCGATGTGATCCGGGCATCCTGGGTCGGCGATTACAATGAGCCATCCACCTTCCTGAATCTGCTGACCTCCGGCAACAGCAGCAACATTCCCCGCTTCAGCAACGCGGATTACGATGCCGTGCTGGCCAAAGCGAGTCGCGAGACCAGTGACGAGGCGCGCAGCAGCGATTACAACCGCGCGGAACAGATTCTGGCGGATCAGGCCCCCATCGCCCCGATCTATCAGTACACCAATGGCCGCCTGATTAAACCCTGGGTCAAAGGGTATCCCATCACTAACCCCGAAGATGTCGCCTACAGCCGCGAGCTCTGGATCGAGAAACATTAAGCCTCCGGTGGCTGTTCATCCGGCCACCGGCTGACATCTTTCTACACAGCCCGGAGATTGCAACTCATCGCCGCCACGCTAGACTGTATCGTATTGATTTTGATAGTGAGGGGACGGTGTGGACGTAATTGAAGGAAAAGCATTGCAGGTTTCAGACGCCATCATTTCCTGCCAGCTTGATGGCAAGGGCGGCATGATCCCGATCGCGGAAGATGAGGTGATTCAGTGCGAGCAGCCCTGCTGGCTGCATCTGAACTACACCCATCGTAAAAGCGCAGAGTGGCTGCAGTCGACGCCTCAAATTCCTGATGCCGTCCGTGATGCCCTGGCGGGTGACAGTATGCGTCCGCGCGTCAGCCGTCTGGGTGATGGCTTCATGATTGTGCTGCGCAGCGTTAACCATAACAGCGATGCGCGCCGTGACCAGCTGGTCGTGATGCGGGTCTTTATCAACGACAAGCTGATTGTTTCGACCCGCCGGCGCAAAGTCTCTGCCGTAGATGAAGTACTGACCGACCTGCAGAATGGCAACGGCCCGATCGATTGCGGCAGTTGGCTGGTGGATGTCTGTGATGCCCTGACCGATCACACCAGCGAATTTATCGAAGAGTTGCATGACAAAATCATTGAGCTGGAGGATGCGCTGCTGGATCAGCGGATGCCCGCGCGGGGTGAGCTGGGTCTGCTGCGCAAACAGCTGATTGTGATGCGACGCTATATGGCCCCGCAGCGCGATGTCTATGCCCGGCTGGCGAGCGAAAAACTGGCCTGGATGGATGACAACGAACGGCGTCGGATGCAGGAGATTGCCGACAGGCTGGGACGCGGGCTGGATGACCTGGATGCTGGCGTGGCGCGAACCGCCATTCTGGCCGATGAGGTTGCCTCTGCCATGGCCGAATCGATGAACCGGCGCACCTATACCATGTCAGTCATGGCGATGATCTTCCTGCCAGCCACCTTCCTGACCGGTCTGTTCGGCGTCAACCTCGGCGGCATTCCGGGCGGAGAATGGCGATACGGCTTTTCCATTTTCTGCCTGCTGCTGGTGGTTCTGGCTGTCGGCGTCGCCGGTTATCTGCGTAAACGGCACTGGCTGTAGCGCGACGGGGAGGGGCCATCTCAGCCCAGGCGCTGAAATTCGATGAAAGGCGGCAAAAGCTGATCGATATCAAGAACCCGATGTCGCCGTTGACGCAAACTCTCTCCCGCAGGTGAATGCAACGTCAAGCGATGGGCGTTGCGCTCCATATTGTCTTACTTCCTGATTTAGAATTAATGCATAGCACATTTAATTCGAAACATGCCGGCCAGTGCGCCGGCTTTTTTTTGCCTGGCTGGCTGGAACGCCGTTCCTTACCTAAGCTTAAAGTCCATTCGCAAGAAAAGGAGTACGGCATGAGCGCGATTTATAACAGCGAGCCGATCCCCACGGATCCGACCCCGATTCCTGACCCGATCCCCCATCCGCAACCTCAGCCCGATCCGCCGACGGATCCGGAGTTTCCGCCGATAATGGATCCACCGCCACACCGCAACATATAAAAAAAGGGCGTGCTGCCAGCAGCACGCCCTTCTGTTTTTCCGGCACTTACTTAATCTGAAGCACATCCAGACGTGCGCCTGTGACAGGGGCATCTTCATCATCGAGCCGCCAGCCTGCCGGCTGCAATGGCAGCGTTTCGCGGTCAAAAGCGATATCGCCCCCGTCCACCACCGCATCGCCATGTTTGATGCCTTTGAAGTCGAACAGATTGACATCGGCGAGGTGCGACGGCACGACATTCTGCATCGCACTGAACATTGTTTCGATACGGCCCGGGTAGCGCTTATCCCAGTCACGCAGCATATCGGCTACCACCTGACGCTGCAGGTTTGGCTGAGAACCGCAGAGGTTGCAGGGGATAATCGGGAACTGACGCGCTTCCGAGAAGCGGATGATATCTTTTTCACGGCAGTAGGCCAGCGGGCGGATCACAATCTGCTTGCCATCGTCGCTCATCAGCTTCGGTGGCATGCCTTTCATTTTTCCGCCATAGAACATGTTGAGGAACAGCGTCTGCAGAATGTCATCGCGGTGGTGGCCCAGCGCAATTTTCGTGCAGCCCAGCTCCGTGGCAACGCGGTACAGAATGCCACGGCGCAGGCGTGAGCAGAGAGAGCAGGTGGTTTTCCCTTCCGGAATCTTCTCTTTGACGATGGAGTAGGTATCTTCTTCGATAATCCGGTACTCCACCCCCTGAGACTCCAGATAGGCCGGGAGGATATGCTCAGGGAAGCCAGGCTGCTTCTGGTCCAGGTTAACGGCAATCAGGCTGAAACTGACCGGGGCGCTTTTTTGCAGACTGCGCAGAATTTCCAGCATGGTGTAGCTGTCTTTTCCGCCCGACAGGCAGACCATGATGCGGTCACCTTCTTCGATCATGTTGAAATCTGCAATGGCTTCGCCGACATGACGGCGCAGGCGTTTCTGCAGTTTATTGAGGTTGTACTGTTCTTTCTTGTCAACCATTTGATTATCTTGCATTTTTACCTATCTCTAAAACCAGAAAGCGTAGCCTGAGGGCAAATCAACGTGCGCATTCAGCCAGCCACTTCTCTGCGGTGTCACGAATATGCAGCGTATGGTACGGATTGTTGCCGCGAATGCCAGTGCCGGAGTGAAGTAATCCGCGGATTAAGACGCCAGAGTTCACCTTCCGCACGTTGCGTAAAGGCAAACGGGGGGAGAAAGGGATGTTGCAGCATTGCGCAATGGCGCATGAGGAGAAAAGTCAGCGTTACCTCCTCAACTGGCGGGGACCTCTTTCCACTGACAGTCGATTTCATCACTGTGCGAGGAGCAGGAGGGGGATGAAGTCTGGTCAGTCGCGGTTCGCGCGCTATCGTTCTTTGTCGCGCAGCCTGCGATCATAAAAATGAAGGGGAGGATTAACAGATATTTCATTGACGCCACCGGTTCAGCAAATTAACCAGCATGAGCAGGTAAAGATCAATCAGACATAAACAGGCACTATTATATCGGGAGTGAAATTTGACCCATATCAAATTTAAATATTTTGCTTTTTAAATCGGGCGTTCTGCGTGAGTCAGGCTGGGACAGATTAAACGGAGTGATCTGAAAGTCGCACGCGGTTTAATCTGTGTTGAGCGGAAAAGATTATAATCAGCTTCATCGACAGGCTGGTTTAATGGCCTGAATCGAACGCTCTGTTAATTTAAGCCTGCAATTTTTTATCTGGAAAAAGAGATAGTAAACAATCAGTTGTTTGTTTCTTGAGAACGTGTCCACCCGGATGAAAAAGCATAACGTCGTCGGGCTGGGTTTTATCCAACGTAAAATCAACAGACAGACATCCGGGGCGTCGTTTCGCACATTTCGGCAATACAGCGGAACAAAGGAACCGTTTAATATCCCGCTGTGCAATCAGGTTAAAAAAAGGAGTGGTGATTAACCGCGATGAGAAAGCCGGATAACGATCACAAAATAAAAAAGTCTGGTGTGAAATTTATCATGACGCTGCTGCTTTTTTTAATCTGTTATGTCGCCGTAATGTATGGTGGCGTTCTGCTGCTGCTGAACCGGCATGGCTTACTCCATTTTCTGCTGCACTGAATTTAATTAGCCGCAGGCTTTAAAGATCCAGCGATAGGCATGGTGTAAAAAATGCCTGAGTACGCCAAGAATGTTTTCAGCGCCTTCCTCAGCCAGACATTGTCCGGTTTCAAGCGCATTATTCACCGAGTTGCGATGGTCCAGAATCATGATAATGGCCACCGCAGCCGCGATCAGGATAACCGTCAGCAGGCTTAGCCCGCGCCAGTTGCTTTTACGTGCGGTCGCGGACAGGGCATTGTCTGCAGGGTCAGAGTCAGGGCGCATTGGTCTCCGGCTGTCATCATTTCGCTGATAAATAATACCGGATTATGTCATTAATTTCTGACCGGCTCCATGTGTCAGGTCAGGGGATGGTCATTCTGAAGGGTGACAGTGGATCAGGCTGTTAACAACGTCGGCAGCAGGCAAGGGGAGCGCCATCGTCTGCGCCGACATTTTCAGGGTATGAAACCCACCGGGCTGGCGCACCGGCCCGGTGAGACAGGGCAGATGCTCACATCATCTCCAGCGACTGCACCCCTTTAATCTCCATCACCTTATCGTAAAGATGCGCGTCATTTGACCTGCGCGACAGCGTAACCTGCACGCTGAGTTCACACAGTCCGCTTTCCTGATCGCGATTAATCACCGTCACGTTGCCGTAGCGGATGCCTTCCCGCTGCATCACCAGCAGCACCAGCGGCACACTCTTCGGCTTCAGGAAAACCAGCAGGGTATGGTGTTTACCGATTAAAACGTGGCTCAGACGGCGGAACACTTCCAGCACGACCAGCGCCAGCACGGTCCCATAGATGCCGATCTCATACATGCCGCTGCCGATGACCAGGCTAATCGCTGCGGTTACCCACAAACCCGCTGCCGTGGTTAAGCCTTTCACCACCTGCTTCTGGATCATGATGGTACCCGCGCCCAGGAAGCCCATGCCGCTGACCACCTGCGCCGCAATCCGGCTGGGGTCCAGCGCGACATGGTCACTGTTCAGCATATCGGCAAAGCCATATTTCGACACCAGCATGAACATCGCACTGCCGATCCCGACCAGGATGTGGGTGCGAAGTCCGGCTTCTTTGGCCCGCATCTGCCGCTCCAGGCCGATGAGGCCGCCAAGAATACCGGCCAGCGCAATGCGAATTAACATATCCATTAACATGGCTTTACTCCGAAATAAGGGGGGCCGGAAAAGGGTGACAGTTCAGTGTTACCAGGTAAACAAGATAATTCTGCTTGCAAAACACGCCGCAGAAATTTGTAAAAAGCTGTTTCACCTCTCGACCCCTTGTGCTGCCTGACATATGCTGAGCCAGCCTATTATCCCAATTCCCGGAGTCCGACTGATGAAAGCAGCCACCTTTTTGCTGGCCGGTGCCGCGTTATTCCTCTCTGCCTGCAGCAGCCACAGTGATGATAACGAGCCACCGCAACAAGCCACCGCCGCCCATGTTCAGCCCCGCGTGGTGATGTCTTCTCTGGCAGAAAGCACCTGTGAAAATGCAGGCGGAACCCTGGCTTTTTCGCATCAGCTGGATGGATCCCGGGTGGGGATGTGTCAGTTAGTGAACGGGCGTCGTTGTGATGAGCAGGCGCTGATCGGCGGGCACTGCGCGCGCTGATAGACAGGCCGGATTGCTCCGGCCCGCACCCTCAGACGGAGAGTCGGTTAGGGCAGTGTTCACCGCGATCGAGCTGACTGAGATTGCTTAACGTGGTTTCAGAAATGGCGGTCAGGGCTTCGGCGGTTAAAAATGCCTGATGGCCGGTGAAGAGCACGTTATGGCACGCCGACAGACGGCGGAAGACATCGTCCTGAATCACATCATTCGACTTATCTTCAAAGAACAGGTCGCGTTCGTTCTCATAAACATCCATGCCGAGCGCGCCAATCTTCTGCTGCTTCAGCGCATCAATCGCCGCCTGTGAATCGATCAGACCACCGCGGCTGGTATTGATAATCATGACGCCGTCACGCATCTGGCTGAACGCTTCGGCGTTGAGCAGATGGTGATTTTCCGGCGTCAGCGGGCAGTGCAGCGTAATGACGTGCGACTCCGCAAACAGCGTCTTCAGATCGACATACTCCGCGCCAAGTTCCAGCGCCTGCTCGCTCGGCCAGGGATCAAACGCCAGCAGCCGCATGCCAAAGCCTTTCAGGATGCGCATGGTCGCAATGCCGATTTTACCGGTGCCTATCACGCCCGCCGTTTTGTTATGCATGTTAAAGCCGGTCAGGCCGTCGAGTGAAAAGTTCGCGTCACGGGTGCGCTGATAGGCGCGATGAATACGACGGTTCAGCGTCATCATCAGGCCGATAGCATGCTCCGCGACCGCTTCCGGCGAATAGGCGGGCACACGCACCACCTCCAGGCCCAGCTCTTTTGCAGCGTCCAGATCGACATTATTAAAACCGGCACAGCGCAGCGCGATATACTTCACACCCAGCGCGGCCAGCTCTTCCAGCACCGGTCGGCTGCCATCATCATTGACAAAGATGCAGACCGCATCGCAATCCACTGCCGTTTTTGCGGTGCTTTCAGTGAGTAAAAAGTCGAAGAACACCAGTTCAAAGCCGAACTGCTGATTGACCTGCTCAAGGTATTTCTGATCGTAATGCTTGGTGCTGTAAACCGCGATCTTCATCGTTGTGCTCCTGCAGAGGTGATAGACCAAGGATAACGTTTTCTGACGGACTTTGCTGAAACCGCTGAAATGCGTCCGGGGCAGACCTTCACCTCGCGCAATTTACATGCCATCATCATGGTCAGGATAGGGTGAGGAAAAGGATTATGGCTTTTATGCCACGGAGAGTCCGGCGGCGGCTGGCGGCTATTCTGGCGCTGATTCTGCTGCTGCTCGGCCTGATGTTAACAGTGACACAGTGGCTGCCCCGGCTGGTCGGGATCTGGCTGCCGCAGGAGACCCGCATTGAGCTGTCTGGCGCACCGCGCTGGCGGGAGGGAGGCCTGTGGTTGCCAGAAATTCGTTATCTGGCGGGCGACTGTACGCTGGCAACGGTTGAAGCCGTCTCGCTGGGCTGGCATCAGTCGCGCTGGAAACTTAACGCGGCCGCACTGACGCTGGACAGCGCCTGTCTGCAAAAACTGCCGGCGGACGACGACAATCCCGGTTCGCCCAGAACGCTGGCCGAATGGCAGGCAATGCTGCCGGGTGCCGATGTCCATCTGGATAAGCTGACGGTGGCCCCGTGGCAGACCTACGCGGGTACACTGGATCTCACGCTGGAAAAAGATCGCCAGCGTCTGACTTATCGGGGTGACAATCTGCAGCTGGCGGCAACGCTGACCGGTCAGCAGCTGGCAGTCGATCATCTGACGCTGACCCATCCGGCACTCTCTGAACCCATCACCCTCAAGGGGCATCTTGAACTTCCCACCTTTGCCAGTGACCTGCCGGTAAATGGCGAGATGGCCGGACAACTGGCGCTGGCTGCGCTGCCGCATCCGCTTCAGCTCAGCCTCAACTGGCAGCAGCAGCAGGGCATAGTCGTCGCAACGACGGCGGAACAGGATCGCCCGCTTCTGCGTCTCCCCTGGCAGATCAGTCGCGACCAGATTCAGATTGAGAAGGGGGAATATTACTGGCCGTTCGCCGCCCAGCCGCTCTCCGGCTTTATTAACCTGACGCTGGAGAACTGGCAGTCGGGGCTTGAACGGAGCCAGATCAGCGGACGCCTCAATCTGCTGACCCGGGGGCGCGGCGGCAAGGGCAACGTTGTGCTGGGTCTCGGCCCCGGCCACCTCAGCCTGACAGAGAGCCATCTGCCGTTTCAGCTGACCGGCGAAAGTAAGCTGGCGGATCTGCAACTCTACGGCTCCATTCCGGGCGTGCTCAGCGGGTCACTCCTCGATCCTCAGCTGCAACTCCAGCCTAAATCACTGCTGCGCCTGCGGGGCCGCCTGCTCTCCACGCTGGAGGTGGACGAGGCGCGCTGGCCGCTGGCGGGCGTGCGCCTCTCATCGCAGGGAATTGATGGCCGTCTGCAGGCGATTCTTAACGCGCACGATGCCAGTTTTGGCCGTTTCCGGCTGCATCTCGATGGGCGTGCCAGCGACTTCTGGCCTGATAAGGGCGAATGGAACTGGCGCTACTGGGGCGGAGGCGAGATGCTGCCGCTTCAGGCACGCTGGGATGTCAAAGGCACGGGTGGCTGGCACGATACGCTGATCCATCTGGATACGCTCTCCACCGGGTTTAATCAGCTGGCCTACGGCAGTGTCAACGTCGCCAGTCCGCGTCTGACGCTCACTGAACCCGTTAACTGGCAGCGCGATGCGGCCCACCCGGCGTTTAATGGCCATTTCCGGCTGCAGGCGGGCGAGACCCGGTTCAGCTATGGCGGCAGGCTGGCTGATTCAACGCTCGATTTCGAGGCGAAAGGCCGTGACCCCGGCGACTTTATCTGGCGGGGCAGCCTGAATGCCGGCAGGATTGGCCCGCTGCGGGTCAATGGTCGCTGGGATGGCGAACGGCTGCGCGGTCAGGCCTGGTGGCCGTCACAGTCGCTCCGGGTGTTTCAGCCGTTAATCAGCCCGGACATGAAAATGCAGATTCAGGATGGTCAGCTGCAGGCGCAGTTCGCCTTTTCCGCTGCCCCCGAGCAGGGTTTTCAGGCCGGTGGACACTGGTCGGTGAAGCAGGGCAGCGTCTGGACGCCGGACAGCCAGATCAATGGTATCGACTTCTCACTGCCCTTTCGCTTCAGGGCCGGGCAGTGGCAGTTTGGTCAGCATGGCCCGGTTTCCCTGCGCATTGCCGAGGTAAAAAACCAGTTTGCGATGCAGAATATCCGTGCCGATCTGCAGGGCAGCTGGCCGTGGAGCGAAGCCGCGCCGCTGAGGTTGCAGGATGTCAGTCTGGAACTCCTCGGCGGGCAGATTACGCTGCCCGCATTGCAGATGCCACAGCATGAGCCTGCGCGGGTAACGCTGCGTCAAATCAGCCTCAGCGAGCTGGTGACCGCACTGAAGCCTAAGCAGTTCGCCATGTCGGGACGGGTTAACGGTGAACTGCCGCTGTGGCTCAATAATCCCCGCTGGCTGGTCGAGAAAGGGTGGATAGCCAACAGCGGCCCTCTGACTTTCCGGCTGGACAACGATATGGCGGATGCCATTACCCGTAATAACGTCGCCACTGGCGCGGCGCTGGACTGGCTTCGCTATATGGAGATCTCCCGCAGCTGGGCGACAATTAATCTGGATAACCTCGGCGACCTGAGCATGACGGCAGAGGTGCAGGGCGTCAGCCGGTTCAGCAACCGTCGTCAGACGGTGAATCTTAACTACCATCATCAGGAAAATCTGTTTCAGCTCTGGCGCAGCCTGCGCTTTGGCGATAATTTGCAATCCTGGCTGGAACAACACGCGACTTTGCCATCGAACAAGGACACTTCACCATGAGCCTGAGGGCACTACTGGTTCTGGCAGCCGGACTGCTGAGCATCGGCTGCGTGCCGCGCATTGAGGTTACGGCACCCAAAGATCCCATCACCATCAATATGAACGTAAAAATTGAGCATGAGATCCACATCAAGGTGGATAAAGACGTGGAAGCGTTACTGAAAAACCAGAGCGGTCTGTTCTGAGGAGAGCACGTATGAGACGCAAAAGCGCGGCGCTGCTACTCGCGCTGATGATGATGCAGCCCGCCTGGGCGCTGACGCTGGATCAGGCCCGGCAGTCGGGGCTGGTGGGCGAAACGCTCTCCGGCTACCTCGCGGCGCGCGCCGGAGACAGCGAAACCCTGGCACTGGTGCAGCGCATCAACGCCGGACGGCATCAGCAATATCAGCGGCTGGCAGAACAGAACAATCTCTCCACGGCGGATATCGCCAGCATTGCCGGGCAGAAACTGGTGAGCCGGGCGGCGGTGGGGGAATATGTGCGCGGCATTAACGGTCAGTGGCTGAGAAAAGAGGCTCCGGGCACGCCGTAAGCCGCAAAAAAACCGGGCGCGTGGCCCGGTTGATTGTGCGTCACATCCTGAGATGAGCGCCTTTTAAGCGATGACGATCTGTTTGATCGCGTCTTTCGCTTCAGCGGTCGCTTTGCTGGCCACTTCAGGACCGTAGGCGATACCTTCAGCAAACACGAACTCAACGTCAGTGATGCCGATGAAGCCCAGGAACAGCTTAACGTATGGCGTCAGCAGATCGGTCGGGGTGTCTTTGTGAATCCCGCCACGGCTGGTGATCACAACCGCTTTTTTCCCTTTAATCAGACCTTCCGGGCCTGCTTCGGTGTAGCGGAACGTTACGCCTGCACGGGCAATCAGGTCGAAATAGTTTTTCAGCTGGGTCGGGATGTTGAAATTGTACATCGGTGCCGCAATAACCACTTCGTCATGTGCCTGCAGTTCTTCAATCAGCGCGTTGGAGAGATCCAGCGCTTCCTGCTGGCGCGGAGACAGCGGCGTGTCAGAAGGACGCATAGCACCGACCAGTTCACCATCCAGAACCGGAATCGGGTTCGCCGCCAGATCACGAACGGTCACGTCTTTACCCTGGGCTTTTGCCTGTTCAACGTAGAAGTCAGCAAGCTGGCCTGATTGTGAGTAGCCTGCGAGGATGCTTGATTTCAGAACTAAAACTTTGCTCATGGTGATTTCCTGTCTGTAACGCGGAAGGGTTTCCGCTCAATGGTTTACACTCTACGGTTATCAATGGCGCGGTGAAAGCGCAATATTTCGAGAGCTATGTTCGAATTTATTGAATAAGCGTAACCGGGGCGCGTCCCCGGAACAGTTCAGAATGTGCTATTATGCGCGCAATTATTTTCACTGAATCAGCTGGTTATCCCGGCGTCCAGGGCGCTGTTTCTGCAGCGGCACTGTCTGAGTAAGGTACGTCACTATTATGTCATCTCCCGATACGTCTCCACTGACCGCGCTCCGGGCCCGGCTCGACGGCTTAATGCTTCGCGATCGCCAGCGGCTGCAGCGCCGTCTGCAGGGGGCCAGAAAAGTCAAAAGCCTCGAGGCACAACAGGGCATAGCCCGCGAGCTGGAGCAGGACGTTTTCGCCGCTGAACAGCGTGTAGCCCAGAGGCGCGCGGCGACGCCAGCCATCACCTTCCCGGACAATCTGCCTGTCAGCCAGAAACAGCAGGATATCGCTGAGGCGATTCGCGATTACCAGGTCGTGATTGTGGCCGGGGAAACCGGCTCCGGTAAAACCACGCAGCTGCCGAAAATCTGTCTGGCGCTGGGGCGTGGCGTGACCGGATTGATTGGTCACACCCAGCCCCGTCGCCTGGCGGCACGCACCGTGGCCAATCGCATCGCCGATGAGCTGAACACCTCGCCCGGCGGCTGTGTCGGCTATAAAGTGCGGTTTAATGACCAGGTCAGCGAGCTGACCCAGGTCAAGCTGATGACCGATGGGATCCTGCTGGCGGAGATCCAGCAGGATCGACTGCTGATGCAATATGACACCATCATCATCGACGAAGCCCACGAGCGCAGCCTGAATATCGACTTCCTGCTCGGTTATCTGCGTGAGCTGCTGCCGCGGCGTCCCGATCTCAAGGTGATCATCACCTCTGCGACCATCGACCCGCAGCGTTTCTCGCGGCATTTCAACGATGCGCCGGTTATCGAAGTTTCCGGCCGCACCTTCCCGGTGGAAGTGCGCTACCGGCCGGTGGTTGAAGAGGCGGAGGATGGCGACCGTGACCAGCTGCAGGCGATCTTTGATGCCGTCGATGAACTCGGACAGGAGAGCCGGGGCGATATTCTGATCTTCATGAGCGGCGAGCGCGAAATCCGCGATACCGCCGACGCGCTGAATAAACGCGACCTGCCGCACACTGAAGTGCTGCCGCTGTATGCGCGACTGTCGAACGCCGAACAGAACCGGGTATTTCAGTCACACAGTGGCCGCCGCATCGTGCTGGCCACCAACGTGGCGGAAACTTCGCTGACGGTGCCCGGCATCAAATATGTGATTGACCCCGGCACCGCGCGTATCAGCCGCTACAGCTTCCGCACCAAAGTGCAGCGTCTGCCGATTGAGCCGATTTCTCAGGCCTCGGCCAATCAGCGTAAAGGACGATGCGGACGTGTTTCCGACGGTATCTGTATCCGCCTCTACTCGGAAGAGGATTTCCTGAGTCGTCCGGCCTTTACTGACCCCGAAATTCTGCGCACCAACCTGGCGTCGGTGATCCTGCAGATGACCTCGCTGGGGCTGGGCGATATCGCGGCGTTCCCCTTTGTGGAAGCGCCCGATAAGCGCAATATTCAGGATGGTATCCGCCTGCTGGAAGAGCTGGGCGCGCTGACGCTGAATGAAGAGACGGGTCACTACACCCTCACCGGCTCCGGGCGACAGCTGGCGCAGTTGCCGGTCGATCCGCGCCTGGCGCGAATGGTGCTGGAGGCGCAGCGGCTGGGCTGTGTGCGCGAAGTGATGATCATCACTGCGGGCCTGTCGATTCAGGACCCGCGCGAGCGTCCGGCAGAGAAGAAGCAGGCCTCTGATGAAAAACACCGGCGCTTTGCTGACAAAGATTCCGATTTCCTGGCCTATGTCAATCTGTGGAACTATCTGGCGGAGCAGCAGAAAGCCCTGTCCGGCAACCTGTTCCGACGCCAGTGCAAAAGCGACTTTCTCAACTATCTGCGCGTGCGGGAGTGGCAGGATATCTACACCCAGCTGCGGCAGGTGGTGCGCGAACTGGGTATTCCGGTCAACAGCGAACCGGCCCCGTTACAGCAGGTTCACTGTGCGCTGTTGAGTGGTCTGCTGTCGCACATCGGACAGAAAGATGCCGACAAGCAGGAGTACACCGGCGCGCGCAATACCCGCTTCGCCATCTTCCCCGGCTCCGGGCTGTTTAAGAAGCCGCCGAAGTGGACCATGGTGGCAGAGCTGGTCGAAACCAGCCGCCTCTGGGGGCGGACGGCGGGACGCATTGAGCCGGAGTGGATTGAACCGCTGGCGCAGCATCTGACGAAGCGCAGCTACAGCGAACCGCACTGGGAGAAATCGCAGGGGGCGGTGATGGCAACCGAGAAGGTCACGCTCTATGGCCTGCCGATTGTTGCCGCGCGCAAGGTCAACTACGGCAGTATCGATCCCACCCTGAGCCGCGAACTCTTTATCCGCCACGCCCTCGTCGAGGGCGACTGGCAGACGCGCCACGCTTTCTTCCGCGCCAATCAGAAACTGCGCAGCGAAGTGGAAGATCTGGAGCATAAATCCCGTCGCCGCGACATTCTGGTCGATGACGAAACGCTGTTTGCTTTTTATGATCAGCGTATCGGCAAAGAGGTGGTCTCGGCCAGACATTTTGACAGCTGGTGGAAACGGGCCAGCCGCGATAACGCCGACCTGCTCAACTTCGACAGGCAGATGCTGATCAAAGAGGGCGCGGACAAGGTCAGTCAGCTCGACTATCCCAACTTCTGGCATCAGGGCAACCTGAAACTGAAGCTGAGTTACCAGTTCGAGCCAGGCGCAGATGCCGATGGCGTGACGGTCCATATACCGCTGCCGTTGCTGAATCAGGTTGAGGATAGCGGCTTTGAATGGCAGATCCCCGGCGTGCGCCGTGAGCTGATTATTGCGCTGATTAAGTCGCTGCCGAAACCGCTGCGCCGCCATCTGGTGCCTGCTCCTAACTACGCCGAGGCGTTTCTGGGAAGGGTGACGGCGATGGAGATGCCGCTGGCAGATGCGCTGGCGCGCGAGTTTCGCCGCATGACCGGCGTTACGCTGGAGCGGGAGAACTGGCAGTGGGAACAGGTGCCCGATCATCTGAAAATGACCTTCCGGGTAGTCGACGAGCACAACCGTAAACTGCTGGAAGGCAAGGACCTCACCGCGCTCAAGGCCCAGCTGAAGGACAAGGTGCAGGAGACGCTGTCGAAAGTGGCCGATGACGGGCTGGAACAGAGCGGGCTGCATCTCTGGAGCTTTGGCGAACTGCCTCGCAGCTATGAACAGAAGCGCGGCAGTTACCAGGTGAAAGCCTGGCCTGCGCTGGTGGATGAAAAAGAGAGCGTCGCGATCCGCCTGTTTGACAGTGAGCAGGAGCAGCAAAAAATGATGTGGCGTGGCCAGCGTCGTCTGCTGCTGCTGAATGTGCCGTCGCCGGTGAAGTATCTGCACGAGAAGTTACCGAACAAGGCCAAACTCGGACTCTACTTTAACCCCTATGGCAAAGTGCTGGAGCTGATCGACGACTGCATCGCCTGCGGCATCGATAAACTGATGGGGGAAGCGGGCGGCCCTGCCTGGGATCAGGCCTCGTTCGAGCAGCTGCGTGACAAAGTCCGCGGTGAGCTTAATGAGACCGTGGTGACGATAGCTAAGCAGGTAGAGCAGATTCTGACGGCGGTCTTTAACATCAATAAACGGCTGAAAGGCCGGGTGGATATGACCATGGCGCTGGCGCTGTCCGATATCAAAGCGCAGTTAAACGGACTGGTCTATCGGGGTTTTGTCACCGGCAACGGCTGGCAGCGACTGGCCGACACGCTGCGTTATCTGCAGGGCATTGAGCGGCGACTGGAGAAACTGCCTGCCGATCCGCACAGCGATCGGGCACGGATGCTGAAAGTTCAGGCGGTGGAACAGGCGTACCAGGCGTGGCGCAACAAGCTGCCGCCGCAGCGTCAGGATGATGAAGAGGTGCTCAGCATTCGCTGGATGATTGAAGAGCTGCGCATCAGCTACTTTGCTCAGCAACTGGGTACGCCTTATCCGATCTCGGATAAGCGTATTCTGCAGACGATGGAGCAGATAGCGGGCTGAAAGCCGGGTGCGCACCGAGCGTGCGCACCCGACAGCCGCTCAGGCTACACGCAATTACTGCGCGAGGGATTCCAGCTTATCTTTAAATGAGGTGACCGCAATCGCGCGGTTGTCCGCCAGATAGCGATCCTTTGCCGCGGGCGCGGAGCTCTGCACCGCAATCAGCTGCCAGCCTTTGTCGCTGTTGAGCAGCAGCGGTGAACCGCTGTCGCCGGGCAGGGTATCGCACTGATGTGACAGCACGGCGCGCTGCGCCCAGCCGGTAATCAGACAGTTGCTGTGGGAATAGAGGGTATCCAGGTGATCGGCCGGATAGCCCGCCTGCGTCACTTTACGGCCGGTCAGCTTCAGGGCGGCCGTCAGGTCGCTGCGCGAGCCCTCAAACAGCGGGATAGGGGTAATGGCCGACGGTGGATTGCGTAATATCACAATGCCATAGTCATACGGGGCCGCACTGCTCGGCACGATCCAGCCTTCACCATCCGCCTTTAACTTGGAGGCCAGCGAGGGCTCAACCCGCGCATCAATGTCATGCAGTTCATAGCGCCAGCCTTTGTCGCTGGCCATAAAACGCAGCGCAACCGGCTTATCAAAGTTACCCGGCGGGGCGAGCAGACAGTGTCCGGCCGTCAGCGCCAGATGGGGAGAGATGAGCGTGGCTGTACAGAGGTTACCGCTTTCTGTTTCGAGCTGACCAATCGCATCCCAGGGAGCAGCGGTGATATCCGTGATTGCCTGGCGATGATCCTTGCCGAAGAACAGCATCTTAATTTCAGCCGGTGTCGGCGAATCATCGTCATCATCGGCATGAACCGTCGTGGCAAAGCTGAAAAGTCCAACCATTAACAAGGTAGCCAGGCGCATAGAAATCTCAATGGCGAGAAAATAGACGTTATTGTTATCACGTAAGAACGGTAACTATAGTCGGTGAGCGTTAAAAAAGGGAGTTTTATCGGTTAATCAGTACGCTACAGCAGTTAAATAAAGAAGCTGGCAGCAACGATGCCACACAGGATCATCACAAGCAGAATAATTTCGAAGCGATAGCGACGCACCATTTCATCCACTCCAGTAAAGAAACACCCGGCAGAACCGGGTGTTTTTAAGCATTATCGCGTGGCTGTGCGCCTGAGGGCGATCTTATTTAGCCGCTGATTTAACAACTTTCTTGTGGTGAACTTTCTTAGCTGCCTGCGCTTTCTGAGCAGGTTTTACCGCTTTCTTGTGGTGAACTTTCTTAGCAGCCTGCGCTTTCTGAGCAGGTTTTACCGCTTTCTTGTGATGAACTTTTTTCGCAGCCTGGGCTTTCTGTGCAGCGGGCTGAGTGGCTTTTTTGTGGTGAACTTTTTTAGCTGCCTGCGCTTTCTGGGCAGCAGGTTTTACCGCTTTCTTGTGGTGAACTTTTTTAGCTGCCTGCGCTTTCTGAGCAGCATCTTTTTTCACCGCTTTTTTGTGGTGAGTCTTTTTAGCAGCCTGCGCTTTCTGTGCTGCTTTATGGTGTTTCTTGTGTGCAGTTTTGTGAACGGTTTTAGCCGGTGCAGCTGCGGTGGTTGTGGTGGTCGCTGTTGCGGCTGGCGCAGCGGCTGGCGCAGCTGTGGTTTCAGCAGCGAAAGCAACAGAAGACATACCCATAGCAGCGGCGACAACCAGTGCAAATAATTTTTTCATTGCAAATCCCTCGGACTCTTTTTTCATGTGTAGCCCACTGCGGGGCCGGTGAAGAGACTATAGGGAAATCAACAAAGCCTGTCCGTGGGTGTTTGGTATCGGCGTGTAACCGATTGTACAAAGGGGGAAAGGGCGGCGTGATGGCCGCCCGTAGGGTCAGTTCTTCAGATAACGCTGTTCAAGATGCTGGCGGAAATAAGCCGGGTTCAGCGCTTCGCCTGTCGCATTGATCAGCAGCTGGTCGGTGGAGAAGCGGCTGCCGTGCTGCCAGATGTTCTGTTGCAGCCAGTCGAATACCGGCTGCAGTTCGCCGTGCTGAATCAGTTCGCTGAGCTGAGGAATGGCGGTCTGGACGGAGCGGAACAGCTGCGCGGCGTACATCGCGCCCAGCGTGTAGGTGGGGAAGTAGCCAAACGCGCCATCGGTCCAGTGAATATCCTGCATACAGCCATCGCGATAGTTGCCGCGGGTATCCAGACCCAGCGACTGCATCATCTTCTCATCCCACAGCGCCGGAATATCCTCAACCTCTATCTCCCCTTCAATCAGCGCCTGTTCGATTTCGTAGCGCAGAATGACATGAGCCGGGTAGCTTAGCTCATCGGCGTCCACCCGGATCAGGCCCGGCTTCACCTGCTGGGTCAGACGGATGAAATTATCCGCCTGCAGGGCAGGCTGGTCGCCAAAGGTGGCGATGATGGTCGGCAGAATGCGCTGCAAAAATTCGCGGCTGCGACCGAGCTGCATCTCCATGAACAGGCTTTGTGACTCGTGGATGGCGGTGGAACGCGCCAGCGCCACCGGCTGCCCCCGCCACTGCTGCGGCAGATTCTGCTCATAGCGGGCGTGGCCGGTTTCATGGATCACACCCATCATGGCGCTGAGAAACTCAGCCTCATTGTAACGGGTGGTAATGCGTACATCTTCCGGCACGCCGCCGCAGAAAGGATGTGCGCTGATATCCAGGCGACCATGATTGAAGTCGAAGCCCAGCGTTTCCATGATGCTCAGCCCGAGCTGGCGCTGCGCAGGCACGGCGAACGGCCCCTGCGGCGTGACGATCGGCTGTTGTGCCTGCTTCTCCACGACCTGCTGTAACAGATCGGGCAGCCAGCTTTTCAGTTCGCCAAACGTCGCATCCAGCCTGGCGCGGGTCATGCCCGGTTCATAGAGATCGAGCAGGGCATCGTAACGCGAGCAGCCGCTGGCATCGGCGCGTCGCTGCGCCTCTTCTCGGCTCAGGCGCACCACCTCTTTCAGGTTGGTGGCAAAGCCCTGCCAGTCGTTAGCCGGGCGCTGAGTGCGCCACGCATGTTCACAAACCGAACCGGCAATCGATTTGGCTTCCACAAAGTCGTCAGGCAGCAGGCTGGCCTGCTGGTAAGCACGCTGCATTTCATGAAGATTGGCCCGCTCAACATCGTTCAGCGACGCCTGCTCTGCGGCCTTCAGCCACTCTCCGACCTGGGGAGCCGTCAGGATCTGATGCTGCAGAACGCTCATCTCGGCCAGGGCTTCACCCCGGGCCTGACTGCCGCCTGGCGGCATGGTGGTCTGCATATCACAGCCGGCGATGGCCGCGACATGGCTGAAACGGGAGAGGCGCTGGAAGGTCGCGCTAAGGTGCTGATACGCTGAGGTCACGTGAGACTCCTTGAAGTGTTTAACGCAGCGGAATTTCCCGCAAGGGTAGATCAACCGGCCAGCAAAAGCGAACGCTGGCTCCGCCCAGCGGGCTGGCCTCAATGGTGACCTGGCCGCTCAGCGCCTGCGCAATAGAGTGGACAATCGCCAGCCCCAGTCCGCAGCCGCCCGTCGCGCGATCGCGGCTTGGATCGAGCCGGACAAAAGGTTCGAAGACCCGTTCCCGCTCTTCTGGCGGAATGCCCGGACCATCATCCTCCACCTGCAGGCAGCCGGTTGCGCCGTCGAACCATAAGCTCACCCGCAGTCGCTGCTGCGCATAACGCAGCGCATTATTGACCAGATTATCCAGCACCCGTTCCATCAGGCGGCTGTCAGAAATCCCGATATTTTCACGCTGCGGCAGGTCGAGGTCGATCCGGACATCGGGATTGATGGTGCGGAAGTCATCGAGGCGCTCGCGCAGCCAGCTGGCGAGATCCTGCGACTTCAGATTGAGGTCCACGCGTGGCCGATCCAGCCGCGCATAGGTCAGCAGCTCCTCAATCAGGCTTTCAAGCTGGCCGATGTCGCGGTTCAGCGCCACCCGTTCGGCGTCCGTGAGGTTATCGCTCATCTCCAGCCGGTAGCGCAGACGCACCAGCGGCGTCCGCAGCTCATGGGCGATGCCGTCGATCAACTGCTTCTTACTGGCAACCAGGGTGTTGATGTTTTCCGCCATCTGGTTAAAGGCGATACCGAGCCGGAACAGGCTGGAGGTGCTGTCAAAATGGGTGCGCACATCCAGCTCACCGCGACCAAAGCGCTGAGCCGCTTTTTCCAGCCGCTGCATCTCCTGCCAGTGGGGGCGCAGCCAGATAAACACCGGCAGCGCCAGTGACATGCCGATAAAGACCAGCAGGGCAATATCGAGCAGCCGCATCTGATGCAGATAGAACAGATAGGGGATAGGCCCCACCGACAGCACGTAGTGGCTGCGCGGGATATGCTGCAAAAAGGTGTACTGGTCGTCGAGCGCCACAATCTCACCGGCGTGCAGGCGACGCATGTTGGTCTCGTCGAGCTGGAATTTGTTCATCGGCTCGATATGCAGGTCAAACGAGAGGCCAAGATCGAGGCTCTTGATGGTTTTGTTCCAGTCGCGCGGGGGGATCTCCCGCAGTTCGCTGCGGATCAGGTAGAGCGAGCTGGCCATCAGGTCATTCATCGACTGTCGGCCTGCGCGCTCGGCGGTGAACTTATAGACCAGTCCCACCAGCAGCGCCATCACCAGAAAGCAGACAAACAGCAGCAGATAGAACTGAATAAAAAGCTTTCTCATAGGACGCGGGTATCCCAGGCCTGAGGTGCAAACAGGTAGCCTTTGTTGCGGATGGTCTTGATACGAAACGGCTCGGTGGCGCTGTCGTGCAGCTTTTTACGCAGGCGGGAAATGGCCACGTCAATGCTGCGATCCAGACCGTCATAGCTGACGCCGCGCAGGGTTTTCAGCAGCGCATCGCGGTTAAGCGTCTGACCGGCATGGCTGGCGAGGACCCAGAGCAGGTCAAAATCGGCCGTAGAGAGGGCGATCTGTTCGTCAAACAGCGTCACCTGTCGATTGAGGGCATCAATGGTCAGCGAGCCAAAACGCAGCATACGGTTCGCGGCAGGAATGGCGGGCGCATCCTCCGGCTGCGTCTGCTGAGACTGACGCAGATGCAGGCGCAGACGGGCCAGCAGGACCGCGGGTGGCGTGGTCTTCAGGATGTAATCCTGCGCGCCCATCTCCAGCGCCAGAATGTGATTCATGTCGCTGTCGAGTGAGGTGAGCAGCACAATGGGCCCCTGCCAGTTGGCCCGTAAATCACGGCAGATCGTCATGCCATCCTTGCCGGGCAGCATGATATCCAGCATCACCAGATCGGGTTGCTGTTCGGCAATCACCGCTTCAGCGCGGTCGCCGCGCGTCTCAACAATCACTTCAATGTCATGACGACCCAGGTAGGCCGCAATCAGTGAACCCACTTCGGGTTCATCTTCTACATAAACAATTTTGTTCATAGTTTACAAAGCAGAGACAGGGATGGACGAAAGCATATCTTTTCCTGGTCCTGAGCTCTACGCTACCGCACGAAATATCCTTAGCTTGCTGGTATATAACCGGCAAAATGTGCAATCATTAGCGCGGCCTTTTTGCGCCAGGTTTGGGATATCGTTGATTATTATGAGGAGCATTAGTGTGTCTGATAAAGAGCTGGCATCAGCCATATACCCTGACCGCATCTGCTTCAATTACAGTGACTTTCTTTCCGCTTCCTGCAAAAAACGCTGGAGCTTTGTCGATGCGATTTATGGCGTGATGCCGATATTCGGCATGGTGACACGGAAATCAGCACACCGCTTACAGAGCAGTGACGACCCGTTAAAAGAATTAGCATTACAAATCATTTCTACCCAGGTGAGTGACGAAATTAACATCGCGCGCCTGGTCACCCTCGCGGAACAGCAGCAGATCAGCCGCTTTGATATCCAGCTCCCTTATCCGCTGTCGGCGGAGCAGCTGGATGCCATTCATCATGAATATGCCAAGCCGCTGAATCTCACACAGCAGGATGACCTGCTGTGTGTGTCGATTCCGGTGCAGTCACACTAAGCGCACCTTTCGCGCTATTTCGTCAGCTGCCACACGGCGGGCATCGTCGCCGCGATCAGTAATCCCATCACAATCCGCTCCGGTGCGGTCAGCGCAGAAGCTGCGCGGCCTCCCCGGCGGGCAAAGAGAAACAGCAGCAGGCCCGGCGTATAGAGCACCACCGACATCATCAGATGCAGGGGGCCTGAGGCATAAAGCAGCCAGATGCCATAGAGGCTGGCACCGAGACCGATCGCCATTGCCAGCGGCTTGTGCTGTCCGCGCACGACTTTGATCAGATACAACCCCACCAGCAGATAGGGCACCAGAATCATCTCCGAGGCGATGGTCAGCAGGTTGTTGTAATCCGCGCCGGTCACGGCGATCAGAATCAGGCAGACCTGAATACTGCCGTTGGTCAGCCACAGTGAGGCGGCGGGCGCGTTGTGGCGGTTTTGCCGGGCAATGCTGCGTGGAAAGGCACCCTGCTGCGCGGCAATCAGCGGCACTTCGGCAGCCATAATCGTCCAGCTCAGATAGGCGCCGCAGACGGAGATGATCAGGCCGATGGCAATCACCGCATCGCCCCAGTGTCCCATCAGTCGCGTCATCAGTCCTGCCATGGAGGGGTTGCGCATCCCGGCCAGTTCGGCACGGGGCACCACGCCCAGCGACAGCAGCGTCACCAGCAGATAAACCAGCAGGGCGGCCAGTACCGCCAGCAGGGTGGCGCGTCCCACATCTTTTTTCTGACGTGCGCGGGCAGAAACCACCACGGCACCCTCAACCCCGATAAAGACCCACAGAGTGATCAGCATCGTCTGCTTGACCTGCTCCCACAGGGGTTGCCCCAGCGTGACGCCGGAAAAGTCGACCCGGAAGCGATCGTAGTTAAACGCCATCACCGCCAGCACGATAAACAGCAGCAGCGGCACCAGTTTGCCCAGCGTCGCCATCAGATTGATACTGGCCGCAGTCTGTACCCCGCGCAGTACCAGCCAGTGAACCAGCCACAGCAGCACCGAGGCCCCCAGCATCGCCTGCCAGGTGTTGCCATCCCCAAAGATCACCCGATCCGGGGTATCTGTGAAAAAGCTCAGGGCGGAGAAGACGATCACCAGATAGGAGACGTTGGCGATGACAGCACAGAGCCAGTAGCCCCAGGCGGAGCAGAAGCCTGTCAGTTCACCGAACCCGGCGCGGGCGTAGGTGAAAATGCCGCCGTCGAGTTCAGGTTTCAGGCGGGTCAGCAGCAGCATCGCCAGCGACAGAAAGATGATGCCGACGCCGGTAATCAGCCAGCCCAGCAGCAGCGCCGCTGGACCCGCCACCGCAGCCATATTTTGCGGCAGACTGAACACGCCGGCACCCAGCATGGAACTGAGTACCAGCGCCGTCAGCGCACCGAGACCTAATTTTTTCTCCAAAACAACCTTCCCGCTAGCATATATGGCTGGATAAATCGGATTTCATCGCTGGGTTATCGCAGACTCGCGGCAGAAAACAGGGACAAACTCCGGCAAAACAGGCGGCAGATTTTACGGAGTGTGGCGGGGGATGGCAATGCGTGACTATGCAAATCCGCGCAGGAATTATGCAAACAGCAGGGCGGCGGGCGCCGCCCTGAAGAGATTACTTAAACAGGTCAGCGGTGACGGTCAGGTTACCGCCACTCTGGTTCTGCCACTGACGGGTCACGTGATAGAACTTCGCACCTTTATCAGACGCACGCTTCGCCACTTCTTCAGAAACTTCGGTAGGGGAACCGAAGTGACCGGTAAACGTCACGGTGTCGAATGGCTGCATCTGCGCGGCCGTAATCGCGTTCACTTCCTGCACGGATTTGCCGTTTGGCAGATTGACCGTGTAACGCTTGCCGGTTGAGCTCTGGGTTTCGAAGAAGCGGCCCACTTTATTGCTCGGTGTCTCAGAGGAGGCGACGCCAGGGATTTCAACCTGAGCGGCCGCTGCGCCACCCGCAGCCAGTGCAGCTTTACCCGCTTCTGAGTCGGCAGGAATCGCGTTCGGCGTCTGAACCACACGCGCTTTAGCATCCGCTTTATAGACGTAGGCTGTGATGTACTGGTTGCCGCCGCTGTTGGCGTCAATCTGACGAACAATAAAGAATGAGGCGGCGCCTTTCTCTTTAGCCGCTTTTGAAATCGCATCGTTGACATCAGGCTGGCTGGCAAAGAAGCCGCTGACGGAAACGGTATCAAAAGGTTCGAGCTTATAAGCTTCAGCCTTTGGCAGTTCGTTGACGCCGTTAAAGCGACGGTATTGGGTGGTTTCGGAAGCGGCCGGGGCATCAGCCTTGTAGAGGTCGGCAGTAACGCGCCAGTTGCCGCTGTTGCCGTTGCTGTCGTTGATCCCCTGAATGTAGAAAGAAGCAGCGCCCAACTCATCTGCACGCTTAGAGACCGCATCGGCTGCGTCGCCAATTGCGTTGAAACGGCCGGTGATATTAATACGTTCGAATGGCTTCAACGCGGCCGCTTTTTCTGGCGTTAACTCCTGCGCAGCGAATGCATTAGCTGCCAGCAGGGACAACAGAGTGGACGCCAGAATAGTGTTCTTCAGCTTCATAAAAATAATCCTTCGCCTTACGCAAAAATGAGTACGAAAACGTGCTGGACTCTTGATGTATAACAGATTAGCCGCTGATTATTGCATGTTATAAACAGACTGTCGCAGCGATTTTTTGCGCGATATCGCGTTATTCACCTCCCTGTTTTTCATCTGACTGTCATGAAATGCGTTTAAGGCGTCATTTCTGGGCGCTGTTACCACTAAAAACGGTAACACTTAGCGCTATAACAGTTAATGTATTGTTAATTAAGGGTTTTTATTGTTGATTAATTCGTCCGGAGCGCAATTTTCATAGCAGATTATCTGCTGATGACGCGTTTTAATAGCGTAATAATGCAGGATTTCAAAGCGAATACTGAATAATCAGGTGAATGTCTCCATCTGCGGTAACCGCTGTGGATCAGGCGTCACAATTTAAGTAGGTTATAAACACTTTGAAATATCTGCATTTCGACTATAAGCAGCTGAAACCGCGTTTCGGCTGCGCTGTCGTGGTGCGGATTCGGGCCATCACCCTTTAACCGATGAAAGGAAACACTATGTTAATTGGAATACCCAAGGAAAGGTTGCCAAACGAGTCGCGCGTGGCAGCCACGCCAAAGACCGTGGAACAACTGATCAAACTGGGTTTCAGCGTCACGCTTGAGCACGACGCCGGTAAACGCGCCAGTTTTGATGACGAAAGTTACCTTGCTGCGGGTGCCACCCTCAGCGACCGTCAGCAGGTCTGGCAGGCCGATATCGTCATGAAGGTAAACGCACCCGATGACGACGAAATTGCGCTGACCCGTGCAGGCAGCACGCTGGTCAGTTTTATCTGGCCCGCCCAGAATCCGGCGCTGCTGGAAAAGCTGGCTGCCCGTCAGGTGACGGTGATGGCGATGGATTCGGTGCCGCGTATTTCGCGCGCACAGTCGCTGGATGCCCTGAGTTCAATGGCCAACATCGCCGGTTATCGCGCTATCGTCGAGGCGGCACATGAATTTGGCCGCTTCTTTACCGGTCAGATTACCGCGGCAGGTAAAGTGCCACCGGCAAAAGTGATGGTGATTGGGGCTGGCGTGGCGGGACTGGCTGCGATAGGCGCGGCGGGCAGCCTGGGCGCCATCGTCCGGGCGTTTGATACCCGTCCCGAAGTCAAAGAGCAGGTGCAGAGTATGGGCGCCGAATTCCTCGAACTCGATTTTGAAGAGGAGGCGGGCAGTGGGGATGGCTATGCCAGAGTCATGTCCGACGCCTTTATCAAAGCGGAGATGGCGCTGTTCGCCAGCCAGGCCAGAGAGGTGGACATCATTGTCACCACCGCGCTCATCCCAGGCAAACCGGCTCCGAAACTGATCACCGAAGAGATGATCGCCAGCATGAAGCCGGGCAGTGTGATTGTGGATCTGGCGGCGCAGACCGGCGGCAACTGTGCGCTGACCGTCGCCGATCAGGTGACCGTGACACCGAATGGCGTGAAAATTATCGGCTATACCGATCTGCCCAGCCGGCTGGCGACGCAGTCCTCCCAGCTTTACGGCACCAATCTGGTCAACCTGCTCAGGCTGCTCTGCAAAGAGAAAAATGGCGAAATTCAGGTCGATTTTGAGGATGTGGTGGTGCGGGGCGTGACGGTGGTGCGCGACGGCGAAATCACCTGGCCCGCGCCGCCGATTCAGGTCTCTGCTGCCCCTCAGGCCAGACCTGCTGCCGCGAAACCCGCTGAGAAACCGGAAGCAAAACCGGCCTCGCCGTGGCGCACCGCGCTGCTGATGGCTCTGGCGATTGTGCTGTTTGGCTGGCTGGCCAGCGTGGCACCGGCAGAGTTCCTCTCCCATTTTACCGTGTTCGCGCTCTCCTGCGTGGTTGGCTACTACGTGGTCTGGAACGTCAGCCATGCACTGCATACCCCGCTGATGTCCGTGACCAATGCCATCTCCGGCATCATCGTCATCGGAGCGGTTTTGCAGATGGGGCACGGTGGCTGGGTCACCTTCATCTCCTTTATTGCCGTGCTGATTGCCAGCATCAATATCTTTGGTGGCTTCACCGTCACGCAGCGCATGCTGAAAATGTTTCGTAAGGGGTAATTCATGTCTGGCGGATTAGTCACTGCAGCCTATATTGTGGCTGCCATTCTGTTCATCTGTAGTCTTGCCGGTCTTTCGCGTCATGAGACCGCTAAACGGGGCAACATTTTCGGCATCAGCGGGATGGCGCTTGCCCTCATCGCAACCATCTTCGGCCCGGACAGCGGCAATGTGGCCTGGATCCTGCTGGCGATGGTGATTGGCGGTGCAATCGGCATTCGCCTGGCAAAAAAAGTCGAAATGACCGAAATGCCAGAGCTGGTGGCGATTCTGCACAGCTTTGTGGGTCTGGCCGCGGTGCTGGTCGGGATTAACAGCTATATCGACCATGCGCCAGGCCTGCCGGCCGCGATGGAGAATATCCATCTCAGCGAAGTCTTTATCGGGATCTTTATCGGTGCCGTTACCTTTACCGGCTCACTGGTGGCGTTTGGCAAGCTGTGCGGCAAAATCTCCTCACGACCGCTGACGCTGCCCCACCGTCATAAGCTCAATCTGCTGGCGCTGGTCGTCTCCTTCCTGCTGCTGCTCTGGTTTGTTGACACCAGCAGCACCGCGGCGCAGGTGTTTGCCCTGCTGCTGATGACGGTCATTGCGCTGGCCTTTGGCTGGCATCTGGTTGCCTCCATTGGCGGTGCAGATATGCCGGTTGTGGTGTCGATGCTTAACTCTTACTCAGGCTGGGCTGCGGCCGCGGCCGGTTTTATGCTCAGCAATGACCTGCTGATCGTGACCGGTGCGCTGGTGGGCTCATCCGGTGCGATCCTCTCCTACATCATGTGTAAAGCGATGAACCGTTCGTTCATCAGCGTGATTGCGGGCGGCTTTGGCACCGAAGCCAGCAGCAGCGATGAGAGTCAGGAAGCAGGAGAACATCGCGAGATCTCCCCTGAAGAGACGGCTGAGATGCTGAAGTCCTCTGCGTCGGTGATTATCACGCCAGGCTACGGCATGGCGGTGGCACAGGCACAGTATCCGGTAGCGGATCTGACCGCCCGACTGCGTGCACTCGGCATCCGGGTGCGTTTCGGTATTCATCCGGTGGCGGGCCGCCTGCCAGGACATATGAACGTGCTGCTGGCAGAGGCCAAAGTGCCCTATGACGTGGTGCTGGAGATGGATGAGATCAACGATGACTTCAGTGAAACCGATACGGTGCTGGTTATCGGCGCGAATGACACGGTGAACCCGGCGGCGCAGGATGATCCCCGCAGCCCGATTGCCGGCATGCCGGTGCTGGAGGTGTGGAAAGCACACAACGTGGTGGTCTTCAAACGTTCAATGAACACCGGCTATGCCGGGGTGCAGAATCCGCTGTTCTTCAAAGAGAACAGTCAGATGCTCTTTGGCGATGCCAAAGCCAGCGTCGAAGCGATTATCAAAGCGCTGTAACAGAAAAGGGGCGGCTAATCAGCCGCCCCTTTTTTTGCGGAGGTTTAATCCTCCTCATCCTCTTCATCATCCAGATCAATCGGCGATTTAAAATCGTCTGGCTTAATCGCCAGCAGATCGCAGCGCAGGTGATCGATCACCTGTTCCGCTGTATTACCCAGGAACGCTGCCGAAAGTCCGGTGCGTCCGATGGTGCCCAGCACCACCACACCGGCTCCCAGATGCGAAGCCAGGTCCGGGATAACCTCTTCAGGCAGCCCTTTGGCAACGTGGGTGAACTCTTCACCAATGGAAAACTTCTGTCGCAGCGCTTTCATGGCTACCAGATGCTGACCGCGGATGGCGTCGTTATAGACGCTGGGGTCGAAATCAGGCAGCTCAATCGCGATGTTGATCGGCGTAATCGGGTAGGCGCCGACCAGGTGCACCTCGGTCTGATTGACCTTTTCCGCCAGCTTCACCGTTTCACGAATCAGCTTCTGATTCAGGCCATCATGGTGCGGCTCTTCGCTGGCAAGATTGACGGCGACGATAGCTTTACCGCCCTCCGGCCAGGGCTGATCTTTCACCATCCAGACCGGGCAGGGGCATTTACGCAACAGATGCCAGTCGGTGGGGGTGAAAATCACGGACTCCAGGCGGTCATGCTGGTGGGCCATTTTCAGCACAAGGTCATGCTGATGGGCGAGCACTTCCTGGATAATCGCTTCATAGGGGCGGTTATGCCAGATAACCTTGATGTCGATTTCGACACCGGCATCCAGATAGGCGCGGGCCTGTTCACGAATCCATTCGGTGCGCTGGCTGATGACGCCCTGACGCATGGAGGCGCGTTCGTCCGGCGACAGCAGGGTGGTCATCTCATAGGAAAAGTCATAGATAGGCAGAAAGGCTTTAATTCTCCCGCCAATACGTTGATTCAGATAGACCGCACGTCGCAGCGCGGGCTGATCGTCTTGCTGGGCATCAATGGCGACCAGAATATTTTGGTACTGGGACATGAGGCGTTCTCCTTAAACCAGAGCGACTGGAATAAAGATAGCCTATGTTGCACAGGGGAAGAAGTGAAAAAGTTACTGCCGGATCAACAAAATAAGATTTATTGATCCGGCGGCGGATCAGGCGGCCTGATGGCTCTGACCCGCTAACTCTTCCAGCAGGGCGTGGTTCTCAATGGTGATATATTTGCCTTTCACCGCCAGCATACCGGACTTCTGGAATCGACCCAGCAGACGGCTGATCGTTTCCACCGTCAGGCCCAGATAATTACCAATGTCGCCACGCGTCATGGTGAGGCGAAATTCACGCTGTGAGAAGCCGCGCTGGCCGAAGCGGCGGGAGAGGTTCCAGATAAAGGCCGCCAGGCGCTCCTCTGCGTTTTTCTTGGAGAGCAGCAAAATCATATCCTGGTCGCCTTTGATTTCACCGCTCATCAGACGCATCATCTGCTGACGCAGGGCAGGCATTTTGCCTGACAGGTCATCCAGGGTTTCAAAAGGAATTTCACAGACCATGGCGGTTTCCAGCGCCTGCGCAAAGCTGGGATGACTGGCACCCATAATGGCATCAAAGCCGACTAAATCACCCGCCAGATGGAAACCGGTAATCTGCTCATCACCCTGCTCAGTAATGGTGTAGCTTTTGATCGTGCCGGAACGGATGGCGTACAGCGACTTCAGTTCGTCACCCGCTTTGAAAAGCGTTTGCCCTTTCTGAATCGGTTTTTTACGCTCAATGATGTTGTCGAGCTGATCCAGCTCATGTTCATTTAGCGTGAAGGGGATGCAGAGCTGACTGATGCTGCAATCCTGGCAGTGAATGGCACAACCGCCCGACTGAATACGACGAATGCTGCGTTTTTCAGGGATCATAATGGTTCGCTCGACGATTATTGACTGGGGTCAATTTTAACATTTTTTGAGCTGAAGGGAACTCATCCGAGCAGTTTTACACTTACAAAAACCAGGGATGATTCACACATCGCTAAACGCAGATGTGACGGGCTTCTCAGAACGGTGCGCGGCAAAAGTGTCACGAAAAGTTTCCGTTTTTTTGATCCGTTACCCGAAAAGCTGCGGCCAGTCATAATCAGAAAAGTGGGCTGGCCCGGTGTTTCCACCTTTTGCTACGCTATCGGGTAAGACCTGTTTTTGTAGGCTATCAATTTTAATCAGGTGTGAGAAAACCATGAACCTTGATGATAACGATCTGTTTCGGGATGCCATGGGTGATGTCACGCCGCTGAAAGACACCACCACAACCCTGTGGCTTAAATCCCCCTCAACCAAAGCGCCACGCAAGGCACCCGATGAGTCGGTGCTGGAGAACTTTCTTACCCGGGGCGATCTGGAGATTATTCCGCTCAATACGCCGCTGGAGTATAAAGCCGACGGCATTCAGCAGGGCATCGTCGATAAGCTGCGCAGAGGGGAGTATAAGCTGGATGCCAGTCTCAACCTGCTGCGGCAACCGGTCGAAACCTGCCGTCAGGCGCTGTTTAACTTTATGATGCAGGCGCACAAGCTGGGTTTACGCAATCTGCTGATCATCCACGGCAAGGGCCGCGATGATGAATCGCACGCCAATATCGTGCGCAGCTATCTGGCGCGGTGGCTGCAGCAGTTCGATGACGTTCAGACTTTCTGTGTGGCGCAGACCCGGCACGGTGGCGCCGGGGCGCTCTATGTCGGGCTGCGGAAAACGGACAAGGCGCGACTGGAAAACCGCGAGCGGCATGCCAAACGCAGCCGCTAGCTGTGAAATTTACGGATGGTCGACATTAACACTTCGGCACTCAGGCTCAGCTCCGCGCCGGTGCGGGTGATGATACCGACCGGTTCACCCGGTCCGGAGGAGTGAATTGGCAGGGCACAGACGGCATTGTGGCTGAGGTCCTCCTTGATGGCCCCGGACGGCACAAACCAGATGTAGTCGTAGCGCAGCGCCAGCTGACGCGCCAGTGAGGTGGAGGAGGTTTCAATACAGTGGGGCGGCAGCGTGCAGCCCTGTTCATCAAGCATCTGCTGCGCGATGCGGCGCGGGGCGGTGCCTTCCGGTGAGATCACCACCGGCCACTGCATCGCCCGGGATAAGGTGACATTGTCACTTAAGAGGGGGTGTTCCGGCCTCACCACCAGCTTCAGAGACTCCAGAAACAGCAATTCATAGGTGAGACCGGTCATCATGTCGCTGTCAGCCATACGGCCGATACCGATATCGAACTCGCCGCCGCGCAGGCCTGCCAGCAGGACGTTGTTATGCAGCGTTGCTACCTGAATAGTGGTATTGGGTTGCAGCTGATGAAAACGATCCAGGATACGTGGCAGCATGCCCATCGCCGCCGTGGTAAGCGCCCCCAGCCTGATAATGACCGGGGCGTCACCGGGCTGCTCATTGAAACTCTGTCCGGCATGGTTCAGGGCGTCCAGCACCCGAACCGCATGGGTCAGAAACTGCTCTCCCATGGTGGTCAGCTGCGCGCCCAGCCGCCCGCGTTCAAAGAGGCGGGCACCCGTCAGCTCCTCCAGCTCATTCAGGGTTTTCGAGAGGGCGGGCTGACTCAGGCTGAGGGTCTCTGCCGCCCGTCCAAGCGTGCCTTGCTGCGCAACCGCAACAAAGGTGTGAAGGTGGCGCAAGCGAATGCGCTGATTGAAAAGGATATTTTTGTCCATAGCGTAAACTTAATGAGAATGGCCAACATTAAGCAATACTTTAAAATGAAATCTGTTAACTTTGCTGCAAATTTTATTTAACAAAAAGGGTAAATCTGGCCTTTCTTTAGTTAACTGACTGATCTGACTGACTTATGCAATCCCTCCCGCCGACGTCGCCCATAACGCGCCAGTGTAATATCAGGCACTTACCGCGCTGAAACTGAAGAATTCTCATCACCCGATAAAAATCTGACCGCTTAAGGTTAACGATGGGCTATCATAAGCGCCGTTTTTTTTACTTAAACTGATGTCCGATCCCGTTACTCCCGAGGAGTGTCCATTGACCAGCGTCGAGGCGGTAGATGTCCGCCAGCTTATCAACCAGCAGGGGCTCAGCCACTGGCAAAAGCGGCTTATTGCACTCTGTTTTATCGTGGTGGCACTCGATGGCATGGACATTGCGATTATGGGATTTATCGCGCCAACGCTGAAAGCAGCCTGGGGCGTAAGTAATCATCAGCTGGGGGGCGTCATCAGCGCCGCACTGATCGGCCTGGCACTGGGTGCGATGGTGGCAGGGCCGCTTGCTGACCGTTATGGCCGGCGCATGATGATTATCTTCAGCGTCTTCTTTTTTGGTCTCTGGACGCTGGCAACCGCCTTTTCTCAGAACATCGAACAGATGATGCTGTTTCGCTTTCTGACCGGGCTGGGACTGGGGGCCGCGATGCCCAACGTTGGCACGCTGGTCGCGGAGTATGCGCCCGAACGGCGTCGCGCCTTCATTATCACCGTGGTCTTCTGCGGTTTCACCTTCGGCGCGGCCAGCGGCGGTTTTGCCGCCTCCTGGCTGTTGCCCCGCTATGACTGGCATTCGGTCCTGCTGCTGGGCGGTATCCTGCCGCTGCTGGTGCTCCCTTTTCTGATCCATGGTCTGCCGGAGTCGGTGCGATTTCTGATCGGTCGTGGCGCGCCGGCTGCACGCATTCACGCCATCCTGGAGCGGATGCTGCCGGGCAAGACCGCACCCGACTGCGCCTTTCACGCGCCGGAAGCCAGCGTGCCGGTGCGTGGCGCAATCGGTACCGTGCTTTCGCGCCGCTATCTGTTTGGCAGCGTGATGCTGTGGGGCGGCTATTTTATGGGCCTGTTCATGGTCTACCTGATTGGCAGCTGGCTGCCCTCACTGGTCAACACCCTGGGCATGTCGGTCACCGAAGCGGCGATCATCACTGCGATGTATCAGGCGGGTGGGACCCTCGGATCGCTCTTTGCGGGCTGGATGATGGATCGTTTCAACGCCAATCTGGCGCTGGCGGCGATCTACGGCTGTGGCGGCCTGTTTATTGTCGCTCTGGGCTTCTCACCGGCCGAAGTCGGTATGATGAGTGCTATCGCCTTTTGCAGTGGCTTTTGCTTTAACGGGGCCAACACCGGAATGAATGCGTTATCTGCCAGCTACTATCCCACCCATGCCCGCGCCACCGGCTCCAGCTGGATGCATGCTGTGGGTCGCGTCGGGGCGATCCTGAGCGCTTTCGTGGGAGCAGAGATGATGTCTCTGGGCTGGTCGTTCAGCGTGATCTTTCTGCTGCTGGCGATACCGGCGGTGATCACCACCCTGATGCTGCTGCTGAAAAACCGTTACGGCTTTAAGCCGATCACAGATTCGTGATTTTTTCCGCTGAGACCGGCGCGTTGCATTACATTAGCTGCAACGCTCACGGTGTCAGGTGGATAAGATGGAAAACTTTCTCAGTGCGGATCGCATCCGTACCCGTTTCTCTCAGGCGATGTCAGCAATGTATCAGCAGGAGGTGCCGCAGTACGGCACGCTGATGCAGCTGGTCGCCACCGTCAACGAACGCACGCTGGACGCAGACTGTGCGCTGAAAGATCGCCTTACGGCCGCAGATGAGATTGACCGGCTCAATATTGAGCGTCACGGTGCCATTCGGGTCGGGACGGCGGCTGAACTCGCCACGCTGCGCCAGCTGTTTGCGGTCATGGGCATGTCCCCGGTGGGCTATTACGATCTCTCTCAGGCAGGCGTGCCGGTTCACTCCACCGCGTTCAGACCGGTCGATGACGCGGCGCTGCGTCGCAATCCCTTCCGGGTTTTCACCTCACTGTTGCGTCCTGAACTGATCGACGATCCCGCGCTGCGCGAGAAGGCGACAACGATTCTCGCCGCGCGTGACATTTTTACTCCCCGCTGCCGGGCGCTGCTGCGGGTGCATCAGGAGCAGGGCGGCTTCACCGCCGACCAGGCGGAGGCCTTTGTTACCGAAGCGCTGGAAACCTTTCGCTGGCACGCTCACAGCCCTGTCGACAGTCAGACCTATCAGGCGCTTAATCAGCAGCATCGCCTGATCGCCGATGTGGTCTGCTTTCCCGGCTGCCACATCAACCATCTTACGCCGCGCACGCTGGATATCGACCGTGTCCAGCAGCTGATGCCGTCGCGCGGCATCGATCCAAAAACGCTGATCGAGGGGCCGCCACGTCGTCAGGTGCCGATCCTGCTGCGTCAGACCAGCTTCAGGGCGCTTGAAGAAGCGATCATCTTTCAGGATGGACATCCGGGCACCCACACTGCGCGCTTCGGGGAAATTGAGCAGCGAGGCGTTGCGCTGACGCCGAAAGGCCGGGCGCTCTACGACCGGCTGCTGAGTGAGGCGGGCAGCGGTCAGGATAACGAGCAGCATCAGCAGCACCTGGCCGCGATTTTCCGCGACTTCCCCGACGATGAGACGACGCTGCGTCAGCAGGGGCTGGCCTGGTTCCATTATCGCCTGAGTGAAAAGGGCATGATGACACCGCCCGCTCAGGGCGAATCCCTGGATACCCTGATTGCGCAGGGCCGGGTGGTGGCCGATCCCATCGTCTATGAGGACTTTCTGCCGGTCAGTGCGGCGGGGATCTTTCAGTCTAACCTGGGAGACCAGGCGCAGGTGCGTTCTGCGGGACAGGCGAGCCGACAGGCCTTTGAGGCGGCGCTGGGCTGTGAGGTGCTGGATGAGATGGCGCTTTACGAAGCGCGCCAGCAGCGCTCGCTGGCGCAGTGTGGGTTACGCCCGGCATAGATCCAGCGCAGATTCACGTTGTCTGCTGACCCGTGCCGGTAAAGCGCAAATCCTCGCTTTACCGGCCTGCACAGGTTTAGCGCTGTGATTACCCCGATTGATTAATGCCATCAGGGGGTCAGGCGCGCCCGCTGGCGGGGAAAACCGTCAGTCCCCCTCAGCGCTGTGCGGCCACCTCACTCTCCCGCTATTTTAAAGATAAACAGAATTAATCGGAAACCGCCCCTGACTCCCGCAAATGGCTGCTGAGCATGACGAGGGCTGCCAGGCGTTGTTCAGCATATTCTGCAAATCCCGCCTGAACCTGGACAATGCAGACGGGCCTGCAAATAATGGAGGAACGAGTAAACAGGGAATCAGGAATGAAAAACGAAACAGGTCTGAGGATCATGACTGCCGAAGGGGAGTTACGTGGAAGCATGGACGATGACCTTTTCGTATTCAAAGGCATACCTTATGCAGCCCCGCCCGTGGGCGCGTTACGCTGGCGGCCACCCCAGCCGGTCACACCCTGGCAGCAGGTGCGTGACGCGACACAGTTTGGTGCCTCGGGCTGGCAGAATCGGGCCTGGTGTGAGGCTGTCGGCGGAGGCAATCCCGGCGAGTTCAGTGAAGACTGCCTCTATCTTAACGTCTGGACACCCGATGTGGAGCCCGCCCGACCGCTACCGGTGATGGTCTGGCTGCACGGCGGTGGCTTTACCATTGGCGCAGGCGGACTGGCCCCCTATAACGGCAAACCCCTGGCGTCACGTGGCGCAGTGGTCGTGACCCTGAACTACCGGCTGGGCCATCTTGGCTTCTTCTCTCATCCCGCGCTGGATGCGGAATACCCTGTTGCCGGCACGGTGAACAATTTTGGTCTGCTCGACCAGATCGCCGCCCTGCAGTGGGTTCAGCGCAATATTCCCGCTTTTGGCGGCGACCGTCGCAATGTGACCCTGTTCGGTGAATCGGCCGGCGCGCGCAGCGTGCTGTCACTCTGCTGTTCGCCGCTGGCAGAAGGGTTGTTTCATAAGGGCATTGTCCAGAGCGCCTACAGCCTGCCCGATACCCCACTGAAAAAGGCGCGTCAGCAGGGTGTGGCGGTGGCACGACACTTTGGCCTGTCGCCTGATGTCACCGCAGAGCAGTTGCGCGCGCTGCCTGCCGATGCCTTCTGGTCGCTGGAGGGAACGCTGGCGATCCCGCCGGTGCCGATTGCCGGGGACGCCGTTCTGCCTGAGCCGATGCTGAAAACCTTCCTGGCGGCTAAACAGCACCGTCTGCCGCTGATGGCGGGCAGCAACAGTGATGAGGCCAGCGTACTGGACTATTTTGGTGTGGATGCCACTGCCGTGCTGCATCAGTTGCGTGACAAAAACCGGCTGACCTACCGGACACTTAAATGGATGTATGACATCCATGACGACCGACTGCTGGGACGAGCCGTGGCGCGCGATATGGCCTTCAGCCTGATGCCATGGCTGGTGATGCGGGCGCAGTATCGTGTCGGCATGCCGGGCTGGCGCTACTGGTTTGATTATGTCTCTGAGCACGCCCGCGACCTCTATCCCCATGGTGCCTGGCACGGTAATGAAGTGCCGTATGTGCTGGATACGCTGAGTCAGATGCCCGACCCCAACGAAGCCCGGCCGTTCAGTGAGGCGGACAGGGCGTTTGCGGCGCAGGTCAGCGACTACTGGTTCAGGTTTGCCCGCGACGCCACGGAATATACGCATCAGCTGGACGGTGAGGTAGTCTGGCCCGCGTGGCACCCCGGCAATGACGTGACAATGTCACTTGGTGACGACCGCCAGCACGCCCTGAAGCTGAAGCGAAACTTTATGCGTGCCCGTCTGCGCCTCTTCCGGTTACTGATGACGCGCATGGTCAGGCTTTAGTGGGGTTTTAATGATTAGCTCGCTAACCATTAAATAAAGCGAATGGAAAAAATCTGCTTTTTTAATCCTAACTGATTGATGTAGCGTTTTTTTAACCGAAATCTGACATCCGGACGCTGTAAAATATTAGGTAACAAAACAGTTACATCTTCACAATTCCATGCCGATAAACCTCCTATGCCCGACACTTGCGGGTCAACGTGTATAGGATTTTGGTATGGGAATGCTTAAAAATTTTACCATCAGAGCAGTGATGCTCTCCATTCTGGGACTGTTCTGCTTACTCTGGAGCGGCGTCGGGCTCTATAGCATCCACTCGCTTGGCGCGCTGAGCGAAGGCAACGATGTTGACCGTCATCTGGTTGAACAGATGACGGTTCTGAGCAAAGGGAACGATCAATATTTCCGCGTCGTGACGCGCCTGTCGCGCGTTATGGAAGGTAAAGCTGCCGGTAAAACATTAACGGATGAAGCCTATGCCCCGGTGCAGCAGGCGCTGGACAGCATGACGCAGCAACTGGCGCGCTTTAAGCAGCTGGCACCGGGCCCGATGAACCCGGAGGTGGTGGATAGCGTGATTAAGAGCTGGCAGAAACTGCTGGACGAAGGCGTGACCCCGCAGCTGCAGCTGGCCCGTCAGGCGTCGCCGGATGCCTATCGCCAGCAGGCGAACAACGTGACCCCGCCGCTGAGCCGCGCCTTTGGCGTGAGTGCCGACAAATTTAACCAGGGTGCGGCTGAAAAACTCGATACCACCCGCGTGGAGGTCGATCATCTCACCTCCATTACCAAGACGATTATCACCATTGCAGTGATCATCGGCCTGCTGATTCTGCTGTTTACCGATCGCTATCTGGTGGCGATGCTGGTGCGTCCGCTGGAGAGCATCCGCACGCACTTCGCGGTCATTGCCACGGGCGATCTGAGCCAGCCGGTGACCGATTTTGGCCGCAACTGCGTCGGTAAACTGGTGCCGCTGTTGGGTGCCATGCAGGACAGCCTGCGCGAAGCGGTCAGTGCGATTCGCAACGGCACGGAAAATATCTCCCGTGGCGCGGCGGAGATCTCTGCCGGAAACAACGATCTCTCTTCCCGTACCGAAGAGCAGGCCTCAGCGCTGGAACAGACTGCGGCCAGCATGGAGGAGCTGACGGCGACCGTGAAATTCAACGCCGACAATGCGCGTCAGGCCAGCCTGCTGGCCGAGACCGCGACCACGACAGCGCAGCGTGGTGGTCAGCTGGTGAGTGAAGTGATCAGCACCATGGATGGCATCTCCGGAAGCTCGAAGAAAATTGCTGAGATCACCAACGTGATTAACGGTATCGCCTTCCAGACCAACATTCTGGCCCTCAACGCCGCGGTTGAAGCGGCGCGTGCCGGGGAACAGGGGCGCGGATTTGCGGTGGTGGCTTCAGAGGTGCGGAGTCTGGCCCAGCGCAGTGCTAACGCCGCCAAAGAGATCGCCACGCTGATCGAAGAGTCGGTTCAGCGGGTGGATAAAGGCGCCGAACTGGTCAGCACCACGGGTGGCACCATGAACAACATCCTGAAATCGGTGCAGGATGTGGATGCCATCATGAAACAGATCGCCTCTGCCTCGGAAGAGCAGAGCAAGGGCATCTCTCAGGTTGGCACGGCAGTGACCGAAATGGACAGCGTGACCCAGCAGAACGCCTCACTGGTCGAAGAGGTCTCTGCGGCGGCCAGTGCGCTCGCCCTGCAGACGGAAGCGCTCCAGGCGTCGGTGTCGAAGTTCCGTCTTTCCGGCACCAGCCAGCCTGCGCCGGTCATCAGCCACAAGCCCACCGCGCCGAAAGCGCCGGCGCTGAGCGTGGCTCAGGCTAAACCTGTGGATAATGGCGACTGGGTCACCTTCTGATCCCGGCACAGCCACGCCACCAGTTCCGCCAGGAAGGGTGGCGCATCCTGCGGCGCCCGCTGCAGTAAACTGTAAACGGCGCCGGTTTTCACCTCGCCAGCGAACGGCTTAATCAGCCTGCCGCTGGCGATATCACTCTCCACCAGATTGCTGTCGGCAATCGCCACCCCGAATCCCTGAATCGCCGCGCTGATCGCTAAGTCCATGGTGGAAAAATGCTGATTGCGCTGCATCTTCAGCGTCACCTGCTGCGCCTCCAGCCAGCACTGCCAGTCACGTTTGTCCTCTGTGGGATGCAGAAACGTCATCGTCTCCAGCGTTGCCAGGTCGTCTGGTGCGGGCTGAACCGCCGCCATGACCGGCGTCAGTGATTCGCTGAACAGGGTGATCCCGTCGGGCTGTGGCTTGCCATACACAATCGCCGCATCAAAGTTTCCCAGCCGGGCTGCGTGATCCAGCGTGGTGGTCAGCGCCACATGCAGTTCCGGCCGCTGCTGCTCCAGCGCGATCAGCCGGGGAACCAGCCAGCGCATCGCGCAGCTCGGCGCTTTCAGCCGAATGCTGACCTGCGTGCGCCGCACCTTCTCGCTGGCCTGCACCATCATCTCAAATCCCTGACGCAGTTCCGGCAGCAGCGCGCTGCCCTGGGCGGTCAGCCGCAGCCCGCGGGCATGACGGTCGAACAGCGTTACCCCCAGCCACTGCTCCAGGGCGGCAATTTTGCGGCTCACGGCCCCCTGGGTCAGACAGAGTTCACCCGCCGCGTGGGTCAGGTTGAGATGGCGGGCGGTCACCAGAAAAGCGTGGATGGCATTAAGCGGCAGCGATGAGCGCGACACGATAAACCTCAGCTATGCATTTTTGTCATGGCTATTATGACGACATTTCGCTTGCCGACTCAAGCCGCAGCCCGTTGAATAGTTTTTTACCGGATCAGACCGGCTATGTTTCTGATGGAGAGAGTATGTCCCTGAAAACGCCTGTTGCTGTTCACTCAAAACTGCCGGATGTCGGCACCACTATTTTTAGCGTGATTGGCCAGCTGTCAGCGCAGCATCAGGCGATTAACCTGTCGCAGGGCGCACCGGGTTTTCCCTGTGACCCGGCGCTGGTCGCCTCCGTCAGCCGCGCGATGGAGGAGGGGCACAATCAGTATGCTCCCATGATGGGGCTGCCCGCCCTGCGTGAAGCGCTCGCCATGAAAGTCGAGGCGCTTTATGGCGAAAAATACGATCCCGCCAGCGAAGTGCTGATCACCGGCAGCGCCAGTCAGGGGATCTATATGGCGATCACCGCGCTGGTGCATCAGGGGGATGAGGTGATCTTCTTTGAGCCAGCCTTCGACAGCTATGCGCCAGTCGTCCGGTTGCAGGGCGGAAAGCCGGTCGGGCTGAAGCTGGCGGTGCCTTCCTTTGCGATCGACTGGGAGGCATTACGGGCTGCGATTACGCCGCGCACCCGCATGATTATCATCAATACGCCACACAACCCCAGCGCGCAGGTGCTGACGTCTGAGGATCTGAACCAGCTGGCAGCCTTAATCCGCAACACAGACATCGTGGTGCTCTCGGATGAGGTTTACGAGCACATTCTGTTTGATGGCCGCCCGCACTGCGGGATGGCGACGCATCCGGAGCTGGCTGCGCGCAGCGTCATCGTCTCCTCGTTTGGCAAAACCTTTCATGTTACCGGCTGGCGGGTGGGCTACTGTCTGGCCCCGGCAGCGCTGATGAGCGAACTGGTTAAAGTGCATCAGTTCATGATGTACGCCGCCGATACGCCGATGCAGGTGGGCTTCGCACACTATCTGCAGACACCGGATCATTATCTGTCGCTCAGCGCGTTCTATCAGCAGAAACGCGACCGGCTGATTGCGCTGATGCAGGATTCGCCCTTCAGGCTGCTGCCGAGCGCCGGTTCGTTCTTTATGCTCGCCAGCTACGGACATTTCAGTGACGAACCTGACAGTGAAATGGTAAAACGTCTTATCGTCGATCACGGCGTGGCGACCATTCCGCTGTCGGCGTTTTATATGGATGGCACAGACAACAAACTGATTCGTCTCTCTTTTGCAAAGGACGAGGCGACGCTGGAAGCTGGCGCAGCAGCGCTGAGTGCGTTTTCCTGCTGAATCACGCGACAGCGTGAAGCTGGGGAAACGGGTAAATAATACTTTTCGGGGCTAATAATGAAGAAACTGAACGCGCTTTTCCTCGCTCTGGGCATGATGACATCGCTACAGGCACTGGCACAGGATTTACGTTACGGCGTGGAGTCACAATATCCCCCGTTTGAAAGCCGCAACGCGAAGGGCGAACTCGAAGGCTTTGATATTGAGCTGGGTAATGCAATCTGTCAGGCGGGCAAATTTACCTGCCACTGGGTTGAGAGCAGCTTTGATGCGCTGATCCCGGCGCTGCAGGCGAAGAAGTTCGACGCAATTAACTCAGCGATGAACATTACTGAAGCGCGCGCCAGAAGCATCGCCTTTACCCAGCCCATCTACCGTATTCCGACGATGTTAGTGGCGAAGACCGGCGAGAATCTGGCCCCGACCGCTGACGGTCTGAAAGGCAAAAATATCGGGGTTCTGCAGGGGTCCATTCAGGAAACCTACGCGAAGAAGCACTGGGAGCCGCAGGGCGTGACGGTGACCTCTTATCAGGATCAGAACCAGGTTTACAACGACATGGTCGCGGGGCGTCTTGACGGCACGCTGGTGATGTCTGCTGCCGGTCAGTCCGGCTTTCTCGATAAGCCACAGGGCAAAGGTTTCGGCTTTGTCGGCAAACCGGTCGAGGATGACGCGATTCTAGGCTCCGGCATCGGCTACGGACTGCGTAAGGATGACACCCAGCTGAAACAGTCGCTGGATGCGGCAATTGCCAAAGTGCAGAGCGATGGCACCATTAAAAAGCTGGCGGAAAAATATTTCCCTGGCATTGATGTCAGCGCGAAACCCTGACCTTAATCGGGCGCGAAATGCGCCCGATTTTGCGGTTTACTCTGCCGCCAGATGGCAGAGTTTCTCCGCGACCTGATAGGACTTCACAAACGAGGAGATGGGCAGAAACTCAAAGCGCGAATGGAAATTATGCGCGCCGGTAAAGAAGTTCGGCGTCAGCAAGCCTTTGGCCGAGAGGGCCGCGCCGTCCGTTCCTCCGCGCATCGGGATCACTTTGGGTTCAATCTCCAGCGCGGCAAAGGCCGTGAAGATCAGATCGATCGCCCGCCGATCCTCTCCCAGCGCATTGCTGATGTTGCTGTAAATATCACTGATGGTGATGCTGACCTCACCGGTCGGATAACGCGCCGCAATATCCCTGGCTGCCGCTTCTAACTGCTCTTTGCGTGCCGCAAAGCGGGTCAGGTCAAAATCGCGGATGGAGGCTTTCAGGGTCGCCCGGCTGGCGTTGGCCTGAATCTCGTTAAACCAGATATAGCCTTCACGTCCTTCGGTATGCTCCGGGGTCTGCTGGCGGTCAAACAGGCTGATATAGTCGTGCGCCATCAGCAGGGGATTTACCAGCACCCCTTTGCCCGACATCGGATGCGCCGGCACGCCGGTAAACACGATTTCTGCGGCGGCGCCATTGAAGTTCTCATAGACCACTTCGCCCAGTTCACAGCAGTCGATGGTCCAGGCAAAGTCCACGTTAAAGCGCGTTTCCAGATCCAGCGCTTTCGCCCCGCGCAGGCCGATCTCCTCATCCGGCACAAAGGCCACCACGATATCGCCATGGTCGCCGCTGAGGTTTGCCATCAGCGTCATCACCACAGCCACGGCGGCTTTGTTGTCTGCGCCCAGCACGCTGGTGCCGTCGCTGAAAATCACCGGCTCACCGATGTAGGGCGCGATCTCCGGATGTTCATCGCGGCGCAGCCAGATATCCTGCTGTGCGTTGAGACAGAGATCTTCGCCCTGCCAGGTGAGGATCTGCGGATGGATATCGGGCGACAGACCGACATCAACGGTGTCGATATGGGTAATAAAGCCGATGCGTGGCGCGTCAGGACGATTGCCGCGCTTCACGGCGGTCACGGTGGCATGTACATCCACCACCACCTGATCCAGTCCCAGCGCACGCAGCTCCTCCGCCAGCAGGGCGGCCATGGCGTGCTGGCTCGGTGTACTGGGCAGGGTGGTGGATTTAGCATCGCTCTGGCTGCTGACGGCGAGGTAACGGAAAAAACGTTCGGTGAGCTGCGACTCAGGTTTGTCTGTCATCACTATTCCTTATTAGTCAGCTACAGGCAGGGTTCGCTATGGTGCCGAATCGTGCTATCAATGAAGCATCTGAATGATTCATTTAGATATTGTGCCCACCAGAAGTCAATACAAAGCGAGGATGATAATGAAAACAAAGATAGCCACCTTAGCGCTGATGACGGCAGGCGTCGCGCTGGCTGGCAGCGTGAACGCCAGAACCCTGGTTTACTGCTCTGAAGGTTCGCCAGAAAACTTCAATCCTCAGCTCTACACCTCCGGGACCAGTGTGGATGCCAGCGCCGTGCCGGTGTTCAACCGGCTGGTGGATTTTACTCCCGGCACCACCGAGCTGGTGCCCAGTCTGGCTGAACGCTGGGAGATCAGCCCTGACGGCAAGGTCTATACCTTCCATCTGCGGCACAACGTAAAGTTTCAGAGTAATAAGGCGTTTAAACCCAGCCGCGACTTTAACGCCGATGATGTGATTTTCTCGTTTATGCGCCAGATGGACCCGAAAAACCCCTACCACAACGTCTCTGGCGGCACCTACTCGAACTTTGAAAGTCTGGAACTCTCCACCCTGATCAAAAGCATCGACCGGGTGGACGAGCACACCGTGCGCTTTACGCTCTCACATCCTGAAGCGCCGTTTCTGGCCGATCTCGCCTGGTATTTCGCCTCGATCCACTCAGCCGAATATGCCGATGCCATGCTGAAGGCGGGGACGCCGGAGAAGGTGGATATGAATCCGATTGGTACCGGCCCGTTTGAGCTGGTGCAGTATCAGAAGGATTCACGCATTCTCTACAAAGCGTTTCCTGACTACTGGCAGGGCAAGGCGAAGATTGATCGGCTGGTGTTCAGCATTACGCCGGATGCTTCCGTGCGCTATGCCAAACTGGAGAAGAACGAGTGTCAGGTAATGCCGTTCCCTAATCCCGCCGATCTGGAGAAGATGCGCGCTAACCCCGACATCACCCTGGAACAGAAGGCGGGGCTGAACACCGGCTTCCTGGCGTTTAACACCACTAAAGCTCCCACTGACAATGTCAAAGTGCGCCAGGCGCTGGCAATGGCCATTAACAAACCGGCCATCATCGAGGCGATTTTCAAAGGCACCGGCACGGTCGCAAAAAATATCCTGCCGCCGGGCGTCTGGAGCGCCGACAAGGATCTGAAAGATTACGAATACGATCCAGAGCAGGCCAAAGTTTTGTTGCAGCAGGCGGGGGTCAAACCGGGCACGGAGATCGCGCTCTGGGCGATGCCGGTGCAGCGCCCCTATAACCCTAACGCGCGCCGCATGGCGGAGATGATTCAGGCGGACTGGGCCAAAGTCGGCATCAAAGCCAGCATCGTCAGCTACGAGTGGGGCGAGTACCTGAAACGGGTACGCAGCGGCGAGCATCAGGCGGCACTCATGGGCTGGACCACTGCGACCGGCGATCCGGATAACTTCTTTGGCCCGCTTTACAGCTGCACGTCGGCACAGGGCGGGTCTAACTCGTCGAAATGGTGCTATCAGCCATTTGAAAAGTTAATTACCGAAGCGCGTGCCGAACCGGATCAGGGCAAACGCACCGCACTCTATCTGCAGGCGCAGCAGATGATGCATGACCAGATGCCGGCGGTGATGATTGCGCACTCGACGATCTTCGAGCCGGTGCGCAAATCGGTCAGCGGCTATCAGGTCGATCCCTTTGGCAAACACATCTTCTATCCGGTCGACATCAGTCAGTGAGTCGCGAACAGAAAGATTAAACGGGCCGCCTGTGCGGCCCGTTTTGTTAATGGCCCTGCAGGTAGGCAACATGGGTCTGCAGATAGGCCTCCAGACCATGTTTACCATCGGCACCGCCAATGCCCGATTTGCGCCATCCGGCATGAAAGCCCTGCATGGCCTCAAAATTTTCACGGTTAACATAGGTTTCGCCAAACTTCAGCTTACGCAGGGCGTAGAGCGTGGTGTTGAGATCCTGCGTATAGAGGGAAGAGGTCAGCCCATACTGGCAGTCGTTTGCCAGGGCTATCGCCTCATCCAGCGTTTTAAAGCTCATTACCGGCAGCACAGGCCCGAATATCTCTTCCTGCATAATCGGCATCTCCTGTCGAACCCCGGTCAGCAGCGTGGGCTGGAAGAAAAAGCCTTTCTCGCCGGCGCGCCGGCCGCCCAGCACCACGCTGGCGCCTGCGGCGACCGCCTCAGCCACCTTCTGCTCAACCCGATCCCGTGCCGCAGCGCTAATCAGCGGCCCCATATCAATATCGCTCTGTTCGGCGGGGTCACCCAGGGTCACCTGCTGAAAAGCCGCCGTGAGCGCGTTGATAAAGCGGTCATAAATCGCCTCCTGCACATAGAGCCGTTCAACGCAGTTACAGACCTGGCCGCTGTTTATCATTCGCGAAGCGACGATGGCCCGCACGGCCAGCTCCAGGTCAGCATCCGCCATGACAATCGCCGGGGCCTTACCGCCCAGCTCCAGGGAGACGCTGGTGACGTTCTGTGCTGCGGCCTGCATGGTGGCGATGCCGGCACCGACGCTACCCGTCAGGCTGACCAGCCCGACTTTCGGGTTTGCCGCCAGCTCCTGGCCCACGTCCTGCCCGAAACCATAGACGATATTGACCACCCCAGCGGGCAGGCCTGTCTGCTGCAGAATATCGGCGAAGATCGCCGCATTGTTTGGCGTCAGCTCACTGGGTTTAATGACGATGGTGTTGCCGGTGATCAGGGCAGGCGCGGCTTTACGGGCGATCAGGAAGAAGGGAAAATTCCACGGCAGTATCCCGGTTGTCACCCCAATCGCCTTTCTGAACAGGAAGATATGCTCACCGGGTCGGTCGCTGTTGATGATTTCGCCTTCATAACGCCGCGCCCACTCCGCCATGTAATCGAGATAGTCGGCGGTAAACAGCACTTCGGTCTTAGCCAGTCCCTGCGTTTTTCCGCCTTCGGCCACAATCGTGGCCGTCAGCTCCGGTTCGCGCTCACGGATGGCCGAGGCAATTTTATGCAGCCAGAGACCACGCTCTACCGCAGGCAGCGCCTCCCAGTCCGGCTGAGCAGCTTCTGCCGCGTGGATGGCAAGACGGGCGTCCTCACGACTTCCCTGGGGGATGCGTGACAGCAACGCCTCGGTGGCCGGATTGATCACCTCAATCCACTGGTCACCCTGCGAACCGACAAACTGGCCATTAATGTAATGTTGATGATGTGTTGTCATTTACTTAACTCTCCGCTATCGACACGTTGCACTAATGTGATGGCAGGGTGAAGCAGATGCGGGCGGGTGACCTTATGCTGAGTGCCAGTGGCGGCGTCTGGCTGGCAGCCAGTGACAGATAGTGCGCTGCTCTGCGGCAAAAACGTCAATATGTTGTAGATTTATAGAAGCAATGTAATGAAAAAAAGGGGGTGTATCATGGCTAACGGATGGGCGTCAGAAGGCGCAGTACAGGAGCAGATTGACAGCACCGTCAACGATGGCATCGAACGGGTGAGGCAGTCGCTGGGTCATGGCGAAAGCGCGACCGAATGTGAACTCTGTGGCGAGCCGATTCCTGAAGCCCGCCGCCAGGCGCTGAAAGGGGTACGCTACTGCGTAGCCTGTCAGGAAAAAATCGATAAACAGCAGCAGACCAGCAGTTTATACAACCGTCGGGGCAGTAAAGACAGTCAGCTGCGCTAACCGTGACCCGCAGTCGGCCACGCCGGGGAACGGGCAGCGCGCGTCACGCTGCTGCCTTAGCCGTTACGAGCCTGGCATGGCCAGACCGCTGCCGATAAACCACGCCAGAAAGCCGACGCCTGCCACAATGATGGCGATCGGAAACAGGATGCCAATTCTCATACTCTACCTGCTGCAAACAGCACTATGGGGGCGCAATCTTATCATGAGATCTGCAGCACTGCGCGATGGGTTTTCAGCAGCGTAAAGAGCTGAAACTGCGTGGCCTCCGTCTCCTCCCTTAACACCTCTCCCTTCTTATACAGAATATGCTCGATATGCCCCAGCTGACGCCAGACCAAAATCGCGGAGGCGATCAGCGCGCAGTGCTGCTCCGCCTGTATACATTCGATGGTGGCGTAGTGGGCTTCATCCATGCCATTCACAAACACCTTTAGCGCCTCAGCAGGCACTATCGCGCGGATATCATCCAGCATCACCCGGCTGACTGCCTGCGAAAGAAACAGTGTTAACCACTTAGTCGTCATCCTGAACCCTGAACCGATCAATTTTCCCCAGTGTATACGACCTTGCAGGTGGGAATGAAAGGCTTCTTTGCGCCTTTGCCACGCGGGTGGCGTGCATGGCAGTGACGCGGGAATTGTGCTGCGCCACACAGCAGAAAGGGGAAAAACAGTGAATTATAAGGCACTTACCTGTTCAGGCAGCCCGGCCTCTGACAACTGCAGAATTGTGATCCCTGACAGCAGCATCGGGTCAATATTGCCACTCTGCGCGGGCTTCCGGCATTCATCCAAAGGCTGAGGAATCGATGCAAACCGTAGACTGCCTGCTGAGCGGAATCTGAGCGCTTTCCGACAGACCTCAACCAAACCGGGGAATAACAATGAACAGTGCCATTATTGCGGGGATTTTCTGGCATTTTGTCGGCGCTGCCAGCGCCGCGTGTTTCTACGCGCCGTTTAAGCAGGTAAAACGATGGTCCTGGGAAACCATGTGGTCGGTGGGGGGCCTGATCTCCTGGCTGATCCTGCCGTGGGCGGTCAGTGCCATTCTGCTGCCCGACTTCCGGGCTTATTACAGCAGCTTCACGCTGTCGCAGCTGACACCCGTGTTTCTCTTCGGCGCGATGTGGGGCATCGGTAATATCAACTACGGGCTGACCATGCGCTATCTCGGCATGTCGATGGGCATCGGCATCGCGATTGGTATTACGCTGGTGGTAGGCACGCTGATGACGCCGCTGCTGCAGGGGCGCTTTGGCGAGTTATTTGCCTCTGCGGGAGGACGGCTGACCTTACTGGGCGTGCTGGTGGCCCTGGCTGGCGTCGGGATTGTGTCGCGTGCCGGATTGCTGAAGGAGCGGGCGCTGGGGATCAACGCCGAAGAGTTTAATCTCAGGAAGGGTCTGCTGCTGGCGGTGATGTGCGGCATCTTCTCGGCAGGGATGTCCTTTGCGATGGATGCCGCGAAGCCGATGCATCAGGCCGCCGCGAATCTGGGGATCGACCCGCTCTATGTGGCGTTACCCAGCTATGTGATCATCATGGGCGGTGGGGCGCTGGTGAACCTGGGCTTCTGCTTCTGGCGGCTGGCTACCCGACCCGATCTGTCAGTTCGCAGGGACTTTTCCGTCGCCAGGCCGCTGCTTATTGCTAATACCGCGTTCGCCGTGCTTGGCGGCACCATGTGGTATCTGCAGTTTTTCTTTTACGCCTGGGGCCACGCCCGAATCCCGCCGCAGTATGACTATGTCAGCTGGATGCTGCACATGAGCCTGTATGTGCTGTGCGGGGGACTGGTAGGCCTGCTGTTGAAAGAGTGGAAGTCAGCGGGACGCCGCCCGGTCAGTGTGTTATCGATTGGCTGCGTGGTCATTATCATCGCGGCAAACATCGTTGGACTGGGTATGGCAGCGTAAGCCGCAGGCTTCCTGCGGCGCGGAGGAGAACGGGCCTGTCTGACAGGCTCGTTCCGGGCGTTCTCAGGCGGTAAGATCGTGCCTGCACAGGGAACAGGGTCAGATCGGAAAGTCGCTTAAGCCATCCATGGCCGCTCGGCCCGCGCCGTCCCTGGCGCGGGACGCTTTCCTCCTCTGACCCTGTTCCCTGTGCTTTGTACTTTTGCGCTGCGGTATCCAGCGCTCTGGTCTGACGTCCATGTTATTCCGGTTCGGCGCTTTTCAGCGCTCGCCCGGAGGGGAGAAATCGCTGACGCCAGGCACTGGGTGTCAGGCCGGTTTCACGGGTGAAAACCACGGAAAAATAGTTACTGTCATCGAAGCCGCAGCGGGCCGCCACTTCGCTGATCAGGCACGCCTGCGTTCGCAGCAGATATTTTGCCTGACAAAGCTGTAACTGACGCAGGTAATGGCCGATGGTCATCCCGGTCTGCTGACGGAAAAGCTGTTTCAGCGCCCGTTCGCTCAGCTGGTTTTGCTGGCAGAACGCTGCCAGATCAAACGGCCGGGAAATCGCCCCCTGCAACGCTGACATCAGCAGATCGAGCTGTTCCCCCTCCGGCAGAACCCAGGGGCGATCGGCGGCGTAGCCGTGGCGCCGCAGAATCAGCACCAGCTGCAGAAACAGGGCTTCAGAGAGCTGAACCGACAGGGGATCGCTCTTGCGACTTTCACGCTCCAGCTGGCTGATCACACCGCGCGCCAGCCCCATACCGCGCGTAGTCAGACGCCAGCAGCCAGGGGCTTCGGGGCCCTGTGGCGGCAGCAGGCTATCCCAGTCAAGCGCCAGACCAAAGCGATCGCGGCAGTAGAGGATGTTATCCAGCACCAGGTCGTTAACGCTGTCGTAACTATGGCAGTCGCTGTCGCGGATAAAAAAGAGGTCGCCGCAGGTGATGAGCCAGGGGCGATCGTTGAGGACGTGCAGGCCATTACCGCGCCAGACGATGACGATTTCGCTGAACTCGTGTCGGTGCGGCGGAAAAGAGGGCTGTGGCATCCTTTCGGCAACCGCCACCGGTAAACTGGGGGCGGGAAAATAGTCATCACGACTGAGTATCAACGCCATAGTCGGCTCCTTTACCTCATCTGCTGGCGCTCCGCTCGCGGGGCGCAGCCAAATTCGCGCCTGAACAGGGTAGAGAAATGGTTGCTGTCTCCAAATCCACACTGGAAGGCGATATCGGTAATGCGCAGATCGCTGTGACGCAGCAGGTGACGCGCCTGTAACAGACGCAGACGGTTCAGATAACGCTGCGGCGTACTGCCGGTCTGCTGCTTCATCTGTCGGTGCAGCGTTCGCAGCGACAGAGAGAAACGGTCGGCCAGTTCATCCCAGACAATCTCATCACTGTAATGATCCGCCAGCCAGTCCAGCAGGCGATGCAGACGCGCCTCCTGATCCTGACGACCGCCATCACGACAGGCTTCACGTAACAGCACCAGCAGCTGTAAAAAGAGCTGCTCCTGCCGCGCCTGCCTGTCCAGTGACCAGGCCTCATGCTGCTGCATCTGCGCTGCCACACTCAGGGCCTGCGCCATCACCTTCTGATTGATACGCCAGTGAGAAGGATAATCCCCATCCCGTTCGCACGGCAGCAGCGCCTGCAATCCGGAGAGAAAACGGAACGCGCCGGGGCTGCGATAGAGCACATTGGTCAGGCAGAGGTTATCCGTCTGTTCATAAAGATGACGATCGTGATCGCGGATAAAGCAGACACAGCCGGCGCAGAGCGCTTGTGGCTGACCATTGAACACATGAATCCCGGCGCCGTGCTCAACCAGAACGATTTCATGAAAATCATGATGATGCTCCGGAAAGGGGGCCTGGGGGATGCGGGGTTCAATCGCAATCGCGTAATTGCCGTCAGGAAAAAAATCCGCACTGTGCAACAGAGTCATGATCGTCCCTCACTGATTAACAAAACTGCAACGCAGTCTAATCAGGACATCGTTACCTTACCTTGAATTTTCAGCACGTCTCAGCAGGAATCCTGCTAATTTTTCGCGAAATCCCCGGTAGTTAACAGATTTGCGGCAGGGGTCACATCGTGCTCACTGCTGCCTCTGTGATCTCTCTCACGACATTCTTTGCAGGTCTGCCAGGGCACCCCGGCCGCTGGCACTGCCGGGAAGGTGTTCAGGCGACCCGATTTTTACTCTGTGACCACTTAATCACAGGGAAAAGCCACCATGACCAGGCGAAATATCATTGCTATCGATCTCGGCGCATCCAGCGGCCGGGTCATGCTCGCCCGCTGGGATGACGCGCAGCGCCAGCTGGATCTGCGTGAAATCCGCCGTTTTGAAAACCGGCGTCTGCGTCGTGCCGGCTATGACTGCTGGGATCTGGCGATGCTGGAGCAGGCGATCCGTGCCGGGCTGGAGCAGGCTGTTGAGGAGGGGATCGTGCCGGACAGTATCGGCATCGACACCTGGGGCGTGGATATGGTGCTGCTGGATGCGCAGGGTGAGCCGGTGGGTGAAGCGGTCAGCTATCGTGATGCACGCACCCACGGCCTGATGGCTCAGGCGCAGCAGGAGCTGGGCCACAGCGCCATCTATGCAAAAACCGGCATTCAGTTTCTGCCTTTCAATACGCTCTATCAGATGCGCGCCCTGCATCAGCAGCAGCCTGACTGGCAGGCGCGTGTGGCACACGCGCTGATGATCCCGGATTACCTGCACTTCCGCCTGACCGGCAACCTCAACTGGGAGTACACCAACGCCACCACCACCCAGATGCTCAATATTCACAGCGGCGAGTGGGATCGCGATTTAATCGGCTGGGCGGGGATTGAGGCAGGCTGGTTCGGTCAGCCGCAGGCGCCGGGCAACACAGTGGGACACTGGCGGAGTCAGCGGGGCGAGGCGGTGCCGGTCATTGCGGTGGCCACCCACGACACCGCCAGCGCGGTGCTGGCTACGCCGCTGCTGCAGGAAGATGCCGCCTATCTCAGCTCCGGCACCTGGTCGCTGATGGGCTTTGAAAGCCTGCAACCCTATGCGAGCGAGGCGGCACTGCGCGCCAATATTACCAACGAAGGCGGCGCAGAAGGCTATCGCGTCCTGAAAAACATCATGGGTTTATGGCTGCTGCAGCGTCTCTGTGCTGAACGGCAGATTGATGACCTCTGTGCGCTGATTGCTGAGACAGCCCGTCAGCCCGCCTGTCTTTCGCTGATTAATCCCAACGATCCGCGCTTTATCAATCCTGACAACATGGTCAGCGAGATTCAGAAAGCCTGCGCAGAGCAGGGCATGCCCGTGCCGCAATCCGCCGCTGCGCTGGCCCGCTGCATTTTTGACAGCCTGGCGCTGCTCTACCGTCAGGTCATCAGCGAACTCGCCGCGCTGCGCGGGAAGCCCTTCACCCGGCTGCATGTGGTCGGCGGTGGCAGCCAGAATCGTTTTCTGAATCAGCTCTGTGCAGATGCCTGTGAGATTCCGGTGCTGGCCGGGCCGGTTGAAGCCTCCACGCTGGGTAACGTCGGCTGTCAGCTGATTGCCCTCGGCGAACTGACGGATGTCGCCGATTTCCGCAACTGCGTGATGAACACCTTCCCCCTCGAAACATTCGAACCACACATTTCAGACGTCTTCGCGGCCAGTCAGGCCCGCTTCGCGACGCTGAGTCAACCCGCAGAGGAACCCGCTTATGACTAAGCAGACAGAACAGGCCTTTGAACTGGCTAAACAACGCTATGCCGATATTGGGGTTGATGCTGAACAGGCTATTCGCCAGCTCGACACAATCCCGGTTTCCATGCACTGCTGGCAGGGCGACGATGTGCGGGGATTTGAAAACCCGCAGGCCGCCCTCACCGGCGGCATTCAGGCGACCGGCAACTATCCGGGACGTGCACGCAACGCCAGCGAACTGCGCGGTGATATCGATAAGGCGATGTCGCTGATCCCTGGCCTCAAGCGTCTGAACCTGCATGCACTCTATCTGGAGAGCGACAGGCCGGTTGAACGGGACGCTATTGAGCCGGCACATTTCGCGCGCTGGGTCGAATGGGCCAGGGAGCGGGGCGTGGGGCTCGATTTTAACCCCAGCTGCTTCTCACATCCGCTCAGTGCTGACGGGTTTACGCTGTCGCACAGCTATCAAACCGTGCGCCAGTTCTGGATCGACCACTGCAAAGCCAGTCGCCGTATCTCCGCCCACTTTGGTGAGCAGCTGGGCACGCCCTCGGTGATGAACATCTGGGTACCGGACGGCATGAAGGATATCACCGTCGATCGGCTGGCGCCGCGTCAGCGTCTGATGAGCGCTCTGGATGAGGTCATTGCGGAAAAACTCAACCCGCAGCATCACATCGATGCGGTAGAGAGCAAGCTGTTCGGTATCGGCGCAGAGAGCTACACCGTGGGATCAAATGAGTTTTATCTCGGCTACGCCGCCAGCCGTCAGACGGCACTGACCCTGGATGCGGGCCATTTCCATCCTACCGAGGTGATCTCCGACAAGATCTCCGCCGCCATGCTCTATGTGCCGCGCCTGCTGCTGCACGTCAGCCGTCCGGTGCGCTGGGACAGCGATCATGTGGTGCTGCTGGATGATGAAACGCAGGCTATTGCCAGTGAGATCGTCCGTCACCGGCTGTTCGACAAAGTGCATATCGGCCTCGATTTCTTTGACGCGTCGATCAACCGGATTGCGGCCTGGGTTATCGGCACCCGCAACACCCAGAAGGCGCTGCTGCGCGCCCTGCTGGAGCCGACCGATCGTCTGCGTCAGGCTGAGAATAGCGGAGATTACACCGCGCGGCTGGTCTGGCTGGAAGAGCAGAAATCACTGCCGTGGCAGGCGGTGTGGGAAGCCTGGTGCCTGCGTCATGACGTTCCGGCTGACGCCAGCTGGTTAAGTGATGCGCGCCATTATGAACAGCAGATTTTGAGCCAACGTTAAGGGATTTTATTATGCAAAGCATTCTTGCTTCAGAGTTTGTAAAGGGAATGGTTAAGGCAACCAGCGACATGTGGCTGAAGGGATGGGATGAACGCAATGGTGGCAACGTCAGCCTGCGGCTGAGTGAGGAGGAGGTGAGCCCCTATAGGGCTGATTTCTGCCAGGAGCCACGCTGTTTCGAGCTGAGTCAGTCCGCCCCGGCGCTGGCAAACGACTGGTTTCTGGTGACCGGGTCGGGAAAATTTATGCGCAACGTTCAGCTGGACCCCGCGGACTGCCTGGCACTGCTGCAGGTCGACAGCCAGGGACTCTCCTGCAAAATTCACTGGGGGCTGGTCAATGGCGGGCTGCCGACCTCCGAGCTGGCGTCACATTTTCAGTCGCATGCGGTGCGCAAGGCAGTCAGCGGCGGCAGAGATCGGGTGATTATGCACTGTCATGCCACCCACTTTATGGCCCTGAGTTATGTGGTTGAGATGGATTCGGCGCGCTTTACCCGCCTGCTGTGGGAGGGGAGCACCGAGTGTCTGGTGGTCTTCCCGGATGGCGTGGGCGTGTTGCCCTGGATGGTGCCCGGCACCGATGAGATCGGCGCCGCGACGGCGGCGCAGATGCAGTCGCACACGCTGGTGATGTGGCCGTTCCACGGCGTCTTTGGCACAGGTCCGACGCTCGATGAGACGTTTGGGCTGATTGACACCGCCGAGAAATCATCTGAAGTGATGGTTAAGGTGCTGTCGATGGGCGGGATACGTCAGAGCATCACCACAGAACAGCTAGTCGCGCTGGGTAAACGTTTTGGTGTCACGCCCTGGCAACCAGCACTGGATGCGGGGCCTGCCCATGTTGCGTAAAGCCTTTGTGATGCAGGTCAATCCGGATTGTCATGCGGAGTATGAGCGTCGTCACTCACCTATCTGGCCCGAACTGGCTGAAACGCTGAAAGCACATGGTGCCCGTAATTATGCCATCTGGCTGGATGAGGAGCGGCATCTGCTCTTTGCCAGCGTGGAGATTGAATCGGAAGCGCGCTGGAACGCGGTGGCGCAAACGGCGGTCTGTCAGCGCTGGTGGGCCTCCATGAAGGATCTGATGCCCTCTCATGCGGACAACAGTCCCGTCAGTCAGCCGCTCCGGCCGGTCTTCTTTCTCAGCTGAACGTGCAACAGGGCGGGAATCCCGCCCTGAATCTTACCGCTGAGCCTGACACAGTCCTGTCAGGGTAGGCCACATCGCCATCAGCGTATCAATAATACTCTCCAGGTCTGTGCGCTCCGCACCTTCCCGCGCCCGCACTGACATGCCCTGAAGCAGACAGCTCAGATAGCGCGACAGCGCAGCAATGTCCACTGACTCTCCCAGTTCACCACGCTGCTGACGCGAGCAGAGGAAATCCTTTAAAACCTGCTCCTGTGACTGATGCTGCTCTTGCAGCATGGCCGCAATATCCGCGGAAGCCGCCGACAGGGCGCTTGAGGTGCAGATAAAGAAGCAGCCGCCGGGCGAATCGCGTTCGGTAAAGCAGGCCGCGGTAGCGCGGAAATAGGCCTCAACCGCCTCAGAGACCGCCAGCTTGTCATCGCCCAGGGCCGCATCACGCCAGGCGCTGAATTTCTCAACATAGCGCTCCATCGCGGCGCGGAATAATCCCTCTTTATTGACGAACTCCGCATAGAGCGTCGGTGCTTTAGCACCGGTAGCGGCCACCAGATCGGCGAGCGAGGTGCCTTCGTACCCGTGGGTCCAGAACAGGGTCAGTGCCTTATCGAGCGCGGCTTCACGATCGAACACTTTGGGACGGCCACGGCATTTCCGGGTATCGCAATCCTGAACCTGACTCATACATCCTCTCTGACGGGGGAACACTCTATTAAATTACCGATCATTATAAAAATGTGCAAGGGCGGAGAGGCAGGCCGTCCTCCGGGGTTGCCATTTTGTGCGCCAGCCCGGTTTTATCGCCCCTATGGTTAAGTCAGAAAAGGGGCTGAAGCCCATAATCACGCCACTTCGCGATTAAAATAACGATCATTAAATAAATATTGACGGCCAGCCTGATCGGGGTCTATCATTTATTTAACGGTCGTTAATTAAATAGCGACAACCGATTTCAGACCCACTGAACACGATCACTGAAAAGAGAGAAGATTATGAAAACCATCAAAACTACCCTGGCTGTTCTGGCACTCACCACACTGACTTTTGGCGCGTCTGCCGCTGACCTGGTTACCAGCGAACCGGCTAATCAGCAGCCTGTCGGCACCATCTCTGTGCTGGGCGGCACCAACCTGAGTTCAGTCGAAGCGCAGCTCAACGCCAAAGCGGATGAAGCCGGTGCGAAATCGTTCCGCATCACCTCAACCAGCGGTCAGAACAAACTGCACGGCACGGCGGTGATTTATCAGTAACCGGGCATCCGGCAGAAAATGAAGAAGGGGTTCGTTATGAAACGTATCAGTATGATAGTGGCGGCGGCCCTGCTCAGTAGCCTCTCGTTCACCAGCGTGGCGGCGCAGCAGGTGAGCAGCACGCCACTGGATCAGCAACGCGTGGGCGTCATCAGCGCGACGGGCAGCAGCAATCTGACCTCGCTTGAGCAGCAACTGTCAGAAAAGGCCAGCGATGCCGGTGCAAAGTCTTTCCGCATCACTTCGACCTCTGGCAGCAACAACCTGCATGGCACCGCCATTCTCTATAAATAAGAGAAACAGGCTTCAGATAACCTGCTTATCTGAAGCCTTTTTTTTATCCTCTCCGCGCCGGTCTTAGCCATTACTGCGAAGCTGAGGATAACGGCGGAAAATATAGACACACCACAGTAACGCCACCAGACCGATCATCCCCCCGACGTTGCCGACTTCCGACATATTCAGATAGAGACTGACCTGGCTTCCCAGCAGCGCGCCTGCGCCTATGCCGATATTGTAGATACCGGACATGAGTGACATTGCCACATCCGTTGCATCCGGCGCCAGAGACAGCACCCGCACCTGCATACCCAGTCCAATCATCATCATCGCCATGCCCCAGACGATGCACAGGATAGCGATCGCCGTCGGACGAACCGCAGCAAAGATCAGCAGTCCCATGCAGAGGGTGATCAGCGCAATCGCGGCAATCAGCAGCGCGGAAGGGAATTTATTGCCCAGGGTGCTGAACAGCACGCTGCCCAGAATACCCGCAGAGCCAAACAGCAGCAGCAGCAGGGTGGTGAAATTGCCGCTGGATTGCGCCACGCTCTGCATAAAGGGTTCGATGTAGCTGTAGGCGGTGTAGTGCGCGGTCACCACAATGATTACCAGCAGATACATGCTGACCAGCGCCGGACGACGAAACAGCATCGGCACGCTGCTCAGCGAGCCGGTGTGTTCACTGGGCAGACGTGGCAGTATCCGTACCAGCATGATCATCAGTACCAGTGCCGACAGGCCAATCGCGCCGAAGGTGGTTCGCCAGCCAAGATACTGACCCACCACGCGGCCAATCGGCACCCCCAGCACCATGGCCAGTGCGGTTCCGGTCGCCAGCATACTCAGCGCCTGCGTTTTCTTTCCGGCCGGAGCCACGCGAATAGCCAGTGAAGCCGTGATCGACCAGAACACCGCGTGAGAGAGGGCGATGCCGACGCGTGAAACCATCAGCGACCGAAAGTCCCAGGCGAAGGTCGACAGGACGTGACTGACGATAAAGATCGTAAACAGCACCCCCAGCAGCAGTCGCCGCTCCACGTTGCGCGTCAGCAGCATCAGCGGCAGTGACAGCAGCGCGACCACCCAGGCGTAGATCGTGAGCATGATCCCGACATCCGCCGTCTGCATGGAAAAGTCAGCCGCAATGTCCGAAAGGAGACCCACCGGTACAAATTCGGTGGTATTAAATACAAAAGCCGCGATGGCCAGCAAGACCACGCGTAGCCAGGCAGTTTTACGTGAAACAGTTGTTGGTTGCATGAGGTGTCAAATCTGTCAGTACAGCGAATTCGGATGTGGCAGACATCCAGCGAAAGTGACCTGCGTCACAAATTACAGACCATTGTAGTGAATAAAGCGGGAAGCGAAACCTGATAACCGGCTTTTAAGGCGGAAATTTTTTTATCGCCCCGTTCAGGGGCGACGGGATGAGATTACTGACCGCGGCGAGGCGGCATCATGCGCAGCAGGGTATTGTCTTTAAGCAGATAGTGATGAAACAGCGCCGCTGCCGCATGCAGCCCGATCAGCCAGTATCCCAGCGGTGCCAGGGTTTCATGCCAGTCGATCAACGTATCCGCCAGGTCAAAATTGGGCTCCGGTGCAACCGGCATACTGATGCCAAACAGCCACCACTCCCGCCCCTTGAGATAGCGCGACGACAGGCCGAGGATCGGCAGGGTGATAAACAGGGCATAGATCAGGGTGTGCGTCAGATGAGCCACCCCGGTCTGCCAGCGCGGCGCGGCTGGCGTAATGGGTGGCGTGCGATGACGGGTACGCAGAAACAGGCGGGCGATCATCAGCACCAGAACGGTCGCACCTGCGCTGAAGTGGGTGATGATCATGGCGTACCCCTGCCAGGAGCCGCGCTGCACAAAGCCGCGCAGCTCAATGGTGGCGTAGGCTGTCACGACCAGTAAAAAGGTCAGCCAGTGAAGGGCGATCTGAGAACGCGCAAACTTATCCCGCATCGTGCTTTCCATCAAAAAGAGTCAGGAAGAGTAACATAACGGAAAACGGCGCTGATGCTTAACAAATTAGCGCAGCGGTAAGTAAATTTCACGCCGACACCCTCCGACAGCTTAGCGTGACCCCGGCGTATGTTTCTGGGCGACGCTGAGCGGCGTCTCCGGCAGGTGGCTGGCATTAATCGGGCAGCAGTTCTCACAGCCGATAGCCCCCACATAATATTTTTTTGCCTGAAGAATGGCGGCATTGACGTGATAAAAACTGCCCAGAAACAGTCGATTTTCCATGTCGGGAAGATGCGGGCAGCCAGCGGCATGCACCACATGATTATCGTTATATCCCGATTGTTTATTGACGTAGTAATAGAGAGCCACAGGCGTTCCTTGTTGCCGTGTTAAGAGGCAAAGCAGATGAAATGATTCAATAAAACCGATTATAGCGGGAATTGTGGGGTTTTTTCGCGGGGGATTTTCAGCGAAGAGGATGAGCGACAGTCAGCGTGTTGTGCTGCCAGGCCTGGTGAGGCCATCCGGGCCTGGCAGAGAGAGGAAACTCAGAGCTTTTTGCGGTGCAGATGCCAGGCCACAAGCAACGCCAGCAGCAGCAGGGTGCTGATAAACAGCGTGATGCCGTGCCAGCCAAAGTTATGCCAGAACAGACCGCCCAGCGTCCCGGCGACGCTGGAACCCACGTAGTAGCTGAACAGGTAAAGCGATGAGGCCTGGCCGCGCGCCCGGCGTGCGCGTGGGCCAATCCAGCCACTGGCAACCGCATGGGCGGCAAAAAAACCGGCGGTGAACAGCATCATCCCCGGCAGGATCAGCCAGAGCGAGTTGAACGCCGTGATCAGCAGGCCCAGCAGCATAATGGCGGTCGCACCCAGCATTACCGGTCCCCGTCCCAGCCGGCTGGTCAGCGCGCCCGCTTTCGGCGAACTCCACGAGCCGGTGAGATAGACCACCGACAACAACCCGACCACGGCCTGACTCAGATGCCAGGGGGCATCCAGCAGCCGGTAGCCGATGTAGTTAAACAGCGTGACAAAGGCACCCATCAGCAGGAACCCTTCGGCAAACAACCAGGGCAGGCCGGGATCGCGCCAGTGCAGCCGGAAGTTAATCAGCAGGTTGCGCGGACGCAGCGTGATGGGACGAAAATGACGTGACGCGGGAAGGATCTTCCAGAACATCAGCGCCGAAGCCAGCGAAAACAGGCCAATCACCGCCACGGCGATCCGCCATGAGAAAAGGTCGGTCAGCACACCGCTCAGCAGACGCCCGCTCATTCCGCCGATAGAGTTTCCGCTGATATACAGCCCCATAGAGAAGGCGACGACCCGCGCATCCATCTCCTCGCTGAGGTAGGTCATGCCCACCGCCGCCACTCCGCTGAGCGACAGCCCCATCAGCGCCCGCATGATCAGAATGCCGTGCCAGCTGCTCATGGTGGCTGAGATCAGCGTGCAGATGGCGGCCAGCATCAGGGCTGTCACCATCACCGATTTGCGGCCGACAGCATCCGAAAGCGGCCCGGTCACCAGCAGGCCCAGCGCCATCAGGCCGGTTGAGATAGAGAGTGACAGGCTGCTGGTTGCCGGTGAGATGCCAAACTGATGCGAGAGCACCGGCAGGATCGGCTGGACACAATAGAGCAGGGCAAAGGTCGCCAGACCGGCGGAGAAGAGCGCCAGCGTCACGCGCATAAACTGCCGCGAACCCCGACGGATATAACCTGACGCAGCCACCGGTTCTGAAGGCACACGACCCGCCTCGTCATTTACCGCGGCGGCCTCTGTTAAGTGACTCACACACTTTCCTTTAAGAGTAAAAAAACCTGTCGTCAGCTTAGGCAGGCATCATTATGATGTCTAATATATTAATAATCTTAAATGAGACGTTTCAGATATGAATATTGAGTTACGTCACCTGCGCTACTTTATTGCGGTGGCCGAGGAGCTCCATTTCGGGCGCGCGGCCCGGCGGCTGAACATCTCCCAGCCGCCACTCAGTCAGCAGATTCTGCAACTGGAGGCAGAAACCGGCGCCCGACTCTTTAACCGGACCAACCGCAGCGTTCAGCTGACCGCTGCCGGACAGCAATTGCTGAACGATGCCCGCGCCATCCTGCTGCAGGTCGAGCAGGCGGCCGACCGGGCAGCCCGGCTGCACCGGGGAGAAGAGGGCGGGCTGCGAATCGGTTTCACCTCCTCGGCGCCTTTTACCGCGGTGGTCTCCGACGCGCTGTTTCGCTTTCGCCAGCGCTGGCCGCAGGTACATATTCAGATGCAGGAAATTAATACCCGCCAGCAGCTGGCCCCGCTGCATGAGGGGCGGCTCGATCTTGGCGTAATGCGCAACACGCCGCTGCCCGCCGATCTCGCGCATCAGCTGCTGATGAGCGAGCCGCTGTGTGCGGTGGTGCACAAAGCGCATCCGCTGGCGGATGCCGGCGCGATCTCCGTCACCGCGCTGGCCGCCGAACCCTTCGTCTTCTTTGATGCCCAGGGCGGAACTGCGCTCTACAGCGATATCCTGGCGCTGCTGCATCGCTATCAGATCCAGCCCTATATCACGCAGGAAGTGGGGGAAGCGATGACCATTCTGGGGCTGGTGGCAACCGGTCTTGGCGTCTCCATCCTGCCCGCCTCCTTCCGCCGGGCGCAGCTGGCCGATCTGGTCTGGCTGCCGCTGACGGAAGAGGATGCCATTTCAGAGCTGTGGCTGGTCTGGTCAGCCAGCCGCGAAATCACCGCACCGATGGCGAATATGATGGCGCTGCTGCGGGAAAACCGGCCCGGAAGCACCCTTTGACAGAGGCCAATATGTGCGATAAATCACATTTCTAATCAAATATTTGACGCTGTTGCCTGATCTGCCTCACCATGGCGCATGTTTATTTAGAAGCGCGAAAATAACCGGGAGCAGGGTTGTGAATCCGGACAGTCAACCTGGCCATATTGACCAGATCAAGCAGACCAATGCAGGTGTCGTATATCAGCTGATTGACCGTTATGGTCCCATTTCGCGTATCGAACTTTCCCGCCGTGCCCAGCTTGCGCCAGCCAGCATCACAAAAATTGTGCGTGAAATGCTGGACGCGCATCTGGTGCAGGAGACGGAGTTTCAGGAACCCGGCAGTCGTGGCCGTCCGGCTATCGGGCTGATTCTGGACACAGAGGCCTGGCACTATCTGGCCATTCGTCTGCATCGCGGTGCCATGACCTTTACGCTGCGCGATCTCAGCAGTCAGGCGTTGGCCGAAGAGAGCCTGCCGCTGCCCGATGAATCCGCTCAGCCGCTGCTGACCGCCCTGATTGAACAGGTGGATGCCTTCTTTATCCGTCATCAGAAAAAACTGGAGCGTCTGACGGCCATCGCCATCACGCTGCCGGGTCTGATCAACGCCGCGTCAGGCGTGGTGCATCGGCTGCCGGGCTATCAGGTGCGTGATATGCCGCTGGGCGATGCGCTGGAGGCGCACACGGGATTACCGGTGTTTGTGCAGCACGATATCTCCGCCTGGACGCTGGCGGAGTCGCTGTTCGGCGCTTCGCGCGGCGCGCAGGATGTGATTCAGATCGTGATCGATGAAACGGTCGGAGCCGGAGTGATCAGCGGCGGCCAGCTGCTGCATAAGCGGGGACGGGCGCTGGTCGAGATCGGCCATACGCAAATCGATCCTTATGGTCAGCAGTGCTACTGCGGCAACCACGGCTGTCTGGAGACGGTCGCCAGCACCGGCAGTCTGCTGGCGCTGGCGGCGCAGCGGCTGGCGGCCCAGCCCGACAGCCTGCTTAATCGTCAGGAGCTGACGCTGTCATCGTTATGTGAGGCCGCGCTGTCGGGCGATCGCCTGGCGCGCGACACCATCGCCAGCGTCGGTCATCACGCAGGCCGGATTCTGGCGATGATGGTTAATATTTTTAATCCACAACATATTCTTATCGGTTCTCCGCTGAATGCGGCGGCAGAGGTGCTGTTTCCGGCGGTGAGCAACACGATTCTGCAGCAGTCTCTGCCTGCCTACAGTGCGGGCATTCAGCTGGCCCCCACCGAATTCAGCGAACCGGGCACACTCGGTGCCGCCGCGCTGATCAAAGACGCTCTCTATAACGGACACCTGTTAGTGAAACTGTTGCAAGGTTAAGCGGGCCTGAACTTGCGCTAACGCAATCTGTTCTCATTCTGGATTCCTTAAAATGCCGTTTCGCAGCAGGGCTAATCACCGATTAGCCGCAACGCTTTGAGAGGAGAAGTGGAGTGAACAGACTATTTGTTACCGGCACCGATACGGCTACAGGCAAAACGGTGGTGTCCCGCGCCCTTTTGCAATGTTTTATTCAGAGCAACGTCAGTGCCGTCGGCTATAAGCCTGTCGCGCGCTGCGCGGTCAAAACCGCTGATGGCCTGCGTAACAAAGATGCACAGGTTCTGCAAAGCGCTTCATCCATCGACCTGCCTTATGAGGCGATTAATCCGCTGGTGTTTGAGGAGGAGGAGATCTGCACCCACCCCAGCCAGATGATCGACTATTCCCGGCTGACTCAGGGTCTGACACATCTGACGCAGCAGGCCGATCGGGTGGTGGTGGAGGGCACCGGCGGCTGGCGCAGTCTGATGAACGACGGACGTCCGCTCTCGCGCTGGGTCGCAGAACAGCAGCTGCCGGTTGTGCTGGTGGTGGGTATCCAGTCGGGCTGCATCAGTCATGCGCTGCTGACCGCGGAAGCCATCGCGCACGATGGCCTGCCGCTGGTAGGTTGGGTGGCTAATCGCGTCAATCCGGGGCTGGCGCACTACAGTGACATCATTGAGGTGCTGCGTGAAAAGATTGCGGCACCGCTGCTGGGTGAACTTCCTTATCTGCCCCGTCCTGAACAGCGCGATCTGACCTCCTGGATCGATATTTCTCTGCTGAAGCAGCCCGATCTGCACGCTGTGAGTGCAAAGATCGCCTGATACTGAAACAAAACAAGTCATCTGAGCGGGTTGTGAGCCTAAAGTTTCAGGCTCGCGACCCGTTTCCTGCAACTATTTCCGCTTATATTTGAATGACCTGGATCGTTAACCGCGAATCCCCGACGTGATGGCGCAGAAAATGCATTAACTCCGCTAACCACACAGAGCTGGAGCACCACCATGTCGCACTCGCACGAGAAAGGTTTGTTATATGGGCTTGAAGCCCGCATTGGTCCCGTACCGGCATTCTTTGCCGCACTGCAGCATCTGCTTGCCAGCGTCGTCGGCATTATCACTCCGCCGCTGATTATCGGTTCGGTGCTGGGACTGCAGGCCTATATTCCTTATCTGATCAGCATGTCCCTGTTTGTTTCCGGACTGGGCACCTTTATGCAGGCCCGGCGCTTTTATGGCGTCGGTGCCGGGATGATCTGTCTGCAGGGCACCAGCTTTGCGTTTCTGGGTGTGATCCTGTCGGGTGGGTTAATGATCAAGGGGCGTGGCGGTTCGCCTGAAGAGATTCTGGCGATGCTGTTTGGCTGTAACCTGGTAGCGGCACTGATCCCGGTGGTCATCAGCCGCTGCGTCGGCGCGCTGCGTAAGGTGCTGACGCCGGTCGTCACCGGCACAGTGATTACGCTGATTGGTATCAGCCTGATCAAAGTGAGCATCACCGACTGGGCGGGCGGTCACAATGCCACGGACTTTGGCGCGCCGGGAAATCTGGCGCTGGGTGCGCTGACGCTGCTGGTGATTGTGGCGCTGAACCGCTCGCGAAACCGCTGGGCGCGGCTGGTTGCCGTGGTCGCGGGTATCGCCGTGGGGTGTGTGGCGGCGGCGTTAACCGGCCATCTGCAGCTGAAGGCCGCGCCGGAGAGCAGCTGGCTGGTGCTGCCAGCCTTTTTCCGCTTTGGTTTCGCCTTCGACTGGACCATCTTTCTGCCTATCGCGCTGGTATCTGTCATCGCGGTGATTGAAGCGGTGGGCGATCTGACGGCCAACTGTCTGATTTCACAACAGCCGATCACCGGTAAGCCTTTCCAGCAGCGGCTGCAGGGCGGTATTGTCGCCGATGGCCTGAGCTGCGTGCTGGCCGCGGTTTTCTCGGCCTTTCCAAACACCACCTTTGCGCAGAATAACGGTGTCATCCAGATGACCGGCGTTGCCAGCCGCTACGTGGGAATGCTGCTGGGTATTATGCTGGCGCTGCTGGGGCTCTTTCCGGCGGTTGGCTCCCTGCTGCAGCAGATCCCACCGCCGGTACTGGGCGGCGCGACCGTGGTGATGTTTGGCAGCGTGGTTGCGGCCGGTATCCGGGTGATGACCCAGACACCGCTTGGTCGCCGCGAGATGCTGATCGTCGCGATCGCCTTCGGCATCGGGCTGGGTGTGGAAGCGGTGCCGGACGTGCTGAAGCAGTTCCCGCCGCTGATCGGCAGCCTGTTTGGTCATGCAGTCACTACCGGTGGCATCCTGGCCATTGTGCTGAATCTGGTGCTGCCGGATGAGGCGCGGACGGTGGAAGAGGTTGAGGCGGAGACGCTGACGGAGGGATGACCGGCTGAGAGGAATCCGCCAGCGGGACGGGTTGCCAGCCTGTGGCCCGGCTTGCTGTAAGATCGCACCTGCGCAGGGAACAGGGTCAGATCGGAAAGACGCGAAAGATGTCATCCATGACAGGCTCGGCCCGCGCCATCCCTGGCGCGGGACGCTTTCCTCTTCTGACCCTGTTCCCTTCGCCTTAAGCAACGTTATTGCGGTTTAATTCGGGCCTGTCCACGGTAACAAAAAAGGGCCGTGTGGCCCTTTCATCTACAGAGGAGTCTACGTATTCAGACGACGACGCGTGCGGCCTGAACTCAGGTAGTCGGCGATATAATCCTGCGAAATCTCACCGCTGTAGCGACCCTCCTCATCAACAATTGGCATCCAGACCGTGTTGTGTTCATAGAGCTTTGACAGCACCACGCGCAGGTTCTCTTCCGCTTTGCCGGTCACCTTAAAGGTGTGCAGGCGCTCTTCACAGCGGCCGCTGACGTTGCGCGCCTCGCGACGCTTCACAAAGCCCAGCGGTTTGCCATCCTCATCGACCACGGTAATCGAGCGCATATCGTTCTCATCCATGGTGCCAAAGGCTTCCTCCAGCGGCGTAGAACGACGCACGGTAATGGTGGGCTGCTGATCGGTGACGTCGCCCGCCTGCACCAGCAGCAGGCGCTTCAGCGTGCGGTCCTGACCGACAAACGAGCCGACAAAATCATTCGCCGGTGTGGCCAGCAGCTCATCCGGGCTGGCGCACTGCACGATCTTACCCTGACCAAACACCGCAATCCGGTCGCCGAGCTTCAGCGCCTCATCGATATCGTGACTCACCAGCATCACGGTTTTCTTCAGCTGACGCTGCATATCGAGAAACTCGTTCTGAATGACTTCACGATTAATCGGGTCAACCGCCCCGAAAGGCTCATCCATCAGCAGCACCGGTGGATCCGCCGCCAGCGCCCGAATCACCCCGATGCGCTGCTGCTGGCCGCCGGACATCTCTCGCGGATAGCGATGCAGGAATTTAGTCGGGTCCAGCGCCACCATACTCATCAGCTCAGTCGCGCGCTCGTGACACTGTTTCTTATCCCAGCCCAGCATGCGCGGCACCACGGTAATGTTCTCTTCGATGGTCATGTTCGGGAACAGTCCAATCTGCTGGATCACATAGCCGATGTTGCGACGCAGGGTGGTGGTGTCCTGCGTACTGGTATCTTCGCCATTAATCAGAATCCGGCCGCTGGTGGCAGGGATAAGGCGGTTAATCATCTTCAGGGTGGTGGTTTTTCCGCAGCCCGATGGCCCCAGCAGGACACACATCTCACCGGCTGGCACATGCAGGCTGACGTTATCGACGGCTTTATTGGTGGTACCGTTTTTCTGGGTAAAGGTTTTCGTCAGGTTTTCCAGCGTGATCATTATCGAATCCCCTTAGGAGTCAGCGCCTGCTGCAAACGGTGCAGCAGCCAGTCAAGAACAATAGCCAGCAGACAGATCATCAGTGCCCCGGCAATTAACATGCGAATATCACTGCCGCTGATGCCATCCAGCAGCAGCTGGCCCAGGCCGCCGGCTCCAATCACGGCGGCAATCGCCATGACGCCGACGTTCATCACCACGGCGGTGCGGATGCCGCCAAAAATGACCGGCAGCGCCATTGGGATCTCCACCCAGCGCAGACGCTGCCAGAAGGTCATGCCGATACCACGACCCGCCTCACGCAGACCGCCTGGCAGGTTCTCCAGTGCGGTGTGCGTGTTGCGCACAATCGGCAGCAGAGAATAGAGGAACACAGCGGTGATAGCGGGCAGCGCACCGATGCCCTGACCGATCAGTGAAAAGAGCGGGATCATCAGACCAAACAGCGCAATGGTCGGGATGGTCAGCACCACGGTGGCGATGCCGAGAATCGGTGCCGCCAGCCACCGGACCCGGACAATCAGAATGCCGAGCGGCACGCCAATGACAATCGCCAGTCCGACCGCGACCAGCACCAGCCAGCTGTGCTGCCAGCTCAGGGTCAGCAGGGTATTCCAGTTATCCATGATGTAGTGAAGGGTATCCACAGTGCCTCCTTACAGCATGTTTTTGGATTGAAGGAAATCACGCGCCACTTTCTCCGGCGACTGATGATCGATGTCGACCCGCTTATTCAGCTCGGTAATCGCCTCATCGGTGATCTGCGCCGAAAGCTGATTGAGCGCGGTGTCCAGACCCGGATGGCTCGCCAGCACATCCTGACGCACCACAGGCGTCACGTTGTAGCTGGGGAAGAAATGCTTATCATCTTCCAGCACTTTCAGGTCGAATCCTTTTACCCGGCCATCGGTGGTGTAGATCAGACCGGCATCGACAAAGCCGTCGCGAATGGCGTTATAGACCAGGCCGGGGTCCATCTGCCGGATCTGCGGGCGATCCAGCGCCAGGTCGTAGGTTTTCTGCAGCGGCTTCATGCCGTCGCTACGCCCTGAAAACTCCAGGTCCAGTCCGAGTCGCCAGTTATGGTCCGGGTCGGTCTTCCGCACCTGCTCAATCTTTGCGACCAGCTGAGACATCGTGCTGATACCCTCTTTTTCGGCCCGTTTCCGGGTCATGGCAAAGGCGTAGGTGTTGTTCATCGGTGCCGGATCAAGCCAGACCAGCCCCAGTTTTGCATCCAGTTTTTTCACCGTCTCATAGGCCTGCTGAGAGGACATCGGCTGGCTGATGTGGTTGAAAATAATCAGAGAGGTCCCGGTGTACTCCCAGACCATATCGATCTGCTTATTCAGCAGCGCGTTACGGCCGATGGTGGTGGCAATATTCCGTTTGGGCACCACCTCAAAGCCTTTCTTCTTCAGCCACAGCACGGTCATGGCGGAGAGAATATGCTGCTCGGTAAAACTCTTGGTCGCCATCACCAGCGGGGCAGCTGCCTGTGCCGTCTGGCTTAGCAGCAGCGTCGCGGTAAGCGCCACCACGCTCTTCTTTATCCAGTGCGTTAGCATTGCAAAGCTCCTTGTGGTCAGACCGCCGCGTGCGGACTCAGTAAGCGGCCCAGTGCAGCCAGCAACATATCCAGCACCAGTGCCACCAGTGCGGTAGCAACAGCGCCGAGGATCAGCGTCGGAAAGTCATTCAGATAGATGCCGGGGAAGATCAGCTCGCCGAAGCTGCTGGCCCCGATCAGGAACGCCAGCGGGGCGGTTCCGACATTGATGGCCGTTGCGATGCGCACGCCGGAGAGGATCACCGGCAGGGCATTCGGCAACTCCACCCGGCGCAGACGCTGCAGTTTAGTCATACCGATGCCGTTGGCGGCTTCAATCAGTGACGGGGGAACGGCGCTCAGGCCGGAGAAGGTGTTGCGGACGATAGGCAGCAGCGAGGCCAGAAACAGGGCTATCAGCGCCGGACGGTCGCCAATCCCGATAATGACCATCGCCAGAGCCAGCACCGCCAGCGGCGGCAGGGTGTTACCGATGTTGAAAATCTGCATCACATACTCGGCCCAGCGGCGGGCAAACGGGCGACTGAGCAGGATGCCGCTGGGAATACCGACCAGCAGGGCGAACAGCATCGACCAGAACACTAAGAAGAGGTGTTGTTGCCCGAGATAAAGCAGGTCGACCTTACGGGCGACCAGCTGATCCCAGCCGAGGCCCCAGATCAGCACCGCAATCACTGCGACCACTGCAAGCAGTGCCAGACCGGCGCGTCGGGCCAGTGAAGCATTTTGCATAGGAGAATCTCCCTGATAACGATCTCAATTGTTATAACAGCGCTAAACAGTCCGACAGATGCAGCAAAAAAGGCCGCCGCACCCAAAACCGAAACTGCGATAAAATGTAGACAAAATGCGTATTTACCTACTCTTTTTCAGTGAACACTGAGAAAGATGCTTTACTGCTATAGCAGCCCTTTACCCGGCAAGCCAGCTTTTCAGCCTTTCTTCGGCGAGTGAGAAACTGGTTAAAATGGTGTTAAGGCCGCGTAGCCACTGGGCTGATGCGTCAATAAAAAAAATTCATCGACTTTTAGTGACACCGTCACAGATGGTGCAGGAAATGCGCACGTTCAGGAAACTGCACGGGCTGATTTTCAGCTAGCCTTGCTGATAAAAAAGGAACCCTATGACTGAAAGCGCACAACTCCGGACCGGACACCGCCACTGGATACTGATTGCCTGCATGCTGGCGATGTTTATGGCGGCTATCGAAGTCACCATCGTGGCCACTGCCATGCCCACCATCATTGCCGACCTCGGCGGTTTTTCGCAGTTTGGCTGGGTCTTCTCCATCTATCTGCTGACGCAGGCGGTCAGCGTGCCGCTCTATGGCCGGCTGGCGGATAAGGTGGGGCGTAAAACCATGTTTTTTACCGGCACCTCCCTTTTCCTGCTCGGATCGGTGCTGTGTGGCTTCGCCCACTCCATGACCTGGCTGATCCTGTTCCGGGCGTTTCAGGGGCTGGGGGCGGGGGCCATCATGCCGATCAGCTCCACCATCGTGGCAGACATCTATTCGCCGCGCGAGCGCGCCAGCGTTCAGGGCTGGCTATCCAGCGTCTGGGGAGTGGCGGCCATCGTCGGGCCGCTGACCGGTGCCTGGCTGGTGCAGCACTTCAGCTGGTCAGTGATTTTCTGGGTCAATCTGCCGATTGGCCTGATCAGTATGCTGATGCTGGCGCGCTGGTTACCGGCGCATCAGCAGGAGGAGAAATCGGCTCCCCTCAACCTCGCGGGCAGCGGCTGGCTGATGCTCTGCGTCTCCGCGCTGCTGGTGGTGCTATTGCAGGCGGAGCTGCTCGGATACTGGCTGATCCCTTTTCTGCTCTGTTCACTGCTGGCAGGCTGGCAGCTGAAACGCCACGAGCAGCGGGCCGCGGCACCACTGTTTCCGCTGGTGATCTGGCGCAGCCGGCTGATCATTGCCGGTAATGCGGGCAACCTGATTATCGGGGCGGCCATGATGGGGATCAGTGCGTTTCTGCCGACCTGGATTCAGGGGATCCGCGGCGGCACGCCGTTACAGGCGGGCAGCGCGCTGGCGATGATGTCGATTGGCTGGCCGCTGGCCAGCACCCTGAGCGGCAGGCTGATGCTTCTGACCTCCTATCGCTTTACCGCCCAGCTCGGCGCGCTGCTGCTGGTCAGCGGCAGCGCCTTACTGCTGCTGCTTCAGCCCGCGAGCTCACTCTATCAGGCGGGCTTTACCGCCTTCCTGATTGGCACCGGCATGGGGATGACCAGCACCACGTTTCTGGTCTCCGTGCAAAACGAGGCGGACTATCAGATTCGCGGTATCTGTACCGCCTCGGTGATGTTCAGCAGGATGATCGGTTCGGCGGTGGGCACGGCGATCATGGGGGCGGTGCTCAATCTCAACCTGCAGTGGCGGCTGCCGCAGGTGGCCGATCCGGTGCAGCAGATTATGTCTGAACCCAGCCGTCAGCAGCTGGCGCCGCAGGCGCTGCAGCAGATGGTGCAGGCGATTGCGGCCTCACTGCACTGGGTGTTTGTGGTGGCGCTGGTGATTGCGCTGTTTGCGCTGGGTGTGGCGTGGATGATGCCGCGTCAGCGGCCGGAACAGGCGGAGTAAACGGCAGGGCGACAGGCTGTCGCCCTGATTAACACAGGTTTATTGCTGCGCAGGCGCGTCCTGAGAACTGCCTGCACTGGCGGGCACGCTGGCCTCGTCATCCCGGCCGGTGCGCTTGTAAACAATCTTCTGGCTGTCGTTTTCACAATGCCCGACCACCTGACCGCCCGCCTGATCGACCTGATCGTTGGCGACGATGTCGAGAGTGAAGCCCGATTCAGGCACGCCGTTCTGAACAATTTTCTGACTGATGTCGGCTTTTACCGATTCGCAGGAAGCCTGCGCCATCAGCGGCAGCGAGAACAACGCTGCGGTGAACAAAACCCTCTGTAGCTTCATCACGTCTTCCTTATGTTAGTCGTCCGTCATTACTATAGCGCAAATTCAGGGAGTGACCGGGCGGCCTGAGCGGCGGTCCAGACAGCGCAGAGTGTTGGGCTCCCAGTAGGCGTTCAGATTGAGGCTCTGCTCGCACTTGTCGCGGGTGTCGAACGCGCGGTCGGTTTTATCAAACTCTTTTTCTACGCGGCTGTTCACCTTGTTGCGTAGCATCCGCGTGTCATTCCATTGCTCTTTATTCTGGCGAGCCGCTTCGTTACTCAGGGCAGAACTGCCATCTTCGATGATCAGGCGGTTGGTGGTCGCACCCGCCGTGAAGGCGGTACCAGACAGCAGAACCAGAAGCAGAGCAGGGATCATTTTTTTCATCAGACTATCCTTTCGTTATCGCCAACATCGCCATCCGGGACGGCTGTTGCAGCGGGTCCGGCTAGTATATCATCGCCGTTTCTTTGCTCACCAGTGGTGCGTGGTTTGTTTAAGTTCAGGAGAGGTAAGGGTGCTGATTAAAACCGCCTTGCTGTTTTTTATCACCGCCCTGGCGGAGATCACGGGCTGCTTTCTGCCGTGGTTATGGCTGAAAAAAGGCGGCCCGGTCTGGCTTTTACTGCCGGCGGCGGCCAGCCTGGTGCTGTTTGTCTGGCTGCTGACCCTGCATCCTGCCGCCAGCGGCCGGGTCTATGCCGCGTATGGGGGCGTCTATGTGCTCACCGCGCTGCTCTGGCTGCGGGTGGTGGATGGCGTGAAGCTGAGCGTCTGGGACTGGAGTGGCGCACTGATCGCGTTGAGCGGCATGCTGATTATCGTTCTGGGCTGGGGACGTGGCTAGCGCCAGCCGGGAGAGCTGGCGCGCAGAGGATTAAGGCTTGTGCACCTTCAGGCCCGCCAGCGTCTGGCTGACCGGCATCATCTCCAGCGTGTTGATATTGACGTGCGCTGGCAGTGTGGCCACCCAGTAAACCGCTTCCGTGACATCTTCCGGGGTCAGGGCGGTGGCACCCTCATAGACCTGACCAGCTTTGTCATCATCACCTTTAAAGCGGACGTTAGAGAACTCGGTGCCGCCCACCAGCCCCGGTTCGATATCGGTCACGCGCAGCGCGGTGCCGTGCAGATCGGTGCGCAGGTTCAGGCTGAACTGCCGCACAAACGCCTTTGTGGCCCCATAGACGTTGCCGCCGGCATAGGGCCAGCTACCGGCAATCGAGCCGATATTGATGATATGGCCCACGTTACGCTCGACCATCTGTGGCAGCAGGGCGCGGGTCATATAGACCAGGCCTTTCGTATTGGTATCGATCATATTTTCCCAGTCTTCCACACTGGCTTTGTGCGCGGGCTCTATGCCCAGCGCCAGACCGGCGTTGTTCACCAGGATATCGATAGCGCGCCACGCCGCCGGTAACTGCGCCACAGCTTCTTCGATGGCGGCGCGGTTCCGCACATCCAGCTGGACGGTGTAAAGATTCTCACCCAGCTCATCTTTCAGCGCTTTTAAGCGTTCGGCGCGGCGTCCGCTGGCGATCACTTTGTGCCCGTTTTTGATAAAGCGGCGGGTAATACTTTCACCAAAACCGGCCGTCGCACCGGTGACAAAAATAATCATCTCACTGTTCCTTATGCCATTTTCAACGTCGATGGCTTCACCATAGCATGCCATTTCGGCTTCTGCGCGCAGAAAAACGGGCAGGGGGTAAACCCCTTTTACGGGCAACGTCCTGCGCCTTTTCGGGGCGCACTGCACCGTTAAGGGGCAGGGCAGCAGCCAGCCTGCGCGTCAGAAACGCCGCCAGAATCGGCAATTGCGCTTCGCAACCGATTGCGACATGAAAGCAATCGGTTGCTATGCTTTCAACAGGCTTTTTGTTGCGCAACAGGCGTGAGTTTATCTAAGCACCTGATATTTATAGATTTTAAAGCAGAGTAAATCTGGCACGCAGGTTGCAAAGAGTTAAACAGAGAGTTAACTGCACCACCACATTGCGCTTTCAGAAAGGAAACAGCATGCACCCAGCAACCGACACGGCGATACGCGCCAGCTTCTTTGACTTCACCGGCGTGGTGGATCATCCCGACGATCTGGCGACACAGGCCCGCTACCTGGAGGATGGCGTGTTGCTGCTGCGTGACGGACGTGTAGCCGGTCTGGAGAGCTGGGAGACGGCTGAGGCGAAGCTGGCGGGTCTGCCGGTCACTGATCTGCGCGGCCGGCTGATCGTGCCGGGCTTTGTGGACACCCACATACACTATCCGCAGACGGAGATGATCGGCGCCTTTGGCGAACAGCTGCTGGAGTGGCTGAATCACTACACGTTCCCGGTGGAGGCGCAGTATCACTGCCCGGATCATGCCGCCCGGATGTCCGCCTTTTTCCTGCATCAGCTGCTCTCCAATGGCACCACCAGCGCGCTGGTCTTTGGCACCGTGCACCCGCAGTCGGTCGAGGCGCTGTTCAGCGCCGCCGAAGCGCTGAACATGCGGCTGATTGCCGGGAAAGTGATGATGGATCGCAATGCGCCCGACAACCTTACGGAAACCCCGGAACAGAGCTATCAGCAGACCCGGGCACTGATTGAACGCTGGCATCAGCGTGGCCGGCTGAGCTATGCGCTGACGCCGCGTTTTGCCCCGACCTCTTCCCCGCAGCTGCTGGAAAAAGTGCAGCAGCTGCGTCAGGAGTTTCCCGACACCTGGCTGCACACCCATCTCAGCGAAAACCCGCAGGAGGTGGCCTGGGTTAAAGCACTCTTTCCGGAACGCGACGGCTATCTGGATGTGTACCACCATCATCAGCTCACCGGCCGCCGCAGCGTGTTTGCCCACTGCCTGCACTTGGAAGAGAAGGAGTGGCAGTGTCTGCATGACACCGACTCCTCAATTGCCTTCTGTCCCACTTCTAACCTGTTCCTCGGCAGCGGCCTGTTTAATCTGAAACGCAGCTGGCAGCAGGGCGTGAAGGTGGGGGTGGGCACCGACGTCGGTGCGGGCACCACCTTTAACATGCTGCAGACACTGGGCGAAGCCTACAAGGTGGGCCAGTTGCAGCACTACCGGCTCAGCGCCGCCGAAGCCTTTTATCACGCGACACTGGGCGGGGCGCGGGCACTCGATCTCGACCACGCCATCGGGAATTTCAACACCGGCAAAGAGGCGGATTTTGTGGTGCTCGATCCGGCAGTTTCTGCCCTGCAGCAGCTGCGTATCGGCAACAGCAAAGATATCTGGGAAAAACTTTTTGTCTTAATGACGCTGGGCGACGACCGCAATATTGCCCAGACCTGGGTGGCCGGTCGCCCGGTCTGGCAGCGTGACGCACAGGAGCAAGCCGCATGATCCAGTTTCTGCTCAATAACCAGCTGGTCAGCGAAACCGCGCTCGACCCCAATCTCACTATCCTTAACTATCTGCGAACCCGCCAGCAGCGGCCCGGCACTAAAGAGGGCTGCGCCTCAGGCGACTGTGGCGCCTGCAGCGTCACCCTGGGCAAAGCGGTGGATGGCAGGATGCAGTATGAAACGGTCAACAGCTGCCTGACCCTGGTCTCCACGCTGCAGGGTAAACAGCTGATCACGGTTGAAGATTTACGTCACGGACGGGCGCTGCACCCGGCGCAGCAGGCGATGGTTGACTGCCACGGCTCGCAGTGCGGCTTCTGCACGCCGGGCTTTGTGATGTCGCTGTTCACGCTGCAAAAAAATGCCACGGGCTGGGATCGTCATCAGGCGGAAACCGCGCTGGCGGGTAATCTCTGCCGCTGTACCGGCTACCGGCCCATCATGGCGGCCGCCGAGCAGCTCTGTTCGCAGCCGGTGACGGATCAGTTTGATCACAGCGCCGCGGGTACCGTGCAGCGTCTTGAAGCGCTGGCGACCCCGGAGATGCAGGAGACGGGCGCAGCAGGGCGGCGCTGCTTCCTGCCTAAAACCCCGGCGCAGCTGGCGGAGATCTATCTGGCGCATCCCGAAGCGGTACTGATTGCCGGTGGCACCGATCTCAGCCTGCAGATCACCCAGCAGCATAAAAGGCTGCCGCTGCTCATCGCCCTGGAGCAGGTTGCCGCGCTCAAAGTCTGCAGTGAATTTGATGACCATTATCTGCTGGGCGCAGGCGCGTCGCTGCAACAGGTCAGCGATTTTCTGGCCAGCCGCATCCCTGGCGTGAGCGAGATGCTGCAACGCTTTGCCTCCCTGCAAATCCGTCTGCAGGGCACGCTGGGCGGTAATATCGGCAACGCCTCTCCAATCGGAGACGCGTCGCCCATGCTGCTGGCGCTGAACGCCAGCCTGATACTGCAACGCGGCGAGCAGCAGCGCTGCCTGCCGCTGAATGACTTTTTTACCGGCTACCGGCAGACCCGGCTGGAAAAAAGCGAGTTTATCCGCGCGATTCGTATCGATAAGGTGACGGTGTCACCTGACTTTGTCGCCTGGAAAGTCTCCAAACGGCTGGATGACGACATCTCGGCGGTCTTTGCCGCCTTTAACCTGCACACCGATCAGGGCATCGTGACCGACGCCCGCGTCGCCTTTGGCGGCATGGCGGCCACGCCGCAGCGGGCGCACCACTGTGAACAGGCGTTGATCGGTCAGCCCCTTAATGCCGTGACGGTGTCACGTGCAGCGGCCGCACTGGCCGACGATTTCCAGCCGCTCTCCGATTTTCGTGCCAGCAGCGCCTATCGGCTGCAGGTGGCGCGTAACCTGCTGCGCCGCTTTCTTCATCGCTATAACGGCGAAATAACCTGTACCGAGGTGACCCGCTATGTCTCATAACCGTCCTGAACTCAACGAAGCGGTAATCAAGGCGCAGTATGCCGCCGATCTGCAGAGCGGTGTGGGCCGCAGTAACCGCCATGAAAGTGCGGAAAAACATGTCTCCGGGGAAGCGCGCTTCATCGACGACAAGCCGGAGTTGCCGGGTCTGCTGCATCTCTGTCCGCGCCTGAGCGAGCATGCGCATGCGCGGATCGTGCGCATCGACGTGCAGCCCTGTTACGCCGTGCCGGGCGTGGTCAGCGTGTTAACCTGGCAGGACGTTCCCGGTATCAATGATGTCGGGCCGCTGGAGCCGGGCGACCCGCTGCTGGCGCATGACAAAGTCGACTATCTGGGGCAGATCGTTCTCGCCGTCGCGGCGGAGTCGCCGGAGGCGGCCCGCCTCGGTGCCGCCGCCGCAGTGATTGACTATGAGGTGCTGGAACCGCTGCTGGATGTGGAGCAGGCGCTGGCGCAGCGCAGTTTCGTTCAGGAACCGCACGTGCATCAGCGCGGTGACGTGGAAGCGGCACTGGCACGCGCGCCGCATCGGGTCAGCGGCGCGTTTCACATCGGCGGACAGGAGCATTTTTACCTGGAAACCCAGACGGCGATGGTGATCCCCGGCGAAGATCACCAGCTGCAGGTTTTCTCCTCAACGCAGAACCCCACCGAAGTGCAGAAGCTGGTGGCAGAGGTGATGGGCATCAGCCTGAACCAGGTGACCATCGATATGCGGCGTATGGGCGGCGGCTTTGGCGGCAAAGAGACGCAGGCGGCCGGTGTGGCCTGCCTCTGCGCCATTGTCGCCCGTCAGACCGGGCGGGCAGCGAAGATGCGGCTCTCCCGCCGCGACGATATGCGTGTCACCGGCAAACGTCACCCCTTCTTTGTGCGTTACGAGGCGGGCGTGGAAGAAGATGGCCGGCTGTGCGGCATCAAAATCGATCTGGCGGGAAACTGCGGTTATTCACTGGATCTCAGTGGATCGATTGTCGATCGTGCCATGTTTCACGCCGATAACGCCTATTACCTTGGCGATGCGCGGATCACCGGCTATCGCTGCCGCACCAATACCGCCTCTAACACCGCCTATCGCGGGTTTGGCGGCCCGCAGGGAATGGTGGCCATCGAGCAGATTATGGATCACATCGCGCGGGAACGCGGGCTGGACCCGCTGGAACTGCGCAAGCGTAACTACTATGGCAAGCAGGAGCGCAACATCACTCATTACCACCAGCAGGTAGAGGACAATCTGCTGGATGAGATCACGGCGCAGCTGGAAGCCAGCAGCGACTATCAGGCGCGCCGGGCGGAGATCAGCGCCTTCAACGCCCGCAGCCCGCTGCTGAAGCGCGGACTGGCGCTGACGCCGGTGAAATTCGGCATCTCCTTTACCTCCAGCTTTCTCAATCAGGCAGGTGCCCTGATCCTGATTTACACCGACGGCACGGTGCAGCTAAACCACGGCGGCACCGAGATGGGCCAGGGACTGAACACCAAAGTGATCCAGATTGTCGCCGAGGTGCTGCAGATTGAGGTCGATAAGATCCAGATCACCGCCACCGACACCGGTAAAGTGCCTAACACCTCGCCAACCGCGGCCTCCAGCGGCGCGGATCTCAACGGCAAAGCGGCGCAGAATGCCGCTGAGATCCTGCGTGACAGAATGACGGAGATGCTTTGCAGGCTGCATGAGTGTGATGCCAGCGCGGTGAGTTTCCGCAACGGCGTGGTGCGCGCCGGCGAGAAGCATTACACCTTCGCCGAGGTGGCAAAGCTGGCGTGGCTGAATCAGGTGCCGCTCTCCGCCACCGGCTACTACCGCGTGCCGGGGATTCATTACGACCGGCTGGCGGGGCGCGGCAAGCCGTTCTACTACTTCGCCTACGGTGCCGCCTGCTGCGAGGTTGTGATCGACACCTTAACCGGCGAATCGCGCCTGCTGCGTGCCGACATCCTGCATGATGTCGGGGCCTCGCTGAATCCGGCCATCGATATCGGTCAGGTGGAAGGGGGATTTGTGCAGGGCGTGGGCTGGCTCACCTGTGAAGAGCTGGTCTGGAACGACAAAGGTCAGCTGCTGACCGATGGACCGGCGAGCTACAAAATTCCGGCCATCAGTGATGTGCCGGCCGATCTCAGGGTCACGCTGGTGGAGAACCGCAGGAATCCAAAGGATACGGTGTTCCACTCCAAAGCCGTGGGTGAGCCGCCGTTTATGCTGGGCATTGCCGCCTGGTGTGCGCTGCAGGATGCGGTTGCCAGCGTCGCCGACTACCGGCAGCACCCTCATCTGGATGCCCCTGCCACGCCGGAGCGGATCTTCTGGGGCGTGCAGCGTCTGGCAGGAGCAGAACATGATTTACCATGACTGGATAGGCGTCCTGCATCAGCTGCGGGAGAAGCGGCAGAGCTGCGTCCTGGTCACCGTGCTCAGCGAGCACGGTTCGGTGCCGCGTGACAGCGGCAGCAAAATGGTGGTGACGCAGCAGGAGAGCTTCCTGACCATTGGCGGCGGTCATCTGGAGTTTCAGTGCATCGCCCAGGCCAGAGCGATGCTGCAGAGCGGGGCAGGCGCGCCCCACACCGAGGAGTACAGCCTGGGCGCACGACTGGGCCAGTGCTGCGGCGGCAAAACCACACTGCTGTTTGAGCCTCTGCTGCAGGCGCAGCCGGAAATCTATCTGTTCGGCGCCGGGCATGTCGGCCAGGCGCTGGTGAACCTGCTCTCTACGTTACCCTGTCACATCAACTGGATCGACAGTCGTCCCGGTCAGTTCGGCCACGTGCCTGCCGGTGTGGTGACGCGGCAGCCTGAGGAGCCGATCGAGTGCGTGGCGGAGGCTCCCGCCGGGAGCTACTTCATTATCATGACCCACCACCATCCGCTCGATTTTGCGCTGTGCGAAGCGGTGCTGAAACGCAACGACTTTGCCTATGCCGGGGTGATCGGTTCAGAAACGAAAAATCAGCGTTTTCGCTACCGGCTCGCTGGCCGTGGCGTCGGCAGTGAACCGCTGGCGCGGCTGCGCTGTCCGATCGGTCTGCCTGACGTCAAAGGCAAGCTGCCCGCCGAAATCGCCGTGGCGATTGCAGGTGAAATAATCAGCGTCTATCAGCAGCGCATCGCCTGAGTTGTCGCCTCAGCCGCAACCTGTCAGGATAGGTCTTTGCGATGCCCATCAGGAGCGAACCATGAACGCCCGTCAGAATCCCTTCTTCAGCGTCAGCACACTGCCTTATCAGGCGCCCCCTTTTGATCAGATCCAAGAGCAGGACTTCCTGCCCGCACTTGAGGCGGGCATTGCGGAAAAGCGTCGGGAGATCGATGCGATTGCCCATAACAGCGAGGCTCCCACCTTTTCCAACACCTATGAGGCGCTGGAGAAAAGTGGACAACTGCTCAACCGGGTCAATCTGGTGTTCAGCGCCATGACCTCCGCGCATACCAGCCCCTTGCTGCAGCAGGTGGATGAGGAGATTGCGCCGCAGCTCACCGCACTTAATGATGACATCATGCTCAACCGGCCGCTCTTTTCCCGGCTTGACGCTGTCTATCTGCAGCGCGCCAGCCTGGACAGCGAATCAAAGCGGCTGGTCGAGGTGGTCTGGCAGCGCTTTCAGCTGGCGGGAGCTAACCTGCCGGAGGCGCAGAAACTGCAGCTCAAAACGCTGAATCAGGAGGCGGCGCGTCTCAGCACCCGCTTCACCAATAAACTGCTGGCGGCGACGCAGGCGGGCGGGCTGGTGGTCCGGGATGCGCAGCAGCTGGCGGGGCTCTCCCCGGCCGACCTCGCGGTGGCGCAGGCGGAAGCGCGGGCGCGCGGGCTGGAAGACAGCTGGCTGCTGGTGCTGCAGAACACCACGCAGCAACCGGCGCTGCAGAGTCTTTCCGATAGGGCGACCCGTGAAGCGCTGTTTCAGGCGGGCGTGACGCGCACGGAAAAAGGGGATGACAACGATACCCGCGAGCTGGTGTTACGGCTGGCGCAGGTCAGGGCGGAGCAGGCCCGGCTGCTGGGCTTTACCAGCTATGCCGCCTGGAAGCTGCAGGATCAGATGGCAAAAACCCCTGAGGCGGCGCTGGCCTTTATGCGCAACATCGTGCCTGCCGCCCGCGCCCGTGCGGAACGGGAAGCCGCCGCGATACAGCAGACGATCGATCAGCAGCAGGGCGATTTTCTCCTGCAGGCCTGGGACTGGCGTTTTTATGCCGAACAGGTGCGGCGTGCCCGTTACGATCTGGATGAGAGCCAGATCAAACCCTATTTCGAGCTGAACGCGGTGCTGCACAATGGCGTCTTCGAGGCTGCAACACGGCTCTATGGCATCCGTTTTACGCCGCGTCAGGATCTGCCGGTCTATCACCCGGATGTGCAGGTCTATGAGATTTTCGATGCTGATGAGACGCCGCTGGCGCTGTTCTACACCGATTTCTTTAAGCGCGACAGCAAAGGCGGCGGCGCCTGGATGAGTAATTTTGTAAATCAGTCGACGCTGCTCGACAGCAAACCGGTGATCTACAACGTCTGCAACTTCACGAAACCGCCAGCCGGTGAGCCGGCGCTGCTGAGCTGGGATGACGTGATCACGATGTTCCACGAATTTGGTCATACGCTGCACGGCCTGTTTGCCACGCAGCGCTATCCGGGTCTCTCAGGCACCGAAACCCCGCGCGATTTCGTCGAATTTCCGTCGCAGATTAATGAGCACTGGGCCAGCGAGCCGTCGCTGTTCCGTCACTACGCCCGTCACTATCAGACCGGGGAGGCGATGCCGGATGCGCTGCATGAGAAGATCGTCCGCGCCGCTCAGTTCAACAAAGGCTATGAGATGAGCGAGCTGCTGGCTGCCGCCCTGCTGGATCAGCACTGGCACGGCCTGACGCCGGACAACGCACCGCAAAGCGTGGCGGGATTTGAGCAGCAGTCGCTGCAGAGCGACAACCTGGCGCTGGCGGCGGTGCCTCCGCGCTATCGCTCCAGCTATTTCCAGCACATCTGGGGCGGCGGCTATGCTGCCGGGTATTACGCCTATATCTGGACGCAGATGCTGGCGGACGATGGCTATCAGTGGTTTGTGGAGCATGGCGGGCTGACGCGGGAAAACGGCGAGATCTTCCGGCAGAAAATTCTGTCGCGGGGCAACAGCAGCGATCTGAAAACGCTGTATGAAAGCTGGCGGGGCGCCGCGCCTCAGCTGGAGCCGATGCTGAAAAATCGCGGTCTGGCGGAGGAGTAAGGTGACGGGCTGTCTCACTGACAGCCCGGTTCAGGATCTCAGCCCAGCGGGCCACCTTCGATGGTTTCACACATACCGGCCAGCACCCGCTCGCCGGTTTCGCTTTTCAGTGACTGATACCACGCCGCGGTGATCGCCGGGTCGTGCGCGTGGGTCACCTCGCAGCGTTTACGGGCTTTCAGCACCAGATCTTTGACCCGTTCCACCCGTCGCGCCTGATAGCGCAGCAGCGCATCTTCGATCCTCAGTGAGTGAGACGCCAGCGTCGCGGCCAGCACCACCGCATCTTCCATCGCCGCGCAGCCGCCCTGACCGATATCGGGGGTGGTGCTGTGCGCCGCATCGCCGAGCAGGGCGACGCGGCCCTTTACAAAACGGCTGAACGGTTCGATGTCATGGATCTCAACCCGGTTGGTGGTCTCAGGATTGATGGCCGCGATCAGCTGCTGAACCGGCTCAGCCCAGCCCTGGAAATAGCCGGTTAAATCGGCTTTCACCGTGCTGCGATCCTGCGGCAATCCTTTCGGCAGCGGCACATCAAAGAAGAAGTAGAACCGGTTGCCACTGACCGGCATCAGCGATACCCGCTTGCCGTCACCGACAAACGTCGTCCACTGATCGGCAGGCGCGATGCGTTCATCAATGGTCACCAGTCCGTTCCAGTTAACGTAACCGGCATAGCGACGCTCCAGCTTCTGCTCCAGCACATACTCGCGCACCACCGAATGGGTGCCGTCGGCGGCAATCAGAAAGTCGCCCCGCGCCTGACTGTTATCGGTGAAGGTGGCAATGACGCCCTCTGCGGTCTCTTCGACCTGGATAACCCGCTTGCCAAACTGCACCCGTTCACGGCCAAAGGTATCAATCAGCATCGCCTGCAGTTCAGCACGCGCCACCGGGCAGGGATATTCGCCGACCTGCTGTACCAGCGGGGCCATACTGAAGCGGGTCAGGGGCGCGCCGGTTGCGCTGTCGTGATAGGCCATATAGGCCATGTTGCCGCCCAGTGCGCGCAGTTGCTCTTTCATGCCCAGCGCATTCAGGCACTTTACGCCATTAGGCCAGATAGAGATCGCTGCGCCGACCGGCTTCATCTCCTGCACGGCTTCAAACACCTCGACTTCTATTCCGGCTTTTTCCAGCGCAATGGCGCTGCTCATACCGCCAATCCCGCCACCAATCACGATTGCTTTCATAATGCTCTCCTGTCTGCATAGAGAGGTTTTTGCAACTTTTGTACCAGACCGGCGCATTCAGAGTGCACGTTAATAATTTATCGTTAATTCATTGGGTTAGAGGGTGTAAAAGGCGTTTATGGCGCAGGGCCTGACACCCGCAACTGCACCATGATGTGGCAAAGCAGCGGGTCAGCGTGGTGCAGTCGCGTGGGCGCTGTATCATTTGTTTCATCGGCAGCGGGCAGACCACCTGACGTAATCATCAGCGCGTAGGGGGAACCGTCTGCTTTCTGTTTCGTTTGTTTAAAAGTTTTAAACTATATGCGTCATTTCAGGCGATATTAATTTTCACAAATAATTAAACATTCACATAACAAATGGTCCGTTTATTGCCCGTATAAATAGCGGGATATTCAACAAGGGGTTAGCCTGACACAAAAAAACACAGGTGTTACGAAACTGAGAAAAGACCGCTGTTATGCCTGCTTTATCACCGTCAGCAATCATTAGCAAAAGCGGAGAGGCCGCGCCACGCGGGCCTTTTTAGGATATTGCTCAGACGAAACAGCCGCAGCTGCATGCTATAGATGATGCCGTATACAAGGACTCTGGAGAGCGTGCATGAAAATTGGAATTACGAATAATCAATATCCGGAGCAGCGTAATATTTTAGTGAATCCGGCAAACGAATATATCAATCTGAAAAAAGGCAATCTGTTCTATTTTATTAATCCCCTCCGGACCCGCCTGCTTAAGAAAAATAAAACCTTCGTCTTTCAGCCGGTGCCGTTTTCCGGCGCTTCACGGGCTGACATCCTCCATCTGTTCAATGAAGTTGCGATCACCCACCAGAAGTGGGTCGCCTCGTTTGAAACCGAGCTGCCGCGCGTGCTGCCGGTGCCTGGCGTCGCCAAGCGGGATAACCCGGAGCTGAAGCGCTTAATTCCTCATCTGTTAAAAGAGAACTGCCTCGGATTGATTGCCATCTCCGACGCGACGCTGAATATTCAGATGAAGCTGTTCAGTCCGGATGAAGCGCAGAAAATCCGGCGGAAAACGCTGGTGCTGCATCCGCCCCAGACGCTGTTTGTGCAGCATAAGGCGCCACGCCAGCCGGGTGTGCTGAAGCTGGTCTTTGCCGGTAATGAGTTTTATCGCAAAGGCGGGGCGGAAGTGGTGCTGGCGATCAGTGAGCTGATTGAAGAGCGCCGCCTGGAGGAGTCGCAGCTGGACGTGCAGCTGATCGGCGAACTCACCAAACGTCACAACGTCGCCCATCGCCAGTTTCAGGATGATGACGCCTTTTATCGCGGCATCGAGAGCCGCATCGCCCGTTACCGCTGTTTCACGCATCAGGCGCGGATGGATAACCGTGAACTGATGCAGCTGTTCCGCGAGAGCGACGTCGGCCTGTTGCCGACCTGGCAGGAGACCTACGGCTTTTCCGTACTGGAGATGCAGGCTAACGGCTGTCCGGTGATCACCAGTAATGTGCGGGCCCTGCCGGAGATCAATCCTGCCAGCGCGGGCTGGGTCATCGCCAGTCCGCTGAACGCCGATCGCGAATACAGCATCACCACGCCGGAGCAGAAATCGCAGCTGCGCCGGTCGCTGGTGGAGGGGCTGAAAGCGACGCTGCTGGAGATCGTTGAGCAGCCGGAACGGCTGCAGGAGAAAGGCGAGGCGGCGATCCTGCGCATCAAAGAGCAGCATGATACCCAGCGTTACATCGCCAGACTGAACGATATCTACACCCGTGGCGTAATAAATGCCACCCAACACCCGCCTGTGGTCTCAATTTGATAAGATTTCCCTGACGCTGCCCGCCAGACTGGCCATACTAAGGGCAGCGTCCTACAGGAGAACTCTTATGAAACGCATCATCACGCTGCTGCTGTCCGGATTACTGGGCAGCAGCGCTTTCGCTCAGCCCGCTTCGCCTTTTCCGGCCCGCGCCCCCCTGGTTCAGCTGACCCCTGCGGCGGCCCGCTGCGATCTGGCGGCCTGTCAGTCCAACTGCTATGTCGAACGCTCCCACTGTAATACCCGCGACAGCGGTGCCTGCAGTACGCAGGCGCAGATCTGCGTGCAGGCATGTGCTGACCAGTGTAAATAATCTGACCCGGTGAACCCTCTTCGTTGCTAATGAAAAAGTCTCTGTTTTGTTTTGTTCTGTTTTCGCTTTCTGTCCGCTGTGTCGCCGCCGATCTCTCTTCACAGCAGGTCACTTCTCTGGTTAAAGCCGCGATTGAACCGCTGATGGAGCAGCAGGCGATCCCCGGTATGTCGGTGGCGGTGCTCTACAAAGGCCGGACGCAGTTTGTGAATGCGGGCGTGGCCGACACCGATTCGGGCCGCCGGGTCACAGAAAACACGTTGTTTGAGCTGGGATCGGTGAGTAAAACCTTCACCGGCACCCTGGCGGGGATTCTGATCCGCAACGGTGAACTCCGCCTGAACGATCCGGTGCAGAAGGTCTGGCCGCAGCTGACGGGGGCGCAGTGGCGTCCGGTCCGGATGCTGCATCTGGCGACCTACACGGCGGGCGGGCTGCCGCTGCAACTGCCGGAGGCGGTCACCGATCAGGCGTCGCTGCTTCGCTTCTATCAGGAGTGGCAACCGCAGGCGGCACCCGGTACGGTTCGCCAGTACTCCAACGCCAGTATCGGTCTCTTCGGCGCGCTGATGGTGAAGGGGGACTTTGAGGCGGCGATGGTGAAATCGCTGTTTCAGCCGCTGCGCCTGACACGCACCTTTATTACTGTGCCGCCGTCGATGATGATTAACTACGCCTGGGGTTACAAAAATGGCCAGCCTGTGCGTGTCTCCCCCGGCATGCTGGATGCCGAAGCCTATGGGGTTAAATCGACCGCTCGCGACATGCTCACCTTCATGCAGGCCAACAGCGATCCAAACGGCCTCTCTGCCGGCAATGCCGTGCTGCGCAATGCCATCCGCACGGCGCAGTCGCGCTACTTCAGAACCGCCAGTTTCTATCAGGGGCTGGGCTGGGAGATCTATGACTGGCCCGTCAGTGCTGACACGCTGATCGCCGACAGTGAGAATGGCGTGGCGCTGAAGCCGCAACCGGTGACCCGCGTGGAACCGATCGGGCCCTCCCGACGCGCCAGCTGGGTGCATAAAACCGGTTCGACCAACGGGTTTGGTGCCTATATCGCGTTTATCCCGGAGAAGAACACCGGCATTGTGATGCTGGCCAACAAGAGCTCCCCCAATCCGCTGCGCATCAGGGCGGCGTGGCAGATTATGCAGGCGCTGGAGCAGGGCGCAGCAGAATAAGAACGGATACGCGCCGGACTTGCGGTGGTGCCTTCTGTTCATTTGCGCTAAAATAAAAATCAAATGAACAGGAGGGCTGCTATGTCCATCGCCATCTACACACCCGCTCAGCCTCGCCGCCATGCGACGCTGCTGCATGCCCTTAACCTGCCGGAAACCCTGCCGGATGCGCATCAGCGTATCGCGACAGGATTCAGCAGCGGCGTGCTGAAACGCACCGCGTCGTTGTCCACCTTCGACGAGGGGTGGCTGTGCCGTCTGGCGGGCATCGATCGCACCACCTACAACCGCAAAGTGAAAGATCCGGCGCAGACCTTTTCGCCCGACCAGAGCGGACGCATCTACATGCTGATTCGCGTTCTCTCTGCCGCCAGCAACCTGTTCCGTGACGACAGGGCGCGTCTGGTGCAGTGGCTGGAAACGCCCGCCAAAGCGCTGGGCGGAAAAAAACCGGCGGAGATGACCACCACGGTGGCAGGGGCGGAAGCGGTGATAAACCTGATCGGCCAGCTCGAGCACGGTGTCATCACCTGATGGCGGTTCCCTTTTTTCGTCTGGTGAAGCGTGAATATGCGATGACCGCCTTTGATGGTTTTGGCGCCCGGACGTATGGCGGGCGCTGGAATTCGGTGGGATCGATCTGTGTCTACCTGGGGTCGAGCCGGGCGCTCTGCGTGCTGGAGGCGCTGGTGCATCTCACCATTCAGGATCTGTCACGCGACTACAGCATGATCGCGATCAGCGTGCCGGAGTCCCTGATCACCGAACTGGCACTGACGGCGCTGCCGGATGAGTGGCAGGCCGATCCCGCGCCCGCGTCCACCCGGCAGATCGGCGATGAGTGGCTCGCCAGCCCGGAAAACGGCCTGATACTCAAAGTGCCCAGCACGCTGACCGGTGAGTGGAATGCGCTGTTCAATCCCCGTCATCCGGCAGCGGCGGGCATCATTGCGAAAGCGGTAGTGGAGCCGTTTTTCTTCGACCCGCGCTTCCGGCTGCAATAGTCGCCCCTATGCCTTTCTTAAACTTCTCCTTTTGATTCCGATAGCGCCTGCGCCGCGCAGATCAGCGCCAGATGGCTCAGTCCCTGCGGCATGTTGCCACGCCAGCTCTGACTGCGGACGTCATACATCTCATTAAAGATATCGACGTTACCCTGACCGTCCAGCGTCGCCAGAATCTCCTGCATCGCCTGTTCCGCCTGATCCGTCTCACCCATTTCCGCCCAGGCTTCCACCAGCCAGAAGGCGCAGGCGAGAAAGGTACTCTCCTCCTGCCTGACGCCGCTGTAGCGATAGAGCATGGCGCTGCCGTCGCCCAGCTTCTGCCGGATAGCGTGGTAGGTGGAGAGCATCCGCTGCGGATTAACCGCATTGCCATAGCTGTGCACCAGCGCCAGCGAGGCGTCCAGGCGTGCATCACTGCCGACGTAGAAGAGGTAAGCCTGCTGCGTTTCTGACCAGCAGTGCGACTCAATCCAGTCGCGGATGCGGTCACGTTCCCGCTGCCAGCGGCCCAGCCAGGTCGGTTCGATATGTTTACTTTCCGCCAGCGCCACCGCCCGATCCAGCGCTATCCAGCAGGCCATTTTGGAGTGGGTATAGTGCTGCAGCTCCGGCAGCTCCCAGATGCCGCAATCTTTCTGTCGCCAGTTGTCGGCGCAGCAGTTCGCCAGGTCGCCCAGCAGGCGTGAGGTGGTGATATCCAGCACGTGGCCCGCTTCAATAAAGCGCTGCGCGGTCATGAGCATATCGCCATACATACTGAGCTGCAGCTGATCGCGAGCATTGTTGCCGATGCGCACCGGCTGAGAATGCTGATAGCCGCTCAGGGGCGGATAACGCTCGGCGGGCACCTCATCGCCATTCAGGGTATAGCAGGCGCGCAGCCTGACGCCGTGACGGATGATGGTCTGCGACAGCCAGGAGAAGGCCGCCTTACAATCTTCCAGCGCGCCGAGATAGACAAAGGCTTTGATAATCAGGCAGGCGTCCCGTACCCAGGCGTAGCGGTAGTCATAGTTTTTCTCGCCGCCGATGCCCTCCGGCAGCGACGTGGTGGCCGCGGCGGCCAGCGCGCCGGTCGGGGAGTACCAGAGAAACTTCAGCGACAGGGCAGAGCGCCTGACCAGCGCCGGGTAGCTGCCGTCATAACTCAGGCTCTCCACCCAGCTGGTCCAGCCGGTGTGGCTGGTTTCAATCCGCTGGTCGATAGCCTCCAGCGGCGGTACGGCCAGCGGCTCCTTTTCGGTGATCAGCAGGGCGCTGAGCGAGCGGGAACCGGCGGTGGTGCGCAGCGTGGCGCAGACCTGTTCATCATCCAGTTCGGTGATGGTGATGTCGTCGCTGGTGCGGAACATCGCCATCGTTTCGGCGATGTGAAACACCTTGCCTTTCTCATTGTCGGCCACCCAGGGGGAACGGGTTTCAGCGGCGGTGCCGAAGCGCAGCGTGATCTGCAACTCCACCTCGCCCTCAACGCCTTCGATGCGGCGGGCCAGCTCACACCAGGGCAGACGGCCCGCCAGCGTGCTGTTGATCGATTCGGTAAGCAGGACGGCGCCGCTGTCGGTGTCAAAGCGGGTCTCCAGCACGTTGCTGTTGTCACGATAGCGTCGCGTAACCTGATAGCTGCCGCGCGGGACGACCTGAAAGTAGCCGCCCAGCCCGGCGTCCAGCAGGCGATCAAACAGCGGTTTCGCATCGAGATTGGGGGCACACCACCAGTCAATGGAGCCATCCGGCGCAATCAGCGCCACCGAACGGCCTTCACCAATGGCGGCATAGTCGCCCAGCCCCGCAAAACCTTCTTTTCTGACCGGCGAATGAAAAACCGGGTTTTCCATGTTCTTTTTCCTTATACCAGGCACAACGATTCGGAGGGGGAGAGAGGCAGGACAAAAAAATGGCCGCTTTACGCGGCCACCAGAAGGGGATTACAGGGTGCCGGTGCCGCCATCAGAGCACCAGACCTGACCGGAGGAGTAGCTGCTCTCGGTCGAGGCCAGGGTGACGTAGAGCGGGGCGATCTCAACCGGCTGGCCCGGACGGCCCACCGGTGAGTCGGCACCAAACTGCTTCACTTTCTCCATCGGCTGCCCGCCGCTGGATTGCAGTGCGGTCCAGTATGGACCCGGCGCTACCGCGTTGACGCGGATGCCGTCGCCGCCCAGCTGTTTCGCCAGGGATTTGGTAAAGGCCACAATCGCCGCTTTGGTCTGCGCATAGTCCAGCAGGATATCGCTGGGTTTAAACGCCTGCACTGACGAGGTGTTAATAATGGATGCGCCGCGTGGCAGATATTCCAGCGCCGCTTTGGTGATCCAGAACATTGCATAAACGTTGGTTTTAAACGTCGCGTCAAAATCTTCTGTACTCAGGGTACGGATGGACTCATTAAATTGCTGACGACCGGCGTTATTAACCAGAATATCCAGACCACCTAATTTGTCGGCCGCCTCTTTGACCAGCTGCTGACAGAATTCTTCTGAACGAATGTCACCCGGAATAGCGAAAACTTTACGGCCTTCCGCTTCGATTAATTTAACCACTTCATCGGCATCCGGCTGTTCTTCCGGCAGGTAGTTAATCACCACATCGGCGCCTTCACGGGCATAAGCAATCGCAACGGCACGGCCAATCCCGGAGTCGCCGCCGGTGATCAGCGCTTTGCGGCCGGTCAGACGACCGGTGCCACGGTAGCTGGTTTCACCGTGATCGGGAACCGGAACCATTTTGCTGGCAAGGCCTGGCGCCTGCTGGGGCTGATCCTCAAAAGGAGGCTTAGGAAAGTGATCCAGATCGAGCGTCTTGTTAGTGGGTGTGGCCATTGTATGCTCCTTGAACAGTGTTATCTGAGACTGTAAGCCTGGCACAAATGTGATGTTTGTCACATCTGACTGCTGATTCATTGAGCAGATAAAACCAGAATAAATTAATAATGCAGATAAAGCGTAGACAGGAAATCGCGATTGCGGGGCGAAGCGGCCGAATATTTTTCCGGGCAGGAGAGCGCTATTTAAAGCGAAGCGTAAAACCGGTACTCAATTATTTCGCTGAGAAATAACGTACCGGCTGAAAATAAAGAATGGCGCTCATCCGCCGCGCACCGATCCCCGCCAGACCACATCGACCGGATATATTTTCCGTGCCTGCGGCTGTTCTGTTCGTGGCAGGAGACTTTCCGGTTGCGCCTCCGCCGCCACCAGCCAGTCAATCGCATCGCGGGCGAACTGCTCTACCGGCTGCGCAAAGGTGGTGAGGTCGTAGGCGCTCCAGCCCGACTGCGCGATGTTGTCATGTCCGATGATGCAGAGATCCTCCGGGATACGCAGCGCAAAACGGTGACGCGCCTCATCCATAAAGCCGCAGGCGAGCAGGTCGGTGGCGCAACAGACCGCATCCGGGCGGACGCTGCGTGTCAGCAGACGCTGCGCCAGAATCTGTCCGCTCTCATAGGAGGTGCTGCCAAACCGTTCCACCTGCACGGCAATGCCGGCCTGCTGCGCCGCAGTCAGAAAATCGGCTTCGCGTTTCAGCAGGCTCGGCGTTCCCGCCAGCGAATTCACAAAGGCGATGCGGCTGCAGCCCGCGCGCAGAAAGGCGTTTACCGCCATCTCCGCCGCCGGACGGGAGTCGAGGTTAAGGCTGAGCGTGCCGGGCAGGGCGTCGTCACGGTTAATCAGCACCAGCTGCTGACCGTGCCGGTAGCAGAGCCGGGTAATGCCACTGTCAGGCATGCCGGAGAGAATGATCGAGGCATCGGCGCGGAAATGGATCGCCTGCTGCAGCGCGGCGGAAACCCGCTCATCCGACCGGTCGGTGTTAATCAGCATCGCCACCTTGCCCGCTTCCTGCAGATACTGGGTCATCCAGCGCACCAGGCTGGCACGGTAGGGCGTATCCACCTCTGAGGCGATCAGGCAGACAATGCCGCTGCGGTTTCGTACCAGGCCACGCGCCAGATGATTGACGTGATAGCCCAGCTCTTCCGCCGCTTTCATTACCCGCTGCCGGGTGGCGTCCGACACGCTGGCCCCCGGTGTGAAGGTGCGGGAGACCGCCGAGCGCGAGACGCCCGCCCGATCTGCCACATCCTGTGCACTCACCACTGCCCTGGGCTGCTGCATCTTCTCTCCTCATCCTGCCGTTAACCGCACTGAGTCTGCCTGAAAATGCAAGGGTGTGCAAAAGATAACAGGGCAGTGAATGTTTCAAATTTGTGACAGCGACTGACAATTGCTCAACAAGTGAATTGACAGCATGGCGGGGTCGCCGTACTACTTTGCACACATGTGCAAAAGCTGGCGCACGCCTTCATCATCCGGCCTCAAGGAGATCCCCATGCGTTATTCCTCTCTGCTCGCTGCTGTTATCGTCAGTTGCCCGGTGGTGCCGTTTGCGGCCACGGCGGCGGGCAGCCTTAATATGATCTGCTCCGCCGATGTGGTGGTGTGCGAACAGATGACCACGCTGTTCAGCCAGTCTCATCCCGATATCCGGCTCAGCATGGTGCGGCTCTCAGCCGGTGAAGCCTACGCCCGAATCCGCAGCGAGGCGCGCAATCCCCGCACCGATATCTGGTGGGCGGGCACCGGCGATCCGCACATGCAGGCCGCAGAAGAGGGGCTGAGCCAGCCCTACAAGTCCCCTTTACTTGACCAGCAGCAGCCCTGGTCACAAAAGGTGGCGGAGATTTCCGGTTACCGGACCGTTGGCGTCTATGCCGGTGCGCTGGGCTGGGGCTACAACACCCGCCTGCTGGCGGATAAAAAGCTGAAGGTGCCTGCCTGCTGGGCGGATCTGCTCGATCCCGGTTTTAAGGGCGAGATTCAGATCGCCAACCCCAACTCCTCCGGCACGGCGTACAACACGCTGGCGACGCTGGTGCAGATCATGGGGGAAGATGACGCCTTTGCCTACCTGAAGAAGCTCAACGCCAATATCTCGCAATACACCAAGTCCGGCTCGGCACCGGTAAAAGCGGCAGCGCGCGGTGAAACCACCGTCGGGATTGTCTTTATGCACGATGCGGTCGCGATGGAAGTTGAAGGCTTCCCGATCAAACCTGTCGCCCCCTGTGAAGGCACCGGCTATGAGATTGGCTCCATGTCGATTATCAAAGGGGCACGCAACCTGGCGAACGCCCGGGCCTGGTATGACTGGGCGCTGAGTGCGGATGCGCAGTCCCATATGAAAGAGGCGAAATCGTTCCAGCTGCCCTCCAACCGTCAGGCGGAAATCTCCGAGTATGCGCCGCGTTTCGAGAACATCCGTCTGATCGATTATGACTTCAAAACCTATGGCGACTCGGCGAAACGCAGGGCGCTGCTGGGGCGCTGGGACAGAGAGATTGGTGCCAGCGCGCACTGAAGCTTGGCACGGCCCGGCCGTCAGACGCCGGGCACGGGCCGAACCGCGGTGGCATCAGCCAGTTGTCCGCTTCTCCAATCGAGGTGATGTATGAATGCGCACAATCGCCGTTTAACCGGCGCGCTGCTGGCGGGGGCCGTGGCCCTGACGCTGCTGCCCTGGTACAGCCTGGAGCAGGGATTCTTTGCGGGTGACTGGCTCTTTCGTTCTGCGGAGGAGAACAGTGCACCGGCCCTGTGGCAGCTCGCTCAGCAACCCTGGCTTCTGGTCGCCGTGGCGCTATGGGGAGGCGTTACCGCCTGCGCCTTTCTGCCTCCCGGCCGGACCCGCAGCACGCTGCTGCTGCTGTTCAGCGTCTCCGGCATCCTGTTTCTGCTGCTGGAGGGGCATGCCATTGGTTTCAGCGGCTGGAACTGGCTGTGGCTCGAGCACCTTACCGGGCCGCTGGCTCAGGGACAGCCCGCCATGGGCGCCGGGGCCTTACTGCTGCTGACCGTTTTTCTGCTGATCTTTGCCTTTGCGCTGGCAGAGCGCGGTGTCCTGAAAGGCGATGCCTTTGTGGTGGCGGCGATTGTGCTGCTGGTGGCGCTGGTCACCACCTTCGTGCTCTATCCGGTGCTCAGCCTGTTTGTCGCCGCGGTGCAGGACAGCGATGGCAGCTTTAAACCCGATGGGCTGATCGCCAGCCTGCAGGACCCGGCCATCTGGAGCCTCGGCTGTTTTACCGGCGGCAACTGCGGGACGGCCTGGCGAACGCTGGGACTGGCGCTGATGACGGCCAGCGGCTCGACGCTGCTGGGGCTGGCGTTTGCGCTGGCGGCGACGCGCACGGCACTGCCGTGTAAGAAAGCGCTGCGGATGCTCACCGTTCTGCCGATTATCACGCCGCCGTTTGTCATCGGTCTGGCGCTGATTTTGCTGTTTGGCCGCTCTGGCGTCGTCACCGAATCGCTGGCGTCGCTGTTCGGCATTGCGCCGGGACGCTGGCTCTACGGGCTGACCGGGATCTGGATTGCGCAGGTGCTCTCGTTTACGCCGGTGGCCTTTCTGGTGCTGATCGGGGTGGTCGAGGGCGTCAGTCCCTCACTGGAGGAGGCGTCGCAGACGCTGCGAGCCAGCCGCTGGCGGACCTTCTCCCGCGTGTCGCTGCCGCTGATGGCTCCGGGGCTGGCCAACGCCTTTCTGATCAGCTTTATCGAAAGCATGGCGGACTTCGGCAATCCGATGGTGCTGGGCGGCAGTCACGGCGTGCTCTCTACGGAGATCTTCTTTTCAGTGGTCGGCGCGCAAAACGACCCGAGCCGCGCGGCGGTGCTGGCGATGATCCTGCTGGCCTTCACGCTGGCGGCCTTTCTGCTGCAGCGTCTCTGGCTTGCCGGGAAAAGTTTTACCACCGTCACCGGGAAAGGCGACGGCGGCCGTCATGCCATGCTGCCGCGTCCGGTCAGATTTGGCGTATACGGGATGGTGATCCCATGGGGGCTCTTCACTCTGGTGATCTACGGCATGATCCTCATTGGTGGCTTTGTCCACTCCTGGGGGCTCGACAACAGCCTGACGCTGGATCACTACATCCGCGCCTTCCGTGTCACCCTCACTCAGGGGGAGCTGGTGTGGCAGGGCGTGGCGTGGAACTCCTTCTGGACGACGCTGGAGATTGCCCTGATTGCGGCGCCCCTCACGGCGATTGTCGGGCTGCTGACCGCCTGGCTGATCGTGCGTCAGCGCTTTGCCGGACGGCAGACCTTTGAGTTCATGCTGATGCTGAGCTTTGCCATTCCCGGTACGGTTATCGGCGTGAGCTATGTCATGGCCTATAACCTGCCGCCGCTGGAGATAACCGGCACCGCGATGATCCTGATTGCCTGTTTTGTCTTCCGTAACATGCCCGTCGGGGTGCGTGGCGGCATTGCGGCGATGAGCCAGCTGGATAAAAGCCTGGATGAAGCGTCACTCACGCTGGGCGCAACCAGTTTCCGTACCCTGCGCAAGGTGGTGCTGCCGCTGCTGAAACCGGCCATCAGCGCGGCGCTGGTGTATGCCTTTGTGCGCGCCATTACCTCCATCAGCGCGGTGATCTTCCTGGTCAGCGCGCAGTACAACATGGCGACCTCGTACATTGTCGGGCTGGTGGAGAACGGTGAATATGGCGTCGCCATTGCCTACTCCTCGGTCCTGATCCTGGTGATGCTGCTGATTATTGGTCTCTTCCAGCTGCTGGTGGGCGAACGCCGCCTGCGCCGTGTCACCCGACCGGCGGCCCTCGCCGCCACTCCCTCTGCATCCACCCTGACTCAGGAGAGCACCGTATGACGACACATCAGGCCGGATCGGTGGTTTTTGACCATGTCTCAAAACGTTTTGCCGGCTTCAGTGCGGTGCCGGATCTGTCACTCACCGTGGAGCCCGGCACGCTGGTGACGCTGCTCGGGCCCTCCGGCTGCGGCAAGACCACCACGCTGCGGCTGCTGGCCGGGCTGGAACATCCTGACGCGGGCCGGATTCTGATAGGTGGTAAGGATGTTACCCATCTGCCCGCCAACGCGCGGGACGTGGCGATGGTGTTTCAATCCTACGCGCTGTTTCCGCACATGAACGCCCTCGACAACATTCTCTATGGGCTGAGCGCCTCGGGGATGAGCCGGCGCGAGGCGCAGGATCGGGCGCGTGAGGGGCTGAAGCTGGTGGGGCTGGAGAGTCAGGGGCAGCGGCTGCCCTCGGAGCTTTCCGGCGGGCAGCAGCAGCGCATTGCGGTGGCGCGCGCGCTGGTGCTGGAGCCGCAGGTGCTGCTGCTCGATGAACCGCTGTCGAACCTGGATGAGCGTCTGCGCCGTCAGGTGCGCACCGATATCCGCGATCTGCAGCAGCGGCTCGGTTTTACTGCGGTCTATGTCACCCATGACCAGGAGGAGGCGCTGGCGGTCTCCGATAAGATTATTGTCATGAAAGAGGGGGATATTGCTCAGGAGGGGACGCCGGAGACGCTTTACCATTCCCCCCGTTCGGTCTTTATCGCGGACTTTATGGGGGAGGCGAACATTCTGCCCTGTGAGGTAGAGCAGGCCGGTGCGGAAGAGGCGCTGGTCCGTCTCGGCACGCAGCGCTTCCGGCTGCCCGGTGCGGGAGTGCGGATCGGCCCGGCTCAGCTGGCAGTGCGGCCCCGCTTCATGACCCTCTCCGGCGACGGACAGGGCGCACTGCAGGGAGAGATCACCCACAGCACCTGGCTGGGTGACCATATCGAATATGAAGTGGCCACTGAACTGGGCGCGCTGTTCATTATCGATCCGCTGATGGAGCAGCGTCTCCCGCTCGCCACCAGGGTTGGCGTTAACTTCAGGGCGCAGGGGCTGGCCCTGATCGCGCACGAATCTGATTAAAACTGAGGAGCTGGCATGGCATCACATGATGAAATAATGGCGCGTCTGGCTGTCGCTGAGGCCGTTGCCCGTGAAGGCGGCGCGACCGCGCTTTCCTACTTTAACCGTCGCGAGACGCTGGTGGTGGAAACCAAATATGATCTGCAGGATGTGGTCTCGATTGCTGACCGCGACGTGGAGCAGCAGATCGCGGCCCATCTCCGCGCCGCCTTTCCCGATGATGGATTTCTGGGTGAGGAGAGCGGTCTGCAGCCGGGAGCATCGGACTACACCTGGGTAGTCGATCCTATCGATGGCACCAGCCCGTTTCTGAACGGGATGCCAAACTGGTGTGTTTCGGTGGCCGTGCTGCGCGGCGACCTGCCGGTCATCGGGGTGATCTTTGCCCCCCTCTATGATGAATGCTACGTTGCGGCGCTGGGGCAGGGCGCGACGCTCAACGGCCGCCGTCTGGCCGTCGATCCGGCGCGCACGCTGCAAAACCACGTCACCGGATTTGGGGCGAACAGTCACGTGACCCCGCAGCAGGTTGGCGAGATCGTGGCCGCTTTGCTGACGGCAGGCGGTAACTTTATCCGACTGGGTTCCGGCGCGCTGATGCTGGCATGGGTGGCCGCCGGACGGGTGGTGGGTTACTACGAGCCCTATATGCACGCCTGGGATTGTCTGGCGGGCTACTGCCTGGTGAAAGAGGCGGGCGGCTGGTATCACCCGTTTAATACTGAAGGCGACCGCCTTACCCGCGGTGCGCAGGTTCTTGCCGTGGCACCCGGTGCCGAAGCCGACCTGCGCCGCATCGCCGGGCTGTGACCCTGTCACGCCAGCGCGATGCGGATCGGTGTGGTTATGCCGGCCGGAGTCTCTTCGTCAGATAGTGACGCTGCATGCCGGTCTGCGGAAAGTCGGGCAGGGACATCTGCTGCTGATATCCCTGCTTCTGATAGAACGGCAGCGCCTGAAAGCTGAACGTATCCACCAGCGCACAGAGACATCCGTCCGTCACCGCCGCCTGTTCCGCCGCGCTGAGCAGTTCACTGCCCAGACCGCTGCCCCGCAGCGTCTCGTCCACCCACAGAAAATCGATACAGAGCCAGTTTCCTTTGCGGGACGCGATTAATCCTCCCCGTAATGTCCCCTGTGTGTCGCGATGCATGACCGACAGCGGCCCCCAGTTATCAGTCTGGATAAACTGCCGGTTGTACCCGCCGAGTCCCGCCAGTAGTGCTTCGCGGTCCTGCTCGCTGATCTGATGAGTGATGCTGAATCTGCTCATTCTCTTCCTCTTTTCTCCGTGGATTATGCGTCCCGAATTATCCCTCGCAAGGGATAAAACCCTCTTTATCCCTTCTAGAGTATAAAAAGAAAATTATCCGTTAAAGGGGATAAATGCACATTTATACCCTTTCGGGGATAATGCAGCTGCGCTATGCTTACCCTCTGTGATCCAGAAGGAGTCACCCATGATATATAGTCCGATTCAGCTGGCAAACCGGCTGAAACTTATCCGCCAGCGCAACGGCTGGACCCAGAGTGAGCTGGCAAAAAAAGTGGGCCTGAAGCAGGCGACGATCTCTCACTTTGAAAATGCACCTGACAGCACCTCACTGGCAACGCTGTTTAAGCTGCTGCAGTCGCTGGAGCTGAGCCTGGAGGTTCAGGAAAAAGCGGCACCGGCGCCTGCGCCACTCAATGACGAGGATGACTGGTGATGCAGAAGCTGATGGCCTGGATGAACGGCGAGCGGGTGGGGGTGCTGACCCGGCAGCGAAACGGCGCACATGAGTTTGAGTATGATGCAGGCTGGCTGCGCAGTCCGCTGGCGCGTCCCCTTTCCCTCTCTATGCCGCTGCAGGTCAGGCCGATCACCTCCGCCGCCGTGATTAACTTTTTCGATAACCTGCTGCCCGACAGCCCGGCGATCCGTGACCGGATTGTGGCGCGCTATCAGATAAAATCCCGCCAGCCGTTTGATCTGCTGCAGGAGGTGGGACGTGACAGCGTTGGCGCGACCATGCTGCTGCCGCCGGAGATGGCGCTGCCGCCGCTGCAGGCACGCTATGAGGTGCTGGATGAGGCGCGGCTGGAGAAGGTGTTGTCGGCCTATCAGTCTGATATTCCGCTGGGGATGCTGCGTGAAGAGACCGATTTTCGCATCTCGGTGGCCGGCGCGCAGGAGAAGACGGCCCTGCTGCTGACCGATGAGGGATGGAGCATTCCGGCCGGGGCGACGCCAACCTCCCACATCATCAAGCTGCCCATCGGGGAGATTAAGCAGCCTGCCGCCACCCTGGATATGCGCGAAAGCGTGGAGAATGAGTATCTCTGTCTGGCGCTGGCCCGGGCGCTGGGAATGGCGGTGCCACAGGCGACCATTATCCGCGCCGGGGCGATGCGGGCGCTGGCGGTGGAGCGGTTTGACCGGCGCTGGTCCCGCGATAAGACCCGGCTGATCCGGCTGCCGCAGGAGGATATCTGCCAGGCGCTGGGGATGCCATCTTCAACTAAATATGAGTCAGACGGCGGGCCGGGCATAGAGACGATCATGCAGCTGCTGATGGGCTCCAGCCAGGCGATAGCGGATCGCTACCGCTTTATGCAGTTTCAGGTTTTCCAGTGGCTGATCGGCGCAACCGATGGCCATGCAAAAAACTTCTCCCTGTTTATTGAGCGCGGAGGCAGTTACCGGCTGACGCCATTTTATGACGTCATCTCAGCCTATCCGGTACTGGGTGGCACCGGCCTCAACAAGCGGGCGCTGAAGCTGGCGATGGGGCTGTGCGCCACCAAAGGTAAAAAGATGGCGATCGACAAAATCTATCCGCGCCATTTTATCGCCACGGCAAAGCGCGTCAGTTTTGATCCGGCCAGTATGGAGGAGATTTTTGACTTCTTTATCCATGCTTTTCCCCAGGCGGTGGTTTCGGTGCGGGATGCGCTGCCCGCCGATTTTCCGCAGCACATCGCCGACGCCATTTTCAGTCACTCCCTGATCATGCTGGAGCGGTTACGGCACAGAACGTGATGGAGAGCGCGCACACCCGTAAGAGGATGATGGCATTTGGAAAAGGGCGTCCGGGCTGATAAGTTAACGAAAGGTTAAATCTTATTGCTGTCAGGAGGCTTCATGCTGGATATTGTTCACTTTCCGCTGTTTCTGGCGTCGGTGCTGCTGCTCTGCATTACGCCGGGCCCCGATCTCGCTTATGTTGTCGGACAAAGTGTGGCTCGGGGGCGACAGGCCGGTGTTCTCTCGGCGTCGGGCGTGGCGCTGGGAAGCTGTACGCATGCAGTTGCCAGTGCGCTGGGCTTAACGGCGCTGATTGCGGCCTCGCCGCTGCTGTTCACCGTCATTAAATATACGGGCGCAGCCTACCTGATCTATCTGGGGACGAAGATGATCGTGGCGACGTTCCGCGTCCGTCACGTCGTCAGGCCGGAGGGAGTGGAGGCGGTCGCACAGACTGAAACCCGTCAGCTGCTGCTGCGCGGCTTTATTACCTCGATAACCAATCCCAAAGTGCTGCTGTTCTTCATCGCCTTCTTTCCTCAGTTTGTGACGGTGGAGGGCGATCATCATGCCGTCTCCTTTCTGCTGCTGGGTCTGGCCTATGCGCTGACGGGCCTGATAACGGATGTGCTGTTTGCCCTGCTGGCGGGCGGTGCCGCCGGCGCCGTTGCGAAGAATCAGACCCTGCAGAAGGCGCTCGATCGGGTGGTGGGTGCCACCTTTATCGGGCTGGGCATCCGTCTGGCGCTGACGCGTCGCTAGCCGCTTTTCATCCCGCCCGAAACAGACCTGTCTCCCCTGAAACCGGCCCCGTCAGGCCGGTAATAATTTGTATAAGTTAACTGAGAGTAAAACGCAGGCGCATCTGTCAGGATACGCGCCTCAGAAAGCTCCTGGTTGCTCTCATTCGATGAAATGGTTTACCAAAAACGCGGTTTTGTTTGCCTGCAAAACTTCTCTTGCCGCGTTTATTGCACTCTCTGTGGCGCTGCTTCTTAACTTTGAAAAACCTGCCTGGGCGCTCACGACCGTTTTTGTGACTTCACAGCTCTATGCGGCCTCAACCGTGTCGAAATCCCTGTTTCGTCTGCTGGGTACGCTGCTGGGGGGCCTCTTTATTCTGCTGATCTACCCCGAAACGGTGCAGTCGCCGGTTCTGTTCAGCCTATGCGTGTCCCTATGGGTAACGGTCTGCCTCTATCTCTCCCTGCATGACCGCACGCCCAAGAGCTACATCTTTATGCTGGGCGGGTATAGCGCCGCCATTATGGGCTTTCCCGACGTGGATACGCCGTCAGCCATTATCAATACGGTCATTTCACGTATTGAGGAGATCACGCTCGGCATTCTCTGTAGCACCCTGGTTCACCGGCTGGTGTTTCCGGTGTCGATGCATCATCTGCTCGGCCAGAGCGTGAATCTCTGGTTTCAGAATGCGCGCAGGCTATGCGATGAGCTGATCAGCGGAATGGCAAAGAACAAATCGCTGGAGCGGGAAGATATCCTGATTCAGATGGCCGGTTATCCGCTGAACGTTGAGACGCTGCTGACCCACTGTGTCTATGAGGGGGAGGCGGCGCGTAACGTCATCCGTCTGGTCAGCGTGCAGTATCAGCATCTGACCTATCTGCTGCCGACGCTCACCGCGATTGAGTCACGGCTGGGCGTACTGGCGGAGCTGAACATTCGTTTTCCAGCGTGCGTGACCGATGTGTTTCAGCAGTTTCTGTTGTGGCTGCATCACGATCGCGTTAATGACATCAACGGACTGCGTGAGGCGATCAATGCCGGGCAGGCGAACCTTGAGCAGTCGTGGCGGGCAGGGGAACTGGCGACCGAGGAGAGCCTGCTGCTGATCGGGCTGCTGGAGCGGCTGGCAAACTTTGTGCGCATTGCCGATGCCTATGAGAATGTCAGCGCCCGCGCCGGGGATCTCTACAGTCATGGCGACGGGGCGGCTATCCGTAATATCCGTGAGCATCGCCATATCGACAAAGGGCTGTTGAGGCTGTCGGCGCTGACGGCTTTTCTGGCGACCTTTCTCTCCAGTCTGTTCTGGATTGGCAGCGGCTGGGCCGACGGGGCGAATGCACCGCTGATGGCGGCGATTATCAGTTCGTTTTTTGCCGGTGTCGATTCGCCGGTGACGCCGATGAAGCTGTTTGTCAAAGGGGTGATGATTGCGCTGGTCGTGAGCCTGTTTTACATCGCTTTTCTAATCCCGCAGGCGAACACCTTACAGGCGCTGATGATCTGTCTGCTGCCCGGTCTGATGCTGCTGAGTCTGGTGATTGCGAATCCGGCCACCAACCTGATCGGGCTGAGCGTGGCGATTCAGATCCCCGGCTTTATCGGGCTGAGTCACCACTTCGTGCCCAATCTTATCGTTACCCTGAATGCGGCGATCTCTTCGATGGTGGGGATTATGTTTGCCGTTGTGCTGACGGCGCTGATCCGCAACAAACGACCTTCATGGATAGCGCGAAGAGCGGTACAGCGCGGCCTGCGCGATCTGTTAGGGTTTATCAAAATGGTGGAGCGTAACGCCGCTACGCTGCTGTCACGGCAACAGTTTATTGCACGCATGCTCGACAGGGTGAATATCATTCTGCCGCGGAAACGGCTCGACCCGGTGCCGGATATCGTGGTGGGGGGCTATCTGATTACGGAAACCTGGCTGGGGGCGAACTGCTATGACTTTTATGCGCGCTATCGCGAGGTGCTGGAACGGCATGGGATTGATAGCGGGCAGATGTTTCACGAGCTGGCGCTCTATCTGAAGCGTAAGATGAAGTCACTGCAGTTAACACCACATCAGGATTTGCTGGAGGAGCTTGATCTGCTGCTGCTGCGTCTGGAGACCCTGGCCCGGCAGGAGAGTGATGCCGTCGCGCCCCTGATCCACCTGTTTAACATCCGGGTCTCGCTGTTTCCGCATCAGCGCTGGCCGGAATGAAAGGGTAGAAACGCGGGCTGGTGGTCTGAAGAGGCTGGTGGCCCGGAACATGTCTTAACGATTCTCTATTTTAGTTACATCATACATTAGATCTCTTCGTTTAACTTGAATTCGGCATAGTGCCTGTTTGTCATGTCTGGCAGAAAAGGAAGGCGGGCTGTCAGAATCGCGCCCGGAAGCAGGGCGCGAATTGCAGAACAGGGGTATCAGCACTGTTATCGGGGCTGAAGCTGATAGATCCAGGCGCTGAGCTGCTGATTATCGTGGGTAGAGACGCACACTTCGACGCGATCATAGCCCTCCTCAAACGCATCCAGCATCGGCCAGTGAGCCGCCAGCTTATCGGAGGTAAAGAGAAAACCCGGCACCTGCGGGCCGTGCTCATCCAGAATAATGCCAGGAAAATCAGCCGCTGCCCCCCAGCCGCGTTCATAGAAGGTGCCCGTGACCGAACCGGCGAGCCACTCTCCGCCGATATTCTCCAGGATATGCGCATTTTCACGTCCAGGGCAGAGCGTGCCGTAAACAAATAAACGTTTCATTTTCCCTCATCCAGACTGCAAACAGAAACAGGCAACTTTAGCGTGCCGGGACGCCATTGTCCTGCAAAACATTCACTTAAAAGCCGTGGTGTAGTTAACCGGAATACCCTGGTCGTTGATCACCGTATAGTTCAGTGCCGTTCCGGGAGAGAGCGCGGCCTGACTCTCTGCCTGCAGTTCCGCGTGCGGGGCGATCATCAGGTTTTTAATCGCTGCCTGACCTTGAGGTTTGACGTTCAGGCTCATAAACCAGGGCGTCGGGTTAGTTATCGTGATTTTATCTCCCGTGACGGCGAAACGAAGCTTTTCCGGGTCGGTCGCCTGAGGCGCGTGAAGTCCCGCAGGCCGGATAAAAATCTTCAGCCGGATTCGCAGCGGCAGCACGACTCTGCGCTCAGCCGCGTCAGGCGCTTTTTTCAGCGCCGGAATCTGGTAAATATTCAGCCAGAAGAGACTCTCTTTACTGGCGGGAAGCGCATCGCGTGAGGTCAGCATCAGGCGCAGCGATCGCATCTCGCCCGGAACCATGTTTATCACTGGCGGCAAGATTTAATTTTACGCAGGAAATGACTATTCAGCTTTTGTATAAAATAATCGCCGCGCATTGACGTTTGGCTGCTCTGGCCGGTTTTAATAAACCAGTAAGGCTGATTACTGAACAGACAGAGCAGGGATGTTATGTTGTTTTGTCTCCCGTAAACGTCTTATCAAAACCGATTGTCTCTGACTGAATCTCCGCAGGTCATCAACAGGCGCGGCCGATGCGGCAGGCCTTATCATGACGATGCGCGGACGTGTACAGGAGCAGGCGTTGTTCGCGCCGCTGAGCGAGAGTAAAAGCAGGCGTTCAGGAGACGCATTTACAGCATTTCTGTGGCCGTCAGCCCTGATAAGAGCGCTAATTTTCACGTAGCGACGTCTCTGGCGGAGTGCGGAAAGCCGCCGGATGACGTTAAACGAGCAAAGCGCAGAGATGTGCAGACCAGACGCACAATCAAGAGCAAGGCGGAGAGCGATTGAAAAACTGAGCGCGCAATATGTCGTGAGCGCTCAATTCATTCACTTAGCCGTAAAGATGAAGCCGGATGTGATATCTTCGGCATCGGGCACTGAAGAGAGTGAGTGAATCAGGCTGCGAAGAGAATGCCGGACGGATGCGCAGCAAACCATAAGCCATTCAGAAAAGCGGATGCGTGGTGGTGAGATGATGAGGCTGAGTTGCACAGAGATTTACGGCCAGGCAAAAAACAGCCTGGATCGGTGCCGAAAGGTAAACAGCGAGGCCCAACCCTGATAATGATAAAGATGCGCATAATGTATATTATGTTAAATAGGATATCTGATAACGGCTGTGGCTGCGTTATCTCGTTCCCTGCCATGCTGCTGCCGACTTCGTTCCTGCCCGCCCGATGAGGCAATTATGATTCCCGGTCAACCCGACACCGGCAATTCCCTTAGCGACGATATCTTTCCGTGTATTCATCTTCCGGCACGTCTGCTGATGAACATCAGGCGATTCTTTGCTTCCACTGTTTTGAGCTGCCTGCACTGAAACCTTATCAATCTCTTCGCACTCTCCTAAAAACGCCCATCTCCTTGGATGATTGCTCTTTTACAGCCATCCCCATCATTCACAGCGTTCCCTGAAAGCCAGCGCTTCTGGCGTGCGTGACTTTACGGCTGATGATGCCGGTAAGATCCTGGGTAAATGCATCCTGGATACCTCTGCTGGCAACGGATTCTGTTTCACGGGCAGTTCAGTAACGGGCGCAATTGCCGCACTGACTGGCAATGCATTCAGCGTGTGTCGCGCAGGCATACCAGCCTGATGACGCAAACCGCGTGGTTTACGGGCCGTTCGGTGAACATGGCCCTGAAACTTCTCATCCCTCTGAATCAGCTGGATTTTATCACCCGCCAGGGGCTACAATCCCGGAGCTGCAACAGAATGAATCTCTAATACCTGACGTGCTTTGTGACGCTGTCACGCTTTCTGTCACTGTTTTCCCGGCCTGCGATTCTGCTGCCCTCTCCTTTTGTATACCTTCTGGCCGCCGCTTCATCCTGATCAGCGATTTCAGCACAGAGCTCAACTCAGGTAATGAGAGAGAGTATGTATGATGTAACTAAAAAGGCATGCTCTTCTGGGAAATTTCACATTTAGCGCCGTTAAATGTCCCTTTCGCCTCAGCCCGATTACGCTTCAGCACAACAACACGCACTCCAACAGTCAATAAAGGAAACATTGATGAAAAAGACAACGGCTCTGATTGCCACCTTACTGATGACCTCTGGCGTATCTGCTGTCGCCGCTCAGCCTGCCGCTGCGAAAAATCCACTGAGCGTACACGTGCTCAACCTGCAGACCGGTCAGCCCACCGCGGGCATTGAAGTCGAGCTGGATCAGAAGCAGCAGGATAACTGGGTGAAACTGGCTTCTGGCGTGACGGATAACAATGGCCGCATCAGCGCCCTGTTCCCGCAGGACAAAACGGCCAGCGCCGGCAGCTATCGCGTGGTATTCAAAACCGGTGATTTTTATAAGAAGAGCAGCCAGAAAACCTTCTTCCCGGAGATCCCGGTGGAGTTCAACATGGAAGCCAGCGGTGAACACTACCATATTCCCTTACTGCTGAGCCCGTTTGGTTACTCAACCTATCGCGGCAACTAATTGATTCTGCCTAATCCGGCATTCAGGTGCCGGATTGGGCCTCTCCCGCTATTCGCGCCGGAAAACAGGCCACCAGCCAGTCGATAAACACCCGCAGGCGTTGCGTGACGTGCCGGTTCTGCGGATAAACCAGATGAAACGGATACCCGGCAGGACGCCAGTCGCGCAGGATCTCTACCATCTCACCCTGCCGCAGAATTGACGACAGCGAATAGCTGAAGGTCTGAATGATCCCCAGCCCGGCCAGCCCCGCAGCCAGATGCCCGTTGCTCTCATTGACGCCAATGCGATGCGCACTGGTTACCTCGATTTTTTCCCCGTCACGTTCAAACCGAAACGGAAAAGGCCTGCCGGTCTGCGGAGAGAGATAGCTCACCAGCCGGTGACCGTTGCGCAGTTCATCCGGATAGGCCGGTACGCCAAAGGCTTTCAGATAGGCGGGCGTTGCACAGGTGATCAGCGTGGCGTGCCCAATCAGACGGGCGATCAGAGAGGAGTCCATCAGCGGACCGCCGCGGATCACACAGTCAGCATTGTCACTGATCAGGTCGATCGGACGATCCGAAACGCCGAGATCCAGCGTAATGTCAGGATAGCGGGCAAAGAAATCGGGCAGCAGCGGAATCAGAACGTCCCGGGCAGTCGAACCGCCGACATCAATGCGTAACTGCCCGCGTGGCTTACTGCGCAGTGTATTAAAACAGGCATCCACATCCTCAAGATCGTGCAGAATACGCAGCGCCTTCTCATAATATTCCCGCCCTTCCGCAGTCACGGTCACGCGCCGCGTGGTGCGCTGCAAAAGCCTGACGGAGAGATGCGCCTCCAGCTCCTGCACCAGCTTGCTCACCGTCGCTTTCGGCATGTTCAGCGTATCTGCAGCACGGGTAAAACTGCCGCTCTCTACCACCCGTGAAAAGGCTCTGATCGCCAGCAACTGATCCATTCTCTGCCCCTATTGTCCACCCGTGTGGATAGTCATTTTCATTTTAGCGGATTTATCCGTCAATCCCGCTCTTTTACAGTGGCCCCCTGTCCGGCAGCGACGCTGACCGGGAAGCTTATCCTCATTCACTGACCGACTCCGGAGACGACTTTATGAGCGCATCACTCGCAGGAAAAATTGCCCTGGTAACGGGCGGAACAAGCGGAATTGGCCTGGCCACCGCACGGGAACTGGCGTCACAGGGCGCGCAGGTCTTTATTACGGGTCGCCGTCAGGCGGAACTGGATGCCGCCGTCGCGGACATCGGTGGAACGGTCACCGGTATCCGGGCCGATGCGTCACAGCTGCACGATCTCGACGACGTGTATGCCCGGATTGCGTCACAGTCGGGCCATCTGGATATCCTGTTCGCCAACGCCGGCGGAGGCGACATGCTGCCGCTGGGGGCGATCACAGAGGCGCATTTCGATCGTATCTTCGACACCAACGTACGCGGCGTGCTGTTTACGGTTCAGAAAGCGCTGCCACTGCTGGTTGATGGCGCGTCGGTTATTCTTACCGGCTCAACCACCTCGGCTCAGGGTACCGCAGCCTTCAGTGTCTACAGCGCCAGTAAAGCCGCCGTGCGCAACTTTGCCCGTTCATGGGCGCTGGATCTGAAAGATCGCGGCATCCGGGTGAATGTGGTGAGTCCCGGCCCTGTCCGTACTCCGGGCCTGGGCGGGCTGGTCAGTGAGGATCAGCGTCAGGGCCTGTTTGATGCGCTGGCTGCGCAGATACCGCTGGGTCGCCTGGGTGAGCCGCAGGAGGTGGCCAGAACCGTTGCCTTCCTGGCGTCAGATGCCGCCAGCTTTATCAATGCGACAGAACTGTTTGTCGATGGCGGAATGGCGCAGGTGTAACGTTACGCTTCAGACCCTGTGGCTGTCGCAGCAGGGTCTGAACCGGGACACAATCACAAAATGTCACGTTGCATTACCCACGGTCTCCTCAATCCCCCGCTATAGTTATTGCCTGTCACATTCGTCATAACACCATGGAGATCACATGAGCCAACTTTTTTCCACTGTCTCACTGGGCGACCTTACGCTGGATAACCGCATTGTGATTGCGCCGATGTGCCAGTACTCAGCCGAAGCGGGTAATGCCACAGCCTGGCACCGCATCCACCTGGGTCAGCTCTCTTTTTCCGGCGCAGGCCTGATGATTATCGAAGCCACGGCGGTAGAAGACATTGGCCGCATCTCTCCCGGCGATCTCGGATTGTGGAATGATGAGAATGAAGCCGCACTGAAAACGGTGCTGGAGGATGTGCGCCGTTACTCCTCGATTCCGGTGGGCATTCAGCTGGGCCATGCCGGACGTAAAGCGTCGTGCGCGGTGCCCTGGGAAGGCGGCAAACAGATTGCACCGGATGCCGGCGGCTGGCAGACCATTGCCCCGTCAGCCGTGAGCTACAGCGCGGATGAAGTCAGACCGGTCGCGATGAGCGCCGATGACCTGGCCCGGGTGAAGCAGGCCTTTGTGGAGAGCGCCCTGCGTGCAGAGCGTCTGAGGCTGGATCTTATTGAAGTCCATGCCGCGCACGGCTATCTGCTGCATCAGTTCCTCTCTCCGCTGTCGAACCAGCGCACCGATGAGTATGGCGGATCGCTGGAGAACCGTATGCGCTTCCCGCTGGAAGTGTTCAAAGCGGTTCGTGACGCGGTTCCGGCCTCACTGCCGGTAGGCGTTCGCATTTCCGCGACGGACTGGGTCGAAGGCGGCTGGGAAATCAAACAGTCCATCGCCTTCTCGCGTGAGCTGGAAGCGCTGAACTGCACCTATATCCATGTCTCCAGCGGCGGACTGTCGGAAGATCAGAAAATCAGCGTCGGCCCTAATTACCAGGTTCCGTTTGCCCGCGATATCCGTGAGCAGGTTTCCGTTCCGGTGATCGCGGTCGGCCTGATCACTGAGCCACAGCAGGCAGAGGATCTGCTGCAACAGGGCGAAGCCGATCTGGTGGCTCTGGCGCGCGGGATCCTCTACGACCCGCGCTGGCCATGGCATGCGGCCGCCGCGCTGGATGGCAAGGTGCAGGTGCCACCTCAGTATCTGCGCTCCGAACCGCATGACGTAAAAGGCATTCTGACCCAGGATCAGTAAGCCTTTCCCGGCAGACCGCTTATACAGGGGTCTGCCGTTAACTTATAAAATGCCCTTCAGCCGCAGATGCTGCAGCAGCATGATGGTCCTGGCATCCATGATTTCGCCCTCTCGAAACCAGGCTGCAATACCCCCGTTATCTGAGATCGTAGCAGGCCTGCAGCGCGAGATCGGGGCCGGTGAGCGGACGCTGTGCGGCGGGAAACCGCTGTGCCACCGGCGTCATTGAGCTTTGCGCCAGAGCCACCGCCACCGCGCCCTGCTGATAGGCCCGCTCTGTCGCCGCCGCAATCAGGTCAAAATAGCGGGTCGAGTTACCCGCCTTAAAGGCATCCCATGCCCCCGCCACCAGCTCCGTCTTCACCTGCGTGCCGGGCTGACAGAACAGCGCCCGGGTGGCCGCCACGGTCGATTCTGCCGCGCAGAGCGCCACCGCAGGCCCCGCCTGGCGATGCAGCGCCTCCGCCAGCATTCTGTCGGTGCGCATGACCCTTTCCTGCACGGGGAAATCGTCGGCTACCGGGGCCAGCGTCGAACAGGTGATCAGAATGGCATCAAACTGCGGCAGCACGCCCTCAATCAGCCGGGCCATCCTGAGACGTAAGTCACTGTCCATCCCGCCCCGCTCTTCGGCCTCAGCCAGCAGTGCAGGCATGACCAGATGATTCAGCGGCGGGGTGTGACGCGCCAGCGAGGCGGCAGCAGCATCAAAAATCGCAATGTTACTGGCCGCGGTGTGGAAGCAAAGTATGTTCAGGGGACACTCCGTTTCATTAAAAGATCAGCTTTCGACATGCCAGGCTGCATGCTGAATCACCACACGATAACCATCATCGTCACTGAATGTCACGCCCTGCCGATCCCAGTAAGGATTAAAAGAAGGCACCCGCCGGAATCCTGCCTCATCCATCGCGGCGCAACGGGCCAGCCAGTCAGGCCGATGCGGCAGGTAAAGCACCAGCAGATCCTCTTGCGACGGTGACGGCGTCAGGGGATGCGTAAGTGACTGCGTAAATTCCAGATGCCAGGCCAGACCCGGCGCGCCCAGCATCACGCCACTGAATCCCTCATGGTCGGTAAAGGCACCGATTTTCTGCAATCCTAACCCGTGACAATAGCGCTGAGACATTTCTGTCAGGCTGGTAACCGGCCGTGCGATTCGCATGTGCTGAATGTGCATGGTTCTTTCTCCTCTCTGTTTACTGAGTTCTATCACACTCATCCGCCCGTCCCGTGGCCCCGAATGCGCTGCAGAATCGCGCGAAGCAGTTTAATCAGGGCGCGATTTTGCAAGCGAATGTGAATATCACGCCGTCCGGGCAAGGGGCCGTCATCGCCTGACAGACGCTGTGTCACTCTGCCCGCAACGCTGCAATCGCTGGTGAGGGGAACGGTCTGCCGCTCATCGTGCTAAAGGCATTCCCCTCTCCGTCATCTACACTTTTCCGGTATTCATACGGCGATGCCCTGTGCATTGCCAGGCCATAAAAGGATGACAATATGACTGAACACGCGCCTCAGAATCACGCCTGGTTACTGGCTTCACGCCCACACGGCGAGCCGACCAAAGAGAATTTCCGCCATGTGGCGCAGCCCGTGCCGGAACTGAAAGAGGGTGAAATTCTGCTGAAGACGATCTACCTGTCGCTCGATCCCTACATGCGTGGCCGGATGGATGAGGGGAAATCCTACGCCCCGCCAGCAGAGCTGGATCAGCCGATGGTGGGCGGCACCGTCTGTCAGGTAGCCGAATCAAAAAACAGCGAGTTTCAGAAAGGCGACTGGGTCCTGTCGCAGAATGGCTGGCAGGAGTATGCCGTTTCCGATGGCAAAGAGATCGCGAAGCTGGGCAACGACCTGCCCAACCCTTCCTGGGCGCTGGGCATTCTCGGTATGCCAGGCTTTACCGCCTATATGGGCCTGATGGACATCGGCCAGCCGAAAGCCGGTGAAACCCTGGTGGTCGCCGCCGCAACCGGTCCGGTCGGCGCGACGGTAGGCCAGCTGGGGAAACAGAAAGGCTGTCGCGTGGTCGGTGTGGCGGGCGGTGAAGAAAAATGCCGTTATGCCATCGAAACCCTGGGCTTTGATGCCTGCCTCGATCACCACAGTGCTGACTTTGAAGAGCAGCTGAAGAACGCCTGCCCGGATGGCATCGATATCTATTTCGAAAACGTGGGCGGTAAAGTCTTTGATGCCGTGTTCCCGCTGCTGAACACCGCCGCGCGTGTGCCGGTCTGTGGTCTGGTGTCGGCGTACAGCCAGCGCGAGCTGCCGGAAGGCCCGGACAGAACCTCCCTGATCATGGCGGGTATCCTGAAACGTCGTATCCGTATGCAGGGCTTTATCATCTTCCAGGATTACGGCGACCGCTACCCTGAGTTCCTGAAGGCGATGACGCCGCTGGTGGAAAGCAAAAAGATCCACTATCGCGAGCACATGATTGAGGGATTAGAGAACGCGCCACAGGCGTTTATCGATATGCTGAACGGCAAAAACTTCGGCAAGACCGTAGTGAAGGTCGGCGACTAAGAAAGTCACCGACAAAACCGGGGAGAGACTGAGCGCCCGCGTATGGCGCTCAGTCGCTGTGGTTACTTCAGGCGGAAAGCGACCACGCTGTCGCCCGCCGTGGTGCCGAGCGAGCCATGCCCCCCCGCCGCAATCACCACATACTGCCGGCCATCTTTACCCATAAAGGTTGATGGCGTAGCCTGCGCACCGGCACTCAGCTCCGTCTGCCACAGCAGTTCGCCGGTGGTGCTGTCGTAAGCACGGAAGAAGTTATCCGCCGTCGCACCGTGGAACACCAGATCACCCGCCGTCAGCAGCGGCCCACCGTGCGCCACCATGCCCATCGGGAATCCCAGCGGGAAGCGGCCAGGCAGGAAACTGGTCTTCAGGTTTTTGGTGGTGCCGACGCGGCGCAGCCACGCGGTTTTACCGGTAGTGAGATCCACCCCCACCATCCGCCCCCACGGCGGCGCAATGCAGGGAATGCCCAGCCCGGAAGCCATCTGCTGAATATGGATCGCGTAGTCACCGTGGAAGTTCTCATTCCAGTATGGCGTGCCATCTTTGGTGAAGGTCCGCTGCGTTTCCGTTTCCGGCGAGCGTTTAATCAGGTTGTATTTGTAGGCCAGACGCACCGGGGTCGCTATCAGCATCTGACGCTGCGGATCGACAGCGACAGAGCCCCAGTTAAAGACACCGATGTTGCCGGGGAAGATCAGCGATCCTTTCTCCGTTGGCGGCGTCCACGGATTGCCATCATAGCGCAGCTCACGAAACGTGATGCGGCAGGCCATCTGGTCAAACGGCGTAATGCCCCACATGGCGCTCTCCGTCAGCGGTTGCGGAATGAAGTTCAGGCTGGAAACCGGCTGGGTTGCCGCATACTGCTCGCCCGGGATACCGTCCGTGGAGACCTTCACCTGCTTAACCGGATAGACCGGCTCGCCGGTCAGACGGTTCAGCACAAACAGATTGCCGGTTTTGGTCGGCAGGATCACCGCCGGTTGTGGCTTGCCCTGGTAGCTGATGTCCACCAGCGAGGGCTGCGACGGATTATCGCGGTCCCAGAGGTCGTGGTTCGCGCTCTGATAACGCCATCTGAAAGCACCGGTTTTCAGATCCAGCGCCACCAGCGCATCACGGAATTTCTCGGTATTGCTGGCCGGATCGCGAGCCGTGCCGACTTCATCCGGTGAAGCATTACCAAAGGGAACGTAGACCAGACCGTTCTTCAGGTCGGCGCTCAGGGTTGCCCAGGCGACCGGGGTATCCTGCGGATAGATGACCGTGTCAGCAACAGGCGCGCTCTTTTCCGGGTTAGCCGGATCGAAGTTCCACACCAGACGCCCGGTGACCGCATCATAGGCACGGATGACACCTGACGGATTGCCGGTGTTGAACCCGTTATCCATGACCGAACCACCCACGATCACCAGATTACCGGCCACCAGCGGTGCGGCCGTCTGCATCAGTGCGTGCGGGCGCAGCTCGCCCATATTAGCGCGCAAATCAACCTCACCGTTGTTGCCGAAGTCAGCGCAGGGTTTGCCGGTGTCGGCATCCAGCGCCCGCAGGCGGGCATCGGTGGTGGCGTTAAAAATTCGCTTGCGGCAGAGGGCCGGTGCCCTTTCCGTCGCCTGCTGCGCCAGCTGACCGGCATCGAAGTAGCTCACACCGCGACAGGTCTGATGCTGCTGCAGCCAGGAGCGGTTTTTATCCGGGACGGCTTTCCATTTTACCGCCCCGGTTTCAGGGTCAAGCGCATGCACTTCGTTGTGCGGCGTACAGAAGTAGAGCATGCCATTAGCTTTCAGCGGCGTCGCTTCAAAGGTGTACTCGGTGGCATCGCCCTCCTGACGCAGATCGCCGGTGTGATAGGTCCACGCGACTTCCAGATTTTTCACGTTATCTTTGGTGATCTGTTTCAGCGCCGAAAAACGCTGACCCTCTGCTGTCCCGCCATAGGCGCGCCACTCCTCATCCGCGCCGCCAGTGACGGAGCTGTTTCGTGCTGTCGTGATGGTCCCCTGCTGCGGCAGCGGATCGTAGAAGCAGAGGCCGGCGACCAGCAGCAGCATCACAATAACCGAGCCGCCCAGGAAAGGATGAAAGCGGCGCTGCCCCTGAAACAGAGGACGTACCACCCAGGGCAGCGCCAGCCAGACGCCGAGTACCCCGAACAGATCCCCGCGCGGGATCCACTGCCACTTATCGAAGCCCACTTCCCGGATCATCCAGAACAGCGTGATCCACATCAGCAGCGCATAGAGCGTCAGCGCGCTGCGTTTTTTCATCCACAGCAGAACTGCGCTGAGCAGTACGCCTACACCCATCAGCGCATAAAATGCGCTGCCTCCTGCCAGCAGGAGTTGTCCTCCCATGTAAATCAGGGCAATAGCAAATATCGCCATGATTATACTGGTTATTTTATTGATCATGATCCTTCCTCGGGTCATTAGCGGCGTCAGAAACGTTAAACGTGAAACATAATTTCAACGAGATTTTAACTTACACATGAAATATGTAAAAACGTGTACAGACGTAAATCATTAATGAATTTTATTTAACCGCACCCGATCCAGACCGGTATTGCCGCTTTTTCTGCTTCCGGAAGGGACAATAACGCGATATTCATCACAATAAATTAACCTCAGGCCGCAGGTTATCGCACCTTTTGTTCAAAGGTGGAGAAATATCAGACAAACCGGGCTTCAGTAATGCTCACTTATGCGTCATCGCTGAATAAAAACGAGTGTCAAATAATCATAATGCTTTTTAATCCCTGTTCAGGGTTTATTCTTATTGCTGAAACTGGCAACGCGACTGTTCCGCATCTTTTATTTTCCAGCGAGCCCCGACTGACGCAGCGCGAAATTATTTTTCGCCCGTTTATTCAGGACAGATATTTATCACCGCCCTGTTTAACCGGCCGGAAAGCAATAATTAATACATTAATGCAGGAAGGCATTCCGGCGCTGAAAACGATTTCAGACTTTCCGCAGCCTGCCGCTTCATTTATCTGTGATATATATCAGCATTATCTTTCCAGTTTATCCGGCCATCAGGCAGGATTTTTTTCATGCAGCAATAACTCAGGCAGGTAATTATGTCCGCATTGAATGCGATTTATCGCAAGCTTCGTTTTCCGTTTAAATTTATACACGCCGCAATTCGTTACCCTGCCGCCCAGGCACGGGTAAAACGTTATTCGGTTATGTCGATAGAAGAGACGATTGACCTGTTATTGCTTAATCCTCAATTATCGCTGGCCCGTTATGGTGACGGTGAACTGGAGATGACCTGGTATAAAAACATCGGCTTTCAGCCCTTTGATCCGAACCTCTCTGCGCGGCTCAAGGCCCTGCTGCAGCAGGAGCCGCAGGCCAACCCGAACTGTCTGATCTGTCTGCCCGATGCCTTTCGCACCACCCGTAATATGCGCAGTGGATCGGCCCTGTTCTGGTTCTTCCATAAATCCTTTTATTTCAGGCATTATGACGCGCTGCTGAATAGTCAGTACCGCTATGGAAATACCTCCGTGACCCGCCCTTATCACGACTATAAAGGCAAACAGTTATCCCGGACGATATTTGATAAATTTAAACAGCTCTATCAGGGCCGCCGGGTATTAATTGTGGAAGGCAGCGGAACACGTCTGGGATTAGGCAACGATTTACTGGATGGTGCCCTGGAGGTGAAACGTATTACCACGCTGAACCGTAATGCCTTTTCTGTTTACGATCGTCTTTTTGACACGGTATTAGCGCAGGCGGTCAGCTTTGATCTGGTCTTAATTTCATTAGGCCCGACCGCTACCGTGCTGGCTTATGATTTAAGTCAGCACGGCATTCGCTGTATTGATAGCGGACACGTTGATATTGAATATGAATGGATGCTGGCCAGCGCCACACATAAAATGAAAGTCGAAGGCAAAAACGTGAATGAGGCGGGCGTACTGCTGGGTGAACAGACCACCGTGGAAGATGCAACCTATCAGCAGCAGGTCCTGCAGTACGTTGGCGAAATGCCACCGGCAAAGCCGGGTTCTGATGCCGCGGTGGTCGCGGTCGTGGTTCCCCTGCCGCACGTCAGCACGACTCACCATAACGCGGCCTGAGGCTCCCCATCGGCAGGCAGTGGCTGCACTGCATTGATGCGCAGGCGAATAATTAGCGCGATCACTGCCTGATGTGGCGGGCGGGCTCCCCGGCCCGCCGGGCTTTGCCGGACGATGCGCTTTTCCGGCATCAATTTTGCTTCAGCTCTCCTGAAACTATCAATCAGGAGAAGTGAGATGACACCCAGCCGTTACCGTTACACCATATTTTCACTGCTGTTCCTGATCGCGCTGATTAACTATATCGATCGCGGCGCCCTCTCCTTTGCAGCCAACGCCATTGCGGCAGAATACCATTTCAGTAAGGTGCAGCTCGGCGCCGTGCTGGGCTACTTTGGCTTTGGTTATCTGTTTGGTTCGCTATGCGGCGGGTTTCTGGCTGACCGCATCGGCACCAAAAAAGTCTGGCTGCTGGCGGGCGTACTCTGGTCGTTACTGGAGATCGGCACCGCCTGGGCAGGTGAGCTCGGTATGGCACTGTTTGGCGGCTCAGCCATTATGGGCTTTGCCGCCCTGCGCATTCTGTTCGGCTTTTCCGAAGGCCCGGCCTACGCGCTGATGAACAAGGCGATTGCCCACTGGGCCCCTGACAACGAGCGTGGCTTTGCGCTGGGCATCGGCCTGCTCTCGACCCAGGTCGGCGCGCTGCTGACCGCCCCAATCGCCGTGGGCCTGCTGCTGCTGACCCATGACTGGCGCATGATGTTTATTCTGCTGGGGGGCTTTTCCCTGCTGGCGATGGCGCTGTTTGCCCGGACCTTCAGCGACAGCCCGGAAAAGAGCGCCGCCACCAATCCGGCCGAGCGCGCGCTGATCCATGCCGGGCAGCGCCGCAGCGCGGCCGACAGTGTGCCGCTGCCCTGGTGGCGCTTTTTCACCAGCCGGACGCTGGTCTGCAACGCGCTGGGCTATTTCTCCTTCCTCTACATCACCTTCACGCTGGTGACCTGGATGCCGAAATATCTGCAGGATAATTTCCACTACGATCTGCACTCGCTGTGGTACGTGGCGATGATCCCGTGGAGCGGTGCCTGCCTCACGGTCCTGCTGGGCGGCCGCATCGCCGACGCGCTGCTGGCGCGCTTCCATAACCTGCGGCTGGCGCGCAACCTGTTCGCCGCCGTGACGCTCTGCGGCACCGCCTGCTGCTTTATGGCGATCCCCTATATGCAGTCGGCCGCCGGCATTATTGCGCTGATGACCCTGGGCAACGCCTTCAATGCGCTGGTGAATAATGTCTACTGGTCGGTGGTGATCGATGTCAGCCCGAAAGCCTCGGTAGGCACCTTCAGCGGCATGACGCTGGCGATTGCCAATCTGGCGGCGATTATCTCACCGATGCTGTGCGGCTGGCTGGCAGAGTATTACGGCTATAACGCGATGTTCACCGTGACGGCGCTTATCGCCTTTGGCAGCATGCTGGCCATGACGCTGCTGCAGCCGGAAAAACCGCTGGTGGCTGACGCCGAGGGCGGCACCGCCGACGTTTCTGCTGCCTGACAGGTCAGCCGCTGGGGCGCACCCGCACCCTCTCAGCATGACAGTCAAAAAAGCCGCCCCTCAGGGCGGCTTTTTTTATCCCGCAGAGGGCGTGCCACGGCGATCCCAGCGGCTGGCGACGAGCCATAGCAGTGCGGTGACACACCAGCCGATGATCCAGGAGACATCATTGCCGGCAAAAATCCAGGTCAGTGAGCCATGATGCAAAGGGTTGTCAATAAACGGCAGCTGCACCGCCACGCCCAGAAAGTAGACCACGATGCCGGTGAGGTTCCAGCGACCATAGCGTCCCTCGGGCCGGGAAAGTGCCGGGATATCGACGCGGCCTTTGGTAACGAGGTAGAAATCCGTCAGGCTGATGGCGCTCCAGGGCACAAAGAACGCCAGCAGAAAGAGCAGGAAGTGGGTAAAGGATTTCAGAAAGGCCGGTTCACTGAGCAGAGCGATGACGCAGGCCAGCGTGACCATCAGCACCACAAACAGAATGCGCCCGCCCTGGCTCAGCGTCGTTTGCTGCCGAAAGCCAGAGACAATGGTAGTCAGGGACATGAAACTGCCGTAGGCATTCAGCGTGGTAAAGGTAATCTTGCCAAAGCAGATCGCGAAATAGATCACCATCGCCATCGTGGCCGTGCTGCCCAGACTCACAATGTAGCCGACCTCATTGCCTGAAAAGGCGCTGCCGGCAATCGCGGCCACGATTACGCCCAGCGTCATAGACGCCTGGGTGCCCAGCACGGTGCCAAAAAAGACGGCACTGAAGAGTTTCTTCGCGGAAACCTGCGCGGGCAGATAGCGGGAATAGTCGGAGACGTAGGGACAGAACGCGATTTGCCAGGAGGAAGAGAGAGAAACCGCCAGCAGAAAATTTGCCGGGGTAAAGTGCCGGTTCTGCCACACCGCCGATAAATCATGGGTGGTAAACAGGGTAATGAAGAGATAGGCAAAGGCTGCCACGCCAATCACGCTCGCCAGTTTTCCCAGCTGATGGATGACGCGATAACCCAGTACCGCAATGACCACAATCAGGACGCTGAACACCACCATGCCGGTGGCGTTGCTGACGTGAATCAGTCTGGCCAGCGCCTGTCCCGCTAATACCGTCCCGCTGGCTGAAAAGCCCACATACATAATACAGACCAGCACCAGCGGGATCACGGCACCAAAGACGCCAAACTGCATACGGCTGGTAATCATCTGCGGTAAGCCCAGGCGCGGTCCCTGAATCGCATGCAGGGCCATGATCCCCGCCCCCAGGATCTGACCCACCAGTAAACCGGCCAGCGACCACACCACATCGCCACCCAGTACGACAGCCAGCGCACCCGTCACGATCGCCGTAATCTGCAGATTGCCGCCAAACCAGAGCGTGAACTGGCTGAAGGGATGACCGTGACGCTCCTGCAAGGGAATGTAATCAATCGAGCGGGTTTCCGACAGGCGCGGTTTCTCTGCGCCTGGATAGTCTGATACAGAGGGTTTGACCGACATAGAGTCCTCGCTGGAACAGTGAGAGATGCGTTGAGTAAAAAGGGATCAGTCAGTAAGACGGTTGAAGATACATGTCTATACATGTATCGATGGTGTCATGCGCACCGGAAAGTTACAAGGCAACCTGTCATTCGAAAATGTGATGATAACGACAGGTCCGCCAGGTCGATTATCCTTCCGCGATGACCCGCTGACGATGGCAGTCGGCAGGTTCCAGCTTCTGCCCCTGCGAGGAGTAAACCTCCAGACGCGGCAGCGGTTTCCCTTGCGCATTATCCAGCAGCACCGAGTGCGTTTCGCCCTTCTCAAACAGATAACGCTCCCCCCACTGGCGCATCGCCACCACGACCGGAAACAACGCGCGGCCGCGCTCGGTCAGGATATACTCCCGGTACGCGCTGCCATCAGAGGCTGGCACAACCTCAAATACCCCTATCTCCACCAGCTGCTTCAGCCGTGACGCCAGGATATTCTTTGCCAGCCCCAGGTTGCGCTGGAAGTCGCCAAATCTGCGCACATCATCAAAGGCTTCGCGCACGATCATCATGCACCAGCGTTCCCCAATCGACTCCAGCGTTCTGGCGACCGGACACTCGCTGGTCCTCAGGGCGTCCTGTTTAGCCATTCTCATCTCTCACTCTGTTCATTCCATCATGCCAGCTTAGTCATCCGGAAAAGAAGTTGCAAAAAAAAACCACTGCTGATAATTATGCTGCCACACTGGTTTCAAATAAAAACCACAAGGGCAAGGGTATGACTTCTTCGACTGACAGGGTTTCTGCAACGGTGACAGATTTGCCTGCCGCTGCGACGCCGCCGCTCCCGCAACGGATGATCTTTTTGTTCTCCCTCACCTCGGCTCTGGCCGTCGCCAATGTCTATTCCGCTCAGCCGCTGCTGGAATCGATAGCCGACAGCCTGCAGGTTTCCCCCGGCACGACGGGTGCGGTGGTAACGGTCACGCAGGCGGGCTACGCCCTCGGGCTGATTTTTATGGTGCCGCTGGGCGACTTCGTGAACCGCAAAAAAATGGTGCTCACGCAGCTGCTGCTTTCCGTGCTGGCGTTAACTGGTGCGGCCTGTGCACCCGACCTGATGACGCTGCTCTGGGCGATGCTGCTGGTGGGATTAATGGCGGTGGTTACGCAGGTCATGGTGGCGTGGGCCGCCCTGCTCGCCTCGCCAGCGCAGCGCGGACAGGTGGTGGGCAGTGTCACCAGCGGTATTGTGATCGGCATCCTGCTCGCGCGGCTGGTTGCCGGGATGATTGCTGACATGGCGGGCTGGCGGGCGGTTTATCTGACGGCGGCCGGGCTGCTCCTGCTGCTCAGCTTTGTGCTGGCAAAAGCGTTGCCGGCCACACCCCGCCCGCCGCAGCGCACATCCTCTGCTCAGCGGTTTCTGTCGGTTTTCCGGCTGCTCCTCACGGAACCGCTGTTATGCAGGCGCGGTCTGCTGGCGCTGCTGATTTTTGCCGCCTTCAGTATGCTCTGGTCTTCGATGGTGCTGCCGCTGACGGAGCTTTCCCTCTCTCATACCGCCACCGGCATGTTCGGACTGGCGGGTCTGGCCGGTGCGCTGGCGGCGTCCAGAGCGGGCGCATGGGCTGACCGGGGATGGGGGCCGCCTGCGACCGGCTTCGCCCTGGCGCTGCTGACCCTCTCCTGGCTGCCGATAGCCGCGCTTCAGAGCTCCCTGCTGTTCCTGATTGCTGGCGTGATCCTGCTCGACTTCGCCGTACAGACGGTGCATGTGATAAACCAGAGCCTGATCGTCGCGGCCCGGCCCGAAGCCGCAAGTCGTCTGGTCGGTGCCTATATGTGCTTTTACTCGCTGGGCAGTGCGCTGGGGGCGATTGCCGCCACGCAGCTTTACGCCCACTGGGGATGGCAGGCCGTCTGCTATGCGGGGGGTGCAGTCAGCGCCTCTGCCTTTCTCTGCTGGTATGGAGCACGTCACGCATGAAACTCCCGCATCTGCTGCTCGCCGTGCTGATCACCGCCATCTGGGGCATTAACTTTTCCGTCATCAAACTGGGGCTGCACGCGATCGATCCCTTTATCCTGGCTGGCATCCGCTTTACGCTCTGCGCCCTGCCTGCCCTGTTCTTTATCCGGAGACCGGATGTGCCGTGGCGCTATCTCATCAGCTATGGCCTGATTTTCGGGATCGGCCTGTGGGGCGTGGTCAATCTGGGGATTAAGACCGGGCTGTCAGCGGGCATCGCCTCGCTGCTGTTGCAGTTCAGCGCCTTTTTCACGCTGCTGCTCGGCGGCTGGGTATTCCGCGAGCGGCTCAGTCGCTATCAGATTGCCGGTTGTCTGCTGGCCTGTGCAGGGTTACTCAGCATCTTTTTCATCACCGACGGGTCAGTGACTTTTTCCGGTATGCTGCTGGTGCTGGCGGGTGCGCTGGCCTGGAGTGTTGCCAACATCATTAATAAGAGAGCGGGGACAAAACAGGTCTTCGCCTTTCTGGTCTGGTCGAGCGCCTTCGCGCCCGTGCCGCTGTTTCTGCTCGACGGCCTGGTTAACGGCACCCGCGGCTATCAGGCACTGTTCAGCCATCTGGACACGCGGGCGCTGCTGTCGATTCTATTCCAGGTCTATCCCAATACCCTGTTCGGCTACTGGGTGTGGAACTGGCTGCTCAAGCACTATCCGGTCTCTACCGTTGCGCCGCTCTCCCTGCTGGTGCCGGTGTTCGGTATTCTGGGTTCCGTGGCAATATTTGGTGAGACGGTCTCCGCGCAGAAGATTGTCGCGCTGCTGCTGATTGTCGCCGGGCTGGCCGTCGGGCTTTATGGCGCGCGTGTCGCGCGCCTGATCGGCGTGCGAAGCGGCTGACTACTCTCCGTGCCGCTGGCAGAACGCGTCGATATCGCCGTGCTGAAAGTCAGGCAGGTTCGCCAGCAGTTTCTCCAGCGGCCAGTTCCACCAGGCTATGCGCTGCAGGCGGGCGGCAATCGCAGGGGTAAAGCGCATCCGCAGCGGACGCGCCGGCACGCCCCCCACCACGCTGTAGGGGGCGACATCTCTGGTCACCACCGCGCCCGCCGCCAGCACCGCACCATCACCGACGGTCACGCCGGGCAGCACAATCACCCCATGCCCGATCCAGACGTCATTGCCTATCACCACCCGGTCGGCCCGGCGGGCGGCAAAGAAGCCCTGATCGCGGCGGGCGCTGGCGTGATAATACTCTGGGCAGTAGGTAAAGCGGTGCTGTGAGGCGCGATCCATCGGATGATTCGGCGCGCCGATGCGCACCTGATTCGCGATGGCGCAGAAGCGGCCCACGCGGGTATCCGCCAGGCAGCAGTGTTCGCCAACATAGGAGAAGTCACCCAGCTCGCTGTATTCCAGCAGGCTGTGCGCCAGAATTTCACACTGCTGTCCCACGGTGGTTTCCCGTATCCGCACACTGTCGTCGATCCAGGTGTGCGTAAGCCGGGCAGGCATAACGGCGGCAAGAGACATAATCGTTCCGGTCAGGTAAGCCACGCCCCGCTGGCGTGCTTTTGTCGCCCCACCTTACCCGCTGCGCATGACAGAGAATTGACAAAGAAAAAAGGCGGAGTGGTTAGCTCCGCCTTGTTTCAAGTTCCGGTTAACCTGCGTGACCGGTCAGTTGCATAAGGGCAACGATGATCTGCAAGATGACCCGGATGAGATCCAGAATCAGCTTAGTCAGTTCCATCACTTTCCTTCTCCTTTTACAGGAGCGCGCTGTTCGGCAACCAGGGCTTTGACTCTACCCGCCGGGCGCCTAAGCACATCTTTGTGGAGAGGGCTGAGCGGCACTCAAGGTTAAAGCCACAGGCCAGCACCACCTGATACCTGCCGGGATTTTAAAACCGTGCCCCTGGGAGCGGCCAGTCGACAATGAGGCGAGGCTCAACACTCAACACATGTATAAACATACAGTATTTTGGCGAAACTTGAAATCCTTAGCCGCACATTTTACAATCTGTTCTGTGGAGAGTGCTGAGCACCCCGTTCGCAGCACGGTTACCAGCCGGGTAGCGAACAAAAAAATAAAGGATTTGGCGCGATGCCAAATCCTTTTTTTATGCCTGCTTTCCGGCAGTGAAAACGGACCCGTCCGGGTTACCTGGCGGCGCTGACCCGCCAGATGGTGTTCCCTGCGTCATCCGCAATCAGCACACCCCCCTCTCTGTCGCTGGCGAGACCCACCGGCAATCCCCGCACCTGCTTTTGATCATCCGTCAGGAAGCCCGAGACCACCGTCTGCGGCTGCCCCACCGGTTTGCCGTTCTCAAATTTCACCCACACCACTTTGTAGCCATTCAGCGGTGTCCGGTTCCAGCTGCCGTGTTCACTGATAAAGGCACCGCCACGATACTGCGGCATGTTATCTGCGCCATAGAAGAGCAGACCCAGCGGAGCGACATGTGAGCTCAGGGCGTAATCGGGTTTGATCGCCTTCGCCACCAGATCGGGACGCTGCGGTTCGGCGCGGGTATCAACATGCTGACCGAAGTAGCTGTAGGGCCAGCCGTAGAACCCTTTGTCCTGCACCGAGGTCATGTAGTCGGGCACCAGGTCCGAGCCGATTTCATCACGCTCATTGACGATAGCCCAGAGTTTGCCGCTCTGAGGTTCCCACTGTAAGCCGGTTGGATTGCGCAGCCCGCTGGCAAAGATGCGGCTGGCCCCGGTGGCGGCATCCACTTCCAGCACCGCGGCACGGCGATACTCTGCGCCAATGCCGTTCTCGGTGACGTTACTGTTGGAACCGACCCCGACATAGAGCTTGCTGCCATCGGGGCTGGCCAGCAGCGCCTTGGTCCAGTGGTGGTTAATCGGGCCGCCCGGCAGTTCAGTCACCTCTTCCGGCGCGGTGCGAATCTCGGTTTCCCCTTCGCGATACGGGAACTTCACCAGGCTGTCCGCATTGGCGACATAGAGCGTGTTGCCAATCAGCTGCATGCCAAACGGGGAATGCAGATTCTCAATAAAGCGGTGCTGCTCCCATTTGCCGTTCACCTTGCGCAGCAGCGTAATCCGGTTGCCGCCTGCACCGCCCTTACCTGAGGCTTTCTGTACGATGCCCATGATGAGCTGCTTCGGCCGGGTCGTCGGTTTGGCCGGGCCGTTTGATTCCGCCACCAGCACGTCGTCGTTCGGCAGGACATAGACCTGGCGCGGATGCTGCAGATTGTCAGCAATCTTTTCAATCTTCAGCCCGTCAGCCACTTTGGGCATCTCACCCGCCTTCCAGGGCGTGCCTTCCGGCACCTGCATCGGCGGCATAAAGAAACTCTTCGCCTTTGGCAGTTCAGGATTCGGACCGGTCTGCTTCTGGGGGTCGATTTGTGCGCCATCATCACAGCCTGCCAGCAGGGCTGTCAGGGTCAGCGCGAGCAGCGTTTTATGCGGTATCTTCATGGTGGCTCCTCCTTAAGCGCTACGCTGACGTAACGCAAGTTGCACATTCGCCAGCAGCAGCAGCGCCACCACCAGCGTCGAAAGCGTCACGCCCAGCGGGATCACCGCGGCGGCATCACGGCTGTGAATAAACGCATTAACGACAGCGATCACAACCGCCACCAGCCAGAGCCAGAAATGGCTCTTCTCCGCACTGTCACTGCCGCGAAACAGATAAACCAGCGCGATGAGTCGCGGCACAATGGCCAGAATCAGTCCCAGCGCAATCAGCCAGCCTGCGGCGTCAGTCCAGAACTGCACAAAGGTCTGACTGTAGAAAATGTCGAACAGCCAGGCCGCAACAAAAAAGCCCAGCGGCACCGGCTCCAGCAGAGCGTACAGCGTCACGGCAAAGGCCGATCTTCCCGAGGTATTGCGCATGTTTCTCTCCATTTTTAGCGTGAATGCGGACGACGACACGTCATGCTGCTCAGAGCAAACGAGGCCGCGCCTGTAAAAGGTTAGTAAATCTGAAGGGAAAGAGCGGGTTTATTCGGCGGGAAGTGTAATGCTGGCGATGACATCCCTGTCATCGCCGGTCAGTCAGGGTTTATCTGCGGGCAGCGTCACCCAGTAGCCTGGCTGGTAAGGCAGCGGCAGGAACTTCTGATGAAATTCGCGGAACGTTGCGTCGGGATCGAGATCGGCAAAGAGATCGGGATGCAGCCACTTCGCCAGCGCCTGGATAGCCACAAACTGATAAGGACTGTCGTAGAACTGATGCCAGATCGCGTGGACGTTGCCATTGTGCGCCACCGGCAGGGTTTTAAACGCATCGCGCATCATCAGCGCCTTCAGACGCGCCGTCGCCTCGGTCACATTGGCGCCCGGCCCGACGCCGACCCATTTGCCCACGGTATTGTAGTTCTTCCAGTTGGCCCCGGTGACCACCACCACATCGGGCTGACTGGCGATGATCTGCTCCGGGTTCACGGTGCCGAAGGTGCCAGGGATAAGATCTCTGGCAATATTACGTCCGCCCGCTATCTCCACCATCTGACCGAAGTTCTCATTACCAAACGACATGCAGCACTCATCGCTGTAGCCACCGGCTCGGTCGATCATCACTTTCGGGCGATAGCCGGTAAAGTTCTTCAGCCGCGAGGTGACCCGCTCAATCTGCTGCTGACGGAACCGGATGATCTCCTGCGCCCGCGCCGGTTTGTTCACCAGTTCGCCCATGATGCGGATACTTTTCTCCGCGTTCACCATCGGCGCTTCACGGAAATCGATAAACACCACCGGCACACCGACCGCCTGCAGTTTTTCTGTCAGCTTGCCTTCATCCGTGGCCGCTTTCGACTCCAGATTCATCAGCACCAGATCGGGCTTCAGGGTTAACGCCTGCTCAATGTTAAAGGTACCATCTTTCGCCCCGCCGAAGGTCGGCAGTTTCCTGATTTGCGGATAGCGTTTCTCATAAGCCTGATAGCCGTCCCAGTCTGCCTTGTGGAGATCGTCCCGCCAGCCGATGACCCGCTTAAAGGGCGCGTCGGTGTCAAAGGCTGCCAGCAGATAGATCTGACGCCCCTCACCCAGAATGATGCGCTTCGCCTCCTGCGGCACCTCAACCTGACGGCCTGCGACATCGGTAATCATTTTGGCCGACGCCATTCCTGACAGCGTGAGCAACCCCAGCGCGAAAAACCATTTTTTCATTGTAAAAACCCACACAGATGATAATGAGAATTATTAATGTAAAGCGGCGTTACTATCACTTAAATCAGCGATCAGGGGAAGAGCGTGAATGAAAAGTTTTTTGCCGTCGTGTGAGGTGAATTCAGGTCGGAACAGAGAAAAAATTTTCTGAAAAGGGTTGTCGGATAACTGAATGATTAGCCGGGATTTCCTCTGCATCCCGCGCTGCGCTTAGGCCCGGGTTAAAAATCAATCCACCCTATTTCTGTACAAAATAAGGATCGCTGTATAAGTTTAATAGCAACACCAGTGCATTTTTTAACCCGAAACAGGACAATAATATGCCGATGCAAAACACCCTGACCCTGCCGGTCAATCCCACTCTCCCGACCCAAACCGGGTTCAGCTCCTCTTTTGCTGCCTCTGAACAGGACAAACTTAATTTCCTGATCGAGGAGTTACTGGAAGCGGGCAAGGAGAAAAGCTGCATGGAACTGCTGCGCTATCTCGCCTCCGCAGACAGTGCCGAAGAAGAAGCGTGCTGCCGTGAACTGCTGACCATGCTGATGGCGCGGAAATGATGTCTGCCCGTTTTTGTTCCCGCTCCGTGTTCCTCTCTCTCCTTCTCGCCTGACTCCTCTCCGGGTTCAGGCGCAGTTCGCTCTGCCTTCTCCCCGCCTGTAAACCTCGATCTCATTCAGCCAGACCCTTTTCTGCATTAGCCGGATATGCCGGATGCGTGCGTCTGTCACATCTGTCCGCGACCAGAGCAGCCGCGCTTATTTCGTTTCAGGCCGAAGCATTAACGTCTCCCGCCCGCTATTTTCCGGCTATCAACCCTAAGGAGAAGCGCAATGATTGCCGTACTATTTGAAGCTGAAGCCCTGCCGGAACACCAGATGCGTTACAGGCAGCTGGCGGCGGACCTTAAACCGCTGCTGATGGAAAACGAGGGATTTATCTCTCTGGAGCGTTTTCAGAGCCTGACCGATGAGAAAAAAATCCTTTCACTCTCCTGGTGGCGCGATGAAGAGTCGATCAGGGCCTGGAAGCGTAATCTGTGCCATCAGGCTGCCCAGCGCGAAGGCCATGAGACGCTTTTTGCTGCTTATCATCTGCGCATCGTCACCCTCGTCAGAGAGTATGCGTTTAACCCGGGAGAAATGTAATATGTTCGACATTCATGTGATCCTGCAAAATAGCCCGGGCACGCTCTCCCGGCTTACCACGCTGCTGGGCGATCAGGGAATAGGACTGGAAGGCGGTGGCATGTTCTCTTCCGGGACACTGAGCCACGCCCATTTTCTGGTGGCAGAGGGTGAACGGGCCCGAAGGGTGCTGGAAGCGGAAGGAATCGCGGTTGAAGCCGTCCATGTTCCACTCATCCGCCGGCTCCCTCAGCAGCGTCCCGGCGAACTGGGTGCCATTACCACACGCCTGGCCGCAGCAGGGATAAATATCCTGGTGCAGTACAGTGACCACGCCAACCGGCTAATCCTGATCACCGACAACAACCTCTCAGCCGCCGGGCTGACTACAGAATGGGCCGTATCCTCCGATGGCAACACCGCAACCCCATAATGCCCCCGACGACAGTGACGCGCTGGAAAACACCATTGCCGGTGTCGCCGCCGCGATGGCCGATCCCTCGCGGATCAGGATGCTGTCAGCGCTGATGGATGGACGCGCATGGACGGCCACGGAGCTCAGTGCCGTCACGGATGTCGCGCCCTCCACCGCCAGCGCACATCTGACCCGGCTGATGAATAGCGGGCTGATCGTGTGCCTGGCGCAGGGCCGTCACCGTTATTACCGGCTGAATGGCAGTGATATCGCCACGCTGATTGAGAACATGATGGGCGTGTCGTGGCAACGGATTGCCGCCCCTGAGAGCACAGCGCCACGCGCGCTTCGCACCGCCCGCACCTGTTATGACCATCTGGCAGGTGAAATTGCGGTGCAGATCTATGCCTCACTGGTGCATCAGGGCTGGATCACGCCCGAAGGCAGCGCGGTCACGCTTCACGGCAGACAGCAGTTTCTGGCATTGCAGATCGACCTGTCACAACCCGGACGGCGCAAAGCGTGCTGTGGCTGCCTGGACTGGAGTGAGCGGCAGTTTCATCTCGGGGGCTACGCGGGCGCCGCGCTGCTGACCGGCTTTGAACAGCAGGGCTGGCTGACCCGGCAGGCAGGCTATCGGGAAGTGGCTTTCACCGTGGCGGGTCTCCGCCATCTGCAACAGATTTTCGGTGTCACCCCGCGTTAACTCAGGAGACAGACCCACGCTTTCCCCCTCTGCCGCCAGATTCTTTTCTGGCGGCGCTTAAAGCTGATGAATCCCCACCACGACCTGTAACACGCCTATGAATCCTGTCACATTTCCGCAAACTCACGTCAGCACCGGTAACAGAAGCAGTGAAAACGCGCGGCTGTCCAACCTTCTGAATCGTAAGCCTTTAAATTGATAACGCCGGGCAATCATGCGGCTGACACATCAATTGATTCTCATTTTGCACTTATTTAGCGCCGGGCGCTGATCCACTCTTCAGTCACAGGCGCGGCAAAAAGCGTCATACCTTACTGGAGCTTCTGATGCAGACCACCTCACCCATGACTCACCGCGCCAGGATTGGCGCAATTTTCCGTGTGACCTCTGGCAACTTCCTCGAACAGTTCGATTTCTTCCTGTTCGGTTTCTATGCCACCTATATCGCTCACACTTTCTTTCCGGCCAGCAGTGAGTTCGCCTCCCTGATGATGACCTTTGCCGTCTTTGGGGCTGGCTTCCTGATGCGCCCTATCGGCGCGGTCGTGCTGGGAGCCTACATCGATAAGGTCGGCCGTCGTAAGGGACTGATCGTCACGCTCTCGATTATGGCGGCGGGCACCTTTCTGATCGTACTGATCCCCTCCTACCAGAGCATTGGCCTGTGGGCGCCGCTGCTGGTGCTGATCGGCCGCCTGTTGCAGGGTTTCTCGGCCGGTGCGGAGCTGGGTGGTGTGTCGGTCTATCTGGCCGAGATCGCCACGCCGGGCCGCAAAGGATTCTACACCAGCTGGCAGTCAGGCAGCCAGCAGGTAGCCATTATGGTCGCTGCCGCGATGGGCTTTATCCTCAACGCCGTACTGGCAGAAAGTGAAATCCGCGAGTGGGGCTGGCGTATTCCCTTCCTGTTTGGCTGTCTGATCGTGCCGTTTATTTTCGTGCTGCGCCGCAAGCTGGAAGAGACGCAGGAGTTCAACAATCGTCGCAGCCATCCCGAAGTGAAGCAGGTGTTCCGTATTCTGCTCGCCAACTGGCAGGTCGTGATTGCCGGCATGCTGATGGTCGCGATGACCACCACCGCGTTTTACCTGATCACGGTTTACGCCCCGACCTTTGGCAAGAAAGTGCTGCTGCTCAGCGCCTCTGACAGCCTGCTGGTGACGTTACTGGTGGCGGTATCGAACTTTATCTGGTTGCCGATCGGCGGCGCGCTCTCCGACCGCTTTGGCCGTAAGCCGATCCTGGTGGCGATGACCCTGCTGGCGATGGCGACCAGCTATCCGGCGCTGAGCCTGCTGGCGGCGGCCCCCGGCTTCTCAATGATGCTGGGCGTGCTGCTGTGGCTTTCGATGATCTACGGTCTCTACAACGGTGCGATGATCCCGGCCCTGACCGAAATCATGCCGGCTGAAGTGCGCGTCGCGGGCTTTTCACTGGCCTACAGCCTGGCGACTGCCCTGTTCGGCGGCTTTACCCCGGTGATGTCCACCGGCCTGATTGAGCTGACCGGCGATAAAGCGTCGCCCGGCTACTGGATGAGCTTTGCGGCTGTCTGCGCCCTGCTGGCCACCCTCTACCTCTATCGCCGTACCAGCCGTGCGTTATCCCACGCCGGTAAGACCTTTAGCTGAGGAACTGAGAATGAAATCTGCTTTACTGTTAATCCCCCTGTTGCTGGGCAGTGCCGGTGCGCAGGCCAAAGAACTGACGGTGATGATCTCCGGCGGGTTTAAAGCGGCCTGGGATACCCTCTCGCCCCGTTTCGCCCGGCAGGAAGGGATCACCCTCCATACGGTTGCCGGTCCGTCGATGGGCAAGACCCCACAGGCGATCCCGGCGCGACTGGCGCGCGGTGAACCAGCCGATGTGGTGATTATGGTCGGCGACGCGCTGACCGGACTGGAGAAAAAGGGTGAGACGCTGCCGGGTTCCCGGGTAGAACTCGCCGACTCGCGCATCGGCGCGGTCATCAGACAGGGGGCGACGCCGGTTAAGATCGGCAGCGAAAGTGAACTCCGCGCCACCCTGCTGAAGGCCGGTTCCATCGCCTATTCCGACAGCGCCAGCGGCAAATATGTCAGCAGCCAGCTTTTCAGCCGGCTGGGTATTGAGGATCAGGTCCGGAATAAAGCCGTGAAGGTTGAGCGCATTCCGGTGGCGTCAGAGGTGGCGGCCGGGAAATACAGTATCGGGTTTCAGCAGGTGAGTGAGTTGCTGCCCGTGCCAGGCGTCACCTTTATTGGGGAGCTGCCGGCGAAGCTGCAATACACCACCCGCTTTGCCGGTGCCGTGGTGCGCACCTCCGGGCAGCCGGATGAGGCGAGTAAGCTGCTGCACTGGCTCGCGTCGCCGGAAAACCAGAAGGCCGTGCTGGCCAGCGGACTGCACAGCGTGACGGCCTCAAAACCGGTCAGAGAAGCTGATACTGTTCAGTAATCAGGTTTTCCAGTTCGCCCGCGATATGCGACAGCATCCGGCCATTTTTGCGCAGCAGACCGATGGTGCGTTTCACCTCCGGGTCGGTTAACGGCACGCCCGTCAGCAGGGCGTGATCGTAACCCGGCATCGACATGGCGGGGACGGCAGCAATGCCGAGCCCCGCCTCAACCATTCCCAGCATGGTCGTGACGTGCCGGGTTTCGCAGACACAGGGCTTCTCCGGCACGATCGCCTGCAATGCCTGATCCAGCAGATTGCGATTACCGGAGGTCTTATCCAGCCCGATCCACTCATACTGATAAAACGCCTGCCAGCTCAGACTCTTTTTTCCGGCAATCGGATGATCGCGCCGACAGGCCGCCACGTAAGGGTCCTCCCTCAGCGGCTGAAAATGGACATCCGGCTGCGAACGGCTGGAGAAGCTGATGCCGAAATCCGCCTGCCCGCCAATCACCGCGTCATACACATTGGCCGCACTGCTGTCGATCAGTTTCACCCGCACTCTGGGGTAGCGCACCTGAAACAGCCGGATGATATTGGGCATGAAGTAGTAGGCCGCTGACGGCACGCAGGCGACCGTAATCAGCCCGGTGCGGGCCAGGCTGACCTCACTGAGATCGGCCATCACCTCTTCGAAGTCTGTCAGCAGCTTGTCTGAGCGCTGCGCAAACGCGTGCCCTTTCAGCGTCAGCGTTACGCGGCGCGTGGTGCGCTCAAACAGTTTGATCCCCAGTGTGGTTTCCAGTTTATCGATCCGGCGGCTCAGCGCCGACTGGGAGAGACAGATCGATTCCGCCGCCAAGCGAAAGTTACCAAACTCCACCAGCGCGCGAAACGCGTAGAGATCGTTGAGATCGAAGTTAACCGGCATGCATCCCTCTATCCGTTGTCTGGCAGCACAGGCGTGCTATGGTCATGGGCAGCAACAATAACCCCAAGGATATCATTGATCTCAGTGCCGCCCACAGCCGCCTTTCACACTTCAGCGCGGGGCATCAACCTGATGCAGAAAACGTCCGGGATAATCGGGGACAATCGCATGCTGGCTGCTGTAACGGCCAAACAGCCTGTAGCGGTTTAACGCGATGCGGTCATAGGCAAAGTTACTGAGGGTGTCGGGGAAGTGACGCAGCACCGCCAGCCCGCGCCACGGCAGAGGGAGATGCTGCATAACGCGGAATACCGCCTGCGCCCGCAGCCAGTGCTGGTCACCTTTAATGTAGACAATGGTGCTGATCTTCTCTTCCGGCAGTCCGGCCCAGCGCAGCAGCGCCTTGCCCTGCTCGCTCTGCACCGAGGCAAAACGAACCTGCCGCGCCAGCCGGTGGCGCAGCAGAAACTGAACCCAGCCGTTACACAGCTTACAGACGCCGTCATAGAGCACGGCACTTTCACCGGTTTGCAGATAGGGGGGTGATGTCATCCTGCCGCTCCTCACGTCGCTCATGATGAGCTGAAGTGTAGCGGGTTCTGGTCATCTGATGTTGCAGCCAGTGAATAACGGCCGTGTCGTCCCGGGCGCAGGCGTCAGTCTCACAGACCGGCCCCAGCGCCATCGGCCTGGCCTGACGCGCCAGCTGGCGCAGCTCCGGCAGATACTCGGCGCCGGGATGTCCCGGCAGCCGCTGCGACAGCCGTGCCTGATAGCGCGCCACCGCCACTTCCGGATCGATCTTCAGCCACAGCTCAAGCGCCTCCTCCACGCCGGCCTGTTTCAGCCCCTGCTCCAGCAGCGCACGCGGCTGAAACCCGAACCAGGCGTCGATCAGCCAGATCTGACTGGCCGGTGCCTGACCAACGATGTTCCAGATCGCCTGGTAGGCCGCGCAGCCCAGCTGCCGGTTTCGCGCGCGGTCGACCGGGGTAAAGCAACGCATAAACGGCTCTTTGAGCGCGTCGAGCGTCAGCACCGGCCAGCCAAAATGGTGAGAGAGCGCCTGCGTCAGGGTACTTTTACCAGACGCCGGGATGCCGTTCACCAGCACCACCCGTTTTACCGTATTTGTCAGCGTCATAAGATATCGATGACCTCCGCTGCGCTGCTGGCCTGACGTAACCTGACCAGCGTCTCCTCATCCTCCAGCAGCGACACAATGGCCCGGATCCCCTCTTCGATGTGCGCGTTACTGTCGCGCGCACCAAACATGATCACAATGTCCGCCTTATCGCTGCCCGCAAAGGAGATCGGTTCCTTCAGCAGGATCAGACTGAAACAGTCGCGGATCACCCCGGCTTCCGGTCGCGCATGAGGAATGGCAATGCCCTCCTCAAAGACATAATACGCGCCATGCGTCAGCGTATTGGCAATCACCGCCTCCGGATAGGAGGCGTGAAGATAGCCGCCGCTGACCAGCGGAGCCGCGGCCAGGGCGATAACCTGACGCCAGTCCGTGGCGTCAATGCCGGTCTGAATGGCGTCGGCCTCCTGTAATAACTGCTTAATGGTCATCCGCTCTCCTCAGATCGACTGGCGAACCACATTGCGCAATTCATCTATTTTGACAAACAGCGCATCGATTTCATTGCGGTAGCGAGGGCTTTTCGCAAATAAGCTTAACGCCCGGTTATATTCCAGCATTAATTCTTTCTGCGTTGCGCCATCGCGCGGATTAATAGCCAGCTGCTGCTCCAGCTGCGTTATTTTTCCGCGGCTGAGTTCCGCCAGATGGTCCTGCTGCTGCGGGCTGACCGGTTCGCCCGCTGGTGACTTTTTCAGAAATCCAAACATAGGCTCTCCTGCCCCGGATTATTTCAGGGGTTCAGTTAAGGCATGAAAATAAAAACGTTACGACTGACTGATAACCGATCCGGCGTTCAGCGGAATAACTGCATCTTCTCCACCAGCACATTGGTCACCGCGTCATTTGCCGGCACCAGGAAATTACGCACGCTGTCATTGACCTTTCCTTTTTCAAAGGTTGATTTGCACTGTGCCACCCACTGAACGTTCATTTCCGTTCCGACGTTGACCTTTTCAATCCCGCTGCTCACCGCCAGCCGCATATCTTCGTCGCTGACGCCGGTGCCGCCGTGCAGAACCAGCGGCGTGCGGGTGGCCGCCGTAATATCGGCCAGACGCTGATGCTGAATGTGCGCCTTGCCGGTGTAGAGCCCGTGCACGGTGCCGATGGAGATCGCCAGCATATCGACGCCGGTTTCCTCCACGAAGCGACGCGCATCCTCCACCGGCGTAAAGGCAATCGCCTCCATCTCCAGGCTTTTGCCATCCTCCGAGCCGCCAATCGCCCCCAGCTCCGCCTCGACCGAGACGTTGTGCGGTCGCGCCATATCGATCACCCGACGGGTGTTGGCAATATTCTCCTCAATCGGCAGATGAGAGCCGTCATACATGACAGAGCTGAAGCCGGCGTCGATCGCCGTCTGAATAGCCGTCAGATCCGAGCAGTGATCGAGATGCAGACACGTCGGCACGCCGGTGCTCTCTGACAGCGATTTAATGGCGTCGACCAGCAGCTTATGGCCGAGATATTTCGCCGTACCGGTGGAGATCTGGATCATCAACGGGCTGCTGGTTTTCTCTGCCGCTCTAAAATAGGCGGGCAGCATCTCCAGACAGTGCAGATTAAAAGATCCCACCGCTTTAAAGTCACGCTGTTTAGCCAGCTGAAGCAGGTCGGCGAAATTATAAAGTTTCATGGATTTTTTCCTCGTGAGGTCGGGTGGATTTGCCATTAACAAACCAGGCAAGCGCGGTAACAAAGGCAATAAACAGGGCGACAAACAGCCAGTTGTTCTGGAAAGCGTGGCCGAGTACCAGTCCGGTACTGATGACGTCGGAATCGCTGAAGGTCACGCCAGTAAAGCCGTAGCTTTCCAGCATCGGCACCAGGATGGCGGGCAGGAACGTGATAAAGAGGCCGTGAACAAAGCCGCCGATCATCGCGCCGCGCCGCCCGCCCATGGCGTTACCAAAGACCCCGGCGGTGCCCCCGGCAAAGAAGTTGGTCAGCAGACCCGGCAGGATCATCGCCAGACCCATCATCGGGAAGAGAAGCATGCCGACGATGGAGCCGAGCGTGGTGGCGAGGAAGCCGACAATCACCGCATTGGGGGCGTAAGGAAACATCACCGGACAGTCCAGCGCCGGTTTCGCATCCGGCACCACCCGCATGGCGATACCGCGGAACGCAGGCACCAGCTCGTTTAGCAGCAGGCGAACGCCGCTGTAGAGCACAAACACCCCGGCAACAAACTGAATCGACTGCATAAAGGCGTACATCAGGTAGTTCATGCCGTTGCTGTACTGAGCGATGAAGGCCGGACCGGCGGCCAGGGCGGGGATCAGATACATCGGCACCATCACCAGCGCCATCGACAGATAGGTGTCCTGCAGAAACTTAAAGTTATCCGGCAGCTTCAGATCTTCGGTTGAGCGGGAGCCTTTGCCGACCACTCTGGCGACCGCAGCCGTGACCAGATAGCCAATGGTGCAGAAGTGACCCAGCGCGACATCATCCGACTCGGTAATGCGCCGCACTACCGGCTGCGCCAGCGCAGGCATGATGACCGCCATGATGCCGCCGAAGATGCCGCCGGTCAGGATCAGCGGCAGGCCGGTCAGTCCCGCTTTGTAACCGATGACGGCGCCGATCGTCGCCATCCAGAGCAGCGCCTGTCCCGTCAGGAAGATGTACTTAAAGGGCGTCAGGCGCGCGATGATGATGTTGACGATAAAGATCGCCAGCAGCGTCAGCGCCACTTCTGACCCCAGCTCACGGTTTGCCAGCCCGGCAATGGCGGCCACATCGGTGATATAGCCGCGCATGCCGAAGCCGTGGGTAAAGATGGTATTCAGGAAGGTCAGCGTGCCGACAATAATATTGATACCCGCCATCATAATTAAAAATCCGAGCAGGGTTTTAAAGGTGCCTTCCATCACCTTCCCTGCCGATTTTTTTTGCAGCAGCAGACCGATAAGGGCAATAAAGGCGATCAGAATCGATGCCTGTCCCAGCAGATCTTTGACCAGAAAATCAATCACACTATTCATGGGCGGCGACCTTCAGGTTGCGTTCTTTTAAAAAGGCCAGGATCTTCTGCTCTATTTCCGCTTTATCGGTGAGCCGGTTAAGAATAATGACCCGTTTAATCTGCTCTGGCGTGGCATCCGCATTTAATACATCGGCAAAGGCTTTTTGCGTCAGGATCATATCTGACTTAAACGCATTCGCTTCTGAAATGGTGGTGTGATCGATATCGGCTTCAATTTCCAGTTTTTTTAAAACGGCCTTTGCGCTCATCTCAATGGCAAAACTGGAGCCTAATCCACAACCACAGACACATAATATTTTCAGCATGTTCTTCTCCTCACACGATGTTGAGTTGTTTAGCGAGTTTGTAATAGTGCCCGTCAATATCGACCAGGCGTTTTTGCATGCTTATTAAATCAATCGGGATCGGTTTATTGCTGCCGTTAATAATGACCGCTTTATTCCGCATGCCTGACTGAATACAACGCACCACCTCACTGGCCATAATGGTGCCCTGATAAATCTCTTCGCAGGTGGGGTCACCATTACGCAGTCCGTAACCGAGAATTGTTTTACGGATCCGAACGCCAATCAGGGGTTCAAGCTGTTTGATTAAGGTGTCGATAGCGCCCTGAAAACCGGGCGAATATTCCCGGGTGTAACCTTCTGAACAGAGAATCACCACGCTGTTCTGCTGCTCCAGCCGCCGGGTAATGCGCTGTGCCAGCTGCGGCACCGGGATCTGGCACTCCGGGATCAGCGCAATATCCGCGTTGGCTTTAATCGCGGACTGCAGGGTCAATTCACCGCAATAGCCGCCGAGCAGCTCCACCATAAATACCCGGCCCGGTAAGGCGCGCCCGGTATTACGCAGCTTCGCCACCTCTTTTAAGACCTGCTCGCAGGCGGTGGAAAAGCCCAGGGTGTAATCACTGCCGAAAACATCGTTGTCGATGGTCATGCCGACACCAAAGCAGTTCACCCCGCTCTGTGAGAGCATGTGAAGAAACTGCAGCGATCCGTCACCGCCCGCCAGAATCAATACGTCAATCCGGGCATTTTTCAGCTGGCGTGCAATCAGCTCGTACTCGCTCTGCACCAGTTTTTTTTCGGTGCGTCCCGATTGAATGACCGGAATCGCGGCGATGGAGAAGTCCAGCAGATCGCGCTGGCTGATTTCACGGTGGTTATTGGCCAGCAGGCCGGGAATGCCGCCGTCAAATATCACCATCCCGGCCTGGGTCAGACGGCCAATCTGGAAAACAAAATTATTAATCCCGGTGACATCGCCGCCACTGATGACCATTCCAATCCGCATCATCCTCTCCTCGCTGGCTGAATCTGCTGAGGGTCATTCTTCCGGTAAGCGGAGTTGCACTTTGCAGGTGAGGTCACATTTATGAGCGGTTTTTCACTGGCCGTAATATTGACAGCGGGTTGTGAGGCGCATGATTTGTGATGTGAGTCACGCTATTCCGACTTATTACTCCTGAGACGAATCGATATAAATCATCGGGTTAGCGTGCGGGCTGGCGGGATGGGGAGAACGGCGGAAAAAGCCGGAATCAGGCGAGACAGTGACGTTGCGAATTTGTGACTTTCACCTCATTTTTCCCGGTTTCGCCGCCGGCCGGCGGATAAAGGGATGCCGATATTCCCTGCGCATCGTCATGTTAATCAGATTCAGCATCGCTGTTGCGAACAGGTAATACTCTTCTGTATAACGAATAAAGCCGACAGAAAATGCAGCAGAAGCATGATGATTTGTAAGGAGAATCGTGCGCCTTATCTTCGGCGAGGCGGAGGCCTCCTCTGTCCGACGCTGCTCTCCCGCACCCCCGGCCTGACAGTCAGCCGGTTTGTCATCAACGCCTTTGACCAGGATAAGACGCATGGAAATCAGTATCCGCACCCCGCTCATCTACTCCCTGCCACTCAGTCAGCACAGCGGGAGCCATGTGTGGCTGAAAATGGAATCAGCGCAGCCGACCGGATCATTTAAGCTCCGTAGTGCGGCCCACATCTGCCGCCATTACGCCGCGCAGGGTGCAAAAGCCTTTATCAGCTCCTCCGGCGGCAATGCGGGTATTGCCGTGGCCCACAGTGGCCGCCGGCTGGGACTGCCGGTCACGGTGGTGGTGCCTGAAACCACCCCGGCGCGCGCCAGACAGCTTATTGAACAGGAAGGCGCCAGGCTCATCGTCCACGGCAAGGTCTGGAGTGAAGCGAATGCGTATGCCCTGTCGCTGGCGACAGCGGAGAATATCTATATTCACCCCTTTGACAACCCGCTGCTGTGGGACGGCATCAGTACGCTGGTGGATGAAGTGATCGACGAAGGGCTGCGTCCGGATGCCGTCATCCTGTCGACAGGCGGTGGCAGCCTGCTCTCCGGCGTGATGCAGGGACTGGAAAAACATCAGCTCGACCATATTCCGGTTTATGCGGTGGAAACAGAGGGAACCGCCTCCCTTAACGCCGCGCTGAAGGCGGGCGAGCGGGTCACGCTGGAAAGCGTCAGCGGGATTGCCACGACGCTGGCGGCCAGCCAGGTGTGTGAAAATGCGTTTACGGTGGCGCGCCGTTCAGACGTCCGGGGAATGGTGGTGACCGATGATGAAGCCGTGAACGCCTGTCGCCGCTTTCTGGACGATCATCGTGTTCTGACAGAACCTGCCTGTGGCGTGTCGCTGTCGATGCTCTATGACGGGAAGATTAGCTTTAAGCCGGAAGAGAAGGTGCTGGTTATCGTCTGTGGCGGGGCCTCTGTCACGCTGGAGAGCCTGCAGGGCTGGCTGACAGCGTGAGAAACGTGGCGCAGCCGCACGGGCTGCGCCGCCGGCCTGTTACTTCGCGTAGGCTTCGGTAGACAGGGTCAGGGTGACCTCGTCGCTGACCGCTGGCACATATTTATCCAGTTTGAAGTCAGAACGTTTGATGGTGCCGGTGGCATCAAAACCAATCGCCTGCTTCTTCACCATCGGATGCTCGCCCTGCTTGTTCAGCGTAGCGTGCAGCGTAACCGGTTTGGTGATCCCTTTCAGGGTCAGGTTACCTTCAACATCAAATTTGTTGTCGCCTTTCGCGACCACTTTGGTGCTGTGGAAGGTGGCCGTCGGGTATTTCGCGGTATCGAAATAGTCCGCGCCTTTGAATTCTTTCGTCAGTGCCGCAACGTGGCTGTCGATTTTGCTGACCGGCAGGGTCACGTCAACGCGTGAAGCTTCCGGATGATCTTTGTCAAACACCAGCGTACCGGTGGCATCCGGGATATCCGCGGTCGGGTTGGAGAAGCCGAAGTGGTTCCAGGCAACGATAACGGACGTATGCTCAGGGTTCAGCTGGTAGTGCATCGCCTCAGCCTGGGACAGGGGAGCATACAGGGTCGCAGCGGCTAACAGGGGCAGTGCAATACGTTTGAAGTTCTTCACGGTCAATTCCTTATGCGGACAAAAGTGCACTAAGTGTGGTGCAAATTTCCCGTTTTAGACAGTGAAGAGATTTGTCGGTAATTTTCAAATAAATTCAGCAACTCTCTGCCAGGCCTGCGTCCGTTCTCCGTCCGTGAACAGCACCCGCCAGCGGCGGCGATCCTGCATCAGCGTGCGATGCAGCTGCTGCAGATCCCTGAGATCCAGCGCCTGGATCTGCGCCGCATCGGGTTCGGCCAGGCCATTCTCCTGACGCAGCCGTGCCAGCGGCTGATCGCTTTCTCTGCTGAGCAGGCGGGTTTTCAGTGCCACCAGATCGCACTCGGCCAGCGTCGGCGTCAGCGAGCGCAGGAAGTTGCGGCAGTAGCGCAGCAGTGAGAGCGCGCTGTAGTCGGGTGACTGCAGCGCAAACAGCACCCCGTCTTCGTCGGCGCAGCGCAGATAGCGGCTGCTGACCACGTAGCCCACCGGCTGTTCGACCCGATAGCGCTGGAAAAAGCGCGGCTCGTAGATCAGGGCCAGCGCCCGCAGCGCAGCCAGCTGTTCACTCTGCTGCAGCGGGATAAAGAGCAGCAGCGCATTATCGCTGCTGGCATGGGGCAGACGCGTCAGACCGGTCCGGGGCGTCATGCGCGTCGGCGGCGCGGCCGGGTTGACCGGCAGCGACAGCGCACTCAGCCGCCGGGCGATCAGGGCGTGCAGCGCCGCGTTGCCCCCTTTCAGTGCCGCCCGCCAGCTGCCGGGCGCTACGTTTACTGCCAGCTCATAGGGTAACTGCTGCAGCAGCGCACGAATGGCGATGCTCTCCGCAGGCGGAGTCGGCCCGGATTCGGCAGGCGGCGTGAGAGCAGGCACAATCAGGCTGAGCGCCCTGTCGGTCACCGCCGCCGCCGGCGGCAGCTGCAGCGTCAGTTGCCACACCCCCTCCACTTCCTGCCAGCGCCCATGGCCGCCCTGATGGCGCAGCGCGGCAAACAGCGGACGCAGCCGTTTTTCCAGCGCCAGGCCCCTCTCCGGCGTAAAGGTTGTCCAGAATTCCGGGCGCAGGATCAGCGTAGCATCCCCGTCGTCAGGCTGATGATGCGGTAAGACTACCGCCGTGGCAGGCAGCGGTTCAGCGGTGACGGCGCTGCTGAGCGGATAAAAGGTGAATGAGGCCGGGAATGGCTTCGTGCGGGGAAACACATTCCGTGGGGAGAGCGCCAGGCTGAATCCCTGCGTGACCAGATTCTCCGCCGCCGGTTGCGGCGAGCAGATCAGCCAGCTTTGCGGCGCGCGGCAGAGCGACGCCAGCAGCCGCGGCAACGCAGACTCCGTCTCATCCGGCGCAAAGCCGAAGGCGCGCTGGCGTAACTGATCCAGCGGCGCGAGCGCGGCAAAACGCTGCTGTGCCAGCCGCTGATAGTGCTGATGCTGCGGTTCAGTGGTCTGACGCAGCGCGGCCAGATAGTCATCGATCATGCTGTCTGTCAGCTCAGGCTGATCGGTATCCACCTTCAGGGCCAGCCAGTGCGCGTCATCGGCCTGATAGATCCATTGCAGATCCAGCGCCTCCGCCAGCTTCCGCTCGCGCAGCGTCGCCAGCAGTGAACCGGGCGCTTCATCGAGCAGAAACTCACGCCATAACGTGACACCGTCACTACTGTCCAGCAGCCAGCTGCGCCACAGCGCCGCGGGTGCGCCCTCCGCCAGCTGCCAGACAGCCTCACCTGTCAGTCCGGGCGGCGACAGATCCTGCTGCGCGTGACCGGACGGCAGCCCGGCGGCAAAATCCCGCGCCAGCTGCTCCAGCTCATCCAGCGTCTGCGGTCCCTGCAGCCAGAGCCGCATATTGCCGGAAACGTAATAGCGCTGGTGGAACTGGCGCAGCGCCCGCTGCAGAGCGGGGAGATCATCGCCAAAGGTGGCGCGACTCCCTGCCTGGAAGCGGCGGAATGCGGGGGGTGATGTGGCGGCGTGCAACAGTGCCGCCTCCGTGCGTGTCGGCTGATGGCGCTGTAACAGCTGATACTCTGCGTCGATCACTGCCACTTCCTGCCCGATCGCCTGATTGTCGAGCAGCGGATGGGCAATCATATCCTGCAATCGCAGCAGCCCGTCAGCCAGCAGCGACGGCGTAACCTCAAAGAAGAAGGCGCTGCGGCGGGCCTGCGTGGTGGCGTTAACTCTGCCACCCTGCGCCTGGATCCAGCTCATCAGCCGCCCCTCATCAGGCCAGCCGGTGCTGCCGGTGAAGAGCAGATGCTCAAGCAGATGCGCCAGGCCCGGCCAGCGGTCAGGCTCGTCGTGGCTGCCTGCCGCCACCTGAATCAGCGCCGCGGCCTGGCTGGCGTCGGCATGATGCACCAGCTCAATCGTCAGGCCATTGATCGTCAGGCCGCGCGTTATCATCAGAGGTTCCGGGTTTTGTAGATCAGCTGTGAGTTGCTGCGGTTACGGAACTGCAGCTGACCAATCCTGATGTCGCTGCAATCCGCCTCGCGGCGGGCCTCAAGGATTTTACCGTGATGCGGTGATTTGCTGCAGACCGGATCGGCGTTATCGGCGTTGCCGGTCAGCATATACGCCTGGCAGCGACAGCCGCCGAAGTCTTTCTCTTTCTCGTCACAGGAGCGGCACGGCTCTGGCATCCAGTCGAAACCGCGATAGCGGTTAAAACCGAACGAGTTGTACCAGATATCGTCCAGACTCTGCGTCAGCACCGACGGAAACTCCACCGGCAGCTGGCGCGCACTGTGACACGGCAGCGCGGTGCCTTCCGGCGTGACGCTGAGGAAGATGGCACCCCAGCCGCCCATGCAGGGCTTGGGCCGCTCTTCATAATAGTCCGGGGTCACAAACAGCAGATTGGTCAGGCTGCCGCTGTCGCTCATGCGCTCACGGTAACGGTTTACCACTGCTTCCGCCTGAGCGATCTGCTCACGGGTAGGCAGCAGGCCCTCGCGGTTCAGCTGCGCCCAGCCGTAGAACTGACAGGTCGCCAGCTCGACGTCATCCGCTTCCAGCTCGATGCAGAGGTCGATAATTTTATCGATCTGATCGATGTTGTGGCGATGCAGCACGAAGTTGAGCACCATCGGATAGCCGTGGGCCTTCACCGCCTTCGCCATCTCCAGCTTCTGCTGAAACGCCTTTTTCGAACCTGCCAGCGCGGCGTTCAGGGTTTCATCACTCGCCTGAAAGCTGATCTGGATATGGTCCAGACCCGCCTCGCTGAAGGCATCCAGCTTCTTCTCTGTCAGGCCGATGCCGGAAGTAATGAGGTTGGTATAGAAGCCGAGATCGCGCGCGGCCTTAATCAGCTCCGGCAGATCTTTACGGGTCAGCGGCTCGCCGCCGGAAAAGCCAAGCTGCACGCTGCCCATGGCGCGCGCCTGGCGAAACACCTCAATCCACTGCGCCGTCGTCAGCTCCTTCTCCTGCTGCGCAAAGTCGAGCGGATTCGAGCAGTAAGGACACTGCAGCGGGCAGCGATAGGTCAGCTCGGCCAGCAGCCAGAGCGGCGGATTTACGCCAGGTTTATGCGGGGTCACGGAACTGTATCCACTTCTGTTCATAGGCTGACTGCAGGAACTCTAAAACGTCTGCACCCACGCCGCCCGCTTCCGGGAAACGGCTGTCCAGCGTCGCGATAATCGCGGCGATATCCTGTTTGCCATCCACCAGCTCAAGAATGGCGGCGGCGGTTTCATTCAGTTTCGCCATCCCTTCCGGATAGAGCACGACGTGGCTCTCCTGGGCGGCTTCCCACTGCATGCGGTAGCCGCGACGAAACGTGGCAATTGAGTTCTCATTCATCTGTTATACCAGTCGGGTGGTGTGCCACGCCGCCTTGTCAGTGACGGTGTGATAAGGCGGACGTTTCAGCTCGTAAGCCATGGTCATCGCATCCAGCATGCTCCATAAAATATCGAGCTTAAACTGCAAAATTTCCAGCATGCGGTTCTGGCTCTCTGCGGTGGTGAAAAAGTCCAGCGCCAGCGCCAGGCCATGTTCCACATCGCGGTTCGCCTGACCCAGGCGGCTGCGGAAGTAGAAGTAGCCCTCTTCTTTGATCCATGGATAGTGCTGTGGCCAGCTGTCGAGCCGCGACTGATGGATCTGCGGCGCGAACAGCTCTGTCAGTGAACTGCACGCGGCCTCCTGCCAGTTGGCGCGGCGGGCAAAGTTAATGTAGGCATCCACCGCAAAACGCACGCCGGGCAGCACGTGTTGCTCCGACAGCAGTTCCTCACGCGTCAGACCGACCGCCTCACCCAGCCGCAGCCAGGCTTCGATGCCGCCCTCTTCGCCATTACTGCCGTCATGGTCAAGGATGCGCTGCACCCATTTGCGCCGGGTAGCCGGATCGGGACAGTTCGCCATGATCGCCGCATCTTTCAGCGGAATGGTGGTCTGGTAATAGAAGCGGTTGGCCACCCAGCCCTGAATCTGCTCGCGGGTCGCCTGACCGTTGTGCATCGCAATGTGATAGGGGTGATAAATGTGGTAGTACGCACCCTTGTCGCGCAGAGCCTGTTCAAAAGCCTGTGGCGACAGCGTTTCGGTGATCTGCATGATTTAGCCCTGAAGGTGGATCGCCATTCCGTCCCAGCTCACCTCGATGCCCTGCTCTGTCAGAAACTGACGCTGGGGTGACTGCTCGTTAAGGATCGGATTGGTGTTGTTAATGTGGATCAGAATTTTGCGTTTTGCCGGCAGCGACGCCAGCAGCGCCATCAGCCCCTGCTCTTCTGCCAGTGCCAGATGGCCCATCGCCTTGCCGGTGTTGTGGCCTACGCCGGTGGCGAGCAGCTCATCATCCTGCCAGACGGTGCCGTCAATCAGCAGGCAGTCTGCCTTGTGCAGCCATGGCAGGATGACATCATCAGGCTCTCCCAGACCGGGTGCATAGAGCAGCGTCTGGCCGCTGGCGCGGTTTTCGATAAACAGCGCCACGTTGTGACCCGGCAGCGGCCGATCGCGATAGGGCGAGTATGGCGGCGCGTTACTGATGATCGGAATCGCGGTAAACACCAGATCGCGACAGACATCAACGCTGAACGGCGTCAGTGGCGCAATGGGCCGGTGCTGTAAGCCGCCGTTCCAGTGGCTGAGCATCGGAAAAATGGGGAAGCCGGTGCTGAGGTCGGCATGCACCTCAGGGGTGCACCATACCTGATGCGGACAGCCTTCACGCAGGCTGAGCAGCCCGGTGGTGTGATCGATCTGACTGTCGGTCAGGATAATGGCACCTATCGCGGTGCCGCGCAGTACCCCTTTGCGGGTCAGCTCGGGCGTATGCAGGATCTGTTGACTGATATCGGGAGAGGCATTGCACAGCACCCAGTCCTCGCCGTTATCGCTGAGGATAATCGACGACTGTGTACGCATGCTGGCCTGAATCGTGCCGTTTCGCACGCCGTGGCAGTTGGCGCAGTTGCAGTTCCACTGCGGAAACCCGCCACCCGCGGCCGAACCGAGGATTTTGATAAACATAGAGGAAAACCAGAAGTTGAAAAAATGCCCGCTCAGAAGGCGGGCATAACGATTAACGGTTGGAGATGTAGAGAGTCACTTCCAGACCGAGACGCAGATCAACGAAGGTTGGTTTTTTCCACATAATTTATATCCTCTTTATTAACAGTAATTTAGCTGCCTGGAATCAGCGTGACAGCGATTAAATGAGAGCACTGTCACAATTTCCAGGCAGATGGTGCGCCAATGGCGCGTCGGGATCAAGTCCGGACGTAAGGAAATTGTTATCACAGCCCGGTCAGACGTAAAACCCGCTGCCAGTTTCCCCATGCCAGCTTCTCTGTCAGTGTCTGATCATAGCCCGCTTCCCGGAAAGCCGCGAGCAGACGCGGCATCCCGCTGACATCCCCCAGCGCATCCGGAGGGGTGATGCCGTCGAAATCGGAGCCAAAGGCCACATGGTCGCTGCCCATTATCCTCAACAGGTGATCACAATGCTTAACAATTTCTGTTAATGGCGTGTCAGCGTCGCGTTTACCATCGGCCCGCAGAAACGCGTTGCCGAAGTTGATGCCGACCAGCCCCCCGCTGTCGCGGATCGCCATCAGCTGCGCATCCGTGAGATTGCGCGGCTGCGGGCAGAGGGCGTGCGCGTTAGAGTGGCTGGCGACCAGCGGCGCAGCGGCGATCCGGGCAGTGTCCTGGAAGGCCTTTTCATTCATGTGAGAGACGTCGATCATCATATTGAGTGCGCTGGCCTGCTGGATCAGCCGTTCACCGGCCGCGGTCAGCCCCGGCCCGGTATCAGGCGAGCCGGGGAAACTGCCGCTGACGCCCTGACCAAAGCGGTTGGGCAGATTCCAGAACGGCCCGATGCTGCGTACCCCCGCCTGCCAGAAGGCGTGCAGCTGTTCGCCCTCTTCATCCAGCGCATCGGCCCCTTCGATATGCGCCACCATCGCCAGCACACCCGCCGCCCGGCACTCTGCAATCTCCTCCACGCTGCGGCAGAGACGCGCCCGGCCCCCTGATTCATCGGCCAGTTGCTGCAGGATCTGCAACTGCTGCCACATGATCTCAAGCGGTTGCCAGGGTTCACCGGCACGGGCTGGCACTGTGCGGGCAATGTACTCCTGCGGCGGCACAAAAATCGCAAACAGCCCGCCGCCAAAGCCGCCCTGCTGAATGCGCGGGAAATCGAGGTGGCCCCGTTCAATACCCTGATAAAACGCCGGTACAGGCGCATCGCGATGGTGCAGCCAGAGGTTAAGCAGCAGGTCGTTGTGACCGTCAAAAATCAGCATAAGTGTTCACCCGGAGAAACAGACGATTATGCTACCCCCGCCCGGCAGATTCATCAAACCGGAGCGCACGCAGGGTGTTGCCCTGAATATTTCAGGATATAGTGCAGAGAATATTTCTTGTGCGCCGGTCTGAAGTGGATTATTTACTGGGGTCAACAGGTGACTGAGTTTTATATCTCAAGAGCGGGGCTGATTTCTGGCCTCGCTGGTAGCTTTCTGATTTTCATCTCTTTCTTCCTGTACGCTTTTAACAGAAAAGCGTATGACAGACTCATTTCCCTGTTCCTGGAGAAATATCAGTTTCCGCCACCCTGTTCGTTCTATCACATGGCCGGTTTTTTTGGCGCATATCAGGTGTGCAGATTTTTCATTAATCTCAGCAGGAATAAACCAATAGCCTCCCTCAGCAAGGAGAGTCCTGCTTACTCCTTTTTCGGCGAAAACAGACTCACTGTCAGCCGTTGGATGATCTCGTTAGTGCGTCTGTGGATGTTTGCAGGAATCTGCTATCTCGGCACAGCGCTCGCTGTTCTGACTCTGATTGTCCTCAGGTGAGAACGACACTGATCCCGACGTAATCTTACCAGCCCACGCTGTAGGCATCGTCTTTGACTACAGCGCCTGTTGCTCACCTGTCTGACATCAACTCAGAGCCTTCCCTTTTCAGCCTTCTTCGTCTTCAGGCGGAACAGCGCTGCTTGCATATTCACCTTGCTGTGTGTTGTCACTTTTGCGCATCAGATTGTCAGCATCGCGCGCGCGGCGGAGAGGCGCTGGCGGCAGACTGATAAAAAACAAGGAGAACCCTATGCTGACGCAACCCGCTGATAAATACCGTCCCGCCCCGCTGATGTCGCTGCCCGATCGTCAGTGGCCTTCACGCCAGCTTACTCAGGCACCGCGCTGGCTCTCTACCGATCTGCGCGATGGCAATCAGGCGCTGGCAGAGCCGATGGATCGCGAGCGCAAAATGGCCTTCTGGGATCTGCTGCTTCGCTGCGGTTTCCGGGAGATCGAGGTCGCCTTTCCCTCAGCATCGCAGACAGATTTTAATTTCGTTCGCGATCTGATTGAACAGCAGCGCATTCCGCAGGATGTGACGCTGCAGGTGCTGACACAGGCGCGTGCCGATCTGATCGCCCGCACCTTCGAATCGCTGCTGGGGGTGCCGCGCGCCATTGTGCATCTCTATAACGCCACTGCGCCGCTGTTTCGCGAGCGGGTTTTTAAACAGAGCAAAGCGGAGATTATCGCCCTCGCCACCGCAGGCGCGCGGCAGATCCGCGCCGGATGCGAGGCGCAGCCGGCAACCCACTGGACCTTTCAATATTCACCCGAGACGTTCTGTTTCACCGAACCGGCGTTCGTTCTGGAGATTTGCGAGGCGGTGGCGGATGTCTGGCAGCCTGATGTCACGCGGCCGATGATCATCAACCTGCCCGCCACGGTGGAGGTGAATACGCCGAATGTCTATGCCGATCAGATCGAATATTTCTGTCGCCACTTCAGCCGCCGCGATGCCGTCTGTATCAGCGTCCATCCGCATAACGATCGCGGCACCGGCGTCGCCTGCGCGGAGCTGGCTCTGCTGGCGGGCGCTGACCGGGTTGAAGGCTGCCTGTTTGGCAACGGCGAGCGCACCGGCAATGTCGATCTGGTCACGCTGGCGCTGAATCTCTACACGCAGGGCGTTTCGCCGCATCTCGACTTCAGCAAAATGCAGGAGGTGATTGAGGTGGTGACCCGCTGCAACCAGTTGCCGGTGCATCCCCGCCATCCCTACGCGGGGGAGCTGGTCTTCACCGCCTTCTCCGGTTCGCATCAGGACGCGATCAAAAAAGGGTTCGCCATTCGCGCCGAACAGCAGGAGACGCTGTGGCAGATGCCCTACCTGCCCCTTGACCCGGCCGACATCGGCTGCAGCTATGAGGCTGTGATCCGTGTCAACAGCCAGTCAGGCAAAAGCGGAGCCGCCTGGCTGCTGGAACAGAATCACGGTTTACAGCTGCCGCGTGCCCTGCAGCAGGATTTCAGCCGCTGTGTGCAGCAGGAGACAGACCGGCACGGTAGAGAGATGACGCACTACGCGCTGTGGCAGCTCTTTTGCCGCCGCTACGGTGTGACGCAGCCTGCAATCACCCTGGAGCAGGCTGACAGCCAGAGCGACAGCGCCGGACAGACGCAGATGCGCGCCAGCGTCTGCTGTCAGGAGCGTCCGGTGACGCTCACCGGCCGGGGCAATGGCTGGCTGTCGGCGGCGGTCAATGCCCTCGCGGGCGCGTTCGATCTTCATCTGACCATTGAGGATTATCATGAACATACGCTGGGGCGGCGCAGTGACAGCCGTTCCGTAGCCTATATCAGCTGTGTGGATGCGCGTGGGGTGCGGGCCTGGGGTGTGAGCATCGACAACGACACAACCCGTGCGGCCCTGCAGGCACTGCTCAGCGCGGCGGGCTGCTTTCTGGCGGCGGAAAGTAGTCCGTTGGTGACACGCCCAGCAGACGACGAAACATCGCACTGAAGGCGCTGGGGCTTTCATAGCCCAGCTCCAGCGCCACCCGCAGCACCGCATCGCCCTGCGCCAGTCGCGTCAGGGCGATCGCCAGCCGGGCGCGTCGCACCCAGTCGCTGAACTGCAATCCGGTTTCGCGCATAAAATGGCGGGCCAGCGTCCGGCCCGAGACGTTAAGGTGGGTACTGGCGCGCAGTAGCGTCCAGTTTTCGCCGGGGGTCTGCTGGATCCGCTCACACAGCGCCTGAAGGCGGGCGCTGTGTGGCGTCGGCAGCGCAAACGGCAGCACATCCATGCCGCGAATTTCATCCAGAATCAACTCCATTACCCGCTCAGCCCGGCTGCCTGCTTCGTAATGCACCGGCAGCGCGAGTGCGGTAACAATCAGCTCACGCAGCAACGGCGAAATCTGCACGACCTGACAGCTGGCGGGCAGATCGGCGCGTGCCAGCGGATCGATAAACAGCGTGCGCGCCGCGACGCTGCCGGTAATCTGCAACGCATGACGGGTAAACGCGGGCAGCCAGACGCCGCGGCTCGGTGGCACGATCCAGCTGCCATACTCCGTTTCCACCCGCACCACGCCGCTCAGCGTGTGGATCAGCTGAGCGCAGGTATGGTGGTGCCAGGGCTCACTGGCACCGTGCAGGTAGTCGTGCGCCAGCGGCACCAGCGGACGATGGCTGAAGTCAACCGGCTGCTGGCTCATTGCGCCTTCAGATAGCGGTAGATCACCGCCAGATCCTCTTCACCGTGTCCTTCATCAACCGCCTGCTGCCAGAGCCGGGAAATATTCTCCAGCGCCGGCAGCGGCGTTTCTGCGGCATCCAGCGCCAGTCGGGCATCCTTCAGCGCCCAGACCAGATGCATCTGCGGGGTGTAGTCATCGCGGGCCATCATCTCCAGCTTCATTTTTGCATAAGGGGCCGCGAGCGGACCGCCCTCCAGCACCTGCCAGAGATCGTCGGTGGAAAAGCCGAACTGCGCTGCCAGCTGGGTACTCTCTGCCAGGCTCTGCATCATGCCAATCAGCCAGCTGTTGATCACCAGCTTCATACGGCTGCTTTTACCCGCTTCGCCCAGCCACTGCGTACCTTTACCGATGGCGGCAAACACCGCTTCTGCCGCCTGCGCCCGGCTCTGATCGCCACTCGCGAGCACCAGAATCTGTGCGTTTTCGGCCGGTGCCTTGGTGCCGGAAACCGGCGCATCAATAAACAGCAGATCGGGACGGTCCTCTGCGAAAAAGGCGATCAGCGCGTCCGTTTTTTCCACCCCGATGGTGCCCATCTGGCACAGCGTTGCACCCTGTTTAAGGGCTTCCTTAACCTGATGCAGCACCTGCTCAGTGGTATCACCGTCCGCCAGCATGGCGATCACGACATCCGCCTGCCGCACCGCCTCGTCCGGCGTGTCAGCCAGCTGCAACCCCGCGTCCAGCAAATCTTCCCCGCGTGCGCGGGTGCGATTCCAGCCGTGCACGGTAAAGCCTTTCTTCAGCAGATTAGCGGCAAATGCGTGCCCCATTGCGCCTAATCCCAGAACCGCTACTTCAGGTTGTTTCATGCTGACTCCCTTGAGTTATCTGACGGCATCCCACAACGGTGGATGCCCGTGACCAGTAAAGTTGCGTTTCAGCCTGGCGGTAAACAGAGAAAAAATCCAGCCCGAAACGGTGTACCCCAATCGGGCAAACCCTTACCATACGCGACAATTGTTCCATCTGGTTCAATACCTCTTCTCTTTTCCAGGCGACTTATAATGAAAATAATTTCTCTGCGTCAGATGACGCTGGTCATGTTGCCCGCCATGCTGCCGCTGCCGCTGCTGGCGGCGGATAACGACGCGACCCTGGTCGTCACCGCCGCACCGTCAGAACAGGGCCTCAACGAACTCGATACCCCCGCGGCTCTGAGCGTGGTCAGCGGCGACGATATGCGCCAGGCCGCCCCGCGCGTGAACCTGACGGAAAACCTCAGCAGCGTGCCCGGTCTGCAGATCCAGAACCGGCAGAATTACGCCCAGGACCTGCAGATTTCGATGCGCGGCTTTGGCTCCCGTTCCACCTATGGCGTGCGCGGCCTGCGCATCTATGTGGATGGCATTCCGGCGACCATGCCGGATGGGCAGTCACAGACCTCAAATATTGATATCGGCTCGGTTGACCATGTTGAAGTGCTGCGCGGCCCCTTCTCTGCACTCTATGGCAATGCGTCAGGCGGGGTCATCAACGTCACGACACAGCAGGGGCAGCAGCCGGCGACGCTGGAAGCCGGCAGCTGGTACGGCAGTTATGGCAGCTGGCGCAACAGTGTTAAAGCCAGCGGCGCGACCGGTGACGGCTCGCATGCCGGCGATGTGAACTACACCGTTTCTGCCTCCCGCTTTACCACCCACGGCTATCGCGACCACAGCTCCGCCCAGAAAAACCTCGGAAACGCCAGACTCGGCGTGCGCATTGATGATGTCAGTACCCTGACGCTGCTGTTTAACAGCGTTCACATCGACGCACAGGACCCGGGCGGCCTGACCGCGGCACAGTGGCGCGACAATCCGCGTCAGGTGGTGAACAATGTCTCGCTCTATAACACCCGCAAAACGGTCAATCAGACCCAGGGCGGTCTGCGCTATCAGCGCCAGATGAGTGAAAATGACGACCTCAGCGTCATGCTCTATGCGGGCATGCGCGAAACGACCCAGTTCCAGTCGATTCCCGCCACGGTGCAGCTTAAACCTTCCCATCCCGGTGGCGTGATCGCCCTGACCCGCCATTATCAGGGTGCAGACACCCGCTGGACTCATCGCGATACCCTGCTGTCCATTCCGGTAGCGCTGACCGGTGGCCTCGACTATGAAACCATGAGCGAGCGCCGTAAGGGCTACGAGAACTTCACCGTCAGTGACGGCGTTACGCACCTGGGCGAACAGGGCAATCTGCGACGCAACGAGCGCAACCTGATGTGGACGCTCGATCCCTACCTGCAGACCGCCTGGCAACTGACGGATAAGCTTTCGCTCGATGCGGGCGTGCGCTTCAGCACCGTCAACTTTGACTCGAATGACTTCTACATTCGTCCCGGCAACGGCGACGACAGCGGGAATGCGCGCTATCACAAGTGGCTGCCCGCGGCGGCGCTGAAGTATGCCGTTGATCCCGGCTGGAACGTGTGGATCTCTGCCGGGCGCGGCTTTGAAACCCCGACCATCAATGAGCTTTCCTATCGTTCGGATAATGCGACCGGCCTGAACCTGGGACTGAAACCCGCCACCAGCGACACGCTGGAGGCAGGCACCAAAAAACGCATCGGCAATGGCCTGCTGAGCGCGGCGCTGTTCCAGACTGACACCCGCGATGAGATTGTGGCAGATGCCAGCAGCGGCGGTCGTACCACCTATAAAAACGCCGGTCAGACACGCCGTCGCGGTCTTGAGCTGAGCCTGGACCAGCAGTTTGCCTGGGACTGGCGGCTGAAGATGGCTTACACCCTGCTGGATGCGCGCTATCGCAGCAATGCCTGCGGCAGTGACAGCTGTGACGGCAACCGCATTCCAGGCATTGCCCGCAACATGGCCTACGCAGGCCTGGGCTACCTGCCGGAAGAGGGTTTCTATGCGGGAAGCGAAGTGCGCTACCTGAGCCAGATTGCCGCTGAAGATCAGAATAGCGTTAACACCCCTTCCTACACGGTGGCCGCACTGAACAGTGGCTATAAATGGAAACTGGACGCGTGGACGCTGGATCTGTTTGGGCGGGTCGATAACCTGTTTGACCGGCATTACGTGGGGTCGGTGATTGTGAACGAGAGTAATGGCCGTTATTTCGAGTCTGCGCCCGGTCGTAATTACAGCGCTGGATTCACGGTGAGTTACGCATTTAACTAATTTAATAAGTGGCTTTTATAAAGCCACTTATTACCGTCGAACCCTGAATTACCAATTAATAATATCCGTTACCTTCTTAGTTAATTAATAACTCACACAAGCCCGCACTCATAAAAAAAGCCCCTTATTTACCCACCCCCGTAACCTTATTGCAACCAGAACCCTCTTTTGATAATAGAAACCGGGGCGCATTTGGGATAAATCAAAAATAGAACCCGCCTTCCCTGATAAATTATTATCAGCTCAAACGTATCTGCTTAGCCGCACATTGAATAATTAATCTTTCTGTGTGCGCGTTGATTTTTCGTGCCACACAGGGAATGTTTTGCTGATGAATAAGATAATGAGTCGTTTAACGCCGCTGGCGTTACTGACAGGATTTATGATGAGCGGTAACGTGGCGGGTGAGAATATCGGAAGCCAGACAGGGGCCAATATAACCCTGAATGATGGCGACATTCTGACCGGAGACGCCACCTATTCAGGCGGGCTATATGGCGTCGTCAATCCCTACAATCAGACCGGAATTGTTAATCTGGGTCGTCGCGCTTTTATAAACGTTACTGATGCCGATAATTATGCACGCGGCGTAGTCATCTGGGGGAATGAGAGCCAGCTGTCTGCGGAAGGACTTACTCTCAATATCAGTGGAAATAGTGCCCTGGGCATTAATATTACGGGTCAGGATATTACTGCCGATCTGGGGACGGGAACCACTGTCAATGTGACCGGAACCGCTACCGCTTCCGGTATCCTGATTCGGGGAGCGTCATCGCTGAAAGCGGAAGCCCTTACGGTGAATCTGACAGGAGACGGTGGTTTTGGCCTCAGCGTCAGCAATGCGGGCACCCGCGTGGACCTGGGGAGTGGCAGCACCCTATCGACTCAGGGCAGAGGAAGCCACGCTATCAGGGTCCATGCCCTGAATGGGAGAGAGTCATCCCGCCGCACATCACTGACCGCAAATCAACTGACGCTCAACACGACAGGCGATTCTGCTTATGGCCTCAATCTGCAGGCCGATTCGCTCGCGAATCTGGGATCCGGAAGCACCATCACGACAACTGGCGCGAACGCCTTTGGTATCTGGAACTTTGGTGAACTTGCCGCTGATAATCTGACCATTAATACGACAGGAAGCGGCTCTGTTGGTCTTGAGGTGCGTCAGAATGGCGTTGCTGATATTGGTCCCGGCAGCCATGTGACGTCTGAACAGGCTGGCAGCATCGTCGCCAGCGGCACGTCAGCAATCATTAACTACAAAGGAACAGCAGAACAGCGAAACAGCCTTCATTCAGGCGGTTATTATGCCGCTTCTGCCCAGACGCCTGGCTCCTCTGTTACGCTTGATGAGACCGATATTACCGGCGCCAGCATGGCGCTGTGGGCGCTGAACGAGGGTCATATCTCGGGTAATAATGTTTCAATCATGAGTGCAGTCAACCCCGTAGCGGCGCTTTACGCAATGAAAGGCGGCGAGATCAATCTGACCGGTAATATCGATATCACCATGGCCTCGCCAGATCAGTTCGCCATCGCCACGCAATATGATGCAGGTTACGCACAGGGCGTGGTTAATATCGACGGCAAACTGAATATGACAGGTTCCGTTTATTCCCGCGGCGGCTTCGTTGATTTAGCGCTGCAGCCCGGCTCGGTCTGGCAAGGCGCAGCCATCAGCGACGGTGTAAATAAGGGGTATCTGAATACGACCTTAGATAAAAGTGACTGGTATGTCAGCGCAAATTCAAATGTGGATCGGTTAAACATGAATAAGGGGCGGATTGATTTTACCCGGTCAATCTCTGCATCCGATTATTCCACCTTAACCGTTGCCGATCTGTCAGGTAGCGGTAATTTCAATATGCGTGTTGATCCGGTGGGTGAAGGTGATGGCGTTAATAACCGTGGCGATAAGCTGGTTGTCACAAACAGCAGCCAGGGTGACTTCACCTTGTCATTTGTTAATCAGGGCAGTCTGGCGACAACAGGCCATGAGTTATTAACCGTGGCAGAAACTCCTGACGGGATAGCAAATTTTACCACAGCATCGGATATTGAACTGGGCGGCTATCTCTACTCAGTGCGTAAAACCGGCACGAACTGGGAACTCTACTCTTCCGGCGCCGCATCAGCACCGGAACCAGAACCCGCTCCGGATCCGGCACCAGATCCAGCCCCTGCTCCGCAGCCTGCGCCAGAACCTGAACCTGAACCGGCGCCGACGCCAGCGCCCCCGATTACCACCACGGCAGATGCAGGCGGTAATTTCCTGCATGTCAGTTACCTGATGAACTATGTCGAAACGCAAACCCTGTTTCAGCGACTGGGCGACATCCGTCAGGACCATGCGAAAGGGAATGTCTGGCTGCGGGGATTCGGCGGTAAACTGAACACCTTCTCAGGCGGTAGGCTGAGTGACTTTGAAATGGGCTACAGCGGCTATCAGTTTGGCGCAGATAAGCACCTGGCCGACGATATAAACGTGTCAGGCGGCCTGTTTATAGGGACCACCCACGCCTCACCTCACTACCGGGGGGGCGAGGGTACGGCCAAATCAGAACATGTGGGGGGCTATCTGACCTGGGCCGCCGATAACGGTTTTTACGTCGATCAGGTCGTTAAGATCAACCGCATCCGCAATCAGTTCAAGGTGAAAGATAGCCAGCAGAATCTGGTTTCCGGTCAGGCCAAATCAACCGGATTCACATTTTCCGTTGAGGCGGGCAGGCGTTTTCACTTCTCTCCTGATGACCAGGGCTTTTATCTCGAACCTCAGGCTCAGATTACCGCAGGCCGGCAGAAAGGGTCGCAGACCCGGGCCAGCAACGGTCTGGTTATCGCGTTTAAAGATTATCATTCTGTTAACGGTCGGGCAGGCGCGCTGGCAGGATACAGTCAGAAAAGTGGAGCAACGAATTACAATGTCTATTTCAAAACCGGCGTGGAACGCGAGTTTTCAGCCAGCATGCAATATGCTCTGAACGGTTCAACTGAGAAAGCGGATTTCAGCGGAAATGCCTTGCGCAACGGACTGGGAGTCAGTGCCGATATAGACACCGCACATCATCTTTATCTGGAAGCCGATTTAACGACCGGTCAGCGCTTTGATCAACGCCAGCTCAATGCCGGTTACCGTTTTAGCTTTTAACTGAAGGTGGTACGTTCAGCCATCCCTGTCCTGCCCTCCGTGGCAGGACTTTTTTTGCCTGATACTCAGTCAGATCAGGCCTGCGGCAGCAGCGCAACAATCTCCTCACTGCTGCCGGTTTCACCCAGGCGCGGGAAAATGAGATTGATGCTGTTGTTGTGCGTATCAATGTTGAGATCGGTCATCGCATCGGTCGCCAGCGTGACGTTGTAACCTGACTCATAGGCCTGTCGCGCCGTGGACTCCACGCCGATACTGGTCGCGATCCCACAGATCACCACCTGGGTGATGCCGCGCTGCTGCAATTCCTCGTGCAGCGCCGTGGCCTGAAACGCGCCCCAGCTCTTTTTGGTGATGGTGATGTCATTCTGCTGCGGCGTCATTGCCGGAACCAGCGTCGCCCAGTCGGCAGGCAGTTCACCGCTGTGACGGGCCTGCTCAGTGCGGCCTGGCGCACCACCGGCCACGTTAACCAGCACAACCGGCAGATTATGCTGGCGGAATGCCGCCGCCAGCGCGGCACAGCGTTCGATCACCGGCTGCGGCTCATGAACCAGTGGCAGCGCCACAATGCCATGCTGCAGGTCGATAACAATCAGCGCCGTTTTTGCATCAAGTGTGGTTACAGCCATATTAAATCCTTAAAGTGAATGGTCAGCGAGTCGCTGCAGTAAAGGGAGAACGTCGGTCAGTTGCTGCTGTTCAGCCGGTGTCAGCCGGGCCTCCAGCGTCCGTACCAGCCAGTCGTCACGCATCGCGCGGCTGGAAGCAATCACCGCCAGGCTGGCCGCGGTTGGCAGGTAGCGGGTCTTGCGTCCATCGTGCGGGTCGGATTCCCCTGTCACCAGATCCGCCGCCAGTAACCCCGCAACGGTGCTGCCCATCGACTGGCTGCGCACGCCTTCCGCCGCGGCCAGCTGCGTCACCGTCATCGCCCCGTCCCGCACCAGATGGCCCAGTACCGCCACCTGTGACCAGGTTAACTCACCGGGTGGGGCCGATTCGCGCAGTCGGCGACTCAGCTTACCCACCAGCATGCGCAGCAGGGCTGCCGATTCAGTCAGATCGCTCATTGCCGGTCTCCGTAGCCAGGCGAAAGTATAGAGATACGAAGGTAAACTGTGTAGTTTACTCAGGTATCAATTTGTAACGTCCGGCCGCTGCAGATAGTGGATCAGACTGTGAAAACGCAGTGGCGTCGCCAGCGGATTACGGTAGCTGTGTGCCACATCCGCCCTGAACTGGAACGCCTCTCCCGCCACCAGTCGTCGCCAGATATCACCGACGCCCAGCAGCAGCTCGCCCTCAATCACCACCACCTGCTCGACACAGCCCGCTTCATGGGGGGACGACTGGCTCTGCGCGCCCGCTGCCAGCTCAACCGCCAGCAGATCAAAACGCAGCTGCGGATCGTAAGGCAGCAGCGGATGAACCGTCATCTCGGCGTTGGGCTGGCTGAACCCGGCGACCGCGCCAGAGGGAAGCACCCGTCCGTCGATAAAAAAGGAAAAGGGAACGCTGAAACCGGTGGCGATCTTCCACAGCGTGGCCACGGTCGGACTCGATTCGCCGCGCTCAATCTGCCCCAGCATCGCTTTACTGACGCCGGTTCGCTCCGCCGTGAGCGTCAGGCTCCAGCCGTTGGCCTGGCGCAACTGTCTGAGCGCGGCGCTCAGGTGTTGCTGAAAATCTGCCATTTTTTCTCCTGCATTTTTCGTCAATGAGCTGACGTTATGCTGCCAGTGTATCACTTGTGCGTTATAGCGTATCATGCAATCATGTGCGCTATAACGCACAACACTGATTCACCTTCGCTGAGGGTGAGAGAGAGCGATGATGAAAAGAGTGGAACATCCCCGTTTTACCCTGCCGATGGTGGTTTCCGGCTTTGTCGCCGTGCTGGTGGGCTACAGCAGCAGCGGCGCCATTATTTACCAGATGTTTCAGGCGGCGGGCGCCACACCGGCACAGATCGGCGGCTGGCTCTCCGTACTCGGCATCGCGATGGGGATCGCCTCGCTGGGATTGTCGCTGCGCTACCGCATGCCGGTGCTGGCCGCCTGGTCAACACCCGGCGCGGCGCTGCTGGCCACCAGTTTTCATGGCATTTCGCTGAACGAGGCGGTGGGCGTCTTTGTGTTCTCCAATCTTCTCATCGTCCTGTGCGGGGTCACCGGACTGTTTGCCCGACTGATGAATCACATTCCCGCCTCGCTGGCGGCGGCGATGCTGGCCGGGATTCTGCTGCGCTTCGGGCTGCAGACCTTTGCCGATTTGCAGACCAACTTTGTGCTCTGCGGCAGCATGTGTCTCGCCTGGCTGCTGGCCCGCCGCTGGCTGGCCCGCTATGCCATTCTGATCACCCTGCTGATCGGTATCGCCGTCGCGCTGGCGCAACACGCCATTCACTTTCCGCCGCAGCCCTTAAGCGTAATGCTGCCCGAACCGGTGATGCCGCACTTTACCCTGACCACCCTGCTGGGGATCGGTGTGCCCTATTTCCTGGTCACGATGGCGTCGCAGAACGCCCCCGGTATCGCGACCTTACAGGCGCACGGTTATCGTGCGCCGGTGTCTGCCCTGATGAGCTGGACTGGCCTGACGGCGCTGCTGTTATCACCGTTTGGCGGTTTTTCCGTCTGTGTGGCGGCCATTACCGCGGCGATCTGCATGAGTGATGAGGTCGACCCCGATCCGCAGCAACGGTGGCGCGCGGCGGTGCTGGCGGGGATTTTCTATCTGCTGGCGGGTGCGTCCGGGGCGTTGATCGCCGTGCTGTTCAGCGCCCTGCCTGGAGTACTGATTGAAGCGCTGGCGGGACTGGCTCTGCTTGCCACGCTGGGTGGCAGCCTGCAGCGCGCGCTCGAACAGCCTGCTGAACGCGACAGCGCGCTGATCACTTTTCTGATCACCGCTTCCGGCGTCTCGCTTTTGGGTATCGGTCCGGCCTTCTGGGGCCTGGTGGGCGGCATTGTCGCCCATCTGCTGCTGGTGCGCAGACATGCCTGAATCTGCTGATCTCACTGAACTGGCGGTTGTTTTTCCGCCAGCCAGTGAAAAAAACGCTGGATTTAGCCCCTTTTCTGCCGTTTGATTTGTCATTGCCCCGCGTAAAATCAACGTAATCGTCGATAACACGCGATTTTCTGCCTCAGACAACGACCTATAAGGGCCCAACAGGTGGCAAAAACTTTTCTGCGCAGCGGTAATTTAGATGCAGTTCTGGCATTAGGTGAAAATGGCCAGCCGGTCTACGCCTCAGCACTGCAAATTCGTGAAACCCTGCGCCTGCGCCGTCAAAGCGCACTGGCAGATTGCCTGGCCATTCCCCAGGCCAACGACCGGGGCGACCGCCTCGACTGGTATGCCCCTTTCAGCGGCCGGGTGAAATCCTGGCTGGGTGCCAGCGATCATGAGCGTCGCGCGGCGCTGCAGCACCTTACCGCCTGCCAGCAGGATATGCAGGATCTCAGTACGCGCGCGCGCGCGGCAGAGAACCCGTCGATGCGCCTGTTTGGCGCGCTGCTGAGCAAAACCCTGCAATTTCCCGACCAGCAGTATGTCTATCTGGTCGATGGCAAACCGGTGATCACGTTCTGGGGCTTTGTCGACGCGCAGGCGCGCAGCCGCGATGACGCGCTGGCCTGCCTGCGTGACACCCTTGAAGAGAATCTGCCGGTGGCGCTGGTTGAACCGCCACCGGCTGTGTTGCCTGCCGCGCCTGTCGTGGCAGAGCCGGAGACCCTCGCGCCGCCACCAGTTCCGGAACCTGAGATCCTGCCTGAACCGGAACCCCAGCCTGCTGCGCCTGTCGACACTCAGCCCGTTGCGCCTCTCCCGGCGCGTCGCCGTTTCCGCATCTGGTATCTGCTCCCACCGGTCGCGATTGCCGCCGCCGTCATGGTGGCCGTGCTGCTGCATCGTTCACCCTCTGAGTCCACCCCGGTGGCAACGGCGAAGCCAGCGGCGACCCCGGCTACGGTGCCTGCTCCCGCCACGCCGGCAGTCACGGCGAGCCAGCCTCCGGTGGCTGCTGCACCGACCGAGGCCGCCCGCGCGCCCGCGGTGACGACGCCGGCCACCCTCACCCCACCAGCGGTAACGGCCACGGCTGAAGCGCGCCCGGACACACAGCCGCAGACAGCGGCCAGCACCACCGAGACCCCGCCTGCCGCCGCGTCTGCTACCCTTGCCAGTGAAGCGACCCCGACGGTACCGGCGAAGCCAGACGATCTGATTGTGACGCCTGATGCGGTGCGTGACGGGCAGGTGCAGGTGATCGATGGCCGCTGGCGGGTCACCATCAACCAGATGCCGACGCCAACCGGTAAGCCACCCGTGATGCGCTTCCAGTTTAAAAATGGTAAAGGCAGCGTGCAGGTCACTCAGGGTAATACCAGCTGTAAAGCCGATGTCAGCGCCGCCATGACCAGCGCCGGTAATCTGGTGATTGAGAGCCGCTACACCGCGAAGTGCCAGAATAATTCGCGCTACCGTATGCCGCTGCTTGTCTGCCACGCCAGCATTGGCGCAGCGCAGTGCGAAGCGCAGTTTGCTGAAGACCGGGTCTTCCCGATGACGATTAAGCGTGAGAGTAAATAACGATGCTGGCTCCCCTGATCGATGACAAACAAAAAATTTCGCTGATTGAAAACAGCGGCGTGCAGTTCCTGGATTTTGGCCTGCAACTCTCAGATACCCCGGCGCGCCGTCAGTTTGTGCGCCAGACGGCCAACGGCCCGCTGCTGCGCCTGAACGTCGATGGCAACAGCGGAAAGTTCCTGCTCTATCCGGAAGATGGTGGTGCTGCCGAAGTGGTGCGCCCGGAATCCGATATCGTGCTGGCGGACTCCCTGACGCTGCTGTCAGCCTGCTGGCTGCCGCTGCCCATGCTGCGCTGCGCCAGCGGACGTCGTTTTATCGGTGGCCCTGAAAACTGGGCGCGGATGCGTCTGGTTGCCCTGCCCGCACCGGACGCGGCGGGCAATACCCATCGCGTTACCCTTGCCTTTGATACCCGCTGCGTGGCGGAAGAGGATGGCGGCGAGCAACTGGGCCTTACCCCGGCGGATGCGCAGAATGGGGTCACCTTTGCCCTCGCCTGGCACAACTACGAGCTGGGCGACTTTCTCGATCTGACCTGGGTCGATGGCTGGCTGCGCGAATCCTTTACCGACCGCGTCAGCGACCGCCGCGAGCAGGCGATCAAACAGGCGCTGCGTGAATTTGAGTATCAGGCGCACTACCTGAATCTGCTGGAGCTGCTGGGCCAGCAGCTCGACCTCAGCGAGATCCACATTCAGGCCGCCACACTGCAGACCCCGGCGGTTAACGTCGATATCATCCTTGATGTGGGCAACTCCCACACCTGCGGCATCCTGGTGGAAGATCACCCGGAAGAGAGCAACGGCCTGAAGCAGACCTATGAATTGCAGCTGCGCGACCTCTCTCAGCCGCATCAGGTTTACAACGAGCTGTTTGACAGCCGTCTGGAATTTGCCGAAACCCGCTTTGGTAAAGCGAACTTTTCGCTGGAGAGCGGGCGCGAACAGGCGTTTATGTGGCCGTCGCTGACGCGTGTCGGTCGTGAGGCGAGCCGTCTGGCCCTGCAGCGTGCGGGACTGGAAGGCAGCACCGGCCTCTCCAGCCCGCGCCGTTATCTGTGGGATGAGGCGCGCTATCAGCCGGGCTGGCGCTTTAACACACCGGGCGAGCAGGCGGAACCGCTGGCTTATGGTGCCCCCTTTACCACGCTGCTGAACGATGAAGGCCAGCCGCTGTCGACACTGGCGCCGGACGATCGTCTGCCGGTCTTTTCACCGCACTACAGCCGCAGTTCGCTGATGACCTTTATGCTCTGTGAGCTGCTGGCTCAGGCGCTGATGCAGATGAATAGCGCGGCTCAGCGTCAGCGTATGCCACAGAGTCACGCGCCGCGTCAGCTGCGCCATGTGATCCTGACGCTGCCGTCCGCGATGCCCAAGCCGGAGCGTGAAATCTTCCGTCGCCGGATGCAGGAGGCGCTGGCGCTGGTCTGGAAAGCCGAAGGCTGGCTCGCGGATGAGGATGACCTGGCGCCGGCCGTCTCGCGTCAGAACCCGAAACCGCTGCCGGATGTGCAGATGGAGTGGGATGAAGCCACCTGTGGGCAGATGGTCTGGCTGTTCAATGAGACGCAGGTCAACTTTGCCGGTCGCGCTGAAGACTTTTTCAGCAGCATGGCGCGTCCCGATCGGCCGCGCGATGAGGGCGAACTGCCAGGTAAAAGCCTGCGCATCGCCTCGATTGACATCGGCGGCGGCACCACCGACCTGGCGATTACCCAGTATCGTCTGGATGATGGTCAGGGCAACAACGTTAAAATCACGCCGCGCCTGCTGTTTCGCGAAGGCTTTAAGGTGGCGGGCGATGACATCCTGCTGGATGTGATTCAGCTGTGGATCTTACCGGCGCTGCAGCAGCACCTGCAGAAAGCGGGCCTGACGCTGGCGGAACCGCTGATGAATAAGCTGTTTGGTCACGACAGCCGCATGGACGGTCAGGCCACGCTGCGTCAGCAGGTTACGCTGCAGCTATTTATTCCGCTGGCGCAGGCGGTGCTGGAACGCTATGAGAACTGGGATCCGCTGGAGAGTCACGCAGAAATCAACGCCCTGTTCGGCGAACTGGTTGAGCAGACGCCTGGCGAGGCGGTGCTCGCCTTTGTTAACGGCGAGATCCAGCGTGAGCTGGGCGGCAACAGCCGCTTTGATCTGCTGCAGGTGCCGCTGGTCGTGAGCCTCGCGCAGCTGCACGGCGAGTTTATGCAGCACCGGATGGCCATCATCCCGGCGCTGCGCTCCATGTGTGAGGTGGTCTCGCTCTACCAGTGCGATGTGCTGCTGCTGACCGGGCGTCCGTCACGCTTCCCTGGCATTCAGGCGCTGGTGCGCCATCTGCAGCCACTGCCGGGCAGCCGCATTCTGTCACTGGAAGGCTATCACACCAGCGACTGGTATCCGTTTAACAAGCATGGCCGCATCGACAACCCGAAATCGACCGCCGCCGTCGGCGCGATGCTCTGCCTGCTGGCGCTGGATCTGCGCCTCAGCAGCTTCTGGTTCCGCGCGGGCGATTTTGAACCTTACTCGACCATCCGCTATCTGGGTATGCTCGATGAAAACCAGGCCCTGACGGATGAGAATCTCTGCTACAGCGACATTGACCTCGACGATCCCGGCTTTGCGCTGGACCGGAAACGCAGTTTCCGTATCCGGGGTAACGTCTGTCTGGGCTTCCGCCAGCTCGATAACGATCGCTGGCCCGCCTCACCGCTTTACAGCCTGACGCTGAACGACCCGACGCTGGCGCGTAAAGTGGCGGGCGAAAGCGTGCTGCGCATCCGCCTGGCGGTCAAAGCCGGCCCCGGTGCGTCCGGCCCGGAAAACCTGGTGCTGAGCGATGCGCAGCTGGATGATGGCACCCGAGTGCCGCTGGAGCAGTTGAGTCTGAAGCTGAATACCCTGTCGGCGACCGGCAACGCCAATGCGCAATACTGGATTGACAGCGGGAGCGTGTGTAAACGATGAAAGCCCTGAAACCCCGCCAGCCTCAGACGCTGGCAAAACGTCTGGGCCTGTTACAGGACGCCCTGAACAACAGTCTGGAATGGATTGAGAACAGCCGTGAGCAGTCGCCGCGTCTGGCGCTGGAGGCGGAAACGCTGACGCTGCAACTGCGTCAGGCACGCGTGCAGACCCAGGCGCTGGCACAGCAGGTCGCCCGTCCGGTGACGCTGGCCCTGTTTGGTCAGTCGCAGGCCGGCAAAGCCTGGCTGCTTAACGAGATGGTGGCCGATGCACAGGGCCAGCTGGTGACCCGCATGGGCGACAAACAGCTCTACTGGTTCCAGCATATCAATCCCGGCAACCTGGATTTTGCCACCGCCACCCGCTTCAGCCATCAGCGCGAGCCGCTCTCGACTGAGTGGCCGGTTGAACTGACCCTGCTGAATGACGCAGAAGTTATCCGTCTGATGCTCGCCTGTTCCGCTGCAGGCACACCGGATGTGGCGCAGATCGACAGCGGGCTGCAGCGTCTGCAGCGCCATCGCCTCGCCTCACCGCTGGCCGGTCTGGACAGTGATGCGCTGGTCACGCTCTGGTCCTGGTGCCGTCGCCGTCCGCACTACGATGCGCGCCTGGATCGCCACTTCTGGCCGCAGGCGGTTGAGCTGGCTCCCTGGCTGAGCGTCGACGACCGGGTGCAGCTTTTCTCCCTGCTCTGGCCCGCCGAACCGGCGCTGAGCGAGATGCTGCGCACGCTGCTGCATCTGCGCCATCAGCTGCGTAACAGCAGCCGGGTGCTCGCCCCCTTAAGCCTGCTGGTCGATAACGCCCTGCTGCCTGCCGGGCAGCTGATTGTGCCAGCCAGCGAACAGGATCAGCAGCAGCCGGTGGAAGTCTGCCCGCTGAACGGCAACCGCATCGGCAAGGCCCAGCGCGTCCCGCTGGGCCTGCTGGCTCTGCTGACGCTGGAAGTGCTGGTGCCGCTGAGCTCCACCCCGCGCACCGCGCTCTATGATGATGCTGATATGCTGGAGCTGCCCGCGCCCGGTCACGCCAGTGATGTGGCGACCCAGGAAGATCGTCAGCGCCTGCAGCAGCAGGACCCGCTGCGCGCACAGCTGCTGGAACAGAAACGCGCCCTGCTGCCTGGCTTTTATGCCGCGCGACAGGCGATCGATCTGCTGCTGGTCTGCACGGCGGCCAGCCAGCGTCAGGATGCGGATCGGGTCAGCGAAACGCTGCGCGAATGGCAGCGCCAGCAGCCTGCTCAGGAGGCCGCAGAGAAACCGCGCCTCATCTGGGCCATCACCCCCTTCGACGCCCGTCATCAGCAGATTAATGTGGATGAGGCGGTGCAGCGGCAGATGGGACAGCCCGGTCAGCACTGGGGCTCCATGCTGGCCCTGGATCGCGCGGGCGTCGATCGCATGGCAAGCTGGCTGCAGGATGAGATGCAGCCTGACGCCCGCCGCGACATGCTGCTGGCCCAGCTCGCGCAGATTCAGCACACCGTCGTAGAGCGGCGTTTACTGCCGTGGACCGAAGCGGGTGCCAGCCCGGAACAGGCGGCACGCAAGCAGAACATCGCCGACACGCTGCTGAAATGTTTACAGCATCGCACCGGCCTGCATGGCGAGCTGCTGGAGCGTCTGCAGCCGCCGCGTGAAGCCCTGCGTCAGCTGTGGCTCAATCAGGCGACCCTGCCGGGCAGCAAACCGGCCCATCAGGCGCCGGAGAATCAGTTCGGCATCGGGTTTGAATTTGACCTGTTCAGTGACGCACCCGCTGACGTACCGGTTCAGCCGCGTCAGAGCCTGCACAGCAGCCAGCAGTTTCCGCGCCAGGTGCTGCTGCTGTGGCTGGATCATCTGCGTCAGCTGCCGGAAAACCGCAGCCTGCTGGCGTTACTTAACGTGGATAAGGCGACGATGGAGTGGCTGGTAGAAGAGCTGATCACCGCCGGGTTCCGCACCGATATTGCGCAAAAACTGCAGCAGGCGCTGCACGAACCTGACACGCAAAGCGTGACGCACGAATCCCGCGCCGACCGGCAGGTGACGCGGGCGATGACGGTGCTGGGCGATTTTGTGGCCTGGCTCGGCTTTTTACAGCGCCCGGAATCAGAACGTCCCGCCAGCCGCGTCAACCGCGGTCAGGTGATTTTCTCGCGCCCGCCCGCTCCCAGCGTCAGCTTCGGTGCCGGTCAGCGCCTGACCAGACTCTCTGCGGCACCGGCGAATCACACCGCCTATTACATCTACGACTGGCTGGTGGGACTGAATCAGGTGATCGTTGAGAACAACGGCTTTACCGGCGGTGGCGATCTGCCGCTGGCGGCCCGCGAGGCGCTGATTGCCCTGCTTAAGCCGCTGCGCACGTAATCGATAATCGGGTGCAGTTCGCCTCTGTGCGACTGCACCCTGCTTCCCGGCCGACCTGAGTCTGAGACGGCAATAAAAAACCGTTGCCGGCTTACTCCACGATCAGGTGCAGTTCGCCTTCCAGCGACTGCGCCGCCTCTTCCAGCAGCGCCAGCACCGGCGCTAAATCAGCCTGATGCGCCGCGTAATGCTGCAACCGCAGTGTGGCAGGCAGCGCCATGCCGCCCGTCAGCCAGTCCCACAACGCATCCAGGTTATGACCAAAGGTCGGCGGACAGCCGCTCTGCCCGGCAAACTCGCGATAAAAAGCCGCGCGCGTGGTGAGTTCGCGCAGATCAAAGTTCAGTTCAAGCATCAGGGCACCTGTCTGAAGCTGCGGTAGTGATCGGTGGAGAGAAACACCAGCCCGTCAGAGGAGTAGACCAGACGATCGGCGTCGCGATGTCCGCAGCGGTAATTCACATCCGCTTCATACCACTGGCGACCCGCACGCGGGGGCAGCCGCTTTTCGCGGTTAGCAAAACGGTCACCGCCGATGGCCCTGCCAGGCAGAACTTCACACAGGTTACCTTTGGCCGGATTCCAGCCGCGTTGCCGCGCTTCGTTTTTGGTCAGGTAGTAGTCCGGTAACTGCTGATGCTGCAGCACCCAGCGCGCTACGGTGTGGGCATCGGTCAGGGTGGCGATATCGGCCTGAGCCGGCGCAGAAACGGTGTTGAGATAAGGTTTAAGGCCGTAAAAGCAGGCCGCGAGGACAAAGAAAAGTCCAATCCAGAGTTTTTTTGACATGATGGCATCCGTGACGACAGGATGCAGATGATACCAGTTTTGCGCCCGGAGGAAAGCGCGGGCCAGACAGGCTGGCCCTGGCGAAGTTATGCAGCGTGCGAATCACCGCTGTGACGACGCCATGCACCCGGTGCCACACCATACTGGCGTTTAAAGCTGCGGTTGAAAGACTGCTGAGAGTCAAAGCCCAGGGAAATCGCGACGTTCAGAATCGGTTCATCGGTGCTGGTCAGGCGATCGGCAGACTTTTTCAGCTTCTTCACCCGGATGTACTCACCCAGGGGATAGCCGGTGTGCTCTTTGAACATACGCTGCAGGTGCCACTTGGAGTAGCCCGCGCGCTCTGAAACGGTATCCAGGTCCAGACGTGCTTCGATGTTGTTATCAATCCAGTCGATTAAATCGTGAATAAAGGCGTCACTCATCATTCCAGTCTCTCCTGTCGCTGTAGCGAAAAGTATTAGTATCAGTTGCAGTTACACTTAAGGGTGGCTGACTATGCCATTTAATGCAAGTTTTATTGGTACATTAAATGCCGCACACTTTCCAGGGTTTTTCCCGGATTGCTCAGGCTTTCATCGCCCCACACTAAACCGCACATAAAGTGTATCTGTTATTCTTGCAGTTGCCCGCGACGCAAGCCTACACTCCCTGCGATTAATTGCAATCTTAAAAGTTGCAAATATTGGCCTGCAGGTCGTCTTTTCTATTTATCGCGGAATAACAACAATGATTACGAACCGGGTTCGTCAGGGGTTGACCCTGTCAGGGATGGTCATATTTATCAGCCTGCTTAGCGGCTGTGATAAGGGTGTGGCGCAGAACGCCCCGCCGCCACCGCCTGAAGTAAGCGCCGCGCCGGTGCTCATCAAGCCGGTGAGCCAGTGGGACAACTTTAATGGTCGCGTTGAAGCAGTGCAGAGCGTACAGCTGCGTCCGCGCGTCTCTGGCTACATCGAGTCAGTGAACTATCGCGAAGGGGATGAGGTTAAAAAAGGTCAGGTGCTCTTCACCATCGACGACCGCAGTTACCGTGCGGCGCTGGAACAGGCCCGGGCGGAGCTGGCCCGGGCGCGCAGCCAGGCGAGTCTGGCGCGCAGCGAATCGGGTCGCAGCGAGAAGCTGATTGGCACCCAGGCGATTTCGCGTGAGGTATGGGAACAGCGTCGCGCTGCCGCCAGTCAGGCGCAGGCGGATGTACTGGCCGCCGAAGCCGCCGTCGATATGGCGCAGCTGAACCTGGACTTTACCCGCGTCACCGCGCCGATTGACGGTCGCGCCAGCCGCGCCATGATCACCCCCGGCAATCTGGTGACCGCCGGTGACAGCGCGAGTGTATTGACCACGCTGGTGTCGCAGCAGCAGATGTATGTCTATTTCGACGTCGATGAAAACACCTTCCTGCACTATCAGGCGATGGCGCGTCAGGGCCAGCAGCGTCATGCCCTGCCGGTTGAGATTGCGCTGGTCGGCGATCAGGGTTTTCCGCATCAGGGCAAGGTCGATTTCTTGGATAACCAGCTGACCGCCAGCACCGGCACCATTCGTATGCGCGCCCTGCTCGACAATCAGGCGCGTCAGTTTACGCCCGGTCTGTTTGCCCGCGTGCGTCTGCCAGGCAGCGCGCAGTTCGAGGCGATGCTGATCGATGATAAGGCGGTGCTGACCGACCAGGATCGCAAATATGTCTACGTGGTGGACGGGGAAGGCAAAGCTCAGCGGCGCGATATTCAGCCCGGCGCGATGGTGGAAGGTCTGCGCATCGTCAAAGCGGGTCTGCAATCGGGCGACCGGGTGATCGTCGCCGGACTGCAGAAAGTGTTTATGCCCGGCATGCCGGTCACTGCTCAGCAGGTCGCCATGCGTGCGGCAGCCGCTCACTAATTCGAGGCCGCTATGGACTTTTCCCGCTTTTTTATCGACCGGCCTATTTTTGCGGCGGTGCTGTCAATCCTGATCTTCGTGACCGGGGTGATTGCTATCCCGCTGCTGCCGATCAGCGAATATCCCGACGTGGTGCCACCCAGCGTGCAGGTGCGCGCCGAGTATCCCGGCGCTAACCCGAAAGTGATTGCAGATTCCGTGGCGACGCCGCTGGAAGAGGCGATCAACGGCGTCGAAAACATGATGTACATGAAATCTGTGGCCGGTTCTGACGGCGTGCTGGTGACGACCGTCACCTTCCGTCCCGGCACCGATCCCGATCAGGCGCAGGTTCAGGTGCAGAACCGCGTCGCGCAGGCTGAAGCGCGTCTGCCGGAAGATGTGCGTCGTCTGGGTGTCACCACCCAGAAGATGTCGCCGACCCTGACGCTGGTCGTCCACATGTTCTCACCCAACAATACCTACGATTCACTCTACCTGCGTAACTACGCCACCCTGAAGGTGAAAGATGAGCTGGCGCGTCTGCCGGGCGTCGGTCAGATCCAGATTTTTGGCGCGGGCGAATATGCGATGCGCGTCTGGCTGGACCCGAACAAGGTGGCGGCGCGTGGCTTAACCGCCTCAGACGTAGTGACCGCGATGCAGGAGCAGAACGTGCAGGTTTCTGCCGGTCAGCTCGGCGCCGAGCCGCTGAAAAAGCAGAGCGATTTTCTGCTGTCGATCAACACGCAGGGACGGCTGGAGAGCGAACAGCAGTTTGGCGACATTATCCTGAAAACCTCAGAAGATGGTTCGCTGGTGCGCCTGCGTGATGTGGCGCGCATTGAGATGGGGTCCGGCAGTTACGCCCTGCGCTCACAGCTGAACAACAAAGATGCGGTCGGTATCGGTATCTTCCAGGCTCCGGGTGCCAACGCTATCGACCTCTCCAATGCGGTGCGCGCCAAAATGGATGAGCTGGCAACCCGTTTCCCCAATGATGTGAAATGGGCGGCTCCTTACGATCCGACGGTGTTTGTTCGTGACTCGATCAAAGCGGTAGTGCAGACCCTGCTGGAAGCGGTGATTCTGGTGGTGCTGGTCGTCATTCTGTTCCTGCAGACCTGGCGCGCCTCCATCATTCCCCTGCTGGCAGTGCCGGTGTCGGTGGTCGGAACATTCAGCGTACTCTATCTGCTCGGCTTCTCGCTCAATACCCTGAGCCTGTTCGGGCTGGTGCTGGCGATCGGGATCGTGGTGGATGACGCCATTGTGGTGGTGGAGAACGTTGAGCGCAACATCGAGATGGGCCTGTCGCCGCGCGCGGCAGCCCATCAGGCGATGCGTGAGGTCTCCGGCCCGATTATCGCCATTGCGCTGGTGCTCTGTGCCGTATTTGTGCCGATGGCGTTCCTCTCCGGCGTGACCGGACAGTTCTATAAGCAGTTCGCTACCACCATCGCGATCTCCACGGTCATCTCCGCCATTAACTCCCTGACGCTCTCTCCGGCGCTGGCGGCGATGCTGCTGAAAGATCACCACGCGCCGAAAGACCGGCTGACGCGGATTATTGATGCGCTGTTTGGCTGGCTGTTCCGGCCCTTCAACCGCTTCTTCCAGCGCAGCGCACATGGCTATGAATCGCTGGTTGGCCGGACGCTGCGTCGGCGTGGCGCGGTGTTCGCGGTTTACCTGCTGCTGCTGGCCGGTGCCGGATTTATGTTCCACACCGTGCCGGGCGGCTTTATTCCGACTCAGGATAAGCTCTACCTGATTGGTGGCGTGAAGATGCCGGAAGGCTCCTCGCTGGCGCGCACCGATGAAGTGATCCGTAAGATGAGCGAAATCGGGATGCAGACCGAAGGCGTCGCCTATGCGGTGGCGTTCCCCGGCCTGAATGCCCTGCAGTTCACCAATACGCCGAACAGCGGCACGGTGTTCTTCGGCCTGAAACCGTTCAGCGAGCGTAAGCACACCGCGGCGGAGATTAACGCGGAGATCAATGCGAAGATTGCCCAAATCCAGCAGGGCTTTGGCTTCTCGATTATGCCACCGCCGATTCTGGGGCTGGGTCAGGGCTCAGGCTATTCGCTCTATGTGCAGGACCGCGCGGGTCTGGGTTACGGTGCGTTGCAGACGGCGATTAATACGCTGTCGGGCAGCATTATGCAGACGCCGGGGATGCACTTCCCTATCTCCTCCTATCAGGCCAATGTGCCACAGCTGGATGTGCAGGTGGATCGGGATAAAGCCAAAGCGCAGGGGGTGTCACTGACGGCGCTGTTCAGCACGCTGCAGACCTATCTCGGCTCCTCTTACGTGAATGACTTTAACCGCTTTGGTCGCACCTGGCGGGTGATGGCGCAGGCCGACGGCGAATTCCGCGACAGCGTCGAGGATATCGCTAACCTGCGCACCCGCAACGACCGCGGAGAGATGGTGCCGATTGGCAGCATGGTCAACATCACCACCACCTACGGCCCCGATCCGGTGATCCGCTACAACGGCTACCCCGCGGCCGATCTGATTGGCGATGCCGATCCGCGTGTGCTCTCTTCAGCGCAGGCGATGCGTCAGCTGGAAACGATGTCCGGTCAGCTGTTACCTAACGGCATGAACATTGAGTGGACCGACCTGAGTTATCAGCAGTCAACGCAGGGCAATACCGCACTGATTGTCTTCCCGATGGCGGTGCTGCTGGCCTTCCTGGTGCTGGCCGCGCTGTATGAGAGCTGGACGCTGCCGCTGGCGGTGATTCTGATTGTGCCGATGACGCTGCTCTCTGCCCTGTTTGGCGTCTGGCTGACCGGTGGAGATAACAACGTGTTTGTTCAGGTCGGACTGGTGGTGCTGATGGGGCTGGCCTGTAAGAACGCGATACTGATTGTCGAGTTTGCGCGCGAGCTGGAGATTCAGGGCAAAGGCATTGTAGAGGCGGCGCTGGAAGCCTGTCGTCTGCGTCTGCGTCCGATTGTGATGACCTCCATCGCCTTTATCGCCGGTACGGTGCCGCTGATTCTGGGTGAAGGCGCGGGCGCAGAGGTGCGCGGCGTGACCGGTATTACCGTCTTCTCCGGGATGCTCGGCGTGACGCTGTTCGGCCTGTTCCTGACGCCGGTGTTCTACGTCGCACTGCGTAAGCTGGTGACGCGCCGGTCAGGTGATGCCGAAACCGTGACGGCGTAAACCCTCAACGTTAAAAGGGGCGATCGGATGATCGCCCCTTTTTTTTGTCTGAGACTGGCAGCATGCCGGTTAACGCTGCTTTAATTTTTCGTTGAGCGCTTCAATGATAAAGGCATTAAGCGAGGTTTCATTTTGGGCCGCAGCCTGCGACAGCCTTACGCCGAGCGATTCAGGGTAGCGCAGCGTGAAGGTCTTAATTTTTTCCTGCTCCGCATAGGGATTAATGCCGGAGGCAGCGCAATCTTCCAGGTATTCGCGCAGCGATATCTCACCTTCTTTGTGCAGACCCTGCACACTGTCTGAGACAAAATCACAGTAGCCTGACAGGCCAGTAAAGCGTCCACGGAACATATTGATTTCAGGGACATAGGTGATGACGGCAGGTTGCCCGGCGACAGTGATTGATGAATTTGAACGATTATTCATAGGGATCGACTCCGATACTTTCCAGCCATTCGCGCAGATTCACAACTGCGCCTTTATCCGTGTCTGGCGAGGGGTGTGGGCGATGAAAACGCGCTATTTTTCCGTTGAGCAAAAAGCGAACCCGTGAACCACTACCCTCTTTAATCTCGCCATCCAGCGCCCTGATGAGTGACTCAACTGCCTGCCATTTTAAGCCGGACGGCGGTGGCGTTTGAAAAATCTGCTCCAGTGTTTCGCGCTGTTTCTTCCGTAATTTCCTGACGGCGGCGTTCATCATGATCTCCGCGACTTCATATAGTGAAGTCATTCTATTACGATCAATCAAGAGGTCAAGATGGGATTAACGGAGAGAGGTGACTGAGTGACAGATCTGATGAAAAATAGCTTAGCAATGTCTCTTAAACAGCCATAAAAAAAGCCGCTCATCAGCGGCTTTTTTTGCAGAGATCGTCAATCTCTTCGGGCTCGGGTTCCGGTACGGCGGTGCAGTTGCTGGTATCGCGCTTTTTCAGCTCATTCAGCGCATCAGCGACGGTGCGTTTTGCCAGCACATCCAGTGACGCCTGCTCGGCTTCATCGGCTATCGATTTAAAGTACCAGCAGAGGTTAGCACTGACCAGACAGCGCGGAGCGACGTCGGGACGCGCAGCCCAGATTTTTTTATCCTCAATGACGGAGACATAGATATCCTTGAGGGTAATCTCCGCAGCCGGACGGCCCAGATGAATCGAGCCGGTACGTCCCAGCGTGGAGACGATAATGCCATCACGGGTCAGCGGGACCATCAATTTTCGTATGAAACTGGGATTCGCTTCCAGCCCGTAGGCCAGAATCGCGCTGGTAGAGCGTTTTCCCATTTGCTCCGCCATCGCTACGCTCAGAACCATTTGCAAAGCTGTCGGGAAGCGGTAATCAAGCATTTATTTATCCTGAGTTGCGGTGCATCTTCTTGTTTTATTGCCGCATAAATGAACAATCAATGAGCAATAAATATAACAAACACTGTTGCTTTTTTGAAGCAAACCGGCAGTCACAAGGCACGTATTCACCAAAGGCAGAGGCCCGATAGCACAAGCTGCTTAGCCTGTTCACTGCCCTGTTCCGGCGGAATCTGGAGCCGGACGCCTTCACGCAGAACGGGTCGATGCCGCCGGTAATTGCTGCTTCAGCGCTATCACCAGTACCACGTTAAAGATTGCCAGGCCGCAAAGCAACCACAGCGTCGCCGTAGCGCCCATACTTTCAAAGACATATCCGCCAATCAGCGGCGTCAGTGCCTGCCCCATCAATGCCGGGCGCGCCATTTTACCCATCACAATGGCGTATGACTCTGGTTTGACCATCGCCAGCGGTAAAGTTCCACGCACGATGGCACGTAAGCCATTTCCTGCGCCATAAAGCACCATACTCAGCAGCGCCATCTGCGGCATTAATGCCAGCAACAGCAGGCCCAGCGCCACCAGCCCGACAGAAAAAAAGGCGGTACGGATAGGATGGCTGCGTTTAAAAGCGACATCGACAATACGGGAGCCAACCTGACACGGGCCGATCACGGCGCTGATCGCCAGCGCCGAAGCCAGCGTATGACCACTCGCCTGCAACAGCGTAATAAGCTGCACGGAAACGGCGGTCATGATCACCGAAGCCAGGGTAAAAATGGCGCAGAGCAGCCAGAACAGCGCGGGCGCGATCTCTGCCGTGGCCGGATGCGCCGGACGCTTTTTTAATGACCGGGTGAGATGACCGGCAGGCAAGGCAAACAGATAAGCAGGCAGCACGCACGCCACCATCAGCGCAGCAACGATCAGCGAGGCCTCCCGCCAGCCAAAACCGTGGATAAGCAGAGCCGTTCCCGGCCAGGCCAGCGTGGTGCAGAAACCGGAAATCAGCGTGATGCCGGTAATGGCAGCCCGAGCCTGACCGCCATAGCAGGTGCCCAGCGTGGCAAACAGTGCATCATACAGGCCCATCGCCATACCCACGCCGATAATGACCCAGGCAAACAGAAACAGTGGCAACGCGTGGCTAAGCGCCATGATGACCAGCCCCACCGCCATCACCAGCCCACTGAGTGCCAGCAGGAGACGGCCACCGGTACGGGCTATGATTCTGCCTGCCAGCGGTGACAGCAGGCCCGACACCAGAATCCCGAGCGACAGCGCACCATAAATCCACTGCTGGGACCAGCCCGTCTCAGCCGCGATGGGATTCGCCATCACCGCCATCAGGTAGAACGATCCTCCCCAGGAAAGGATCTGCACACAGCCCAGGGTAAAAATGGCCGCGATGCCCGGTTTAATGTTCTGATTCACATAGACTCTCTTCGTTAGCAGGCAAACCGTTTTATATCATGTTCCGCAGGCAGCCTGCATGCATCCTGCATGCATCACGCACTTCTGACCTGATGACCGGCAGCCCGCACGTTTTTGTATAGCAGCTTTAAAGTATGTTGTAACTATAAGGCACTTGCAACTGCCGCAGGCTTCTGCCACATTGTGGACGTTGTAACTATGGAGGCTCATCATGACGCGCTACGACTTAGTGGCTGATATGCATCAATGTGTTAACGACCTGGAGCAGGCGCTGGGTGAACTGCGGGAGCAGATTGAAGCGCAGCCGCTGCTGATCGCCCGCGTTTTCAGCCTTCCGCCGGTGGTGAAAGGTCGCGAGCATGACGCGATAACCCGCATTGCCGTTGAGCAGCATCTGGGCGACAGCGCGCGGAAGATGGCGCTCGACCACTACTGCCGCCTCTTTATGCAGCATCAGTCAGAGCAACTGAGTACCAAGGCCGCCGTGCGTCTGCCCGGTGCCCTCTGCATTGAATGCGATGCAGAACGGGAAGCGGAGATCGGCGCGCTGGTCGATCTCATTAACCAGCTGAAAGCCCGGCTGGAGCAGCTGATTACGGTGGAGTCCGGCCTGCCGAGTGAAGCGCGATTCGAGTTCGTTCACCAGCATCTGCGCGGGCTGATTACCCTGAATGCCTATCGCACCATCACCCTGCTCAGCGCCCCGGACAGTCTGCGGTTTGGCTGGGCCAACAAACACATCATCAAAAATCTTAAGCGCGAAGAGGTCATTGCCCAGCTGGAAAAAAGCCTGAAGGCGGGACGCGCCCAGGCTCCGTGGTCGCGCGAACAGTGGGCGGAGAAAGTGCAGGAGGAGCTGGCCAGCGTGCGCGCCCTGCCCGCTTCAGCCCGCCTGAAGATCAAGCGTCCGGTTAAAGTCCAGCCGGTGGCGCGCGTCTGGCGCGCAGAGGAGAAAAAGCAGACTCAGCTGGCCTGCCCGTCACCGATTCTGGTGATCTGCCGCGATCGCAGTCAGGTTCCGGTACTGGGCGAGTTGCTCAACTATGACGCCGATAACATTACCTATCGTCATAAACCGGCCGCTGAGCCGCTCAATCTGCTGATCCCCCGGCTGCACCTCTGGGTTGACTGCCCGGTTTAACAGAGAGGCCGGAACGAACCGGCCTCATCGCGCATCACGTTACGACTTCATGCTGCCAACCATCTCTTCCGGCCGCACCCAGGCGTCAAACTCCTCTTCGGTGAGATAGCCGAGCTTCAGCGCTGAGCCTTTCAGGGTCAGCCCCTCTTTATGCGCCTTTTTGGCAATTTCGGCCGCTTTGTCATACCCGATATGGGTATTGAGCGCGGTCACCAGCATCAGTGACTCGTTGAGCAGCTGATCGATTCGCTCGCGCACCGGTTCAATGCCGATCGCACAGTGATGGTTGAAGCTGTCCATGCCATCCGCCAGCAGGCGAATCGACTGCAGGAAGTTATGGATAACCATTGGACGGAAAACGTTCAGCTCGAAGTTACCGGATGCGCCGCCCATGTTGATCGCGACGTCATTCCCCATCACCTGACAGCAGAGCATGGTCATCGCTTCACACTGCGTCGGGTTCACTTTGCCCGGCATAATTGAGCTGCCAGGTTCATTTTCCGGAATGGCAATTTCCCCGATGCCGCAGCGCGGGCCGGATGAGAGCCAGCGAACGTCGTTGGCGATTTTCATCAGGGACGCGGCCAGACCTTTCAGCGCGCCGTGCGCATGCACCAGCGCATCACAGGTGGCCAGTGCCTCAAACTTGTTAGGGGCCGTAACAAACGGCTGCTGCGTCAGTTCGGCCAGCGCCTTCGCCACGCGCACCGCATATTCCGGGTGCGTGTTGAGGCCGGTGCCGACGGCGGTTCCGCCCAGCGCCAGTTCTGCCACGTGGGGAATGCTCTGCTCGATATGCTTCAGGTTGTGCTCCAGCATCGCCACCCAGCCCGAGATCTCCTGCCCCAGGGTCAACGGCGTGGCATCCTGCAGATGGGTACGGCCAATCTTAACGATATCTTTGAAGGCGTCGGACTTCTGGCTCAGGGTAGCTTTCAGCACGTGGATCTGCGGGATCAGCTGTTCGCGCAGAGCGATCACGGCGGCAACGTGCATGGCGGTGGGGAAAACGTCATTGGAGCTCTGGCTCTTGTTCACATCATCATTGGGATGGACCAGGCGCGACATCCCCCGCTCTCCGCCGAGGATCTCACTGGCGCGGTTCGCCAGCACTTCATTCATGTTCATATTGGTCTGGGTGCCGGACCCGGTCTGCCAGATTGCCAGCGGGAACTCCTCGGCATGTTTGTCAGCCAGCACCTCATCTGCCGCGCTGACAATCGCGTCCGCGCGGTCAGCAGGCAGCAGCCCCAGATCCCGGTTAACGCTTGCCGCGGCGCGCTTGGTCAGCGCCAGAGCATGAACCAGTGCCGTCGGCATCTTTTCTGTTGAAATGCGAAAGTGTTCCAGCGAGCGCTGCGTCTGCGCGCCCCACAGTTTGTCTGCCGGTACGTCGATGGGACCCATTGAATCTTTCTCAATGCGGTTGGCTGCCATGAATACGTCTCCTTAGCTTTGGTTTTAAAAATGACCGCCCGGCCGCGCTTCGCGTCTGGCACCATGGCGTTCAGGATAGTGATACACAATAATTTAACATTATCAGAGCTTAGCGTCCTTTTGCGCTGGATATGTATTTTCACTGCCAGTTTCTGCTTTAATACCGGCAATTATTTCCCGTGAAAAAGAGTTAAACGATGCAAAAAATGAACAACTCGCTGCAGAATTACGCGTGGGGCAGTAAAACGGCGCTGACGGCGCTCTACGGTATCGAGAATCCGGAGGGTCTGCCGATGGCGGAACTCTGGATGGGTGCACACCCGAAAAGCCCCTCTGCCGTCATGGATCAGGGCCGCGAACGTTCGCTGCGCGACGTGATTGATGCTGCGCCTGACGCCATGCTGGGCGAGGCGGTGGCACAGCGTTTTGGTGAGTTACCCTTCCTGTTCAAGGTGCTGTGCGCCGACCAGCCGCTCTCCATTCAGGTTCATCCCAGCAAACACGCCGCGGAAGCGGGTTTTGCCCGTGAGAACGCGGCGGGTATTCCACTGACGGCCGCCGAGCGCAATTACAAAGATGCTAACCATAAGCCGGAGCTGGTCTATGCGCTGACCCCGTTTCAGGCGATGAACGGTTTTCGTACAATCACGGAGATGGTTTCCCTGCTGGAGCCGGTGGCGGGCGCACATCCGCAGATTGCCCATTTCCTGCAGCATCCCGACAGGGAGACGCTGGCCACCCTCTTCCGGACCCTGCTCTCTCTGGAGGGGGACGCCAAATCGCTGGCGCTGGGCGTGCTGAAATCCGCACTTGATGCTCAACAGGGTGAGCCCTGGCAGACCATCCGCGTTATCGCGGCGGAATATCCGGACGACAGCGGACTGTTTTCCCCGCTGCTGCTGAATGTGATTACCCTGCAGCCGGGCGAAGCGATGTTCCTCTATGCTGAAACTCCGCATGCCTATCTTAACGGCGTGGCGCTGGAGGTGATGGCGAACTCGGATAACGTTTTACGCGCCGGGTTGACCCCGAAATATATCGATATTGCTGAGCTGATGGCGAACCTGAAATTTGAGGAGAAGCCTGCCAGCTCGCTACTGACCCAGCCGGTTCAGCAGGGCAACGCGCTGCGCTTCCCAATCCCGGTGGAAGATTTTGCCTTTGCCATTCATACCCTGAATGCAGAACCGCAGCCGCTGGCGCAGCAGAGCGCCGCGGTGCTGTTCTGTATTGAAGGTCAGGCCGTGATCGCCAGCGAGGCGCAGCAGCTGACCCTGAAGCCGGGCGAATCATGCTTTATTGCGGCCAGCGAATCGCCGGTTACGGTCGCCGGAACGGGCCGGCTGGCACGGGTATTTAACGAGTTGGGGTGAAGCGGCTGACGGCATCGCGGTTAACTGCTATTATTTCAATCTATTAGCGCTAAACGCCTGCGGGCGTTTTTCTTCGGTCGTCGGGGTTAACCTGCGGCATAAGCGGACTCAAGGATAAGGACGAATCAGCAATGAAAAAGACCAATGTTGCCGTAGGTGTCATCATCGCACTGGGCGTGATCTGGACAGGCGCGGCATGGTTCACCGGCAAGCAAATCGAAAGTCACAGGGATGAGCTGGTACAGAATGCCAATGCTCAGCTGAATGCTTATGCCCCAAACAGCCGACTGAAGATCAGCTATCAGGATTACCAGCGCGGCGTGTTCAGCAGCAAAGTAAACCTGGTGGTGCAGGCTGACTCGCAGACGGAAGATAATCCCCTGCTGAAGCCGGGTCAGAGCGTTATCCTGAATGAAACCATCGACCATGGCCCCTTCCCGTTCGCTCAGCTGAAGCACTTCAACCTGATCCCGAGCATGGCGTCGGTGCATACCGAACTGGCTAACACCGATGCGGTGAAGAAGCTGTTTGAGCTGACCGGCAATAAGTCGCTGATTAATGCAGACACCCGCATTGGCTACAGCGGTGCCACCGACACGGCGCTGCGCATACTGCCCGTGGATTATCAGAATGCACAAACCGGTGAGCGTCTGGCGACCAATGGCGGAACCTTTAATGTCAGCGCGGACAACAAAGGCGATAAAGTCTCGCTGGACAGTGACGTCGATAGCCTGGCACTGACCACGAAAAATGAGATGGGCCAGCTGGTTCTGTTTACCGTCAATGGACTGAAACTGAGCGGGAATACGCACCTCAGCCCGGAAGGCGTGCGGATCGGTGACCAGGCGGTGGATATTGAGAAGGTCAATGCCAGCATCAACGGTCAGGACGCTCTGACGCTTCACAGGATGAAAGGCAGCTCCTCTTTCGATAACAGCAACGGCAAGATTGGCGGCAATATCGACTATAAAGTGGAAAGCGTGCAGCTCCAGAAGCAGGACTTTGGTCAGGCGGCGCTGAAGATGAAGCTGTCACAATTTGATGCGCAGGCGGTGAAAGCCTTCTCCGATCGTTACAATGAGCAGATGCAGACGTTACTGAATCAGCCGGGGATTACCGAGGACCCGATGCGTTATCAGGCGGGCGTCCATCAGATTCTGATGAGCAATCTGCCCCTGCTGCTGAAGGGCTCGCCCTCTGTCAGCATCGCGCCACTGAGCTGGAAAAATGATAAAGGCGAGAGCACCTTTAACCTGATGGCGAATTTCAACGATCCGTCGACCGTGACCGGCGAAGCGCAGAGTCTCAGCGCGATGGTGGATCGGGTGCTGAAAACCCTGGACAGCAAGCTGACCATCAATATGCCAATGGCGACTGAAACCATGCATAAAGTGGGTCTGGCCGAAGGTTATCAGGCGGATGACGCGCAGAAGCTGGCCGATCAGCAGGTGAAAGGTCTGGCAGCTATGGGGCAGATGTTCCGTCTTACTCAGCAGCAGGATAACAATATCGTGACCAGCCTGCAGTACGCTAACGGCCAGGTGAACATGAACGGCGATAAGATGACGCTGGAACAGTTCCTCTCCCGCTATATGCTGGGCATGCCAACCAGCGAAGGGATGCCCCAGTAATTTTCTGAGCCCCTCTGAGGCGACCTTCGGGTCGCCTTTTTTATGCCTGAAGGCCGCGGCCCCCCTGTTTAACGCCGGTAATGCGTAATTAAGCAGCATCCGGCGCCGCTGTTGCGCAAATAACTGGCGTGGTTGCGCAAGATATTTTTATAATGCTCTGCACTTCACCGACAACTCAGCGAGTGCGCCATGATCGATTCTAAAATTCCTCTGACTGATATTCATCGCCACCTTGATGGCAACATTCGTGCACAAACCATTCTCGATTTAGGCCGCCAGTTTAACCTTGCCCTGCCCGCCTCAACGCTGGAGACCCTGCGCCCGCATGTGCAGGTTGGCGAGAATGAACCCGATCTGGTGAGCTTTCTGCAAAAGCTCGACTGGGGCGTGAAAGTGCTGGGCGACCTGGACGCCTGCCGCCGGATTGCGCAGGAGAATGTGGAAGATGCGGCCCGTGCGGGCATTCATTATGCGGAACTGCGCTTCTCGCCAGGCTATATGGCGATGACCCACAATCTGCCGATTGCCGGCGTGGTTGAAGCGGTGATCGACGGTGTGCGTGCAGGCCGTCAGCAGCATGATGTTGATGTGCGCCTGATTGGCATCATGAGCCGCACCTTTGGCGAAGAGGCCTGCCTGAGTGAACTGGATGGTCTGCTGGCCCATCGCGATCACATCACGGCGGTCGATCTGGCGGGTGATGAGCTGGGCTTCCCGGGCAGTGAGTTTCTGAGCCACTTTAATCAGGCGCGCGATGCCGGTTTCCGCGTCACGGTGCATGCCGGTGAAGCGGCCGGCCCGGAGAGCATCTGGCAGGCGATTCGTGAGCTGGGCGCGGAGCGTATCGGCCACGGCGTGAAAGCCATTGAAGATCGCGCGCTGATGGATTTCCTCGCGGAGCATCATATCGGCATTGAATCCTGCCTGACCTCCAATATTCAGACCAGCACCGTGTCGTCACTGGCACAGCATCCGCTGAAGACGTTCCTGGAGCATGGCATTCTGGCGACCATCAACACCGATGACCCGGCGGTTCAGGGGATTGAACTCGCCCACGAGTATCATCATGCCGCCCCGGCAGCGGGACTGAGCGCCGCACAGATCCGTCAGGCACAGGAAAACGGTCTGACGATTGCGTTCCTCAGCGAAGCAGAGAAAGCGGCTATCCGCGCCCGCGTGCAGTAATCTGCCTGTAAGCCATAAAAAACGGGCCGGTAATCCGGCCCGTTTTCAGTGCTGCGTCACACGCTGCGGATCAGACGCGCTTCAGCGACATCGTCTGGCGCTTCTCGGCGGATTGCAGACCCAGTTCGATCAACTCCATCACCTGAATCGCCTCTTCCGCGGTGACCGGATTGTTTCCGCGTCCGGCGATCGCATCCCGGATGCCCGCATAATAGGCCGGATAATTTCCCGGCTGAGTCAGCTGGGTGGTTTCCGTCAGAGCATCGCCCTCGACCAGCGTCAGGGTGCCATCGCGCATGTCGTAGCCCCAATCCTCCTGTGGCGGGAAGTTCCCCGACTTCAGACGATCTTCCTGCGGGTCCAGACCATATTTGATGTAACTGCCTTGCGTGCCGTGAACGGTATAGCGGGCGGATTCCGCTGCCACCAGCATGCTGGCGTGTAACACCACCCGACGCTGCGGATAGGTCAACGTGGCGTGGAAGTAGTCTGTGGTCTGCGCGCCCGGACGCATCTCCGCCAGGTCAACGTTGATGGCGACCGGCGGACCAAACAGCTGCAGCGCCTGATCCAGCAGATGCGGCCCCAGGTCATACCAGATGCCGCTGCCTGCGCCTTTCATTTCGCGCCAGCGGTTGCGCACTTCAAGACGGAAGCGGTCAAAGTGTGACTCGAAGTAGCGCACCTCGCCCAGCGTGCCTGCCTCCAGCAGGGATTTCAGCGTCAGAAAGTCGCTGTCCCAGCGGCGGTTGTGGAACACGGAAAGCAGCAGCCCTTTGGCTTTCGCCAGCGCATCCAGCTCGCGCGCCTGTGACAACGTCACGGTAAAAGGCTTATCGACGACGACATGCTTACCGGCATTCAGCGCCGCTTTCGCCAGTGGAAAATGTGTGTCGTTCGGGGTAGGAATCACAATTAACTGCAGGGTCGGGTCGTCCAGCAGTGCCTGAGGATCGGACACGACCTGAACGGCGGGCCAGTCGGCGTGGACTTTGCTGGCGTCGCTACTGGAGATGGCGGCCAGCTCAACGTCCGGTGTTCCCGCGATCAGCGGGGCGTGAAACGTTTTACTGGCAAAGCCGTAGCCGATCAGACCAACACGTAATTTATCGCTCATTTTGGTTCCTCGTTGTCGCTAACCTGAATGATTTAAGACCATTAACCAGGTGAGAACAAGGCGGAATTCCCCGAAAAAACTAAGAGATAGCACTTCGGGCCAGCGGCCAGGCGGTCTGGGCGGCCAGACTGTCGTGTGCATCCTGATTGCGGCGGCGGAAATCGCTGGGACTGACGCCGACCCGCTTGCGGAATACCCGGGAGAAGTAAAGCTGGTCGTCATAGCCCACTTCACGGCCGACCGAAGCAATGGGCTCCTGAGTGGTCTGCAGCAGCAGTTTTGCACGGATGACCCGCTGATCTTCACGCCAGCGCAGCAGGTTAACGCCCATCTGCTCGCGGAACAGGTGCGCCAGCCGCGACGGTGACAGACAGACGTGGCGCGCCACCTCCTCTATCCTGACCTCGCTGGCGAGATGGTTGGTGACATACTGGCAGGCTTCAATGACGCGCGGATCGCGGATTAACTGATGGCTGCGCGGATCTTCTTCTACCGCACGCAGCAGCAGCCGTTCCAGCAGGTTCATCGCCAGCTCTTCAGCAAAGCGGCGGCCGGAGTTATGTGTCTGTTCGATACTGGCAAACAGGCGGTCGAACTCACCGCGCAGCGATTCCGGCAGCAGCAGGCGGCCGACGCCCTCCTGCTCATCCTGCCAGCGCAGCCAGTCGTGCCAGTAGGCGCGAGGACGGAAGTAAACCCAGCGATGGAACCACTGCGGGCTGTCCGGTGCGCGGCCATAATAGTGGGCGGTCTTAGGCTGAAACAGCAGCATTTCGCCGGGCTCGCAGTCAAAGGCCCGCTCGCCATCAAACACCCGCCCTTTTCCTTTAATGGTGAGATTCAGAATGTAACCTTTCATGCCGTGCGGGCGATCGATAAAGAAGTCGAGCGGTCCTTCTGCGGTGATGGGCGTCAGCCCTGCCACCAGCCAGGCATTGAATGAATAGCCGGGCAACAGGGGGTTTTGCTGCCCGGCCGGTAATTCACGGTGATACATAGCGTCCTCACTCAGTCTGTTATTGTTCAGATAGCCCGCAGAGGCGTCAGCGTCTGCGGGCCAACGGCTCGCGCAATCAGGCTTTTTTCTGTTTGTAACGGTCGAATATCACCGCAGCTAACAGTATCAGACCGCGCACCACATACTGTGAGAATGGCGAGATATTCAGTAAATTCATCGCATTCTCAACGGTGCCGAGGATCAGGACGCCCGCCACCACGTAGGAAATTTTACCGATGCCGCCCTTCAGCGATACGCCACCCAGAACACAGGCGGAGATCACCACCAGCTCATAGCCGATGGAGGTCATGGGCTGGCCGCTGGTCATACGCGACGCCAGGATGATGCCCGCCGCCGCCGACACCAGGCCGGAGAGAACAAAGATGATGATGCGGGTCCGCACTACCGGCACACCCGCCAGCCGCGCCGCCTCTTCATTGCCACCGATCGCCAGGGTGTTGCGACCAAAGGTGGTTTTGTTGAGCAGGAAGCCGAAGATCAGCATCGTGGCCAGGGTCAGCCAGATCGGGGCCGGCACGCCAAACCAGTTCGCAAAGCCCAGTTCAAAGAAGCGCTCATCTTCAATGCCGACCGCCTTGCCGTCAGAGAAGATGTAGGCCAGACCGCGCACGATCTGCATGGTGGCCAGCGTGGTGATCAGCGCATTGATTTTAAGACGGGCAATCACAAAGCCGTTGATAAAGCCGGTGATCATGCCGAGCACCAGACCGGCGGCAACGCCAATCCACAGGCTTTCGGTCATGTTGATCACCACCGCGGTAACCACCCCTGCGCAGGCGATCACCGAAGCGACCGAGAGATCAAAATCGCCGGAAGCCAGACAGAAGAGCATGCCGCAGGCGACCATGCCCGACATCGACATCGCCAGGCCCAGGCCTTTCATATTGATAAACGAGCCGAAGTTCGGCACAAAGATCGCACAGACAATAAACAGCAGTGCAAATACCACCAGCATGCCGAAGTTGTCCCAGATGCGACCTAACTGCAGGCCGCCGCGTGATGCAGGCTGCGGCGTATTTGAGGTCGTGGATGAAGCCATGATGATCTCCTGTCAGGCCACGGCGGCCGCTTGAGTGGTTTTGGGCATGGCCAGGCTCAGCGTCTGCTGCTCCGTGGCGTCGTCGTGCAGCAGTTCACCGGCGATAGCACCTTCGCGCATCACCACAATCCGGTCGGCCAGGCCCATCACCTCCGGCAGGTCACTGGAGGCGAACAGCACCGCAATGCCCCGGTTGGCCAGCTGATAAATCAGGTTATAGATTTCATGCTTGGCGCCGACATCGATACCGCGCGTCGGCTCATCGAGCAGGATCACTTTCATCTCCTCCGAGAGCCAGCGCCCCAGGATCGCCTTCTGCTGGTTGCCGCCGGAAAGGTTCATGATCAGCTGATCGGCGCTGGGCGTTTTAATGTTGAGTGAGCGGATATGGCTGTCGGCGTTTTTGCTTTCCCAGCCATTTTTAATCAGGCATCCGGCGGTCAGGTTGTGGCGACGGGCGCTGATGTTGATGTTGTCACGCACCGAGTGCACCGGGATGATGCCTTCGGCTTTGCGATCTTCCGGACAGAGCATGATCCCCGCCCGGATGGCGTCGATCGGCTCGCGCAGCGGCAGCGGTTTGCCGTCCAGGATCACCTGACCCCCGCGCAGACGGGTGCCGCCAAACAAGCCTTTCAGCAGTTCGCTGCGTCCCGCGCCGACCAGACCAAACAGCCCGACAATTTCCCCGGCATGGACTTTCAGTGAAATCGGCGTCCGCACGCCCTTCGCTTCGACGCGATCCAGCTCCAGCCGCACCGCACCCACAGGCCGTGGCGCATAGCCATAGATATCGCCAAGGTTACGGCCCACCATCGCCTGCACCAGATCGTCGTGATGGGTATTGGCCATATCCGTAAAGGTGCGCACATACCGGCCATCTTTAAAGACGGTGATGGCGTCGCTGAGGGCAAAAATTTCCTCCATGCGATGCGACACATAGAGCACCACCCGGCCCTCCTGGCGGAGCTGGCGGATGACGCGGAACAGGTTGTCGATTTCACGCGCCGACAGGGAGCTGGTCGGCTCATCAAAGGCGATAATGCGCGCGTTGCGCGCCAGCGCTTTGGCAATCTCCACCATCTGCCACTGTCCCAGCGACAGATATTTCAGCGGCATATCGGGGTCGATATCCATGCCGAGATTTTTCAGTTGCAGGCCGGCTTCATAACGCATCAGCCGGCGGTTGACCAGTCCATGTTTGTGCGGGATCTGACCGAGATAGATGTTCTCCGCCACGCTCATTTCCGGCACCAGATGGAGCTCCTGGTAAATAATGGCCACGCCCGCATCCAGCGCATCGGTAGTGCGCTGAAAGTTCATCGGCTGGCCTTTGATCCGAATCTCACCGCCGCTCGGCTGATAACTGCCGCTGAGTATTTTTAACAGCGTCGATTTGCCTGCGCCGTTCTCGCCCATCAGCGCATGGACTTCACCGCCCCGGCAGTCGAAGGAGATATCCTGCAGCGCTTTCACGCCAGGAAAGGTTTTACTGATGCCATGAAACGACAGAAAAGCTGAATCAGTGTTCATGTTTATCCTCACTCTTGCACGTCGCCGGCCTGTGCGGGCGGGCGACGTGAAGCAGGCTATGCAGGATGCCAGGCGGCGAAACGCCTGGCAGGCTCAGGGTTACATCAGTCCTTTTTTCGCCAGTTCAGTTTTGAAGTTGTCACGGGTGATCAGCACCACATCGGTGACCTCAGTGAATTTCGCCGGCTCTTCGCCTTTGCTCACCCAGTTGTAGAGCATCTGGCTGCTCTTATAACCATGGATATCCGGGCTTGGCAGCAGCGAGCCGTAGAAGCCGGTCGCTTTGTCTTTCGACAGTTCACTGACCGCATCCACGCCGTTGATACCGATGCCGATGACGTCAGCCGCTTTAAAGCCCTGACCTTCCGTCGCGCGCACGCCGCCCAGCACGGTGTTGTCGTTCATGCCAACAATCAGCCAGTGTTTGACTTCAGGGTGCTGCACCAGCAGGGAGTTACCGGCGTCAAAGGCGCCAGGAATGTCGTTGGATTTGGTCGGAACCTGATAGATCTGAGCGGCCGGGAAGCCCGCAGCTTTGATGGCGTCCATCGATCCGCCGGTACGACGGCGTGCGGTATCCAGTTCGTTGGCGGTAATCGCCATCACGCCGGTGGTTTTCACATCCCAGCCGCGCTTCTGCATCTCTTTATAAAGCTCCTGCCCCTGACGCTCGCCGATTTTGGTGGCGGCCATCATCACCAGCGGCACGGTATCCATCGGTTTGCCTTTGGCGGTCACAAACTGATCGTCCACGGCAATGACTTTCAGGCCGTAGCCCCGCGCTTTCGCCATGATGGCGGAGCCCAGCTTGGGATCGGGCGTACAGATGACGAAGCCTTTGGCGCCGTTTGCGGCAAGGCTGTCGATAGCATTCAGGGTTTTTTCACCATCCGGGACGGCAATTTTGATGACGTCGAAGCCGAGATCTTTGCCGGCTTTATCGGCAAATTTCCATTCCGTCTGGAACCAGGGTTCTTCTGGTTGCTTGACTAAAAAACCCAGCTTCATGGTCTCGGCGATAGCGGATTGTGACATAACCGCTGCCAGGCCGATGGCCGCGAATGCTTTAGTGAATTTATGCATGATGCTCTCCGGTACCAGGTTATTTTTCGCTGCTCATAACGAATCGGTGTAAGCGCTACCAGTTGGTCTTGTTTTGAGGGTACAGCCATAAATCAGTGCGTTAGGTTGCTATGTGTTGTCAGCCTGTCCAGACGCTGGGCTAGTTTTAGCGGTATTGGCGGAGAAAAATGTAGAGCGGTATCACATCTTAAAATCACGACAAAATGATCCATATATTCAGCAAATTTAACCGGAGCTTAACTTTTGCAATGGATCACAAAATCACTGCCGATGGCAGGAAAGTGCATATTGTCAGCCAGCCATGACTAACTGTTCCGGCGCGCCGAACCCAGGATACAGGAGTTAACTAACTACAGGAGATTCCGATGCGTGCTGGAGCCATCACCCTTGGGCTGGACTTTGGTAGTGATTCGGTGCGTGCGCTGGCCGTCGATTGTCACAGCGGCAGCGAGCTGCAGAGTGCGGTGTGCAGCTACCCGCGCTGGCAGCAGGGTCTGTACAGCGATCCGCACACCAATCGTTTTCGTCACCATCCACAGGATTACATCGACGCCATGGAGCAGGCACTGCTCGGCGTACTGAACGCCCTGAGCGAAGATCAGCGCAACGCCGTCGTTGGCATTGGCGTCGACAGCACCGGTTCGACTCCGGCGCCCATCGATCGCGACGGCAATGTACTGGCGCTGCGCCCGGAGTTCGCTGACAACCCCAACGCGATGTTTGTGCTGTGGAAAGATCACACCGCAATAGAAGAAGCGGAAGAGATCAATCAGCTCTGTCACAGCGGCCGTTTCACGGATTACAGCCGCTATATCGGCGGCATCTACTCCTCTGAATGGTTCTGGGCAAAGATTCTGCACGTGTCGCGGGAAGATGCGGCGGTGCGTGACGCGGCGGTTTCCTGGGTGGAGCTGTGCGACTGGGTGCCTGCCCTGTTAAGCGGCACGACCGCGCCCGACAGACTGCGCCGTGGCCGCTGCGCAGCCGGGCATAAAGCCCTGTGGCATGGCGACTGGAACGGCCTGCCGGATGTGGATTTCCTTAACGCGCTGGATCCGCTGTTAACGCAACAGCTGGACTCGCCTCTTTTCACTGAGACCTGGACCGCCGATCTGCCGGTCGGCACGCTCAGCCCGGAATGGGCGCAGCGTCTGGGGCTGGCGCAGACCGTCACGCTCTCCGGTGGCGCGTTTGACTGCCATATGGGCGCGGTCGGAGGCGGTGCCAGACCTTACACCCTGGTGAAAGTGATCGGCACATCAACCTGCGACATCCTGATCGCTGACAGCGAAAAGGTCGGCGATCGCGACATTAAAGGCATCTGTGGTCAGGTGGATGGCAGCGTGATACCGGGAGCGATTGGGCTGGAGGCGGGTCAGTCCGCCTTTGGCGATATCTACGCCTGGTTCAGCCGGTTACTGGGCTGGCCGCTGCAACAGGCGGCTGAGCGTCACCCTGAGCTGAAACCTCAGCTGGCGGAGATGCAAAAGAGTCTGATTAAAGATCTGACCGATGCCTGGGCTGCTAATCCGCAGCTCGACCATCTGCCGGTGGTGCTGGACTGGTTCAACGGTCGCCGCACGCCGAATGCCAATCAGCGGCTGAAAGGGGTGATTACCGATCTGAATCTGGGTACCGATGCCCCGGCGCTGTTTGGCGGTCTGGTCGCGGCGACGGCATTTGGTGCGCGCGCCATTATGGAGTGCTTCGAGCAGCAGCAGATCCCCGTCGAGAGCATTCTGACGCTGGGCGGCATCGCGCGGAAATCTCCGGCGATTATGCAGGCCTGCTGTGACGTGATGAACCGGCCACTGGATATTGTCGCCTCTGATGAGTGCTGTGCGCTGGGTGCGGCCATTTTCGCCGCCGTCGCTGCCGGTATTCACGCCAGCGTTGCCGAGGCGCAGCAGGTGATGGCCAGCCCGATCGCCGTCACGCTGCAACCCGATCCGGCGCGTGTCGCCCGCTATCAGCAACTCTATCAACGCTATCAACAATGGTGCGTGACGGCTGAACCGCAGTACGCCGCCCGCCCCGCTTCCGCTACGAGCCTGGACCAGCAGGCGTAATTGTTGCAGGCAGTCTGTACCCGGACAGCGCAGAACAAGCAGCCGTATACGGAGTACGTGAGGATTACTCGCTGTGCTCGCCCCTTCAGGGCCGCACTTCAGGGCGTTCAGGTTGCTAAAGCAGCCTGTGTGAGCACTGCCCGGGTTCAGACTGACAAATAAATTAGCCTATTAGGTAGGCGCAAAGTAAAGGAGTGGTTTTATGGAACAGTCAAACAGCTACAGCGTGTGGTTTGTCATCGGCACGCAGCACCTCTACGGGTCGGAGACGTTACGCCAGGTTGAACAGCATGCGCGTCAGGTCGTCGAGGGCCTGAATCAGTCCGGGTTACCGCTGCGCCTTGAGCTGAAACCGCTGGTGAAATCACCGGATGAAGCGCTGTCCCTGTGTCGCGACGCTAACTATGACCAGCAGTGCGCCGGCATCATTACCTGGCTGCACACGTTCTCTCCGGCCAAAATGTGGATTGGCGGCCTGAGCGTGCTGAATAAGCCTCTGCTGCAATTTCACACCCAGTTCAATGCGGAGATCCCGTGGGACAGCATGGACATGGATTTTATGAACCTGAACCAGACGGCGCACGGCGGTCGTGAGTTCGGTTTTATCGGTGCCCGCATGGGTCTGCAGCACAGCGTGGTGACCGGACACTGGCAGGATAGCGCCAGCCAGCAGCGTCTGGGCAACTGGATGCGTGCGGCCCTGGCGAAACAGGCCAGTCAGCAGCTGAAAGTGGCGCGTTTTGGCGACAACATGCGTGAAGTGGCCGTGACCGAAGGCGATAAGGTCGCCGCACAGATTCAGTTCGGCTATTCGGTGAATGGCTGGGGCGTGGGCGATCTGGTTGAGGTGATCAATGGCGTCAGCGATGGCGATGTGAATGCGCTGATCGACGAGTACGAAAGCCTCTACCGCTTTTCCGATGTCGCCGCCGCCGGTGGTGAAAAGCGGCAGAACGTACTGGATGCGGCTCGTATCGAGCTGGGTCTGAAGCAGTTCCTTGAAGCGGAAGGCTGCCACGCTTTTACCACCAACTTCCAGACCCTGCATGGCATGACCCAGTTACCGGGTCTGGCGGTGCAGCGTTTGATGGGCCAGGGGTATGGTTTTGCGGGTGAAGGCGACTGGAAGACCGCTGCGCTGCTGCGTATTTTCAAAGTGCTGGCTGGCGATCGCAAAGGTGGCACCTCATTTATGGAGGATTACACCTATCACTTCTCACCCGGCAACGACCTGGTGCTCGGCTCGCACATGCTGGAGGTCTGCCCGTCGATCGCCATTGAAGAGAAACCGCTGATCGATGTGCAGTTCCTGGGCATTGGTAATAAAGCTGACCCGGCGAGGATGATCTTCTCCACCCCGGCCGGTCGTGCGATTAATGCCAGCGTGATCGATATGGGCGATCGTTTCCGTCTGCTGGTGAACGTGGTCGATGCGATTGAACAGCCGAAACCACTGCCGAAATTGCCGGTTGCCCGTGCACTCTGGAAAGCGCAGCCGTCACTGGCGACCGCATCCGAAGCGTGGATTCTCGGGGGTGGCGCACACCATACGGTGTTCAGCCAGGCGCTGACGCTCGACGATATGTATCTGTACGGCGAGATGAACGATATCGAGGTGCTGGTGATTGATGAGCACACCCGCCTGCCTGCGTTTAAAGACGCGCTGCGCTGGAACGAGGCGTACTACCGGTTAAAACGTTAATGAGTGATTCCTGGCGCTTTGCATCTCTTTAAAAGAGAGATGCAGGTGCCGGAAGTCGCCGTATGTCAAAAACCAGTGCTATTCAGTCGGGAATGGCGGGCGTTCCGTAAAGTCGCCGTAAATACATCCCTGTAGGCTCGGCCGCCGGACGACTCGCCTCATCCCTGAGGCTCGCCCGCAAGCGGGCCAACGCTTCGCATTGTTCAAAAACGCTCCGGGCGTTTTTGTCCATGCGGCGGACGCTTTACTCCACTGCCCATCATTCCCTCCTTTTTTCAGTTCCTGAGCGAATATTTAAAAACCAGGTTCATCTGGCGATTAAGCAAAACATCATATGATGGACACTTAACTTCGCTATCCGTCATCCCCTCACGCCGCATGATTCCGCACGGATTTCTCTCAGCAATGATCAAGCCCGACCGGGAAGGAATGGTATGCCTGAAGAGCAAAGCGTCCGCGCCAGGGATGGCGCGGCCAATCCGCATGGATGCGGGAACCCTTTGCGATCAGGCATACCTTTCCTGACCTTGCACCTCAAGCCAATAGCCTGTATTCCTTAATAACTTACAAAACAAAGATGCCAGCACTATGCAAATTTCCGTTCTGAACCAGCATCCCGACTACGCCAGACAAACCGCACAGCTTCTGCACACCGAATGGTCACATCTCCCTGCATGGTCGCATCAGCCTTCCATCCTTGAGCGTTTATTACAACGGAATCAGACAACCTCAGCGGAATTTACCCTCATTGCCTCGCCAGATGGTGAAACAGTGGCAGCGACCTGCAGCGTTATTCGTTATGAACTGGATGACATCGCGGCAAGGGAATACTGGCTGGGTGAGGTCGTGACAGACAAAAAATTCCGCGGCCAGGGCGTGGCAAAGGCGCTGATTCAGCGGGCGATTGCACGCGCCAGACAACAGCAGATCGCTAAACTCTGGCTCTATACCCCCGACCAGCAGGCGTACTATCAGCGTTCAGGATGGCAGGCGGTGGAGCAGCGGCACATAGCCGGAGAAGAGGTGACCGTGATGGGGCTTAACCTTGCGCAGTAACGGGCGGCTCCTGTGAGCCGCCCTCTCATCTCAGGAACTCAATCGCTTAACCGGCGCGTTCTGCTGACGATCCCAGATCACCGTCAGTAACCGCTGCAGGGCGATAAAGGCAAACAGCAGAATCCCGATGGCGATTTTGGTCCACCAGGAACTCAGCGTGCCGTCGAAATTTATCCATGTCTGAATCAGCCCCTGAATCAACACACCAAACAGCGTGCCTAACACCGTGCCGACACCGCCTGACAACAGCGTGCCGCCAATCACTACCGACGCGATTGCATCCAGCTCTACCCCCAGCCCGGCCAGCGCATAGCCTGCTGAGGTATAGATCGAAAACACAATCCCGGCCAGCGTGGCCAGCGTGGTGGAAAGCATATAGATCTTAATGGTGGTGGCGCGCGTCGACACCCCCATCAGCTGCGCCGATGTCAGATTGCCGCCGATGGCGTAAACCCGATTACCAAAGCGGGTGCGGTGCGCCAGAATAATCCCGCCCACCACTACCAGCAGCATAATCACTGCCAGCAGACTCAGGCGCCCGCCGCCCGGTATTTTCCACGCCAGACCCGACAGCGTCGTATAAAACGGATGATCGATGGGAATCGAATTCTCGGACACCAGATAGCTGCATCCGCGCAGGAAAAACATCCCTGCTAACGTAATAATAAAAGCCGGGATCTTCAGCGCATCGATCAGCCAGCCCATCATGGCACCAAACAGCGCCCCCAGCGCCAGAATCAGCGCAAACGCCAGCAGCGGATTGACATGAAAATCGCCAATTGCCCGCGCCAGAAATACGCCGGTAAAGGCGATCACCGCGCCGACCGACAGATCGATACCCCCCGATAAAATCACGAAGGTCATTCCCACCGCGATAATGCCCAGAAATGCATTGTCGGTCAGAATGTTGCAAATCACCCGGGTTGAGGCAAAGCCCGGAAACTGCGTCAGGCAAAACAGGTAACCCGCCACAAACACCAGCAAGGTGATCATCAGCGGAAGATGACGTTTGATCATGTCGGCCGTCTCCGTTTCAACATCGCAATAAACCGCGGTGACTGCAGCAACAGCACGCACATCACCACCACCGCTTTCACCACCTGATTCAGCTCAGGGGGAAAACCGGAGAGCAGAATCCCGGTATTCATCGACTGAATGATCAGCGCACCAATCAGCGACAGCACCAGATTAAAGCGACCGCCCATCAGCGAAGCTCCGCCGATCACCACGGCCAGAATCGCATCCAGCTCCAGCCATAAACCGGCGTTGTTCGCATCCGCTCCGCGAATATCCGCCGCCACAATCAGCCCCGCCACGGCGGCACAGACACCGCTGATCGCGTAGGTCGACATCACTACCAGCCAGCCTGTCACCCCGGCATTGCGAGCCGCGCGCAGGTTGATCCCGACCGCTTCGATGAACAGACCCAGCGCGGTCTTGCGCGTCAGCAGCCACACCGCCAGCGCCACCACCAGCGTAATCCAGACCGGCACCGGCAACATCCACAGCGCGCCGTTGCCAAACCAGCCCAGACTGTCGCTGTCGAAGGTCACAATCTGCCCCTGGGTAATCAACTGGGCGATACCCCGTCCGGCCACCATCAGGATCAGCGTCGCGACAAACGGCTGAATGCGCAGCAGCGCTACCAGCACCCCGTTCCACACGCCGCAGGCCAGCCCGGTTCCCAGCGTGGCAAGGATGATAAACGGCACCCCGTGACCGGCTACGGTCAGCGTCGCGGCGGTTGCGCCGGCTATCGCCATCACCGCACCCACGGAGAGATCGATGCCGCCGGTTGCGATCACCAGCGTCATACCAATCGCCAGCAAGGCGACGGGCGCCGCGCGGTTCAGGATATCGATCGGGCTGCCGAACAGACGACCCTCCTGCAGATGCACGGCAAAAAAGTTATTCGCCACCAGACTGTCAATCAACAGCACCAGCAGCAGCGCCGCAATCTGCGGCATCCCCTGCGGCAGCTTCAGTTTGCGACGCGGCGTTTTTTCAGAAGTCATAGGAGACTCAAGCATGTTTTACTCCTCCGTCAGCGATGGCATTGACAATCGACGCGACCGAAAGCTGCTCCAGGGGGATTTCTGCCACCTGCTTCAGATCGCGCATGATCAACACCCGATCGGCATAGCCCACCAGCTCTTCGAGTTCAGAGGAGATCACCAGCAGCGCCAGACCGTCGGCGCACAGGGATTCGATTAAACGGACAATCTCGGCGTGCGCGCCCACATCAATGCCGCGCGTCGGCTCGTCGAGGATCAAAAACTGCGGTTTCGTCACCAGCCAGCGCGACAGCAGCACCTTCTGCTGGTTGCCGCCCGATAACAGCTCTACCGGCTGCTCCGCGTGCGGTGTGCGGATGCCCAGACTTTTAATGAAACGGTCGGCAATGGCCTGCTGCTCGCGTTTTTTAATCGGCCGTAGCCAGCCACGCTGCGCCTGCAACGCCAGGATGATGTTTTCGCGAACCGAGGCCGCGCCAATAATCCCGTCGGTCTTACGATCCTCCGGGCAAAAACCCATTCCCAGCTGTGAGGCTCTGGCCGGGTTGGTAATGCGCTGCACTTTACCTTTGATCTTCGCCGTGCCGCGATCGGCGCGCCGGATGCCAAACAGCACTTCAGCGGTTTCGGTGCGTCCGGATCCTAACAGCCCCGCCAGCCCGACCACTTCGCCAGGGCGGACCGCCAGGTTAAAGGGTTCAATGGTGCCTTTTCTGCCGTAATCTTCAAACGAGACGACCGGCTGATTGCTGCGCAGCGTGCTGCCCTGCCGCTGCAGCGCCGTCTCCAGCAGTTCGCGTCCCAGCATCAGCTTGATCAGCTCAATCTGCGGCAGCGTAGCGGTATCGCGGGTGGCAATAAACTGCCCGTTGCGCAGCACGGTAATCCGATCGGTAATGCGGTACACCTGGTCCAGAAAGTGGGTAACAAAAATCAGGCTCATTCCGCGGGCTTTCAGCTGCGCCATCAGGGTAAAAAGCATCTCCACCTCGCTGGCGTCCAGGCTGGCCGTTGGCTCATCCAGGATCAGCACCTGCGCCGAGAGATCGACCGCCCGACAGATCGCGATAATCTGCTGCATCGCCACCGAATAGTGGCCCAGCGGACGGGTGACATCGAGCGAAAAACCGTAATTGCGCATCAGCGCATCGGCATCACGCACCATCCGGCGGCGATCGATCATACCGAAACGCCGTGGTTCACGGCCAATATAGAGGTTATCCGCCACCGACATGTTCGGCAGCATATTCACTTCCTGATAGACGGTGCCGATGCCCATCTCCTGCGCCTGCGCGGTGTTGTGCGGCGTAATCGCCTCGCCATTCAGGACGATGGTGCCGGCATCCCGGCTGTAGACACCCGTCAGCACTTTGATCAGGGTCGATTTACCGGCACCGTTCTCACCCAGCAGCGCCATGATCTCCCCTTTGCGGATATCAAAGGAGACGTTGTTCAGTGCTTTGACGCCGGGAAACCCTTTGCTGACGCCGCTGATGGACAGCAGCGGTGCTTCATTTTGCGTGGTCATTCTGCTCACTCCGCCTGGTCATAAAAAACCGCCCCACAGGGCGGTCTGCGGCTGGTCTGCGGATCAGTAGCCCATGCCTTTTTTCCTCTCCAGCTCCTTCTCAGCGTCAGCAGGCAGGAACAGTTTCGACTCGGTCTTGATCACTTTTGGCGGCAGCGTGCCATCTTTTTTGAATTTCTCCAGCGCATCAAACGCCGGGCCAGCCATGTTCGGCGTCAGCTCCACGTTGGCATTTGCCTCACCCGCCAGCATCGCTTTGTAGATATCCGGCACCCCGTCAATCGAGCCGGTCAGGATATCTTTGCCCGGTTTCAGACCCGCCTCTTTAATGGCCTGAATGGCACCGATTGCCATATCATCGTTGTGCGCATAGACCATGCAGATATTCTTGCCGTTGTTCTCCGCCTTGATGAAGCTCTCCATCACCTCTTTACCTTTACTGCGGGTAAAGTCACCGGACTGAGAACGGATCACTTTAATGTTTGGATGGTTGCTGATCGCTTCAGCAAAGCCTTTCTTGCGATCGATCGCGACGCTGGCCCCGACGGTGCCCTGCAGTTCCACCACGTTACACTGCTTGTCGCCGACGGTTTTCACCAGCCAGTCACCGATCAGCTTGCCCTCCAGCACGTTATCCGCCGTAACCACCGCCTGATAAAGCGACTTGTCTTTCACAACGATGGCCCGGTCCAGCAGATAGACCGGAATTTTGGCGTCTTTGGCTTCTTCCAGCACCGGTTCCCAGCCCGTCTGCACCACTGGCGCGATGAAGATGGCATCCACGCCCTGCGCGATGAATGAACGTACGGCCTTGATCTGATTCTCCTGCTTCTGCTGTCCGTCGGCGATTTTCAGGGTGATGCCGCGTTTTTTCGCTTCGCTTTTCGCCACATTGGTTTCCGCCGAGCGCCAGCCAGATTCTGAACCGACCTGCGAGAAGCCGACCGTCATGTCTGCCGCGAGCACCGGGCCGGTTAATGCGGCGCTGACCAGCGTGGTCAGAAGTAAACGTTTCCACATAGTTTTCATTCCTCTGAAGGGCGTTTGCTGTTTAGGGTAGAGAGCACGCTTAGCCTGGACTAAAAAAGGGTGCATAATGGCGACGCGCCTCACAAAACAGAGCAATTTAAAGGAGTTACGTGTCACGACAGGGGGTTGCTGGCCGTGGCGTTATGGAGAGAACTGCTGAGAAATAAAAACTTTGCGGTTAAATAATTGTAATAAACAGAATCGCTTATGTGTAATGGTGCTGGAAACGATTACAGCCAGGCGTACAAAACGGGTTATGACGCTGAGCCGCAACAAAAAACAGGTTTTGTGACTGCCCGCACAGTCGCCTGCTGACACCGTCCGGGAGCGAAACGTTTCTCTGACGACAGCGAAGAGGTTCAGGATAACGCTGGAGTAAAAACCACGAAAAAAAGCCACTGACAGGCGATTCGCGCCGGGAGCGCAAAAACCGGCTTTTATTGTGGCAGACAAAGCGGTTTTTTGCCGCTTCTGCCGTTGAGGATGAAACAGTCACGCGCAGCCAGAGACGGGGTAATGGCTGTGGACAGTGGTAAAAAAATAAAACTACGAATTTTCATTACGTTTACGGTGCGTTAGTCTGATTTTCACCTTTTCTTACCTGCCCGATCTGGACAGGCAAGGCCCGCCCCCTATACTGAGCACTCCTTTGTTACTTCTATCTGTTATGGCAATGATGACTGCGCACGATTACCTGCTTAAATTCCGCAAAGTAAATAATTCAGACAGTCTGGAAAAGCTTTTCGACCACCTCAACTACTCACTGACGAATGATATCGAGATCATCAACATGTATCGGGCTGCCGACCACCGGCGTGCTGAGCTGGTCTCCGGTGGACGCCTGTACGATCTCGGCTGTGTCCCGAAAACAGTGTGGCGTTACGTGGTCTGACTTTCTGCTGTTAACCGCTCTTTTACCCCCTGACCTGTCCGGATGGGCGAGCCCTTCCGGACATGTTATCCTGCTGCGCTTCGACTCTCCGAGACAGGAATAACTCCCGATGAATGAACAGGTTGCTGCGCCACGTATTGGCGGCTGGCTTTTGCTGCCGCTGGCCTGGCTGATAATGACTCTGTTAACCAACGTTCTGGTGCTGGCGATGTATCTCACCCCGCTGTTCAATGCTGAATGGCGTGTGGCGCTGTTTTCGCACGGCAGCACGCTCTTCTCCTACTGGGCCATTTCCCTGCTTACGGCCGTCGCGGTCTGGGCCTACAGCCTCTGGATCAGCTGGCTGTTCTTCAAGCGGTCGCATCGCCTGCCGCGTCACTACCTGCTCTGGCTGCTGATTACGGTGCTGTTAGCGCTAAAAACCTTTGCGTTCACGCCGGTTGCCGACAGCCGTGCGCTGCAGACGCTTCTGTTGTCGCTGCTGGCCGCTGCGGTTTTCGCGCCCTATTTCAAACGTTCAAAACGGGTGAAAGCGACCTTCATTGCGCCGTAACGCTGTGAGTTATGTCAGGAATTTAATTCTGAGTGCGGTCTGCCGCTCTGCTGATGGCGCGGGTGTTGAGATACGCCGCGCTATCAATGATAATAAGCCGCTTTCTGGCTCCCAGGCGAAAAAATGACCGATTATCTGCTTCTCTTTGTTGGCACCGTGCTGGTAAATAACTTCGTTTTAGTGAAGTTTCTCGGCCTCTGCCCTTTTATGGGCGTTTCCAAAAAACTGGAAACGGCGATTGGCATGGGCCTCGCCACGACTTTCGTGATCACGCTGGCCTCGATCTGCGCCTGGCTGGTCAACCATCTGATCCTGCTGCCGCTGGATCTGGTCTATCTGCGTACTATGGCCTATATCCTGGTGATCGCCGTCGTTGTGCAGTTCACCGAGATGGTGGTGCGTAAAACCAGCCCGTCGCTCTATCGTCTGCTGGGGATCTTTCTGCCGCTGATTACCACCAACTGTGCGGTGCTGGGCGTGCCCCTGCTGAGCGTCAACCTCAACCACACCTTTATGCAGGCCGCGCTCTATGGCTTCAGCGCCTCTATCGGCTTCTCGCTGGTCATGGTGCTGTTCGCCGGTATGCGTGAGCGGCTGGTGCTGGCCAATGTTCCCGCCCCGTTTAAAGGTAACTCCATCGCCCTGATTACCGCGGGCCTGATGGCACTGGCCTTTATGGGCTTCAGCGGGCTGGTGAAATTCTGATGACCGCGATCTGGATTGCTATTGCTGTACTGAGTGCGCTGAGCCTGGTGTTCGGCGGCCTGCTGGGTTACGCCTCGCGCCGCTTTGAGGTGGAAGAAGATCCCATTGTTGAGCAGATTGATGCCGTTCTGCCGCAGAGCCAGTGCGGCCAGTGCGGCTATCCTGGCTGCCGTCCCTATGCCGATGCGGTCGGTAACAACGGTGAAGCGATCAACAAGTGCGCGCCGGGCGGTGAGCAGACCATGCTCAAGCTGGCGGCCCTGCTTAACGTTGAACCGCAGCCCATCGATGGCGACGAAACGGCGAAAGAGCCGGTGCGCACCGTGGCCTTTATTGACGAAGCCAACTGTATTGGCTGCACCAAATGTATTCAGGCCTGTCCGGTGGATGCGATTGTCGGGGCCACCCGCGCCATGCACACCGTGCTGAGCGATGTCTGCACCGGCTGCGATCTCTGTGTCGCCCCCTGCCCGACTGACTGCATCGAAATGCGTCCGGTTGCCACCACGCCAGCTAACTGGAAGTGGGATTTGAATACCATTCCTGTACGGGTGATCCCGGTAGAAACTCATGCTTAATCTGTTTAACTTCCTGAAAAAAGAGAAGGTCTGGGATTTTCAGGGCGGCATTCATCCGCCCGAAATGAAAACCCAGTCCAACGGCACGCCGCTGAGCGAACTGCCCCTGCCGGACCGTTTCGTTATTCCGTTAAAACAGCATATCGGCCATGAAGGCGAGATCTGCGTGGCGCCTGGCGATAAGGTGCTGCGCGGTCAGCCGCTGACGTTTGGAACCGGCCGTATGCTGCCGGTTCATGCGCCCACCTCCGGGGTGATTGACGCGATTGGCCAGCACATGACCGCGCATCCTTCCGGTCTGTCCGAACTCTGCATCTTTATGACGCCCGATGGCGAAGATCGCTGGGTGCCGCTCGATCCCCTGCCTGACTATCGCCAGCATCCGCGCGCCGATATCGTGCAGCGCATTCACGATGCGGGCGTGGCGGGCCTGGGTGGCGCGGGCTTCCCGACCGCCACGAAACTGAAAGGTGGCCTGCGCGGGGTAAAAACCCTGATTATCAATGCGGCAGAGTGCGAGCCTTACATCACCGCGGACGATCGCCTGATGCAGGATTATGCCGCCGAGGTGCTGGAAGGCAGCCGCATTCTCGGCTGGGTGCTGCAGGCTGAGCGGGTGCTGATCGGCATCGAAGATAACAAACCCGAAGCGATTGCCGCCCTGAAGCAGGCGCTGGGCAGTGAGCGTGATCTGCAAATCCGGGTGATCCCGACCAAATACCCCTCGGGCGGTGCCAAGCAGCTGACCCGCATCCTGACCGGCAAGGAAGTGCCACACGGCGGGCGCTCAACCGATATCGGCGTGCTGATGCAGAACGTTGGCACCGCGTGGGCGGTGAAGCGCGCCATTATCAACGGCGAACCGATTACCGAACGCGTGGTCACCCTGACCGGTGAGGCGATTGCTCAGCCGCGTAACGTCTGGAGCCGTCTGGGTACGCCTATCAGTCATCTGCTGCATCAGGTGGGATTCACCCCTGCGCCGCGCCAGATGGTGATCATGGGCGGTCCGCTGATGGGCTTTACCCTGCCGTCGCTGGATGTGCCGGTAGTGAAGATTACTAACTGTATTCTGGCGCCTTCTGCCAGTGAGATGGGCAACAACGACGAAGAGCAGTCCTGCATTCGCTGTTCAGCCTGTGCCGATGCCTGTCCGGCGAAGCTGCTGCCACAGCAGCTCTACTGGTTCAGCCAGGGCGGCGATCACGATAAAGCGCGCGCTCACCATATCGATGACTGCATTGAGTGCGGTGCCTGCGCCTATGTCTGCCCGAGTAACATCCCGCTGGTGCAATATTACCGGCAGGAAAAAGCGGAACTGCGCGCCATCGATCTGGAAGCCAAACGCACGCTGGAAGCGAAAGCACGCTTTGAAGCGCGTCAGGCGCGACTGGAGCGTGAAAAGCAGGCCCGCGAAGCACGCCACGAAGAGGCCAAGCAGCGTGTGGCTCGTACGGATAACGGCGAACTGGCCGCCGCAAAAGCGCGCGTGAACGCGCGTCCGGCTGCCCAGCCGGATGAAGCGACGCTTGAGGCGCAGCGTGAAGCCCGCCATGCGCAGGCGCGTCTGCGTCAGGCCGAGGCGCAGGCTGAAACCCAGCCGGTCACGCGTCAGACCACCGATCCACGTAAAGCGGCGGTAGAAGCGGCGATTGCCCGCGCTAAAGCGAAGAAAGCGGCACAGCCGGAGGCTGAAACAGTGCAACCGGCTGCTGAAGTCACGCCAGACGTACCGGCCGAAACCGATCCGCGCAAGGCCGCCGTGCAGGCTGCCATCGCCCGCGCCAAAGCGAAGAAAGCCGCGCAGGCGGACAATGCGGAAGCGTCCACGCAGGCTGTCACCGACAGCGCCGCAGACGCACCGGCTGAAACCGACCCGCGCAAGGCCGCCGTGCAGGCCGCCATTGCCCGCGCCAAAGCGAAGAAAGCCGCGCAGGCGGACAATGCTGAAGCGTCCACGCAGGCTGTCACTGACGGCACCGCAGACGCACCGGCTGAAACCGATCCGCGTAAAGCCGCCGTGCAGGCCGCCATTGCCCGGGCCAAAGCGAAGAAAGCCGCGCAGGCGCAGCACGCTGAACCCGCTACGCCCGCCACCGACAGCGCCCCTGAGCCCTCACAGGCGGAACAGGAGGCGGACGCCGCGTCACGCGACGCCGCAGCGCTGGCGACCGCCGCGCATTTTGCGGTGGAGAAAGCGGAGCAGGCTCAGGAGCAGGCAAACAATGCGAATGCCGAACCTGAACAGGCACCTGAACTGAATCAACCCGATGATGCGCGCAAAGCCGCTATTGCTGCCGCCATCGCCCGTGCCAAAGCGCGTAAAGCGCAGTCGTCTACGACGCTTGAGGATTAAATGGCTTTTCGTATCGCAAGTTCTCCTTACACCCACAATCGCCGCAGCACCGGCAATATCATGCTGCTGGTGGTGCTGGCTGCGCTGCCCGGTTTTGCCGCACAGTGTTATTTCTTTGGCTACGGCACCCTGTTACAGGTTTTACTGGCGACGCTCACCGCCTGGCTGACCGAAGCGGCGATTCTGCGGCTGCGCAAAGCGCCGGTTGCCAGCACGCTGGCAGATAACTCAGCGCTGCTGACCGCCGTGCTGATCGGCATCAGCCTGCCGCCGCTGGCACCCTGGTGGCTGGTGGTCGTCGGTACGCTTTTTGCCGTGGTCATTGCGAAACAGCTGTATGGCGGGCTGGGTCAGAACCCCTTTAATCCGGCAATGGTTGGCTATGTGGTGCTGCTGATCTCCTTCCCGGTGCAGATGACCAGCTGGCTGCCGCCCGATACCCTTCAGGCGATCAAACCCAGCCTGCTCGACAGCCTGAGCATGGTTTTCCGCGGGCATACTCTGGCGGGCGATACCATGCAGCAGCTGCAGATGGGTGTGGATGGCATCAGCCAGGCGACCCCGCTGGATACCTTTAAAACCGGCTTACGCGCGGGTCACAGCGCTGAACATCTGCTGGCCCAGCCGATTTACAGCGGCGTGCTGGCGGGTCTCGGCTGGCAGTGGGTCAACGTCGGCTATCTGGCGGGCGGCCTGTTCCTGCTGTGGAAAAATGCTATCCGCTGGCATATTCCTGCGGCGATGCTGCTGTCACTGGCCGTCTGCGCCACGCTGGGCTGGTTCTTTTCACCGGACTCGCTCAACAGCCCGCTGATCCACCTGTTCTCCGGTGCCACCATGCTGGGCGCGTTCTTTATTGCGACCGATCCGGTAACAGCCTCAACCACTAACCGGGGCCGCCTGATTTATGGTGCGCTGATTGGCCTGCTGGTCTGGCTGATCCGCAGCTTCGGCGGCTATCCCGATGGCGTCGCCTTTGCCGTGCTGCTGGCGAATATCTGCGTGCCGCTTATCGACTACTACACCCAGCCGCGCGTTTACGGCCATCAGAAGGATTAAGCGATGCTGGAGACGATTCGTAAAAATGGGGTAACGCTGGCGATGTTTGCCGCCATCACCACCGCGGCGACCGCCGTGGTGAACACCGTGACCAAACCCACGGTCGAACATCAGACGCAGTTACAGCAGAAAAACCTGCTGGATCAGGTGGTTCCGACCACGCTTTATGACAATAACATTCAGCAGGATTGTTACGTTGTCACCGATCCGGCACTGGGTAACAGCGCGCCCCATCACCTCTATCTGGCGCGCAAAGGCGATCGGCCGGTGGCTGCCGCACTGGAGACCACCGCGCCTGACGGCTATTCTGGTGCCATACAGATGCTGGTCGGTGCCGATTTCCAGGGTAAAGTACTGGGCGTGCGGGTGATTGAACATCATGAAACGCCCGGCCTGGGCGACAAGATCGAACTGCGGATTTCTGACTGGATCAACAGCTTTAACGGCAAAGTGGTTCAGGGACCCGGCGATAAGGCCTTTGCTGTGAAAAAAGATGGCGGCGAGTTCGATCAGTTTACCGGCGCCACCATTACCCCACGCGCGGTGGTCAATGCCACAAAACGCACCGCGCTGTTAATGAAAACGCTGCCGGAGAAACTTTCTTCGTTACCGCAATGTGGAGACGCAAATGAGTGAAGCTAAAAGTCTGCTGGTTGGCGGATTGTGGAAGAACAACTCGGCGCTGGTGCAGCTGCTGGGCCTCTGTCCGCTGCTGGCGGTCACCGCAACGGCCACCAATGCGCTCGGTCTGGGGCTGGCGACCACGCTGGTGCTGACCCTGACCAACAGTTTTATTTCCGCCTCGCGCCGCTGGGTCCCCTCGGAAATCCGTATCCCGATCTACGTAATGATCATCGCTTCGGTGGTGAGCTGCGTGCAGATGCTGATTAACGCCTATGCCTATGGACTCTATCAGTCGCTGGGGATCTTTATCCCGCTGATCGTGACCAACTGCATCGTGGTGGGCCGTGCCGAAGCCGTGGCCTCTAAAAGCAGCATTCCGCTGGCGGCGCTCGATGGTTTCGCCATCGGCATGGGCGCGACCTGCGCCATGGTGGTGCTGGGCTCGCTGCGCGAAATTATCGGCAGCGGCACCCTGTTTAACGGCGCCGATCAGCTGCTGGGGCCGTGGGCAAAATCGCTGCGCATTGAAGTGGTCCATTTTGATTCACCGATGCTGCTGGCCATGCTGCCGCCTGGCGCGTTTATTGGCCTCGGCATGATGCTGGCTGGCAAATACCTGATCGATCAGAAGATGAAGCAGCGCGCGGCACTGCGTGCTGAAGCCGCGGCCAGCGCCGCACCGCAGGGCGCAGCCGGGAAAGCCGTGTGAATCAGACGAAACGCACCGAGATCCTGCGGCGTCTGCAGGAACATAATCCGCATCCGACCACCGAGCTTCACTTCAGCTCGCCGTTTGAACTGCTGATTGCGGTCCTGCTTTCCGCGCAGGCGACCGATGTCAGCGTCAATAAAGCCACCGCGAAACTCTATCCGGTGGCCAACACCCCTGCCGCCATGCTGGCGCTGGGAGTGGATGGCGTGAAGTCCTATATCAAAACCATCGGCCTGTTTAACAGCAAAGCGGAAAACGTCATCAAGACCTGCCGCATTCTGCTGGAACAGCACAACGGCGAGGTGCCGGAAGATCGCGCGGCGCTGGAAGCCCTGCCAGGCGTCGGCCGCAAAACCGCCAATGTGGTGCTCAACACCGCCTTCGGCTGGCCAACCATCGCTGTCGACACGCATATCTTTCGCGTCAGCAACCGCACCCGGTTTGCTCCCGGTAAAAACGTGGAGGAGGTCGAACAGAAGCTGCTGAAAGTGGTTCCGGCGGCGTATAAGGTCGATTGTCATCACTGGCTGATTCTGCACGGCCGTTACACCTGCGTGGCGCGCAAACCGCGCTGTGGCTCCTGCCTGATTGAGGATCTCTGCGAGTATCCTGAAAAAACGGACTGACCCGCTGCGGCGGGTTTTTTTATGGCCTGATTGCCCTCAGCTTCTCTCTCTGCCACCGCCCTCCCTGCCGTTCTGAATAACGTCACAGTTTGTCGGGTTGTTACCTCGCTGTTGATGATGGAAAATCGCCGCTCCTGACGATAAGAAAATGTTATGACCCGGTGAGTAAAGCAACGAATGAACGGCCTCCTGCTGCGAGGCATCCTCTGCGCCAGTTCCTGGCGCGACTCTGGCCGCACCCGCTGGCGGTCACGCAAAAGCATATCCTGTTCGCCGCGCTGGGCGCCGGCTGCGGATTGATGCTGACCAGCCTGCTGAGCCACTGGATGCTGGGTGAGCTGAACCTCTGGTTTGTCGCGCCGGTCGGCGCCTCGGCCGTGTTACTGTTTGGCGTGCCCGCCAGTCCGCTGGCGCAGCCGTGGGCCATCGTCGGCGGCAACAGCCTGTCAGCGCTGGCGGGCGTGACCGTCAGCCTGCTGATCCCCGATCCGGCAATCGCCTGCGGCGTGGCAGCCTGTGTGGCGATCCTGCTGATGTTTCAGCTGCGCTGCCTGCATCCGCCCGGCGGCGCGGTGGCGCTGACCGCCATTCTGGGCGGACCTGCGGTGCAGCAGCTGGGCTATCAGTTTGTTCTGACGCCGGTTCTGCTCAACTCCCTGACGCTGGCGCTGCTGGCACTGCTGTTTAATAATCTGGCCGGTCGCCGCTATCCGCATCCGCTGGCTCCCGCAGAGAGTAAACCTGAGCCGGTGGCGATGCCGGTGCCGCTGACCCGCGCCGATCTGCATCAGGCGATGCAGGGCGGTGAACTGCTGGATATCGATGAAGATGATTTGCAGGCCCTGCTACTGCGCGCTGAACAGATCGCGCAGCGCCGCCAGCTGAATCGCTGACGGTTATCATCGCACCCGCCCGGTTATCCGTTACAGTGTCACCTGGTGAGGCCTGTCAGCGCTGCGCCAGCGCGGCCTGCATCCACGCGACCACCAGTGGAGCGTCCTTCTCCTGCAGGGCGGCGCGCTCTGACTGAAACAGCGTTGCGACAAAGAAGGGATGGTCGGGCAGCTCAACGCCGCGCACCTCACCCGCCTCATCCCAGGCGGTAATGCGCAGCGTGTTCTCGCCCAGTGCGGTACTGAATGCCGGGTTGACGCCAAAGTTGCAGCGGTAGCCTTCATCGCTACTGAGCGCCCCATAGGCCTGGGCGATACGGGAGTTCGCTTCAAATCTTACTGTGCCGCGCTTCTCCACCAGCGAACAACTCAGTGGCGTAATCACCTGTCGCCCGCCCGTCTCCGTTTCGGCGTGACGCGCATCCTGCCACTCCAGCACATTGCGCGCGTATTCGATGACCGCATACTGAAATCCGCCGCAGGAACCGAGGAAAGGTTTGCCGCTTTCCCGCGCCCAGCGAATGGTGTCGAAGACACCCACGTCATTATGATAAGGACTGCCCGGCACGACCCAGATAGCATCACTCTGCGCCAGATGCGCCTCGCTAAGCTGTTCAGTGGGGATCCATTCTGCTTCCGCAGTGATGTTCAGCCGACGGGCGGCACGTTCAATCGCAAGGGGAATAGCCTGATGGGCAACCGCACTGGCGCGGTAATCACCGACCAGTGATAAACGCAGGGAGGAGGACATAGCGAGTTCCTGTAAGGGGAAATTGAGAGGCTACAGGAATGTGAATATTCTGTCGAGCGCGCTCAGCAGTACGGTTTTTCCTACCCGCCAGCCCCGCGCAATCGATTTCTTGTTTTACTTTCTGAAATAAATCGCCGTTTTGTGTTCCGGATCGTCACCCGGACGCTTTTTCATCAATGCGGCAGGCTTAACGTTTTAATTTTCGGCAGATCGCCTGGGAAATAGCCATCTTCTGCCGGTTAGTGCTGTTGAATTATCATCCGGCAAACGTTTAATCTGCATAAGGCGCTATTAGCAGTTAATATTAATTTCATCCAGTAAGCCGCCCTCATTTGGCATTTTTATACTGAAGTGATATTTCAGATCAATATTAAAATCTGCCTCATCGTTTATTGTAAGATTTTTAACCTGACATTATCAGGTTACACGGGGTGTCAGAAAACTCTTGCCCTGCTGCCCGTAATCAGCCAAATTAGTCGCCGCTCCTCCCTTCTGATAACAATTTTGCGCATGGAACACTCACATGACGCAGACTTAATTCCTGTCCCGAAACAGGATGTGACAAAACTGAGGTACAAGTGTCAACTGCAAACAAACACACTGATGAGGCTGTCAGCCTCAATGCGTTTAAACAGCCAAAGGCGTTCTACTTAATCTTTTCGATTGAGTTATGGGAACGTTTTGGCTTCTATGGCCTGCAGGCCATTATGGCGGTTTACCTGGTGAAGCAGCTGGGATTGTCTGAATCAGACTCTATTACCCTGTTCTCTTCATTCAGTGCGCTGGTTTATGGTCTGGTCGCCATCGGCGGCTGGCTCGGTGATAAGGTGCTGGGTACCAAACGCGTTATCGTACTGGGTGTGCTGGTGCTGGCGCTGGGTTATGCGCTGGTTGCCTTCTCCGGCCATAATGTCAGTATCGTCTATCTCGGTATGGCCACCATCGCCGTGGGCAGCGGCCTGTTTAAAGCGAATCCCTCTTCGCTGCTTTCGACCTGCTACGAGAAAGATGACCCGCGTCTCGACGGTGCGTTCACCATGTTTTACATGTCGATTAACATCGGTTCGCTGTTCTCGATGATGCTGACACCGTGGTTAGCCGCAAAATATGGCTACAGCGTCGCCTTCTCCCTCTGCGTCATCGGTCTGGTCATCACCCTGTTAAACTTCCTGTTCTGCAAACGCATGGTCAAAGATTACGGTTCTAAACCGGACTTTGCGCCGCTGCAGGTCGGTAAACTGCTGATGACCCTCGTGGGCGTCGTGGTGCTGGTCGCACTGGCAAACTGGATGCTGCATCACCAGGCGATTGCACGTGTGGTGCTGGCGGTGATTGCACTGGGCATCGTGCTGGTGTTTGCCAAAGAAGCCTTTGCGCTGCAGGGCGCAGCGCGTCGTAAGATGATCGTGGCCTTCCTGCTGATGGTTGAAGCGATTCTGTTCTTCGTGCTCTACATGCAGATGCCGACCTCTCTGAACTTCTTCGCTATCCGTAACGTTGAGCACACTATCTTCGGCATTACCTTTGCCCCGGAGCAGTTCCAGGCGCTGAACCCGTTCTGGATCATGCTGGCCAGCCCGCTGCTGGCGTCGCTCTACAACAAGCTGGGCGATAAGCTGCCGATGCCGCACAAATTTGCCTTTGGTATGGTGCTCTGCTCCGCCGCGTTCCTGGTGCTGCCGCTGGGCGCGAAGTTTGCCAGCGATGCCGGTATCGTTTCTGTGAACTGGCTGATCCTGAGCTATGCGCTGCAGAGTATCGGTGAGCTGATGATCTCCGGTCTCGGCCTGGCGATGGTCGCGCAGCTGGTGCCTCAGCGTCTGATGGGCTTTATCATGGGCTCCTGGTTCCTGACCACCGCCGGTGCGGCGGTGATTGCCGGTAAAGTCGCTAACCTGATGGCTGTGCCTGAAAACGTGACCGATCCGCTGATTTCACTGGCAACCTACAGCCGTGTGTTCCAGGAGATTGGTATCACTACGGCAGTGATCGCCGTGCTGATGCTGATTACTGCGCCGCTGCTGAACCGCATGACGCAGGACTCTGAAGCAAAAGCCCGGGATGTGCAGGCCTGACAGCCACCCTGTCATCTCTCAGCCGGGCTCTGCCCGGCTTTTTTATGGCTGACGTCTCCCCCTGATTATTCCCTGATCCCTGTCACTGGCAATTCTGCTCTGAGCATTTACTATGCAGTAACCCCATTGCCACAAGGAGACCGGGTTATGAAACTGTTTTGCAAAGCGGGTGCCTGTTCGCTCTCACCTCACATTGTCATGCGCGAATGCGGGCTCGACTTCACCCAGGTCAGCGTTGATCTGGCTACAAAGCTCACCGAACGCGGCGACGACTTTCGCCAGATCAATCCCAAAGGTCAGGTGCCCGCCCTGCAGCTCAGCGATGGCACCGTGCTGACGGAAGGTGTCGCCATTGTGCAGTACCTGGCGGATCTCAAACCCGATCGCCACCTGCTGGCACCGGTTGGCAGCCTGACGCGCTACCAGACCGTTGCGTGGCTCAGCTACGTTGGCAGCGAGCTACATAAAAGTTTCGGGCCGCTGTTCCGGCCGGGTTACTCTGACGAGGTAAAAGCGCAGACCCGCAGCCAGCTGGAAGCAAAATTTCGTTTTGTCGATGAATCACTGCGTGACAGACAGTGGCTGATGGGGCTGCACTTCAGCGTGGCCGATGCGTATCTCTTCGTGGTGACGCGCTGGGCAAACGCGCTGGGACTGGATCTGTCTGAGTATACGGCGCTGAAGGCGTGGTTTGAGCGGGTTGCAGAGCGGCCTGCGGTGCAGGCGGCACTCAGGGCCGAAGGATTAGCCTGAGTGAACAGGGCCGGATAACCGGCCCTGATGCGTTACAGCTTTTCAGCAGCAAAGTGCTGGGTAGGATGGGCGATGGCATCCTGTGCCGCCACCAGCTGCAGCTCATACTCACCCATCTGATGGGTTTTCAGCATCACCTCATAAACGGCAGCGGTGACGTGCTCCAGCGCATCCTGCAGCGATTTACCGTGCAGCAGATTAACCAGCAGCAGTCCGCTGGTCAGATCCCCCACGCCGACCGGCTGACGAACGCCAAAGTCCACAAGCGGACGGCTGATGTGCCAGGCATCCTCTGCCGTCACCAGCAGCATTTCAAATCGATCGCTGCGACGTCCCGCACGCGCCAGATGTTTCACCAGCACCACGCGCGGCCCCTGAGCGATCAGCGCCCGTGCTGCGTCCACCGCCGCGTCCACATCGGTGACGGTGCGTTCGCTCAGCATCTCCAGCTCCAGCAGGTTCGGTGCGATAATGTCGCTGGCCGGCATCGCCATTTTGCAGTGAAACTCGGCCACGCCCGGGGCGACGATACAGCCTTTCTCCGGATGGCCCATCACCGGATCGCAGAAGTACCAGGCGTTCGGGTTGGCCGCTTTGACCTGACGGACAATCTCCAGAATCTGCTCGCCCTGCTCCGCCGAGCCCAGATAGCCGCTCAGCACCGCGTCACAGGTCTTCAGACGGTCGATGTCCGCAATGCCTTTCACGATGTCGGTTAAGTGCGTAGCTGGCATCACCGTGCCGGTCCAGTGGCCATATTGCGTATGGTTGGAAAACTGCACGGTATTCAGCGGCCAGACGTTTGCACCCAGGCGGCGCATCGGAAACTCAGCCGCCGCATTCCCGGCGTGACCAAAAACAACGTGCGACTGAATCGCTAAAATATTTTTCACTTGTTTGCCCTGTCCTGCCTTGCCATAAAAAAGGGCCGGAGACCGGCCCTGAAATCTTACTGCCAGTTAATCAGGCAGTAATGTTTCTTACCGCGACGCAGCAGCGTGAAGCGGTTAAACAGTTTGTCACTGTCGCTGAAGCGGTATTCCGCGTCAGACTGCTTTTCACCGTTCAGAGAGACGGCGTTGGAGCCAATCATGGTACGAGCCTGACCGCGTGACGGCACCAGCTCCGCTTTCACCAGCGCCTGCTGCAGATCGTCTTCAGCGCTCAGGGTGATGGTTGGCATGCCATCCTGCGCCAGCTGCTCGAAATCTGCTTCGGTCATATCGCTCACGGCGCCGGAGAAAAGGCTGGCCGTGATGCGTTTCGCCGCCGACAGACCCGCTTCGCCATGCACCAGACGCGTAACCTGCTCAGCCAGCACATACTGCGCACGTGGCGCGGTGCCGCTGTTTTTGTCCTCTTCTTCCAGCGCGTTGATCTCTTCAATGCTCATGAAGGTGAAGAACTTCAGGAAGCGATAGACATCTGCGTCCGCGGTGTTGATCCAGAACTGATAGAACTTGTACGGACTGGTCTTCTTCGCATCCAGCCAGACTGCGCCGCCTTCGGTTTTACCGAACTTGGTGCCGTCAGACTTGGTGATCAGCGGCACGGTCAGGCCAAACACCTGGTTCTGATGCAGACGACGGGTCAGGTCGATACCGGAGGTGATGTTACCCCACTGATCCGATCCGCCAATCTGCAGCGAGACGCCGTGGCGCTCATTCAGGCAGGCAAAGTCATAGCCCTGCAGCAGATTGTAAGAGAACTCGGTAAAGGAGATGCCCTGATCGTCACGGTTCAGACGCTGCTTCACCGCTTCTTTGTTGATCATCTGATTGACGGAGAAGTGCTTGCCGATATCACGCAGGAAGGTCAGCACGTTCATGCTGCCAAACCAGTCGTAGTTATTGGCGGCGATTGCGCTGTTGCTGCCGCAATCGAAGTCGAGGAAGGGAGCCACCTGCTGGCGGATCTTTTCAACCCATTCACCGACGGTTTCGCTGGTATTAAGTTTACGCTCTGCGGCTTTGAAGCTCGGGTCGCCAATCAGGCCGGTTGCGCCACCGACCAGTGCCACCGGCTTGTGGCCGGCATACTGAAAACGCTTCAGGCAGAGCAGCGGTACCAGATGGCCCAAATGCAAGCTGTCGGCTGTGGGGTCAAAGCCGCAATAGAGCGAAATTGGCCCCTGCGCCAGTTTCTCTGTCAGCGCCTCTTCATCCGTCACCTGGGCGATAAGGCCCCTCTCCTGCAATTGTTGTATCAGGTTACTGCTGGTCATTACTGACTCCAAATTGATCAGACTGCACCTAGGCTGGTACACAGCTTTCCGCCGGGATGCGGAATCGAAAAAAATCAGGGCTATAGCATAAAGCGCTGACGCTCTCTGTGCCAGCGCTGATAGGGGGGAATCGTACAGATTCAGGGTGCCAGACGGTCGATTTTCCAGCCATCGTGATCGCGCTGGTAGATGAAACGATCGTGCAGGCGATGTTCGCCCCCCTGCCAGAACTCCAGCGTATGAAATTTCACCCGATAGCCGCCCCAGAAACTGGGCAGCGGCACGTCGCCCTGCTGGAACTTCTGCTTCAGCTCAAGGAACTTCCCTTCCAGAATGCCGCGCGCCGAAATACGGCTCGACTGCTTCGACACCCAGGCCCCGATCTGACTGTCACGCGGACGGCTGTGGAAATATTTCAGCACCTCCAGCGGCGAAAGTTTTTCCACTTCCCCCAGCACCATCACCTGACGCTCCAGGTAGTGCCACGGGAAGTGCAGGCAGATGCGCGGATTGTTTGCCAGCTGTAACGCCTTGCGGCTGCCGAGGTTGGTATAGAACACCATGCCCTGCGCATCGAAGTGCTTCAGCAGCACGATACGCTGCCACGGCTGGCCCTGTTCATCCACGGTTGCGACCGTCATGGCCGTCGGATCGGGCAGTTTTGCCTCGCAGGCCTGGCTCAGCCACTGTTCAAACAGAACGACGGGATCGTCCGGCAGATCCTTCCGGCGTAATCCGCCGCGGGTATACTCACGCCGCAGATGGGCAATGGTGTGTAGCGTTTCGCTGTCGCTCATAATGCTCGCCTTTTCAGATAAAGAGTCAGCTGGCAGGTTGCAGCTCACAATCGTTCACGACAATTTTATCGTTCCGTTCAATAAATGCGCCGTTGCCTTTAGACCAGAAAACATAGGTGCCATCGCTGTAACGGGCACCGGACGCCGATACGGTCTGCTTCAGCGTCAGCGGCTGGCCGTCCATAATGAAACTGACCTGCTGCTGACCCTCATCCAGCGTCACGGTCAGCGGCAGCGTCCCACAGCGATAGTGCAGCGTCTGCGGCGCTGGCGGCTGTTTATGCAACAGGCTGCAACCCGACAGCAGCAGCACAGCGGCAACGATTAATCCTTTCGACATAAGCGGGTCCCCTTCACAAGTGAAGCTGGCATTATAAGAAGGATTTGGCGTGAAGTAAGTGGGAATCCGCGCCAATCGGATGAATGGCGTCGGGCAGAGAGAATTATTGTCGCTTTTCAGGCGGTTGTCTGAATGCAGAGGTCGCGTTATCAGGCTACGCTCTATGCATCTTAAGCGAGGGAAACCAACATGAAATTTGATAACGAAGATGCATTCAAGCTGGCCGTGGCGTTTATGAATCACAAAGAGAATGCCACCATTGCCAGCAGCTACTTTAAGACCTTTATCGACACCTACCAGAAGTTTGACCGCTGGCTGAGCGCCTCCGATCCGGTCAGCGCCATGAAGGCGGAAAAAGCGGCCGCCAAAGCGGGCGAAGACTCTGTCCTCTGATAGCCTCTCTCTGGCCCGGGATCGCACCGGCTTCGGGCCACTCATCCTCCTCTGCAGGAGAGCTCTCCCCGGCGCCCGCGTTCCGCGCTGCGATCTATTCTCCTGCTGACGGTTCGGACGTTAACAAAATAGCGGCCCTTATCTCCGATCTTATTTTCGCCTTTGGCTTTGTGCTTATTGTGACGGGAGGCCAGCAGCGCAAAACGTCCGTGCCGACAATACAAAGTTGCAATAAATGCTATTTCCCGGACTCAGCGTCGGAAATAATCACAGCGACCACTGTTTTTGCTTAAAAAAAACGCAACGGAGCGGGTCAGGGCCAGCAAAATTTATAAAGGCGTCTATGCTGTAAACGTCTGGATATGAATTCATGGAGAACAAAAAATGAAAATGAAATCCCTGTCAGCTATCGCATTGCTGGCTCTCTCTTTAGGCACACTGGCAGGCTGCTCTTCAAATCAATCGATTAAGACCACTGATGGCCGCACCATCGTGACCGATGGTAAACCGCAGATTGATTCAGATACCGGTCTGGTTTCTTATCGCGATGCTCAGACAGGAAAAACTGAGCAAATCAATCGCAATGAGATCAGTAATATGAGTGAACTCGATAACTAATATAAGGTGAATAAGATGAAAAAAGCGCTGATTTTACCGCTCGCCGCATTGATTGGTATGACTGTATTAACTGGCTGCACCCGCACCAGCTATGCGATTCAGACTAACGATGGACGCACCATTATTAGTGATGGCAAACCGTCAGAATCTGATGCAGGCCTGCTGGCTTACACCGATGCAAACGGCGTGAAGCAACAGATTAATAAAGCCGACGTTAAAGCGGTTTCCGAAGTACCGAATAAATAACGCTCTCTGTGGAATAAAGCCGCCTTCGGGCGGCTTTATTCTGTCTGTCAGTCTTCCGCCTCTTTTTATAAACCCCCTCTCCTTTCTCTGTTGCTGAAACAGGCGCGCTTTAATGTGACCCTGTGCCTGGCCAGAGTCGCTGGCTTATCTGAATTTCAGGCATCTCCCTCTCTGTTTAATCGTCAAAATCGCTCAGTTATTTTATGAACAGACGTGTCTGGAATTTTTTATGCTGGAATATTAACAGGTTAGCGCTTCGCTTTGAGGTGCTGTTTATTTTGGGAAAAGACCGATCGTTTTGACCTGCTATTTCTGCTCTTTTAGTCAGAGACGCCTTTAACTAAACTGGCGCATGGCTCATTAATCAGGAGATGACATATGGTGTATTATGACAAAAACGTCGGTCATATGATTCTTGGTGAAGCGGCAATTAATCTGGCTTTTACAGAGCAGGAAATCACGCTCGTTTCACTGATTCGCCAGCTGGGTGAAATGGCCGAGCATGAGCGCAGTGATGAACGCGTCGCCCAGATTGCCGATGCGCGAAACTGGCTCAAAAGTTTCACCGAAGCCGCATCGCGCGACCGCGCCGAACTTAACTGGCTGGTTGAGACCGGACAGGCACCGGTTTTCCTGAAAGATTACCGCTAGCTATGCTGCAGGCCAGGCTGTCGGGTGCATTCAGTCTGCGCCCGCCTGCTGCTTTTGCACCCTGCGCCGGCTCCGCTCATCCTGTTTTTTACTCTGCCACTGTCAGCGCAGCCGTGCTGAATAAAAAGCAGGCGATTTCTGGCGAAATAGCTGTACAACACAGACAATATTGTATAACTTTGTACCTATTCGTTAGATGCTGAACTATCCGCCAGGAATCGACCCATGTACCCGAACCAGAGACTGCCACAAACGGCAGACGACATTGCCCGTTATTTTAATGCGGCAAGCCTGCCTTCACAGCAAGAGACGCTGGGACAGGTGGTGGTGGAAATTCTGAATGCCGGTCAGAACGTGAATCGCAAATCGATCTGCACCAAACTGCTGCGCCGCCTTGAAACAGCCTCTTCACAGGAAGAAGAGCGCCACTATCACGCGCTCATCAGCCTGCTGTTTGGCCGTTAATCGTCGGGGGCGTTTCAGCCCCCCGCGTGCCGGAGATGCTCCGGAGGGTGTCGCGTCACACAGCGGGCTCGCTGTTACCCCAGCACCTTCAATGCCAGTGCCAGCGTCTGCTGCTCATTGACCATATCGCCCACCTTGCCTGTCACCCGCATACCAAACGCAATGCAGAGAATCAGACCCGCTGCCGCTTCACTGTCCAGCGTGTTATCGATGGAGCCATCCCGTTGCCCCAGCTCCAGCAGTGAAACCAGGAAGCGCTGATTACGCTGCACAACTTCATTGATGCGCTGCGCCAGCGCCTCATCCATTGTCTGCAACGCAATGGCACTGGCGACAACCAGACAGCCGCGCCGTCCCTCCGTCGCCCGCGCCGAATCCAGATAGAACTGTAACAGCTCGGTGATCTTCTCCCGCCCGCTCACGCAGGGGGCCAGACGACGGCGCAGATCGGCATTGCGCAGCAGCAGATAGCGCTCGAAGACCAGCAGAAACAGAGAGCGTTTATCTTTAAACGCCTTATAGATACTGCCTGCAGAGAGGTTCATCGCCTCACTCAGATCGCCGATAGAGGCTGCATGGTACCCCTTTTGCCGGAAAACGATCATCGCGTGATCCAGAGCCTGTTCGATATCGAACTCTCTGGGCCGTCCCCGCTCTCTGCTTTTTTGCGCTGTCGCTGTCGTGATCATCATTACCGGCCTGAAGAGGTGCATTTCGGTCAAATCAACCGGGGATTCTAGCGCAGGCGCAGGCAACAAGTACAGATGGTCAGCACGACAGCGCATTATACGCCTCCAATGAAAAGCGCTAATGCTGCAGAAAATGAGGTGCATCAGCCGGTAATGGTCGTCACGGCAGCCATCAGGCTACGCCTGATGGCTGAAGATTAATCGCGTTTTTCCATCTTTATCCAGAACACCGTGATGCTCAGCAGTAAACAGATAAACGCACCGACGCTGAACAGCAGATCAACGGCCAGATTCAGGCTGGCGTGATCCACCACCGCACCTAACAGCACGGGCACCCAGTTGGCGATATAGGCAATGACGTAAAACAGTGAAATCAGTTTTGCGTGACTGGACGCTGGGGAGATCATATTGACCAGCGTCGCGCTTCCCACAAAAATCGCACCATAAGAATATCCGGCCACGAGCAGTCCGGCACATGCCCCTGTTAAAGAGTGAGTGCTGATAGCCCAGGTAAAAAACATGATAGAAATGACCTGCGTAAGACAGCCTGCCGCGAGAGAGGTGCGAGCGCTAATCCGGCGGCTTAAAATCTGGCTGATACCGGCGACCACCAAATAGACCGCTATTACATAGCCATACACACCCTGACGATGAATGTCGAGGAGATGCTCAGCGACCGCCGGTCCAATCGATAAAATGCTGGCGGCAAATGCCCAGCTCATAAACAACGCACCTGCACACAGAAAAAACCGTATACCCGCCGCTTTCAGTCCGGCTTTTAGTGCTGCATCCGCTGAGATGGCGGACGAGGATGAGACAACCCTGGGCTGGTCATGGTGATGCGCTGGCCAGCTCAGGCGCAATCCAGTAAGGGCGATCGCGGCCGTCATCATAATCAGTACAAACGGCAGCGTCTGGCTGTAGAAATCTGTCTGAATCGCCACGCCGCTGAAAACGGGCCCCAGCGCCAGACCGGTTGTGAAAGAGAGCGTTGCGATCAGAGCTGCAGCTTTACCACCATCTTTCGGGCCAAAACGCAGAAGAGCAATATTGGCTGCGCCGGTTAATGCTCCGGTTCCGAGGCCCGCCAGCAGACGTGCCATAAACAGACAGGCAAACGAGTCGGCCAGGGAAAACAGCAAGGCACCCGCAAAGACGGCCAGCAGCGCAGGCATCATCAGACTGCGCAGGTCAGCCACTTTACCGGCAAGATTTCCCACACTGAATAACGCAATTAAAACCCCTCCCGCATACGCGCCATAGATTATCGTCAGGCTGACAGCGGACAAACCCAACTGCTGCTGATAGAGAGGATAAAGCGGCGTTGGTGCACTGCTGTTTAATAAGGCAGCGACCAGCGCCAGTGCAATAAAGCATAAGGCTCGCATCTTTACAGTGGCGTGATGAGAACTATTCGCCATGAGGTTAACTTCTGACATGTTTAATATCCTGAGCGCATGCTTCATAAGCATGACCGGGTCATATTGACGTTCGGGCGTAATGAGAGGCGGGCATCATAGGGCCTGGCAGAGAACCGGTACATCCCCATAACTGCATCACAGGGCTTCAATAATGCTGCTTGTCACATCGGTCCAGGCATGCTCAGGCTTTAAGACTACGCAGCATGGGATAAACCTGTAGCCTGATGCCGTCGGGATACGAATGATGTCACAAACGTCACGCCGTACCGGCAGATTATTCTGCCGTTAAAAGATTGATATTGAATCCGTGAACATTGACACTTGCCGCGGTAAGAACGTGTCCATGTTAAGGAAGAAGGTAAGAGATGAACTGGGATGATGTCCGTTTTTTCCTCGCGCTGGCGAGACAAAAAACGTTGCGGGGTGCTTCAAAATCATTGAACGTCGACCAGGCGACAGTAGGACGACGTATTGCCGCATTTGAAAGCGCACTCGGTTCGCGGTTGTTTATACGCACGCCCCGGGCCTTTACGCTGAGTGAGTTTGGCGATCAGGTGATGACAGAAGCCACGGCTATGGAAAGTGCCATGCAGGCGATGAGTCGTAAAGCCGCCTGCGGCGATAACACCCTTGCAGGTAACGTGCGCATCGCCAGCACAGACACGCTTGCCACTGTATTTGTCATGCCTGCCATTCAACGTCTGCGCGAACAATATCCGGATATCACCGTAACCCTGCTGACCGGAATCGGTTTCTCCGATATCTCATACCGCGGCGCGGATATCGCCATTCGTGGTGCCCGTCCCGATTCAGAAGAGTTAATCGTTAAACGCCTGGCGAACATTGAGATGGGACTCTATGCCAGCCAGCGTTATCTGGATCGGTTCGGAGCACCGAATCGGGAACACGGATTAAGCGGTCATCAGCTGGTCATGTTTCCGGCAGACATGGTGCCACGTCATCGGCAAAACCTGTGTGGCTTTACAGTTAACAGTCATCAGGTCGTTTTGGAGTGCAACACGCAGTTGCTGATGCAGTCCGCTATTAAACGCGGGATTGGTATCGGTCTGCTTTCGACATTTTTAGCTAACAGCGATCCGGAATTAATCCCGGTTTTGCCTGAAAAACGCGACCCGGTTGATATCTGGCTGGTGCTCCATCCCGATTTGCAAAAAGTCGCACGCATCAGGGCTGTGATTACGGCGCTGGAGGACTGCTTTGCCGAAGAAATCAGGGCCAGAGACTAAGGGCATCAGATAAATATCAGGTACATACTACCAGGCACCTGAAATAAATCGGGTCGCGGGGTTATCCGACATTTTTGCCTGGCATTACGACGCGGACCGCATAACTAAACAGGAGAGTCTCTATTTAAGCGCCGCCACAGGCAGATCCGTTACCCGTGTGGTATAGGCAGGCGACAACATATCGCGCTTCATCGCCCAGGCTTTATTTACGCCCTGACCTGCAAACCACAGCTTCCCGCTACCGCGCGTGTTAATCCTGTCGATGAGCTGCATCAGCTCTTCACTATTTCGGCGTGGCTGATGTTCATCGAAGAGATCAAGCTGAGCCACTCCCTGACTGAAAAAATCCGTCAGCACAATCCCTGCCTTCATATAGCGATGGCCCTCAATCCAGATATTATCCAGACACGCCATCGCGACACGAATAATGTCGCGGGTGTCGTGAGTCGGGATTAGAAGCTGGGCGGTCGATTGGTTGCCATAAAAAGGCTCATCAGCGGCATGCGGGCTGGTGCGTACGAAGACCCCGACCTGACGACAATATTGCTTCTCGCGACGCAGCTTTTCTGCCGCACGCTCAGCATAGGCACAGACAGCTTCCCGCATCTGATGGTAATCGGAGATGCGGTAGCCGAATGAGCGTGAACACATAATCTGCTGCTTATCAGGCTCGTCCGGTTCCAGATCCAGACAGGATTCGCCGCGTAGCTCTCTGACGGTACGCTCCATTACCACACTGAATTGCCTGCGGATCAAATCGGTACTTTGATCCGCCAGATCTTTTGCCGTCATCACGCCCATCGCGTTGAGCCGTTTACTGATACGGTGCCCGACACCCCAGACGTCGGCGACATTAATCAGCGCCAGCAGCTTTCTCTGTCGTTCGGGGTTTGACAGATCAACAATCCCGCCGGTTTTTGTCCACTTTTTAGCCGCAAAATTTGCCAGTTTGGCCAGCGTCTTCGTCGGTGCTATGCCGACACCCACGGTCAGATGGGTCTCTTTACGTATCCGTTCTCTGACCTGTTGACCAAACGTCTCCAGCGCCACAGCGTTCTGCACGCCGGTGAGATCCATAAAGGCTTCATCAATCGAGTAGATCTCCACCGATGGGGCCATCTCTTCCAGTATGGTCATCACCCGATGGCTCATGTCAGCATAGAGCGCGTAATTTGAGCTGAAGACCTGTACCGCGTGACGCGTCAGCTCTTCACGCATTTTAAAATAGGGAGCGCCCATTTTAATGCCGAGTTTCTTTGCCTCAGCACTGCGTGCAATCACACAACCGTCGTTATTCGACAGCACGACAACCGGCTTGCCTTTCAGATCGGGCCGGAAAACTGTTTCACATGACGCGTAAAAGCAGTTCACATCCACCAGCGCAAACATGCTCAGTGCGTCGATTTAATCACAAAGGTGACGACGCCAAACACTTCCAGCACATTTTCAGTCTGGATGGCGATGGGCTTAAATTTGGTGTTCATCGGCATCAGTTGCAGGCAGGGATGAAGCTGCAGGCGTTTCACGGTAAATTCCCCGTCGACGGCGGCTACCACGATGTCCCCGTGCCCGGCGGTGAGAGAGCTGTCGACCACCAGCATGTCACCATCATTGATGCCCGCCTCTATCATCGATTCGCCGCTGACCCGGACAAAATAGGTGGCGCTGGGGTGCTGTACCATCAGGGTATTCAGATCGATACGCTGTTCAACATAGTCCTGCGCCGGGGAGGGAAATCCGCACGGGACACGTTCGATATAGAGCGGCAAGGCCATTGCGGCGCGTATGTCCGCAGGTTTGATAAATTCCATCATTGTTCTCCTCTTCCGGATTACTGTATATAAATACAGTAATATCGAATCCCCCTTTTAATCAAGCGAAACGAGGTGTTTTTAAGTAAAGCGCCTGACAACCACACACTTTTTTTAATCTTTCTTTCTGGCTGCCGCGATATTAAGCGAAATCAGATGATTTTCTCCGCAGCGATAAAATAACGCTGAGAGCGACTTACATTCATTCTTCTTATAAATTCACCCGCTGACTTTTTAACTTAAGCACAATCGGATCACGCCCGGCGGCCATTTAAACAGGCAACGCAGCCTGATTATTCCGCTTTTTTAAACGGCAACGCGCGACAGCCTTAATGCGGTGACGCTGGCTGAAGGACATTTATCGCAGGCAGAAAAAGAGAATGTTCAGCCGCGTGCGCTGAATCATTCCGGGAATGAAAAGAGGTCAGATAAGAGAGTGATCGTGCGCAAAAACAAGAAGAGCGGAGCGGTCGGGAGAAAGGAAATAAGCAGCGCACAGGCTCTGCCACGCTATTCAGTCTGAGCCGGGGGCGATGAGATAACCCCCTTTCCGGCAGTGCCCGACAGTGACCGTTCGCAGGCTGTGCGGGTCGCTGCCACCGCCCTGTTCTCTTCCGTCTCAGCGGCGGCGGTGGCCTCGCCGTCAGCGTTTAAACCGCGCTGTCGCTCTCCAGCGCATCCTGAATCGCGTCGGCCAGATTGCCAATTTCATTGGCCACTGCCTGCAGGTCCCAGGAGGCTTTAGAGCCGGTAGCCGAGGTCGAGGCGCTGACGGACTCTTTTGCCACTGACAGGGCAGCCGCCACGGCGACCGAACGTTTGTGTTGCTCCTGAGTGATGCCCGCAGGCGGTATCGCGAAATAGTCGTGAACCATGATCGTTTCCTTGTGATGAATTAGGGGTCAACCTTAGTCTTCTGCCTCCGGCGTGTGAAGTGAATTATGCGTCCTGACCGGCCGGACGGTCAGGATTCCAGCAGCCGCGTTGCACGCTGATCCTGTGCACCGCAGAAACCTGTACAGGCTGTACAGGTTTCTGGAGAAAAACGGCGTAAAAAAGGCAGCTGTAACGTTTTTACCGGGTGGCCGCAAAATAAATGGGTGCCTTGCCCTTCCCGTTACGCTGGCCGGGATGATAAAATAACCCACTGTATTTACTCACATAAAAGAAAAAAACCTGCCATTTCTCCGGAAAACTCAACCCACCAACACCTCCGACCAGTACACTTTTATCAGATTTCATTGTACAAGTTTCTCATTCTTGTATAACTTTACTGCGTGACGATAAATCACTTGTAACGAAGGGTGCTTTGCACCGCATCTGAAGGTGTTGTGGATTTCCACCTTCAGATGCAATTTTTTTTGCGTCTGCCGGTCACCGGATCTGAATCGACGCATCAACCCCCAATTTCTTATGAGGCCTGACATGCAACCTACGATGAATACAGAGTCTCAGATTTCTGATTACTTCATGAACTCTGGCAAGACACTGACGACTGAAAAACAGGTTATCGCGGCTGTCCATGCTGAACTCGCCCGTGCTAAAGCCCACGTTTCCGATAAAGATATCGTGCTGGGCCTGATTAACCGCCTGGAGAGTGAGCGTGACGTGGTTAAACAGGACGTTTACCGTCAGGCTCTCGAACATGTTCTGCAGCGTGCGCCGGCAGCCAGCGCCAGCTAAAAAACCTGTGTCTGTTACGATGGAACGCGAATTAGCATGGATGCGTTTCCTGTCCGGAATCTGCCCCTGATAAGGGGCTTTTTTTTGTCCTGCAAACCCCCTTTCCGTCCCGTCTTTTCCTCCCTGTTTTACAGCCAGATATCGTGCCAGATTTAACTATTTTTGCCGCTTATTTCACCACCAATTGCGGTTAATTGCTCTCGGTTCGCTTTATTTATCCGATATCTGTGTCCAGGCTTTTTCTGCATCTCCTGCAAACACAGACGAGGAAAATAATCATGTTTCATCATTCATCAAAACTTCAATTTCCGGTTCGTGTAGAGAAACCCGATCCAGAGTTTGCCATGCTGTTACAGCAGGCGATCGGCGGCGTCGAAGGTGAAATTCGTGTAGCGATGCAATACTTTTTCCAGGCAATGGGCGCACGCGGTGATGTGCGGATTCGCGATCTGCTGATCTCAACCGCCACCGAAGAGCTGAGCCATATCGAAATGCTGGGCTACGCCGTGGCGCTTAATCTGGAAGGTGCCCCCCTCTCTTACCAAGAGGCCTCCGCGAAAGATCCGGTGGTCAATGCGATTCTGGGTGGCATGAACCCGCGCCATATTCTCTCTTCCGGCCTGGCCGCAATGCCGGTGAACGCCAACGGGATGCCGTTCGACATGAGCCACATCTACGCCTCCGGTAACGTTGCGGCGGATATGCTGGCCAACGTCACCGCAGAGGCCACCGGTCGCGTGCTGGCTACCCGTCTCTACAACATGACCGAAGATAAAGGCATGAAGGATTTCCTCTCGTTCCTGATCGCCAGGGACACCATGCACCAGCAGCAGTGGCTGGCGGTGATTGAGGAGATGGGCGGACTGAACGCCTCGCTGCCGATCCCGAACAGCTTCCCGCAGGAAAATGAGGCGCAGGAACACTCCTACTACTGCCTGAACACCTCACTGGATAAACCGCTGCCGGAAGGCCGCTGGAGCAGCGGTCCGGCTTACGATGGTCAGGGTCAGTTCAGCGCGAAACAGCAGCCCGATATTCTGGGTGACGAACCGCTGCTCGGTAACGCCCGCCCGGGTTCCGGTGCCCAGGCCGAGCAGATTGACGGTATCACGCCGCCGAAACCTTAATCACTCATGCTGCACGCCTGTCGGGGAGTGACGCCCTGACAGGTTTCGCCCTTTTTACTGGAGGAATACCCATGTCATCCACTCAGCGTCCACAGCCGCCTTTCGCCGAACAGCAGCAGACGTGGCCAGGCAGCACTGCCGCGATGCAGCCGCAGCCCGATCATGGCGAAGAGAGCTATCAGGGATCAGGCCGCCTGACGGGTAAAAAAGCCATTATTACCGGTGGCGACTCCGGCATTGGCCGGGCTGTCGCCATTGCGTTTGCCCGCGAAGGTGCCGATGTGCTGATCTCCTATCTCGATGAACATGAAGATGCGCAGGATACGGCCCGGCTGGTGGAGGCCGCTGGTCGCAAAGCCGTGCTGGTGCCCGGCGATATTACCGAGGCGTCTCACTGTAACGCGCTGGTCGATCGGGCCGTAGAGGCGTTCGGGGAGGTTAACATTCTGGTCAACAACGCCGCCTTTCAGATGACGCGTATGTCGCTGGATGAGATCAGCGATGAAGAGTTTGACCGCACCATGAAAACCAACCTCTACGCGATGTTTTACCTGACCAAAGCCGCCACCCGGCATATGCCGGCGGGCGGGTCGATTATCAACACCGCCTCAATCAATGCCGATCAGCCAAAACCGAAGCTGCTCGCCTATTCGGCCACGAAAGCCGCCATCGTCAACTTCTCCGGTGGACTGGCCGCTCTGCTGGCTGAAAAAGGTATCCGCGCCAATGCGGTCGCGCCCGGCCCTATCTGGACGCCGCTGATCCCCTCAACCATGCCGGTTGAACAGGTGAAAAACTTTGGCAGTGAGGTGCCGCTGCAGCGGGCCGGTCAGCCTGCTGAGCTGGCACCTACCTATGTGATGCTGGCCAGTGACGAAGGCAGCTACATTTCAGGGACAACCATCGCCGTCACCGGCGGCGTGGCGATTATTTAACAGGACGATTCCCTGGCACACTCTGCCAGGGGATCGGCTATCCGCTGCTGCGCTATCGCCCAGGCGTAGAGCGGTTCCCGCGCCAGATTCTTCATTTTCACTTCGCACATAATGTCGAAATCCTGAAACGACAGCGCCCATCCATTCAGCGTCGGGTTAAAGAAGTAGTCAGAGTGCGCCCGCAGTTTGCTTTTGCTCACCCCCAGCGCCGCCTGATCGGGCCAGCCCTGCGGCGGAATGATCCCCTCCTGCGAAATCGAGTAGTGCAGCACCGGACGCACGCCGCGCCAGGAGTCGATGACGCGGGCAACACGAGGATCGTCTGGCTGAATAAATTCACTCTCTTTTACCCAGTGATGGTGAATATCCAGCACCACCGGACAGAGCGGTGCCGCCTGCAGCACGTCATCCAGCGAACAGGAGATCTCATCATTCTCCACCGTCAGCATCCGTTGCGCTTCCGGGCTGAGCTGCTCAAAGGCGCGTTTAAATCCGTCGAACCCCGCCTTGCCGTTCATATGGATGTTGATTTTGAAATCCTGAAACTGTTTGCCGTAGCCCATCAGCGTAGCGCAGAGCGTGTGATACTCCACATCCTCCAGCGCACGCGTCACCACATCGGGATTATCGGAGGCCAGCACGGTGTATTGGCCCGGATGGAAGGAGAGCCGGATATCGTTTGCCCGCGCCAGTTCACCACAGCGGGCAAACAGCGGATGGAGTTCGGGCAGAAACGCCGCAAACAGCGGTGTGGCTTCGGGCACGGTGTAAAGCGGCAGCAGATCGCTGCCGATACGCATCATCCGGAGAGGCGCGGGTAAGGTAGCCAGTTGCTCCAGCGTCTGATAAAGATGATTCAGATTGGTCACGCTGATCTCATGGAGCAGCTGATAACGTTCATCATGCGATAAACTCAGAAACCGTTTACGGGTGGTGGCGCGAAACGGGAAAAATTGTTTGCCATCACTGTTGAGATACTTACATGCAAAGCCTAATTTCATGACTGCTCCTGATTGATGCTTATCAGAAGTGTAACAGGCCTCTGGCGACCAGCCAGTCGCGGGGGCGCAGAGGCAGGCTATAGAGTGACAGGGAGAAACGCTATGCAGGGCCATGAAATCCAGCGCATCGCCATCGACGCAGCGGAGCGGCTGCCCGCCGCAGAATGCAGCTATCCGTTCGGGCCAAAACATCAGGTATATAAGGTGTGTGGAAAAGTGTTTTTGCTGCTGACCGAACTGCGCGGGGTGCCCATCATCACGCTGAAATGTGAGCCGCAGCAGGCGGAGCTGCACCGGGTCATCTACCCCTCTGTTACCCCCGGCTATCACATGAATAAGCGTCACTGGATCACGGTCTCGCCCGGTGACGGCCTCTCGCCCGGCCTGATTCAGCAACTGGTGGAGGAGGCTTATCGCCGGGTCGTGAGGAATATCCCCGCTTCGCGCCGCCCGGTCTGGGTGGGCTGACAGCGCAGCCACGGTTCAGGAGAAGGACGGCGGACAGGAGCCCGACCCGCCGTCACCCGTGAGCCATCTTACCCCGCGCTTAGTGGTGCAGCATCTCCTCCACCACCTCAGCATTCATCATCTGGTAGGGATAATAGGTCGGCCAGTTCTCCATCTCCGCCAGCAGCGCCTGGTGAGAGTCGTTGCCCGTGAAGATATGGAAATGGGCAGACTTACGCGGTCCGATCGTGTGGTCGCTGAACTGCACATATTTTGGCGCGCGGCTGTTCGCGTCTTCACAGGTAAAGAGGTAGCGCACCCCTTTTTTGCCGGAGCTGTAGGTCAGGATTTTATAGCCGTCATAGCGGTAGTGACAGGCGCTGACCTGGTCGCCCACGTGGAACTCCATCACGCCATTTTCAATACCGATGGTATCGACGCGGGTGGCATACCCTTTGCGATAATATTCTTTATATTCTGCGGCCGTTTTATGGGGATCCTGCTGCGCTTTCTTCTGCCAGACCGGGTCCAGCTCGCCACTCTGCAGCAGCGGATAGACCGACTGCCAAAGCCCGTCCCAGTCAGAAAGCGAACGATCTTTCACATCGCTGTCAGCAAAGACCCCTTCTGCGGCTTTCTGCTCCTGCGCTGACAGCGGTTTGCCATGTGCGTGACTGCCGTGTGCCTGCACCTGCTGCGTGATTAACAGCGCCGCCACGATCCCTATCCATTTACCTGCATGATTCACCACAACCTGACCCTCAGTAAAAGTTACAAAATGAAATGTTATGATATAACATTTCCATATTCAACCCATTTGCCGCTTTATCAACATTAAATCTGTTTATGGTTATCTTTCCGGTTCAGCGCCTCAGCGGGGAGAGATGGCAGGTCAGGCTGGCGGAGGGAAAACAGAGCGGATGGCCTGGCGGGCGGGCACTGACCCGCCGATAAGCCAGACGGCACAGGGGGTGAATAAGCGAAGCGACAAGGCGTACCCGCAGATAAGCGTACGTTTTCAGCCGGACGAAAAAGAGGCAGCCATCCGGATTAAATGCCCCGTTTACCCTCAGCATTGTTCAGGTTGTTCTATATTTAGTGTCGTCGAAAATAAAACAACAGCCGGAGCATGGATTAATGTCGAAAGAAACTGAGAAGAAACCCCTGAGCCACCGTGCGCCCACTACCGGACCAGAGTCGTCAGAGCCGGGTCTGGGTTCGCTGGCACCGAAAGATGGTTCGCATCAGCCACCCGCCGAACCCACTCCGCCAGGCAAGCAGCCTACCGCCCCAGGCAGCCTGAAAGCGCCACAGACCCACAACGCCAAACTCGACCAGCTTGAAGCCAGCCGTAAAAACGGCACGAACCAGCCGCTGACCACCAATCAGGGCACCCGCATCGCCAACGACCAGAACTCCCTGCGAGCCGGTACACGCGGTCCGACCCTGCTGGAAGACTTCATCATGCGTGAGAAGATCACGCACTTTGACCATGAGCGTATTCCTGAGCGTATCGTGCATGCACGCGGCTCAGCGGCACACGGCTACTTTCAGCCTTACCGCTCACTGAAAGATCTGACCAAAGCTCAGTTCCTCAGCGATCCGAATCAGACCACCCCGGTTTTCGTGCGTTTCTCCACCGTACAGGGTGGTGCTGGCTCTGCCGATACCGTGCGTGATATCCGCGGTTTCGCCGCCAAGTTCTATACCGAAGAGGGCGTGTTTGACCTGGTCGGTAACAACACCCCGGTGTTCTTTATTCAGGATGCGCATAAATTCCCTGACTTTGTGCACGCCGTTAAGCCGGAGCCGCACAATGAAATCCCGCAGGGCCAGAGCGCCCATGACACCTTCTGGGATTATGTCTCCCTGCAGCCGGAAACCATGCACAACGTCATCTGGGCGATGTCCGATCGCGGCATTCCGCGCAGCTATCGCACCATGGAAGGCTTCGGGATCCACACCTTCCGCCTGATTAACGCCGAAGGCAAAGCGACCTTTGTCCGCTTCCACTGGAAGCCGGTGGCCGGTAAAGCCTCACTGCTGTGGGATGAGTCGCAGAAACTGACCGGCCGCGATCCGGACTTCCACCGCCGCGATCTGTGGGAAGCCATTGAAGCGGGCGATTTCCCGGAATATGAACTGGGCCTGCAGCTGATCCCGGAAGAGGATGAGTTCAAATTTGACTTCGACATTCTCGATGCCACCAAACTGATCCCGGAAGCGCTGGTGCCGGTTGAAATTGTCGGCAAAATGGTGCTGAACCGTAACCCGGACAACTTCTTTGCCGAAACCGAGCAGGTGGCATTCCATCCGGGTCATATCGTGCCGGGGCTCGATTTCTCCAACGATCCGCTGCTGCAGGGTCGCCTGTTCTCCTATACCGACACGCAGATCAGTCGTCTGGGCGGCCCGAACTTCCACGAGATCCCGATTAACCGTCCGACCTGCCCTTACCATAACTTCCAGCGTCAGGGGATGCATCGTCAGGACATCGACACCAACCCGGCTAACTACGAGCCGAACTCGATCAACGACAACTGGCCGCGTGAAACCCCACCGGCGGCGAAAGGCGGCGGTTTCGAGAGCTATCAGGAGCGGATCGAAGGCCACAAGGTGCGCGAGCGCAGCCCCTCCTTCGGCGAATACTATGCCCAGCCGCGCCTGTTCTGGCAGAGCCAGACCGAGGTTGAGCAGCAGCACATCATCGGTGCCTATTCGTTTGAGCTGAGCAAAGTAGGACGTGCCTATATTCGTGAGCGCGTGGTGGATCATCTGGCGCGCATCGATACCAAACTGGCGCAGGGTGTGGCCGACAATCTGGGCATCGCCCTGACCGACGAGCAGCGCAATATCCAGCCGCCGGCACCGGTCAACGGCCTGACCAAAGATGACAGCCTGAGCCTCTATGCCGTGCCGGATGGCGAGATCAAAGGCCGACAGGTTGCACTGCTGCTGAGCGACGGCGTGAAAGCGGACGGTGTGCTGGCGATCCTGCAGGCGCTGAAAGCGGAAGGCGTGCACGCCAAACTTCTGGCGCCGCACATGGGCCAGGTGCGTGCCGACGATGGTTCCGTACTGCCGATCGACGCCACCTTCGCCGGTCTGCCTTCGCTGACCTTTGATGCGGTGATCGTACCGGATGGCAACATCGATGCGCTGCTGTTAAGTGGCGATGCCCGCTACTTCCTGCTGGAAGCCTACAAGCACCTCAAGGTCATTGGCCTGGTGGGCGACGCGCGCCGCTTCAAAGCGCAGTTCGGTCTGGGTGATGGCGATCAGGAAGAAGGCATTGTGCAGGGAGACTCGGCGGAAAGCGCCCTGACCTCTGAATTTACGCAGGCGATGAAAGCGCACCGCGTCTGGTCCCGCAGCCAGAAGGCGCAGTCTGTTCCGGCCTGATGCGTTAAGTGAATAAAAAAACCGCCCCCCGGGCGGTTTTTTTTATGGCGGAGAAAGCGGAACCCTGACGTAAAAGGCGTTCCCGTCAGAAGCTCTGCCAGTTGTCGTTGTCTGCCACGGCAACAGGCTGACGCTGTGGCGCGGCGATCGCCTTCGCGACCGGTGCGGCTGAAAACGCGGCGTGCAGCGTGCCGGTTTTGAAAACCGCGACCGTTTTACGCAGGTAACTTGCCTGCTCCTCCAGCGAGGCGGCGGCACTGGCAGACTCCTCCACCAGCGCGGCGTTCTGCTGCGTAACGCCATCCATCTCTGAGACGGCGATGCAGACCTGCTCAATGCCACGGGTCTGTTCGGTCGAGGAGGCGGCGATCTCTTCGATCAGCTGCGTGACCCGGCTTACTGATGTCACGATGCTCTCCATCGCGCTGCCCGCCTGCGCGGCGTAACCGGCACCGGTTCTGATCCGCTCAGCAGAGCGGTCAATCAGGCCGCGGATCTCCTGCGCGGCCGTGGCGCTGCGGCCAGCTAGGGATCGCACTTCACCCGCCACCACCGCAAATCCCCGACCCTGCTCCCCGGCGCGCGCCGCCTCAACGGCCGCATTCAGCGCCAGAATGTTGGTCTGAAACGCGATGCTGTCGATAATAGCGATAATCCCGGCGATCTGACCGGAGCTTTCGCTGATCTGATCCATGTTGGCGATGACCCGGGCCACCGTCTCGCCGCCCTGCACCGCCGTGGTTGACGCCTCTTTTGACACCGTGGTCGCCTGGCGGGCGTTGTCGGCGTTGAGTTTCACCGTCGAGGTGAGCTGCTCCATGCTGGCCGCGGTCTGCTCCAGCGCGGCGGCCTGCTGTTCGGTGCGGGAGGAGAGATCGCTGCTGCCCGCGGAGATCTCCGCCGCACCGGTGAAGATTGAGCGGGTAGCGTCATCAACCGAGGTGATGGTCACCACCAGCGCATCGCGCATCTGCTGCAGCTCCTGAACCAGCAGCCCCATCTCATTGCGCCCTTCCTGCTGAATCGCGGAGGTTAAATCACCGCCCGAGATGGCACGCATGTAACCGGTCAGCCTGCCGAGCGGGCCAACCAGCAGTTTTTGCAGCCCGACCCAGACCGCTGCGGCCACCACAACGGTAATCAGGCCGATGGTCAGCAGCGTCCAGAGTGCATCCGTCAGGCTGCGCTGATTATGCTCTGAGGTCGCTTTCATCAGCTGGATGTTCAGCGCACGCCAGGCCTGATAGGCGCTGTCGAGCTGATCCTGGGCGGCCTGCGCCTCCAGGTTGCCGTAAGCCGGATAGTTGCCCTGCTTCAGAAAGGTGATGGAGGCGAGCATGGTTTCACGCATCTGCTGATAGGCCGCCTTCACCTGCGTCGCCTGCGCGTCGCTCTGTTTCTCCTGCTGCGTCAGCCCCTGCCAGGCGGTGAAGTCGGCGTCGGCCGCCGCCGCAGACTGCCCCGCCTGCTCCAGCAGCGTCGCCATCGCCGCCAGCGATTTCGGGTCCTGCTGATTCTTCAGGAAACGGATCGCCACACGGTTGATGGTGACGCGGGTTTTGATCAGGGTTTTCACGGCATCGCTCAGGTGCTGCTGCTGCAGCGTCAGCTGCTCAGCGGCCACGAAGTTTTTATCGGCTTTTGCCATGCCGTTGTAGAACAGGAAACCGGTCAGGGTGAGTAAAATGATGAAGACGGCCAGCACCGCCAGAATACCGTGCGTTATTTTAAGATTTTTTATCATGTGAGCAGGCTCATATCAGAGGAGATAGTAGCGTTATCGGCCAGCGCCGCGTTTATCTGAGTGCCTGATGGAAAAGCTTTTTCACTGCGTGATGCCAGGCACACTCAGCCGGACAAAAAAAGCGCCGCGAAGGCCTCTGAGCGCATTCGCCGCTTAACATCCGCCCCTCTGCTGTGGTTGAATTCGCCCCTTACATTTTTTGCACGTGGTTATCATGCATTACATACAGAGTCTGATGCGTTTTATTGAGGGAAACAGCGTGTTGTCGGCCAGCTTCAGCCTGCTGCTGCTGATTATGGCCGGGATGGTCACTCACCTGATCTGCAAATTCTTCATCGTCAAAGTGGTCAGGAAAGTCTTCTTCAGCAGCCACAAACAGGGCGTGCCGCTGGACAAAGATGTGCGCCTCTCGCAGAAGCTCTCCAATTTTGTGCCGGTCATTGTGGTCTACAATTTCCTGCAGTTCATGCCCGGCCTGCCGGAGCATCTGAAGATCGCCGTACAGACCATCTGCGGCATCCTGTTCTTTATCTATCTGTCGATCTTCTTCAACGAAGTGCTGGAGATCGTTAACAGCTCCTATTCGCGCAAATCGAAGCGCAAGAATCACTCGATCAAAGGCTACATCCAGATTGGTAAAATCCTGGTGCACATTATCGCCGCGATCATGATTCTGGCGATTATGTCCAACAAGTCACCGGCGATCATCATCTCCTCGCTGGGTGCGGTGGCCGCCGTGCTGATGCTGATCTTCCAGCATACGCTGCTGTCGCTGGTGGCCAATATTCAGCTCTCCTCCAACGACGTGCTGCAGCTGGGCGACTGGATTGAGATGCCGGATAACAATATCAGTGGTGAGGTGATCGATATTGCGCTGCACACCATCACCATCCGCAACTGGGACAACACCATTTCGCGCATCCCGACCAAGAACTTCCTGACCGAGACCTACACGAACTGGCAGGCGATGTTCTCCTCCGGTGCGCGCCGTATCATGCGCAGCTTTTATCTGGATCAGAAGTCGATCACCTTTGTGAATCAGGAGATGTTGCAGTCGATGAGCCAGATCCGCATCGCCAGCGAAGCGATTACCGGGCTGCTGGACGGGCGCGACATCAGCGCTGTGGGCGACCGCTGGTTTATGGAGAACGGCATTACCAATCTGATGGTGTTTCGTAAGTTCCTGACCGCCTGGCTCGCCCAGCGTCACGATATTCAGAAAGAGATGTATATCGTGGTGCGGCCCCTGAAACCGTCACCGGATGGGTTACCGGTGGAGATCTACTGCTTCACCTCCTCCATTCTGTGGGTGGATTATGAGAATACCCAGGCGGAAATTTTTGAGTTTATCTATTCGATGGCCCGTCTGTTTGAACTGCAGATCTATCAGCATCCGGCGGGGTCCGATTTCGCCCGGCTGGCTCAGCCGCACCCCGGAAGCCGGGACGCGCAGCAGAGCAGCGAACAGTAACCCCCCCACGCGCGGCGGCCCCTGCTGCCGCGCAGTTCAGCTTTTACTCAGCGCATAGTTCAACACTCTGTCATTTTTCATCTGCACGGTCAGCGTCTGCCCCTCGGTGGTATTCAGGGTGCGCGCCTCACTGTAGGTCCATTTCAGCAGCCGCTGCCCGTCCGGGTAGGGTGTTTCACTGTCGGGCTGGCCGAACAGGGCGATCAGCTGGGCTTTGGTGGTCTGACCGGCATGAATCTGCTGCAGATGCGTATTGTCCAGCCGGTGTCCGACCCGGTTAGAGCAGGCAGAAAGCAGCAGCAACACGGCTAACAGGGCGTTTTTCCTCACATCCTCTCCTTAAACATTCAGCGTCACGGGCGAGCCTGTCCGGACGTGCCTGAGCTTATAGCGAATCCGCCCCCTGCGTCAGCCTTTTCTGCGCCGCCCCCGCTTTCACTCATCCCGGATCACGCTGATTCAGCGTCATAAACGCAAATTTTGTTCACCAGCCCCTCCGCCGCCCGGCGAGGGCAACATCTTAGTCTATGATTATTCACTGTAGCCGCGTGGAAGCGGTCTCACCGCCCTTTTCCACCGCATCACACTGAATACCAGTCCAGCTTCCTGGCTGAAGAGACGCGCCGGCCCACCCGGCATCCTGGTCTCGCTGGCAGGTTTATGATTTTTGACATTTGCATGATCAACATCCTTTTCGCGCGATGGACGCCATTGCGCATTTCCAGGCTAAATGAGGCAACTGAATGGAATCCAAATCTTTTTCCAAAAGCTGGGGCGCTGAACGGGTTGCCCGTGATGAGGTGCGTTTTCGCCTCTGGGCAACCGGCCAGCAACGTGTGACGCTGCGCCTCTCCGGTAAAGACATAGAGATGACTCCGCAGGCTGACGGCTGGTTTGAGACGCAGGTCGCCGGTGTGGCCGCCGGCGCGGAGTATGACTTTGTGCTGGCAGATGGCACAGCCGTGCCCGATCCCGCCGCCCGCGCCCAGAAAGCGGAGGTCAACGGTCCCTCTCTGGTGATCGATCCTGATGCTTATCAGTGGCAGAACACCGCGTGGCGCGGCCGTCCGTGGCCGGAGTCGGTGGTGTATGAACTGCACATCGGCACCTTTACCCCCGAAGGCACTTTCCGGGCCGCGATTGAGAAGCTTCCGGTGCTGGCGGAAACCGGCATTACCATGATCGAGGTGCTCCCGGTGTCGCAGTTTGGCGGCAACCGCGGCTGGGGCTACGACGGCGTGCTGCTCTATGCACCGCACGCCGCCTACGGCACACCCGATGATTTCAAAGCCTTTATCGACGCAGCGCACGGCCACGGTCTGTCTGTGGTGCTCGATATTGTGCTGAACCACTTCGGCCCGGAGGGCAACTATCTGCCCCTGCTCTCGCCTGACTTCTTCCATCAGGAGCGCAAGACGCCGTGGGGGGCAGGCATCGCCTATGACGTTGATGCGGTTCGTCGCTACATTGTGGAGGCGCCGCTCTACTGGCTGCAGGAGTTTAATCTCGACGGCCTGCGTTTTGACGCCATCGATCAGATTGACGATCCCAGCGAAAAGCATGTGCTGATTGAGATTGCCGAGCGTATCCGCTCGACGATTACCGATCGCCCTATCCATCTCACCACCGAAGACTGCCGCAATGTCACCTTCCTTCATCCGCGTGATGAAAAAGGCGAGGCTCCGCTGTTCACGGGGGAGTGGAACGATGACTTCCACAACGCCGTGCATGTGCTGGCGACCGGGGAAGATCACGCTTACTACCAGGACTTTGCCGATCATCCGGCGCAGCAGGTGGCGCGGGCGCTGGCAGAAGGCTTTGTCTATCAGGGCGAAGTGTCGAAGCAGTCAGGTGAACCGCGTGGGGTGAAAAGCAGCAGCCAGCCGCCGGTGGCCTTTGTCGACTTTATCCAGAACCACGATCAGACGGGCAACCGGGCGCAGGGCGAAAGGCTCATCAGCCTGGCTGGCGCCGCGCGCACTCAGGTGCTGCTGGCCACCCTGCTGGTCTCGCCGCATATCCCGCTGCTGTTCATGGGCGAAGAGTATGGCGAAACCCAGCCGTTCCTGTTCTTCACCGATTTCCACGGCGATCTGGCTAAAGCGGTGCGCGAAGGCCGCGCCAGAGAATTTGAAGGCCATGCCGGTCACGGTGAAACCGTGCCGGACCCTAATGATGTGACCACCTTTGAACAGTCGAAACTTAACTGGCAGAAGAGGGAGACGCCGGAAGGCCAGCAGTGGCTGGCACTGACGCGCCAGCTGCTCAGCCTGCGTCAGCAGCATATCGTGCCGCTGCTGCAGAGCGCCGGGGGGGACGCCGGCCAGGTGATCACGACGTCAGAGGGCTTCCTCGCGGTGCGCTGGGACTTCCCGGCGGGCACGCTCTCCCTGGCGCTGAACGTCAGCAACCGCACGCAGCCGATCCCCGATCTGCCGGGTAAGACCCTGTTTGCCTGGCCGCAGGCCGCAACTGAACTTGCGCCTGACTCTATCGTGGTGCGTCTGGCTAAGGGAGAAACCGCATGACTATTCCAACCGCAACCTATCGCATCCAGTTCCGCAACGGCATGACCTTTGACCGCGCCGCGGCGCTGGTGCCCTATCTGAAACAGCTTGGGATCAGCCATCTCTACGCCTCGCCGATCTTCAGCGCGACCGCGGAGTCCACCCACGGCTATGACGTCACCGACGTCAACGAGATTGAGCCCGCCATTGGCGGACGCGAAGGATTTGATCGGATGGTCGCCGCGCTGCAGGCCGCCGGGCTGGGCCTGATCCTCGACATTGTGCCGAACCATATGGCCGCGTCGCTGGAGAACCCGTGGTGGCGCGACGTGATCGAACATGGTGAACAGAGTCGCTACGCCACCTATTTTGATATCGACTGGTCACGTCGCCTGACACTGCCGTTCCTCGGTGACACCTTTGAGGCGGTGCTGGCGAATGGCGAGATCAGCGTGCAGCGCGACCCGCAGAGCGGCAAGCCGGCGCTGGCCTACTTTGACAATTTCTACCCGCTGGACCCACAGACCTGGCAGGATCGGGAAGAGGCGGTGCTCGCCCTGCGCGATGCCGCAGAGATCGCAGCCCTGCATGACCAGCAGCCGTGGCGACTGATGTCCTGGCGCGACGCGCCGCGCGACCTCTCCTACCGGCGTTTCTTTGAGGTGACCGGTCTGGTGGGCGTGCGCGTGGAGGACAAAACGGTCTTTGACGCTGCGCATCAGCTGATTCTTGAACTGGTTCACAGCGGCGCGGTGCAGGGCTTGCGGGTGGATCACGTCGATGGCCTGGCCGATCCGCGCGGCTATCTGGAGCAGCTGCGCCAGGCGGCGGGTCCCGACTGCTACCTCACCGTGGAGAAGATCCTGGGAGAGGATGAACAGTTGCCGGATGAGTGGCCGGTTTCCGGCACCACCGGTTATGAGTTTATGGCGGCGCTCGCCAACCTGCTGGTCGACAGCGATCGCCTGAGTGGCCTGCGCAAAGCCTATCAGGCGGTGATTGGCAAAACCGTGGACATGAAAGCGGAGCTGCGCGCCGCCAAGCTATTGATGGCGAACCGTAATTTTGCCGGTGAATTTAACCGGTTACTCCAGCTGGCGCTGACGATTGCCGACGCAGAGGGCACGCCACAGCCGGAGCCTGAGCTGAAAAATGCGCTGCGCGAGCTGCTGGTGGCGTTCCCGGTCTATCGCACTTACGGCACCCCGGAGGGCCTGACCCCTGCCGACCAGCAGCTGCTGCAGCAGGTGGTCAGTCAGGTGAAAGCCAGCGCCACGGCACCAGACAGCGCGGCGCTCGACTTTCTGACCCGGATTCTGCGGGCAGAGGTCGCCTCTGCGGCCCGCGAGGATGCCACGCAGTTCCGCACCCGCTTCCAGCAGCTGACCGGCCCGCTGATGGCGAAGTCTGTTGAAGATACGCTGTTCTTCCGTCAGCACATGGCGCTGGCGCTGAATGAGGTCGGCGCTGAACCGCTGGCGCGTCACTTCTCGCTGGCGCAGTTCCACGCCGAAATGCAGGCGCGGCGCGAACATCAGCCCGATGCACTGTCGGGTACCTCAACGCACGACACCAAACGCGGTGAAGATGCGCGTGCGCGGCTCTATACCCTGACCGAAGCGCCGCAGCGCTGGGCGGATTGCGTGAGCCGCTGGCGGGAGATGAATCAGGATCAGGTGGTGCGGCTGAAAGATGGCCCGGCACCGGAGCCGGCGGTCGAATGGATGCTCTATGAAGCGCTGGCCGGAGTCTGGCCGACCACCCTGCAACCGGACGACGCAGAAGGTCTGGCAGCGCTGGAGGCCCGCTTTGTGGTTTACGTGGAAAAAGCGCTGCGTGAAGCCAAGCTGCGCACCGACTGGGCCGACAACAATGACGCCTATGAAGAGGCGGTGCTGGGCTATGCCCGTCACCTGCTCTCGCCCGCCAGTCACGCCTTCCTTAATGACTTCTGCGAGGCGCTGCAGCCCTTTATCCGCGCGGGCCTGGTCAACAGTCTGACCCAGACCGTGGTGAAACTCACCGCGCCGGGCGTGCCCGATATTTATCAGGGCAGCGAGGCGCTGGACTTCAGCCTGGTCGACCCCGATAACCGCCGCGAGCCCGACTTTGACGCGCTGGCCGCCATGCTCAGTGCGCCGCAGCACGACGGCAGTGAGACCCACTGGCGGCGTGGCCAGGTTAATCAGCAGGCGATTGTGAAGCTGCTGGCGCTGCGCCAGCAGCAACCTGACCTGTTCCGCCACGGCGACTATCTGGCGCTGGAAGCCGGGGGTGGGCAGCCGGACAAGGTGCTGGCCTTTGCCCGCACCCATGGGGAGCAGGCGGTGATTGTCATTGTGTCGCGCCGGGTCTTTGACGCCCTGCCGGAAAACCTGGATCAGCCGCCTGCGGCGCGCTGGGCAGAGATCAGCCTCGCCCTGCCGGACGGGCTGCGTCAGCGCCATTATGAGGATGTGCTGAGCGGTAACACGCTCGATGCGGGCGATGCGCTGGCGCTGGGCGACCTGGCGTCGCAGTGGTGCGCCGTGCTGGTGGCACGCTGAAACCTTTTTTCTGTTACGCGTCAATCTGTTCACTGAATAACGAGGCATCAATGTCAAACAGTCAGCGTTTTGAAATTACGGCGGGTTACAGTCATTTGCTGGGGGCAAACTTTGATGGTCAGGGCGTAAACTTCGCCCTGTTCAGTGCCCACGCCGAGCGGGTGGAACTCTGTCTGTACGATCCCAGCGGTAAAACGGAAATCGCCCGTCTGGAGCTGCCGGAATATACCCATGAAATCTGGCACGGCTATGTGCCGGGTCTGAAGCCGGGTGCGCTGTATGGCTATCGCGTCTATGGTCCCTACGACCCGGAGAATGGTCATCGCTTTAACCCGAACAAGCTGCTGCTCGATCCCTACGCCCGCGAACTGGCGGGCGACATCGCCTGGAACGAGGCGCACTTCGCCTACGATCTCTATCACGACGATAAAGATCTCACCTTTGACAGCCGCGACAGCGCGCCGTTTACACCGAAGTGCCGGGTGGTCGATCCCAACGAGTTTGACTGGCAGGACAGGAACCGTCCGAACGTGCCATGGCCGAAAACGGTGATCTATGAAACCCACGTTAAAGGCTTTACCCAGCTCAACACGGCGCTGCCGCCCGAACTGCGCGGCACCTTTGACGGCATGGGCCATAAAGCGACCGTCGACTACATCAAAAGCTTAGGCATTACTTCGGTCGAGCTGCTACCGGTGCACTGGTTCCCGGACGATCAGCATCTGCTGGATAAAGGGCTGAAAAACTTCTGGGGCTACAACACGCTGGGCTTCTTTGCGCCCGCGACCCGCTACTTCGGTCCGCGCGGCATTCAGGGCTTCCGCGACATGGTTCGCGCCTTTCATGATGCCGGCATTGAGGTGATCCTCGACGTGGTTTACAACCACACCGCCGAGGGGAATGAGCTGGGGCCGACGCTGTCGTTTAAAGGCATCGATAACTTCTCCTACTACCGGACCCTGCCGGACCAGCACCGCTACTACATCAACGACACCGGAACCGGCAACACCGTCAACACCTCGCATCCGCGCGTGCTGCAGATGGTGCTCGATTCGCTGCGCTACTGGTCTGAGTCGATGCATATCGACGGTTTCCGTTTTGACCTCGGCACCATTCTTGGACGCGAACCGGATGGCTTTGACCCGCGCGGCGGCTTCTTCGATGCCGTAATGCAGGACCCGATCCTGTCACAGAAAAAGCTGATTGGTGAACCCTGGGATATCGGACCGGGTGGCTATCAGGTGGGCAGCTTCCCGCCCGGCTGGGCAGAGTGGAACGATCAGTATCGCGACACGGTGCGCGACTACTGGAAGGGCAACAACGTTTCGACCGACTTTGCTGCCCGTCTGCTCGGATCCGGCGATCTTTACGATCAGCACGGCCGTCGCCCGTGGGCCAGCGTCAACTTCGTGACGGCGCACGATGGCTTCACGCTCAACGACCTGGTCTCCTACAACGACAAGCACAACGATGAGAATGGCGAAGATAACAACGACGGTCACAATGACAACCGCTCGTACAACTATGGCGCGGAAGGCCCGACGGACGACGAAGGCATCAACGCCGTACGCGAGCGCCAGAAGCGCAACTTCCTCGCTACCCTGATCTTCTCACACGGCACGCCGATGCTGCTGGCAGGCGATGAGTTTGGCCGCAGCCAGATGGGCAACAACAACGGCTACTGCCAGGACAGTGAAATCTCCTGGGTTCACTGGGATAACCTGCCGGAATCCGCCGAAGCGCTGCGTGCGTTCACCCGCCAGATCCTGAGCCTGCGTGCTCAGCAGCCTCTGCTGCGTCGGGAGAACTGGCGCGACGGCATGGATATCAAATGGTTTAACGCCGGCGGCGGGTTCCAGCAGAGTGAGCAGTGGGATGAAGGCTCCACGCTGGGCGTCTATATCGGGCGGCCCGACCTGCAGACCGAAGAGGGCATCTGGCACGATGTGCTGATGCTGCTTAACCCGTTTGAGGGCAACGTGCCCTTCCGCATCCCGCAGTTTGGTGAAGGGGGCTGGGTGCTGGAGCTGACCACCAGCGATGTGGCGAAACGCGGTCTGGTCATCACCAAAGAGAAGGATTTTGAGCTGGAAGGACGCAGCTTCGCACTGTTCAGACGTCCCTGATAAGGGATGACAGTAAGGCTTCAGGCGCAGCGCCTCTGACGCTGCGCTTGAATTTCTGGCAATCACTGCCAGGCTTAACCGGTTGTTAAATGTGAAAATTGATGCTGATAAGGAGGCATAATGTCCAGATTTACGCAGAAAGTTGTGGTTGTGACAGGTGCCGGGTCCGGCATTGGTGAGGCGAGCGCAAAACGCTTTGCAGAAGAAGGCGCGTCAGTGGTGCTGGTGGGACGCACCGCGCAGAAACTCGAAGAGACGCTGGCCGGACTGACGCCGGGTGACCACCTGGTAGCGGCCTGCGACGTCTCAGACGCTGCCCAGGTTAAACAACTGTCAGAAACCGTGCTGAACAAATATGGCCGGGTTGACGTGCTGGTGAATAATGCTGGTGTGATTGTACAGGGCCGCATCCATGAAGTGGACCTTGAGGACTGGAAAACGCTGATGAAAACCGACCTGGACGGGGTTTTCCATGGCGTTCACTACTTCATGCCTGCCCTGCTGAAGAGCAAAGGTAACGTGGTTAACATCTCCTCGGTCTCCGGCTTAGGCGGTGACTGGGGCATGAGCATCTACAATGCCGCCAAAGGGGCGATCACCAACTTTACCCGCGCTCTGGCGATGGACTACGGCGCGGACGGCGTCCGCATCAATGCGATCTGCCCGGGCTTTACCTTTACCGATCTGACGGAAGATACCAAACAGGATCCGGCGCTGCTTGAGCGCTTTTACGATCGTATTCCACTGCGTCGCGCGGGTGAGGCGGATGATATCGCCAGGGCTATTGTCTTTATTGCCAGCGATGAGGCGAGCTATATTACCGGCGTCAATCTGCCGGTCGATGGCGGGCTGACCGCATCAAACGGACAGCCTAAACAGGCATAATCCTCAGGGCAGCGTCTTAACGCTGCCCTTTTTTAATTCAGACTATCCCGCTTCTATTCCCGCCCTTATCTGCTTTCCCGGAAAAAGAGCCCGGCGCTTAATGTTTTGGCGTATGACGGGTTGGCGTGGCAGCGCGTGCCGGTTTAATTACCGTACTGCTGCCCGGACAAATAAAAGTACTCAGGCAGGCATTACAGAGAATGGCATTGGCATGATGTATTTTCGCCACGGTCAGCGCCTGCTGACGGGTATAAAGCGAACCAATAAACACGCGCTTATCGTTCTTTGACAGATTAACGCAACCTTCTTTGTGTAAAATCCATCCACCCATGGGACGCGGGCACAGATAATAATAGCTGGCTTTGAGCATGGTAGTCATCCTGATAGTTGCTGTATGTGTCTTAAAAAAACGAACCAAAATTCGTAAGAGATTTTATTTGTAATCTGAAGCTTTATTAAACTAACTGAGAATTATCCCTAAAACCACTTTATTACAGAGGGCGGACTGACTTTGAGAATATGCCCTTTTTACCCGCTTCACTCGCTTCAGCTATTTATCGCCGCCGATCCCCGCCTGCCGCTTCAGCGCGTCATAAGCATTTACCGTGCTAATGCATGCCAGAACAGCGCAAAATTGAAATTAACCTTATAAAACAATTATTTAAGATGAGCTCCTTCAGAAATAAAAGCTTCTGCCGTCCGGGTCATATCAGACGCAGCGCTGGAATCACTTACCCCCGCAGGGGTAATTATGAGTATTAATGAACTGAAGCTGAAAAAGCGTGAAAGCGACAGAGGGCGCGCCTTTAAGCGGAACGCTAAATCCCCCGGCTTCGCGGATTTATCAATACCGGTGGACGCATCCAGCCGTGCCCGGTTTGCAAAAGTAAAACGAACGGTTTACTTTTAAGGGATGAAAAAACGCGATGACATCATTCAGGCTGCCGAGCGGCTGTTTTACACCCACGGGTTCCACGCCACCAGTACCGACCAGCTCTGTCGGGAAGCGGGCGTCTCCACCCGAACCTTCTATCATCACTTTCCCTCACGCGAGGCGATGACCGCTGCGGTGATGGCGGCGCGTGAGCAGCGCTTTATGGCTGAGCTGCTGCCGGCCCACCAGCCGGAGGCGATCGCGCAGCTGTTTAGCGTGCTGGCCAGCTGGACAGAGGCAAACGGTGCGCACGGCTGCTTCTTCCTTAAAGCCTGGGGAGAATATGCCGGACGGGATCAGGCGCTGGCAGAGCAGGCGCTGGCATTCCGCGCCGCCATGCGCCGCTACATCACCGACTGTGTAACCTGCCTGCACGGTGCCGAAGATCGATCATTGAGCGATGCCATCTGGATGCTTTTTGAAGGGGCGATTACCACCGCGCTGATTACCGGCCCCGCCGCCGCGCAGCATGCGGCGCAGATCGCCAGCCAGCTGCTGCTCCAGAAAGGGGCTTCCTGATGAGGTCGCCTGCTGCCCTGGCTCTGACCGGCTTCAGCCTGATCGCGGTAACCTATGGCATGGCCCGCTTCTCATGGGGGCTGATGCTGCCCGCCATATCGGCAGCGATCCCGTTAAGCCCACAGCAGACGGGTCTGCTCTCCGCCTGCAGCTTTGTCTCTTACTGTCTGACCATTCTCAGCGCCGCGGCGCTGGCCCGGCGCTACGGTGCGCGGCTGACGGCGCTACTCGCCTCACTCTGTGCGACGGCAGGTCTGCTGCTGCTTGCCCTCGCCACCTCGCCGCTGCTGCTGGCGGCCGGACTCTTTATCGCCGGATTCAGTTCCGGCCTGGCGTCTCCCGCCCTGGCGGCGGCAGTCAGTGCCTGTGTGCCCGCGGCGCGCCAGCCGCGCATCAACACCCTGATCAATGCCGGTACCAGCGCGGGGATTATCCTCTCCGTTATCATTCTCGGCACGCTGCCGGGCGGCTGGCGCGCCGCCTGCGGGCTCTTCGCCCTGCTCGCTCTGGCCTGTGCGCTGCCGGTGATGCGTCACTTATCCTCTCACACCGCTGCTCACAGGCCGCAGAAGCGTCACGGGCAGCCGCGCCTGTACTGCCGCGCGCTGCGGCGGCTGATGGGCATTGCGCTTGTTTCAGGTCTGATCAGTGCGGCCTGGTGGAGTTTTGGATCGGTGCTGCTGCGTCAGCACGTCGGCATGGATGCGGAGAGCGCCCGTTTGCTCTGGCTGATTGCCGGAGGAGCGGGCATTGCCGGTGTGCTTACCGGCCCGCTGGCTGCCCGTATCGGACTGAATGGGGTCTACCGGCTCGCGCTGTGCGGAATGGCCGTGCCGCTGCTGGTGCTGGCTTTGAGCCGGGGCGACTCTGCGGGCTTAATGGTGGCGGTGGCCTGTTGTGGCGCAGGTTATGTCACGCTGTCAGGGGTGTTGCTGGTCTGGGGCGCGCAGGCCACCGCTGACGATCCGGCAACCGGCGTCGGGATGCTGTTCTTTATGCTGGCGGCAGGTCAGGTGGTGGGATCGCTGCTGTTTGGCCAGCTCTATGCCGCGCTGGGCGCCGTTACGGCTTTGACGCTGTTTGCTGCCAGTGCCCTGCTGCTGCTGTTTGTTGCCCCGCGCCGTGTGAAAGCGCCACAGCGCGATCGGCGGCAGCCGTGAACAGAGCGAAAAGAGGGATAACGCACATTTTTTGGCGAATAAATATAACCTCCGCACGCGGAGTATATTAAGCGTGGCGGGCGATAGCGGAATTAATCAGTTCAGCGCCCGGATATTATTAATGCGCGGATTAATCGTCTGCTCAGTTAAATCGTCATCGGCACCAAGATAATAAGGCACGACGCAATGCCTGCCATCTTTGGTAAAAATAATCTGGTTATCGTGCAGAAATAGCGCAGTGAAATGACCGAGCACCACACCATTTAATTCAAAGCAGTGATTTCTCGCGGCGCGCAGCCCCTGCTTACTTTTCAGAAAATCAACAAATCGCATCACGCGCACCCCCGGATATTAAATCAGCTCAACCGAAACCGCAGAGATAATAGCCCTAACCCTGGAATGAATCATCCGGCTGGCGCGGTTTTCAGAAAAGGCTTAATACCCCCGGATATCGCCTCTTTCATGCTGCCTGGCATTCTGCCCTCCGATTTGCCAGGATTAATCCTGGTAAGCGAGCCGACAGGAGAGAATGCGCACCCGCAAGATTTTCATTGCGTCCCCTGACGACCCGCTATACCGTTGTTTTTTTCACCGGGTAAAGCCGTTAAAGATAATACCGGAGCGTGACAATGGAAATTTTTGCAGCAGAGGATGTTCATATCCCGGCGATTCAGCAGATTTACGCCTGGCATGTCCTTAATGGCACCGGCTCGTTTGAGACGGTTCCGCCTGACGTCGCCGAAATCGCCGGGCGGATGCATAAGATTCAGCAGGCGGGCCTGCCGTGGTTTATCGCCGTCAGCGACGGTGAGGTGCGCGGTTTCTGCTATCTGGCCCCCTATCGTCCGCGCCATGCGTACCGGCACACGCTGGAAGATTCGATCTATATCGATCCGGGATTTCAGCAGCGTGGCGTCGGGTCACGCCTGTTACATCACGCGATTGCCTGGGCAGAGCAGGCGGGGTTTCGTCAGCTGATCGCTAATGTAGGCGACAGCGGGAACCAGGGCTCCATTGCGCTGCATCGCGCAGCGGGCTTTGAGATGACCGGCATCCTGCGTTCGGTCGGGTTCAAACAGGGCCGCTGGCTGGATACGGTTTTTATGCAGCGTGCGCTGGGAAAAGGTGATTCAGCGCTTCCTGTCGACTAAAATAGTTCCAGAGTAAGAAAGGCGCACTCCCCCTCGTTCTCCCCAGGAGAACCTTCTGGTAAGGTGTGTTAACAAAAAATAAAAAATCCCGGAAATTTTTATGTTGTCGACAATCATCTACAGAAGCCACATCACTGAAAATGTGTCACTGGGGCTTCTGCATGATTTGGCATTAAAAGCGAACAAAATCAACAAATCATCCAGCGTCACCGGGATTCTGTTGTTTAATGGAACACACTTTTTTCAGCTGCTGGAAGGTCCGGAAGCGGCCGTAAAAGCGGTCTATAACCGGATTTGCCAGGATACGCGCCATCATAATCTGGTTGAACTGTTGCGCGACTACGCCCCGGCGCGACGGTTTGGTCACGTCGGTATGGAACTGTTCGATCTCCGTCTGCACGATAAAGAGACGGTACTGGAAGCGGTGCTGGAAAAATGCACCACCCGCTACCAGATGACCTATTCTGACCGCGCCCTGCAGTTCCTGCGCACCTTTGTCGAAGCGCGGGAAAAAGAGAACTATTTTGAGATCCCTTCCGCCAGCGGCTGGACCTTTATCCGCGACGAGTCAGAGCAGCGTGAAGGCGATGCCGCACTGATGGCGACGGATGAGGTCAGCTTCGCGTTTCAGCCGATCGTCGATCCCTTTGCCTGTGAAATCGTTTCACTGGAGGCACTGCTGCGCGGCCCGCAGGGTGAACCGCCACTGGATTATTTTGCCGGACTGTCACGTGAACAGCTCTATCAGACCGATCTGCAGTCGAAAAAAATCGCGTTTGCTCAGGCAAAACAGCTGGGGATTGAGGGGATGACCCTGTCGATCAACCTGCTGCCAATGACGCTGGTGGAAGTGCCCGATGCGGTTCCGTTTTTGCTGGAGGCTATCGCGGCCCAGGGGCTGGTGCCGGAGCAGATCATGGTGGAGTTCACCGAGAATGAAATTATCTCGCAGCCGGATGCCTTTGAAGCGGCCCTTCGCCAGCTGAAGGCGGCGGGCATCAGCCTCGCGCTGGACGATTTTGGCGCCGGCTTCGCCGGGCTGTCGCTGCTGACCCGCATTCAGCCCGACAAGATCAAGATTGACCGGGCGATTATCTCAGGCGTGCATAAAAGCGGACCGAAGCAGGCGATCATTCATGCCATTCTGAAATGCTGCTCGTCACTGGAGATCGGCGTGATCGCGGAGGGCATCGAACAGCCCGAAGAGTGGATGTGGCTCGAAGCGGCAGGCGTGACCCAGTTTCAGGGCTTCCTCTTCTCAAAACCTGAGCTGAACCGCATTGCGGCCGTCGCCTGGCCAGAGCTGCTTTAACCCCCTGCGATTTGGATGATTTTGCGCTTCCCTGCCTTGCCGGATCCCCTGGCGACTGCTAAATAATAAACAGCGCCGGGCGATCATTTTTCTGTCATCTTCGCCCGGCAGAGTCAGTTATTGCCCAGTCTGTGATTACCGATTTAGCAGTCAGATGTTCAGTGTTTAGGCCAGCGCAACGCGCCATGCGTGCGACGTGACTCCAGGGACAGCATTTGAGGAACTGAATGAAGCAAATCATCCGCGGTGATAAAGAACCCTCCCATATCCTGGCAGCAACCCGTGCGCTCGAAGCGCACTACGCTCGCTACGGAGAAGGCAACAAGTACCATCCCATCATCTACTCCATCGCCTACCGCAGCCGTTTTTATCAGGTCGAAGTCATTACCCGACGCGAAACCATGGTGGCAACTGTGATTACCGGCGTCCGTAACCTCACTCATCTCCCCGGTGCCGCCTGACGGTCACCCCTTACCCAGCGGGGGCTGACCGCCCCCGGTTCGCAGGTTAACGCCGGTAGAGCGCATTGGCCGGATAGATGGCGCCAATCACGCTCTTCTCCCGCGCGCCCGTTACCGCAGGCAGATTGCCCGGCAGCCCGGAGAGCGTGCGAAACGCCAGCCAGGCAAACGCCAGCGCCTCCATATCGTCACCGCTGATACCCGCCGCATCGGTGGTAGTCACTTCGGTGCCGGGAAGATGAGCAGCCAGGCGCGCCATCAGCAGCGGATTGCGGCTGCCGCCGCCGCACACCAGCAGACGGTCACAGCCATCGTTGAGCAATATCTGCTGGGTGATGGTTATGGCGGTCAGCTCCACCAGCGTCGCCTGCACATCCTGCGGAGCCAGCCCCGGGAAATAGCGCAGATGCTGCTCCAGCCAGCCCAGATTAAAGTGCTCGCGCCCGGTGCTTTTCGGTGGCGGCAGCGCAAACCAGGGCTCCCTTAAGAGCGCCTCCAGCAGCGCCGGAACCCGCGTACCGCTTCGCGCCCACTGCGCATCTTTGTCATACGGCAGACCCTGATTCCGCCAGATCCAGGCATCCAGCAGCATATTACCGGGACCGGTATCGAAACCCCGCACCGGCTGCCCCGGTATCAGCAGCGAAAGGTTGGCGATGCCGCCAATATTCAGCACCATGCGGCGTTCCGTGGCATCCATCAGCAGGGCCTGATGAAAAGCCGGCACCAGCGGTGCGCCCTGCCCACCCAGCGCCATGTCACGGCGACGGAAGTCGCCCACCACCGTGACGCCGGTCGCCGCCACAATCTGGTTGTTGTCGCCAATCTGCAGGGTGTTGGGCGCGTCGCTCTGCGGCTCATGCCAGACGGTCTGACCGTGACAGCCAATTGCCGTGATATCGCTGGCCTCAAGGGATTCGCGCTTCATCAGCGTGACGACCGCCTCGGCAAATAGCTGGCCGAGACGGGTGTCCAGCTGCCCCAGCTGCGACAGCGTCAGGGATTGTCCCTGACAAATTGCGAGGATCGCCTGGCGCAGCCCGGCGGGGATAGGATGCGAATAGCTCGCCTGCTGAGCCACCATATTTTCGTCAATGGCCGCCAGCACCACATCCACTCCATCCAGGCTGGTGCCTGACATTACTCCGATATAGCGTCCTGATTTCATAGCCATTCCTTACATCCGGCGGGAGGTGCAATTTATCTGCGGCTAGCCTGACAAATTACACCTGCTAATTCTATGATTAATTTGTTTTTATCCAAATGTGCTGACCGGTAACGCTGCGGGACTATTTTTGATCCACGATTGAATTATTGTTGATCTTACATAGTCTATGCTTCGTTCAACCGTGTTTTATTCGGACAGGGATTAATTTGCCAGGTTTGTGTCTTATACTGTGAGCAGGATACAGCGGTAAACGTGGCGCCTTCTCGACTAAAGGAGTTTCAGATGATTAAGCGTGTAATTGTGGTCGCTCTGACCGGTGTCATGCTGGCAGGTTGTAGCAATACCAGTACGCTGTCGGGTGATACCTACAGTGCCAGTGAAGCCAAGCAGGTGCAGAGCGTCTCTTACGGTACGTTAGTTTCCGTTCGCCCGGTGAAAATCCAGGGTGGCGATGAGAGTAACGTTATCGGTGCCATCGGCGGTGCCGTGCTGGGTGGCTTCCTGGGTAACACGATTGGCGGCGGCGCAGGTCGTAGCCTGGCGACAGCCGGTGGTGCGGTGCTGGGCGGCGTTGCGGGCCAGGGCGTTCAGGGCGCAATCAATAAAACCGATGGCGTTGAGCTGGAAATCCGCAAGGATGACGGCAACACCATCATGGTGGTTCAGAAACAGGCCGCCTCACGCTACTCCGTTGGCCAGCGTGTCGTGATGGCCTCTAACGGCAGCCAGGTCACCGTTTCACCTCGCTGAGATAGCAAAAAAAACCGACGCCTGGGCGTCGGTTTTTTATTTCTCTTTGTTCTGCAGTTCGAGAATGTTTTTCTCAAGCCGGGCGATAAGCGTCACCATCTGGCTGATCTCTTCCCGACTGATGCCGGACAAAATGTCGTCCCGCGTCTCATCAATCACGCTCTCCACCTGCTCAATGATGGGCTCCGCCTGCTGCGTGAGTTTGATGCGCTTGGCGCGACGATCGCTGGCACAGGTCGAGCGGGTAATTAACCCTTTTTCTTCCAGCTGATCCAGCGTGCGGACCAGGGAGGGCTGTTCAATGCCAATCGCCTTGGCTAACTGGATCTGCGACTGTTCGGGCGGCAGTTGATGAATATTGTGCAGCGTCACCCAGTGAGTCTGAGTCAGCTCAAGCGGCTTCAGCCGCTGATCAATCAACGCGCGCCAGATGCGCACCAGGCGAGATAAATCCGTTCCGAGGGGCGTATCCATTTCATCTCCTTATAATTAGCTTGCTAGCTATCAAGCCAGATTCTACACTATTCTGCGAGTTTACAGGACAAATTACAAATCCCGGGCCAGGCCAGGAAATCGCGGCAACGCTCTCCCCCTGCCGTTTGGGTTAACGAGGGATGTTATCACGTGCTCACCTCCGCTTTTTCAGGCGCGAAACCGCTGACCGATCTGGTCGTGGGCGCCTCACTGTTTTTTCCGCCGATATTCAAGGCGGTGCTCCTTGGCTTCTTTTTCTGGCTGCTGATCCACCCCCTGGTGCGCGGCTGGATCTACTCCGGCGACGTCTGGCATCCCACCCTGTTTGATCTCTCCCTGTTTGTGCTGTGCGTTACCGCCGCACTCTGGCTCATCGGTCACGGATAATCGATATGAAATTTAACGCGGTAAAATATTTTTCCACCCTCATTGTCTTCGCCCTGGCGCTGCTGGCGGGGGGCTGGCTCTGGAACTACTACATGCAGTCCCCCTGGACCCGCGACGGTAAGGTGCGGGCAGAGCTGGTGGATATTACGCCTCAGGTGTCGGGCCGGATTGCTCAGCTCAGCGTCACCGATAATCAGTTTGTCCATCAGGGCCAGCAGCTGCTGACGCTCGACCCGGTGCCGTGGCAGATTGCGCTCGACAACGCCGCCGCCCAGCTGAGCAAAGCGCAGGCGGATCTGGCGAAAGCGCAGCATGAATTTAACCGGCGCGCTCATCTGCCGCGTAACATTATCTCTGCAGAAGATCTCGATGCGGCAAGCCTCAGCGCCGGAGCCGCGGCTGCCAGTGCCAAAGCGGCGCAGGCGGAATGGGAGCGGGCACGCTGGAACCTGCAGCAGACGACGCTGACCGCCCCGACAGATGGCTGGATCACCAATCTGACGCTGCGGCCGGGCAACTATGCCGCGGCGGGAACGCCCCTGTTTGCGCTGGTGGACAGTCACTCTTACTACGTGATGGGCTATTTTGAAGAGACCAAGCTGCGCCATATTCATCCGGGCGCCGCGGCACAGGTGGTGCTCTACAGCAATGGCGCACAGCTGCAGGGCCAGGTGGAGAGCATAGGTCGCGCCATTTACGACCAGAGCATTGAGACGGACAGCGGTCTGGTGCCCGATATCAAACCCAATGTGCCCTGGGTACGCCTGGCGCAGCGGGTACCGGTGCGCATTCGTCTCGACCCGCTTCCGGCACACACTGAGCTGATTGCCGGTACCAGCTGCACCATATCCATCCAGCCATGAATATGCAGTGGCTGGCCTGGGATCAGCTGCCCTGGATTAAGGCGACGGGCGGACAGTGGCGCTACGCGTTGCGCAACGCGATATCGATGTGTCTGGCGCTGAGTATCGCCTACGGTCTGGATCTCGATGAACCTTACTGGGCGATGACCTCTGCCGCCGTCATCAGCTTTCCCACGGTCGGCGGGGCAATCAGTAAAAGCCTCGGCCGCATCGCCGGCAGCCTGGTCGGGGCGAGCGCCGCCCTGCTGATTGCCGGTCACACGCTGAATGAACCGTGGCTGTTCACCTTTGCCATTGCCGGCTGGCTGGCGCTCTGCACCGGCATTGCCAGCCACTATCAGAATAATGTCGCCTACGCCTTCTCTCTTGCCGGTTATACCGCCGCCATCATCGCCTTCAGCAGCGTCAATATTACGGACATTACCGCATTGTGGACCATTGCCCAGGCGCGTGTCTGCGAAGTGATCTCCGGCATCCTCTGTGCCGGATTGATGATGATGGTGCTGCCGAGTACTTCCGATGGTGAGACGTTGATTACCTCGCTGAAACAGATGCACGCCCGGCTGCTGGAACATGCGGTCCTGCTGCTGCAGCCTTCCGCCAGTGAGGGGATCCGCACCGCGCATGAGACGGTTATCAGCCAGATCCTGACCATGAATCTGCTGCGCATTCAGGCGTTCTGGAGTCACTATCGCTTTCGCCGCCAGAACAACGTCCTGAACTACGTGCTGCACCAGCAACTGCGTCTCACCAGCGTGCTCTCCAGTCTGCGCCGCATGCTGCTGAACTGGCCCGATGCTCCTGCCGCGCTGTTTGAGGCGCTGCAACAGCTGCTGGCGGAGCTGGCGAAACCGGACTGCGACAAATACCGGCTGGCACAGATCCTGCGCAGCGTGACACCGGCGGCGTCGGGCGACTATCGCCAGCGCGCGTTCTCTCACCGGCTGCGCTACTTCTGCTGGATGTACCTCAACGTGCTGCGCTGGATCAGGCTGCTGGATCGTGCCGATGCGGATACCCGCTTTCAGCCTCCGCCGGTTCCGGCGCTGGCGCGCGACAGTGACAGCGCCGAAGCGGGCTGGAGCGCCCTGCGCACCTTCTGCGTTATCGTGCTGGGCTGCGCCTTCTGGATCAACACGCAGTGGTCTTCAGGCGCTTCAGCCCTGACTCTGACCGCGATCGCCTGTGTGCTCTACGCCTCTGCGCCCTCACCCGGCGGCAGCGTGACGCTGCTGCTGAAAACGCTGCTGTGGCTGTTTGCCTTCAGTTTTGTGATGAAGTTCGGCCTGATGGTGCAGATCAGCCTGCTGTGGCCCTTTTTACTGGTTCTGTTTCCGCTGCTGGTGACGCTGCAACTCTTTAAGTTACAGCAGAAACAGCGTGCCGGGATGTGGGGACAGTTCATCGTCTTTATGGGCTCGTTTATCGCGGTCACTAACCCGCCCGTCTGGGACTATCAGGCGTTCTTCAACGATAATATTGCCAAAGTATGCGGGGTACTGCTCGCCTGGCTGGCTTTCCAGATCCTGCGCCCCAGCTCCGATGCCCGGCGCAGCCGGCGGCATATCCGGGCACTGCGGCTGGCGTTCCTCGATCAGCTGCGGCGACAGCCCCGGCTCAGCGAAAGTCGTTTTGAATCGCAGATCTACCATCGCATCAGCCAGCTCAGTCACAGCCGGGATGAACAGGCGCGGGTCTGGCTGCTGCGCTGGGGGGTAGTGCTGCTAAACTGCTCGCATATTGTCTGGCAGCTGCGTGACTGGGATGCCGGTCCGGCGTCGCTGCTGCGGTTTCGCGATGAGAGCCTGCAGAATTTACAGCAGATTATCAGCAGCCGTGGCGTGCAGCACAGCTCGCTTGATCGGATGCTGCTGGAACTGGAGGAGACGATCGCCTCGCTGCTGGCGCAGGGCAGCAACGAGGCCGGTGAACTGGCGGGGATTATCTGGCGCCTGCGCTGTTCGCTGGCACAGCTGAAACAGGCGGTACCGGCCTGACTACTGACAATACTGCTGCTGCTGGCGGTTAAAATCGTCCTGCAGCTGTTGCAGCGTCTTGTGCCCCTCAAAACGGGTCTTATCCATCTCGGTCATCGGTTCGATCACCAGCGCTTTCTCATCCGGTGAGAAGATAAAGCGGCGCGTCAGTTCGCTGCCGGTGAAGCTCTGACCATGAATGCCGCCGCACACCATGGTCATGGTGCGGCGATAAATCGTGGTTTCTGTGAAATTGGTTTCCGTGGCGCTGCGGAAGACCTGATCGCACCCCTTAGCTTCCAGCCTGCGCACCGTGCTGCGGCTCAGCCATTCGCGACCTTTGGCAATCTTTTCGCAGGTGACACGCATCGGGCTGGTATCGATGGTGCGCTGAAGCTCCCGCCCGGTTTCAGTAACCAGTTGCGTATCATTGGGTTTATCGCATCCCACCAGCAGCAGACTCAGCAGTAATGCGCCCTTGAATTTCATGTTCCTGCTCCTTTCCCCATCACGCTTTCGTACCTGAATCAATATCATAGGGGGGAAATGCAGGGGATGGTACAACAATTAATAAACCGGCAGGAGAAAAGCGGGCGGCTGGCATGGGCCGCCCGGAAATTCAGATAACACCGCAGGCGTAACGTGCCCCGCCACCGCCCAGCGGTTTGGGATGGTCGGCATGATTGTCACCGCCGACATGGACCATCAGCGCTTTGCCTTTGATCTCACTCAGCGACTTCAGTCGTGGTGCCAGTACCGGATAGGTTGCATTACCCTGGTCATCAACATAGACCGCAGGCAGGTCGCCCAGATGCCCTTCCGCATACGGCCCCAGATGTTTGCCGGTGTTAGCCGGATCGAGATGCCCGCCGGCCGCCCCGGCGGCCACCACTTTGCCCTCAGACTCGCCCGGCTCACAGCTGCCTTTGGCATGGACATGAAATCCATGAATGCCCGGCGTCAGCCCTTTCAGATCCGGTGTGAACTTCAGACCATACTCTGTCTCATCAATCTTTACGGTGCCCAGCGATTTACCCACGCCCTCAGCGGTGACCTGATGAACCGTCACCTGTTCACTGGCGGCATGGGCTGACCCACAGGCGATCAGCGCGAATAGCGCGACTGCTTTCATTTTCATGATGACTCCGTTTGCATACCAGGGTGTGCAATAAGTCTGGTCGCTGTTGCGCTATTCTGCTGAAAATTGACGCAGTTTTACGCTTCAGGGCACATCGTAGCCCAGCGCGGCCTTACGAATGCGGAACCACTGCTGACGTGACAGCGTCACGCTCAGCGCACCGACCGCGTCGCTGACCCGCGCCGTTTTGCCCGACCCGATGATCGGCAGCGGACGCGACGGCAGCATCAGAATCCAGGCATAGACCACCTGATCCAGGCTGCTCGCCCCGGTTTCCTGACGCACCCGCTCCAGTTCATCGCGCAGTGGCTGGAAGTGGGGATCGTTAAACAGGCGACCGCCACCCAGACAGGACCAGGCCATTGGCCGGATACGCAGTTGCTGACACTGATCCAGCGATCCATCCAGCAGTCCGCTCTGCTGCACAGGGGAGATCTCCAGCTGGTTAGTGACCAGCGAGAACGGCAGGCGGGACTGCAGCAGGGAGAACTGGGCCGGGGAAAAGTTGGAGACGCCAAAGTGCAGTACCTTGCCGCTCTGGTGCAGAGCCATAAAGGCATCGGCGACCTGATCCGCGTCCATCAGCGGATCGGGACGATGGATCAGCAGCAGGTCGAGACGATCGGTGTGCAGGTGACGCAGCGAGTTTTCTGCACTCTGGACGATATGCTGTTTATCGGTGATGTAGTGACCAATCTGGTTTTCCGGGCGGGCACGGGTAGCGATGCCGCATTTGGTCACAATCTGCAGCCGATCGCGCAGGCCAGGAGCCAGCTTCAGCGCCTCACCAAACGCTGCTTCACACTGATAGTCACCATAGATATCGGCGTGATCAACGGTGGTAATACCGAGGCTGAGGTGATGCTCAATAAATGCGAGCCGCTCCTGAGGCGACATGCCCCACTCCATCAGACGCCAGTACCCCATAACCAGCGGTGAAAAATCGGGCCCCTGCAGAGCAATGGCTTGCGGTTGTGACATGACGATCTCCCTGTTGCACGTTGGCTGACATTAGCGTGTCAGAGAGTATAACGGAAAGCGCCAGGCCGTCAGAATAACTCCGGCTGCTGCGGTGCGGGTGGCTCCTCGCCCTTTTGCTGGCGCAGCAGACGCTGACGCCGCATCTGGCACAGGCGAATCACCTCGCGCTTCTGGGCATCACTGAAGCGCAGCCAGTTGAACCGCTCATCACGGCTGCGTAAACATCCCAGACAGTAGCCGCGCGCATCGCTCTCGCAGATGCCGCGACAGGGGCTGGGAACCGGGAAAAACTCAAGCTGCTCGGCCACTACGTCTCCGGAGTCACAGAATAACCAGTCAGAGTAACAGCGTAGCCTGGTTGCACAGGAAATGAGCCTCAGCCGGTCACAATAATGTCGCTGTCGCGCGAACGGGTGAACACTCTGTGCCATCGTGTGGGCCGATCGTTGCAACCGACCGACTGGTCTACTACTCTCAGTGCCATGAATAAGACGCCACAACGCAACGAAACCCGCGAGCACCTGCTTCAGACAGGTGAGCAACTCTGTCTGCAACGCGGGTTCACCGGAATGGGCTTAAGCGAACTGCTGTCACAGGCGGCCGTACCGAAAGGCTCCTTCTACTATTACTTCCGTTCCAAGGAGGCGTTTGGCGTGGCGTTACTGGAACGCTACTTTGCACGCTTCCTGCAGGATGTGGAATTACAGCTCAGCCGGACGGATGGCACCCCGCGCGAACGCCTGCTCAACCACTTCCGTTTAGCGGTCGATCTGTTCGTTCAGCAGGGCCACATTGTGGGTTGCCTGGGCGTGAAAGTCTCTGCGGAAGTCTGCGATCTCTCTGAGCCGATGCGCGATGCCCTGCAGCAGGGTGCGGCGAAAATCACCGCGCTCTATGCGCGGACGCTGACTGAGGCGGTGCAGCAGGAGTCGCTGAACCTGCCGCAGCCGCCTGCACAGATGGCGGAGTTGCTGTCGCTGCTCTGGCTGGGTGCCAGCCTGCAGAGCAAAATTTCCCGCGAGGCGCAGCCCCTGCGCCTCGCACTGAGTACCATCGAACAGTGGCTAGAACGCCACTGATTTTTAAAAAACGTGTTTGTAGACGACTGGTCTACTAATCAGGAGCTATTATGGCGAGTACCCAGCTGTTTCGTCCGCTGAAAGTTGGCGCAATTACCGTCCCAAACCGCGTCTTTATGGCACCGCTGACCCGTCTGCGCAGCATTGAGCCAGGCGATATCCCGACGCCGATGATGGCGGAATATTACCGTCAGCGCGCCAGCGCCGGTCTGATCATCACCGAAGCCACGCAGGTCTCTTTCCAGGCCAAAGGCTATGCCGGTGCGCCGGGTTTACATACGCAGCCGCAGATTGCGGCGTGGAAACGCATTAACGAAGGCGTACATCAGGCGGGCGGCCACACCGCCGTGCAGCTGTGGCACACCGGTCGTATTTCCCACAACAGCGTTCAGCCGGAAGGTAAAGCCCCGGTCGCCCCGTCGGCGATTGCGGCGGGTACCCGAACCTCACTGCGTGCTGAAGATGGCAGCGTCTACCGCGAAGAGACCTCAGAGCCACGCGAACTGACGATTCCTGAGATCCAGCAGATCGTAGCTGATTTCGGTCAGGCGGCTGCGAATGCGCGTGAAGCGGATTTTGACCTGCTTGAGCTGCACTCGGCACACGGTTACCTGATTCATCAGTTCCTGGCCCCGGATTCCAACCAGCGTACCGACGAATATGGCGGCAGCATCGAAAAACGCGGTCGTTTCGCGCTGGAAGTGGTGGATGCGGTCATTGCAAACTGGTCAGCCGATCGTATCGGTATCCGCGTTTCGCCGATCGGCAGCTTCCAGAATCTGGATAACGGCCCGGATGAAGAAGAAGCGGCGCTGTGGTACATCGGTGAGCTGGCGAAACGCAACATCGCCTACCTGCACCTTTCAGAACCAGACTGGGCCGGCGGCAAGCCTTACACGGATGCCTTCCGTCAGAAAGTACGTGACCTGTTCCCGGGTGCCATTATCGGTGCCGGTGCCTACACGGTCGAGAAAGCGGACGATTTGATTGGTCGCGGTCTGATCGATGCCGTCGCGTTTGGTCGCGACTACATCGCGAACCCGGATCTGGTTGAGCGTCTGCAGCAGGATGCTCCTCTGAATCCTCAGCGTCCGGAAAGCTTCTATGGCGGCGGCGCGGAAGGCTACATCGACTACCCGACACTGTAAACCTGTCTGGCTGCCGTCCGGGACGATGACGGCGGCCATTATTCAATGGCGATTTTCATCGCTATACTTAGCGCCTGGGTCATCCGGCGATGGCGTTTTACTTCAAAGAGGATGTTATGCGTTTACTACATACCATGCTGCGCGTTGGCGATCTGCAACGTTCAATTGATTTCTACACCCGTGTGCTGGGCATGCGCGTGCTGCGTCAGAGCGAAAACACCGAATATAAATATACCCTGGCTTTTGTGGGCTACACCGACGAAAGCGAAGGGGCGGTTATCGAACTGACCTATAACTGGGGCGTGGACAAGTATGATCTCGGCAACGCCTATGGTCATATCGCGCTGGGCGTGGATGACGCGGCTGCCGCCTGCGAACGTATCCGTCAGAATGGCGGTAACGTGACGCGTGAAGCGGGCCCGGTGAAGGGTGGCTCCACCATTATCGCTTTTGTTGAAGATCCGGACGGCTACAAAATCGAACTGATCGAAAACAAAGATGCCGGTAAAGGCCTCGGCAACTGATCCTGCCGCCAGCCTGCCCTCCCGGGCGGGCTGAATCCCCTTCTCTGCGCTTCATCTGCTGCACCCGGCCCCGTTTTTTGCCATAATGCGCGCTGCCCTTTTCCTGCAATGAGATCCTGATGTCTGAATCGAATTCCCCTAATGCACTCAATCAACGTTTCCGTGGCTTCTATCCGGTGGTCATCGACGTGGAAACCGCCGGTTTCAACGCACAAACCGATGCGTTACTGGAAATTGCCGCTATCACGCTGAAAATGGATGAAGAGGGATGGATTCAGACAGACCAGACGCTGCATTTCAACGTCGAACCTTTTGTCGGATCGCTGCTGCACCCTGAAGCACTGGCCTTTACCGGTATCGATCCCGGCAACCCGCTGCGCGGTGCCGTCAGTGAATATGAAGCGCTGCACGCCATTTTTAAAATGGTGCGCAAGGGGATCAAGGACAGCGGCTGCAATCGCGCCATCATGGTGGCGCACAACGCCACGTTTGATCTGAACTTTATGTCTGCGGCGGCTGAACGTGCCAGCCTGAAACGCAACCCGTTCCACCCCTTTGCGACCTTTGACACGGCAGCCCTGAGCGGGCTGGTGCTGGGTCAGACCGTGCTGGCGAAGGCGTGTATCGCTGCGGGAATGGAGTTCGACAGCAGTCAGGCACACTCGGCGCTGTATGATACGCAGCAGACCGCAACGCTGTTCTGTGAGCTGGTGAACCGCTGGAAGCGGTTAGGTGGCTGGCCCCTGCCCTTTGCCGAAGGCGATGCAGACGCCAGCGCCTCCGTCTGAGGAATGCCACAACGAAAAAGGCCGACATTGCGTCGGCCTTTTTTTATTCTGCTTCTTTAAATTTTTCTGCGGTCTCTTTAATCAGCGACTGCAGTTCACCACGCTGTAACATCTCAACGATGATGTCGCATCCACCGACCAGTTCACCGTCTACCCACAGCTGCGGGAAGGTTGGCCAGTTGGCGTACTTTGGCAGCTCTGCACGAATGTCCGGGTTCTGCAGAATATCCACGTAAGCAAAACGCTCACCGCAGGCTGACAGTGCCTGCACCGCCTGTGCAGAGAAGCCGCAGCTTGGCAGCTTCGGAGAACCTTTCATGTACAGCAGGATCGGATTTTCTGCGATCTGGCGCTGAATTTTTTCTACAGTACTCATAATTGCCTTCCTTAATTCGTCACTTCGTGTTTGTTTATTGTAGCGACTTCGCAGCGTGACTGAAAACGAGATTTTGATCGCTGCCTGCTGAAATCGCCATCCTGGTTAAGTCATGACAGGCACAGCGTGAATTTCTGATTATTAACAGCCGGTAACAGATTAATAATTCGTAATAATTTCGTTGATATAAGACGCTGAAAATGTTCATTTTCAGCACAATCGCGTGGGTTGCAAAGATTAACAATAAAAGGCATTACAGTTTTTAAAAGAACTGGACTAGAATGGCTTCGGCGCTGATCCTGGATCAGATTAATCTCAACTTTGTCGCGGTGCGTAGTGGCCCTGACAACTTAACTACTTAATGGACTATGCGTTTAATCATTACGCTTTTTATGCTGGCCTTTGCGCAACTGTTCTTCAACATCGCCGCCGCGTCTCCGCACGCTCCGGTGAACGTCAGTACGCATAAAGCAGAGAAAAAGAGTGCGCGCGAGGATGAGCGCCGCAAACGTCGCGTGGTGAAAACCACGACAAAAAAAACCCGTCTCAGCCCGGTGCAGAAACTCAAAACGAAAAAACAGAAAAAAGTTGAACTGACCGCTAAACAGACACCTGCCAAAAAAACCTCGCTTAAGACCGCCCGACTCAGCACCAAAGAGAAAAAACGCTACGGCCACCAGCGCCTGCTGAAAAACGCGGATGCCAGCGAGACCGGCACCATTAAAATGAGCAAATCTCACCGTCAGCGCTACCAGAAAGCGCGTGAAACGGCGATGACCAAGCTCATGGGTCAGCTGGGCAAACCTTATCAGTGGGGCGGCACCTCCCCCCACACCGGCTTCGACTGCAGCGGGCTGGTCTGGTACGCCTATAAAGATCTGGTGAAGTTTAAAATTCCGCGCACCGCTAACGAGATGTATCACCTGCGTGACGCTGCCCCTATCAAACGTGAGTCACTGGAAAAAGGCGATCTGGTCTTCTTCCGCATTAATGGCCGCGGAACCGCGGATCACGTCGGGGTTTATCTGGGTGACGGCAAGTTTATTCAGTCACCGCGTACCGGCAAAGATATTCAGATCAGTGCGTTAGGGGAAGATTACTGGCAGCGTCACTATATTGGTGCGCGTCGTGTGATGACGCCGAAAACCATTCGCTGAGCTGATGCAGCGTCAGAAAAAAGCCGGGAGAAGTCCCGGCTTTTTTATCAGTGCAGTACAGCGGTAAAACTAAAGGCCACAATCATCAGCAGGCAGCCGACAGTGGTCATTAACGCCAGTTTAAGATCGGTACTCATGGGTTGCTCCTTAACCACGTAATCATTGTGGTTATTCTATTTTCCCACAGCCGTGGGTAAAAATCTCGTTTTATCCGTTCAGCCTTGTTAGAATCCCGCCCTTGTTGCGCAACGCGCGCAGCCCTGATTCCGTTTGCGCACTTTTTCAGGCATTTATTCTCCGTCGGCCGCCGGTTTAATGCGCCATAACACGGCATTTTTGCGGAAAATACCCTGAGCAGACGCAAACGTTTAACACTACGCTTATCATACAGTTAGATAAGTCCTGGAGTCCGATTTTCATGGCAACAATTAAAGATGTGGCAAAACGCGCTGGCGTCTCCACGACCACGGTTTCGCACGTCATCAATAAAACCCGCTTCGTGGCTGAAGAGACGCGCGATGCGGTCTGGCAGGCGATCAAGGAACTGCACTACTCGCCGAGCGCCGTGGCGCGCAGCCTGAAGGTGAATCACACCCGGACGCTGGGGCTGCTGGCCACCTCCAGCGAAGCGCCCTATTTCGCTGAGATTATCGAAGCGGTCGAGAATCACTGTTTTGACAAGGGCTATACGCTGATTCTGGGGAATGCGCATAACGACCTGCAAAAACAGCGCGCCTACCTCAGCATGATGGCGCAGAAGCGCGTCGATGGCCTGCTGGTCATGTGCTCTGAATACCCGGACGACCTGCTGCAGATGCTGGAAGAGAACCGCAATATCCCGATGGTGGTGATGGACTGGGGCGAGTCGCGCGCCGACTTCACCGATACGGTGCTGGATAACGCCTTCCAGGGTGGCTATCTGGCGGGACGCTATCTGATTGAGCGCGGCCACCGCGACATCGGCGCCATCCCCGGTCAGATGGAGCGTAACACCGGGGGCGGACGCCATGCCGGTTTCCTTAAGGCACTGGAAGAGGCGGGCATTCAGCCGCGCACCGAGTGGATTGTGCAGGGAGACTTTGAGCCGGAGTCGGGCTACCAGGCGATGCAGCAGATCCTGTCGCAAAAGCAGCGCCCGACGGCGGTGTTCTGCGGTGGCGACATCATGGCGATGGGGGCGATTTGCGCCGCTGACGAGATGGGTCTGCGCGTTCCGCAGGACATTTCGGTGATCGGTTATGACAATGTGCGCAACGCGCGCTATTTTGCGCCCGCACTGACCACCGTCCATCAGCCCAAGGCTCAGCTGGGTGAGAAGGCGCTGGATATGCTGCTTGATCGCATCACCAGCAAGCGCGAAGTGTCACAAACGATTGAAGTCCATCCCACGCTGATTGAACGCCGTTCAGTTGCGGATGGTCCGTTCCGCGACTATCGCCGTTAATCCTCGCTTAACCACTCCTGATTAAGCGTTTGCGCATCACCCAGATAGCTGAGTAACCAGCCTGTTGCCGGTGATGCGCGATCCTCTGCCCAGCTGACACAGCAGGGGCTGTCCGGAAACGCCTGCGGCAGCGTCAGTTCCACCAGCGCGCCGCTGTCGAGCAGTGGCCGGGCCAGATGGCCCGGCACCATCGCCACGCACAATCCCGCCTGCACACACTCCAGCCCGGTTTGCCATTCCGGCACCACCAGCCTGCGCTGATTGTCCAGCGTCCACGTCATGCGCCGCGGCAGCGCCCGTGACGTATCCTCCAGCACCAGCGACGGCCAGTGACGCAGCGTGTCATCATCAATCCGGGTCGCCTGCGTCAGAGGATGGTCGGGTGCCACCACGCAGCGCCAGTTGAGCTTCCCCATATCCCGGAATGCAAACCGTCCGCCAACCGGTATCGCCTGGGTCGCGCCAATCGCGACATCGACCCGGCCATCGGCCAGGGCATCCCAGACCCCGTTGAAGACCTCATAGCTGATGTGCAGCTCCATGTCCGGGAAGTGGCGATAAAAATCTTTAACCATCTGCCGGGTACGCTGCGGTTTGGCGATGCGGTCAACGGCAATGCTTAGCTGCCCGCGCCAGCCGTTAGCCAGCTGCTGACACTGCTGCCGGGTTGCGAGCATTTTTTTGATGACGCTGCGCCCCTCCCGGACAAAATGCTCCCCCGCCGGGGTCAGTACCACTTCACGGTGCTGACGCTCAAACAGCGGCACCGCCAGCCAGCTCTCCAGCTGGCGAACCGTATAGCTGATGGCAGAAGGCACCCGATGTAACTCCTGCGCGGCGGCGCTGAAACTGCCCCCGCGTGCAACCGCGTCAACCACTTCCAGTGCATACTCTGACCACATAATCTGCCTTCAAAAATTTTAACAGCAACCGGCAAATATTACCGTTTCACAGCCGCAAACGCACCTTTTACACTCTGCCGCGTTTACCCTGCAAAATGAGAATCTGATGTTGTCGAATAAAGGATTTATGCCCTACCTCGCTCTGCTCAGCATGCTGGGCTTTTTAGCCACCGATATGTACCTGCCCGCCTTTGGCGCGATGCAGGAGACGTTCCGCACCTCGCCTGGCCTTATCAGCGCCAGCATGAGTCTGTTTCTGGCCGGCTTCGCCTGTGGTCAGCTCTTCTGGGGCCCGCTCTCCGATCGCATCGGCCGTAAACCCGTGCTGCTGGCCGGACTGGCACTGTTCGCCGCTGGCTGTGCGGGCATGCTGTGGGTGAACGATATCTTTCTGATGCTGGCGCTGCGCTTCATTCAGGCGATTGGCGTCTGTGCTGCCGCCGTGAGCTGGCAGGCGCTGGTCATCGACCGCTATCCGGCGGCGCGCGCCAGCAAAGTGTTCGCCACGATTATGCCGCTGGTGGCCCTCTCACCGGCGCTGGCGCCGCTGCTCGGGGCCTGGCTGATCGGCCATTTCCACTGGCGTTCGATTTTCCTGGTGCTGACCCTGATTGCGGTGGCGCTGATTCTGGTCACGCTGCGTCTGCCCGCGGTGAAACCCGCTCCGCAGCAGAAAGGGGCACAGCCGGGCTTCTTCACGCTGCTTAAATCCCGCGTCTACAGCGGTAACGTACTGCTCTACTCCGCCTGCTCCGCCAGCTTTTTTGCCTGGCTGACCGGTTCGCCCTTTATTCTGGCGGGCCTGGGCCTTTCCCCCGCCGACATTGGCCTGAGCTATCTGCCACAGACGCTCGCCTTTTTAATCGGCGGCTTCGGCTGTCGCGCCCTGCTCAACCGCTTTAACGGCGCACAGCTGCTGCCCTGGCTGCTGGGGGTCTACAGCCTGAGCATTCTGGCGCTGTTTGCGGTCGCGCTTTCGGGTCAGGGAACGCTGCTCAGCCTGATGGTGCCGTTCTGCGGAATGGCGCTGGCTAACGGAGCGATCTATCCGATTGTGGTCTCCAGTGCGCTGATGCCCTTCCCGCACGCCACCGGCAAAGCCGCCGCGTTGCAGAACACGCTGCAGTTAGGCCTATGCTTCCTCGCCAGCCTGGCGGTGTCGGCGGGATTAACCCAGGCACTGCTGACCACCACGCTGATCATGACAGTAACGATTCTGCTCGCCCTGATCGGGTACGTCATGCAGCGCGCCGCAAGCGCACAAACTGTTGTTGCCACTGCGCAACCTGCCTGCCAGGATAATCATTAAGACGCTAACCTTTTAGTTAGCGCCCTAACAATAAGTCATTGAATATTGACCCGCGTGAGAATATACTCATCCGGGTCAACAAATCTGTAATAAATCAACAATATAATAACGTAATAATCTGATTGGCACGCTGTTGCCGGGACGGTATTCGTACGCGTTATTCCCTCTTACCGGCCCTGCTTCAGCCTGTTCCAGTCCTCTGTATCTTACAGATAATCGGTTTGCGGAATCCTCCGTGACGTTTCTCAATGCCTGACGAATTGGCTATTCTTTGTTCAGGTTCAGATTGGACAGGTGGTGGAAAAGCTATGAGTTCATCTTACGCAGAAGCAGTGACTCCTGAAGATAATCATTGGTATCGCATCGTTCACGAACTGCTGGAAAAAGCGGACATCGAAATAAATGGCTCACGTCCATGGGATATCCGCATTCATCATCCCGGTTTTTTTAAGCGTGTTCTGCAGGAGGGATCGCTGGGGCTGGGCGAAAGCTATATGGAGGGATGGTGGGACTGCGACCGTCTGGATATGTTCTTCCACCAGGTGCTTAAACATAAACTGGATCAGCAACTTCCGCACCATTTCAAAGATACCCTGCGCATCGCCGCCGCCCGCTTAACCAACCTGCAGTCCCGCAAGCGGGCCTGGATCGTGGGCAAAGAGCACTATGATCTCGGCAACGATCTCTTTTCACTGATGCTTGACCCTTACATGCAGTACTCCTGTGGCTACTGGAAAGAGGCCACGACGCTGGCGTCGGCGCAGGAAGCCAAGCTGGATATGATTTGTCGTAAATTAGCGCTGGAACCCGGGATGTCGCTGCTGGATATCGGCTGCGGCTGGGGCGGACTGGCGGAATTTGCCGCACGTCATTATGGCGTCAGCGTGCATGGCGTGACTATCTCGGCCGAGCAGCAGAAGCTGGCGCAGCAGCGCTGTGAAGGGCTGGATGTGACGATTCTGCTGCAGGACTATCGCGATCTGAACGAGCAGTTTGACCGCGTGGTGTCGGTCGGTATGTTTGAGCATGTCGGGCCTAAAAACTACGCGACCTATTTCGACGTGGTCGATCGTAATCTTAAGCCTGACGGGATTTTCCTGCTTCACACCATCGGCGCGATTAAAACCGATATGCGCGTTGACCCCTGGATCGATAAGTATATTTTCCCCAACGGCTGCCTGCCTTCGGTGCGTCAGGTGGCCGATGCCAGCGAGCCCCATTTTATTCTGGAAGACTGGCACAACTTTGGCGCAGATTACGACAGGACGCTGATGGCATGGCATGAACGCTTTTTGCAGGCCTGGCCTCAGCTGGCTGAGAATTATGGCGATCGCTTTAAGCGTATGTTCGCCTACTATCTCAACGCCTGTGCCGGTGCATTCCGCGCGCGCGATATTCAGCTGTGGCAGATCGTCTTCAGTCGTGGCGTAGAGGGGGGATTGCGCGTGGCGCGGTAGAGGAGCCGGTTGCGCCGCAAGGCCTGCCGAAGTCAGACCCGCGTTAACCGCAACGGAGAAGCTAAAGGCGCAGGGAACAGGGTCAGAAGAGGAAAGCGTCACGCGCCAGGGAGGGCGCGTGTCGAGCGTGTCAGGGATGACGGCTTTTGCGTCTTTCCGATCTGACCCTGTTTCCTGCGCAGGTGCAATCTCACAGCGAATCGGGTCAGCGGTTCAACAGGCGCTGTCGCGCCTGATATTAACTCTCTGCGGCAGGTTGCCCGGTCAGCGCGCTCATGGCTGCCGCGGCATCACGCTGGGCGAGCACGCGCTCCACGGTCTCGACGATCGCCTGAGTATGTGGATCGATCTCAATATTGACCCGCTGTCCAAAGGTCTTCGCCCCCAGCGTGGTGCGTTCCAGCGTTTCCGGGATCAGATAGACGCAGAACTTCGTTCTGGTCACATCCCCGACCGTCAGGCTGATGCCGTCGATACCGACGAACCCTTTATGCAGAATATATTTCATCTGCGCCGGGTCCTGGATTTTAAACCAGACTTCGCGGTTATGTTCTGACTGGATAATTTTGCAGATCTCAGCCGTGGTCATAATGTGACCCGACATCAGATGCCCGCCGATTTCATCGCTGAATTTTGCTGCCCGCTCGATATTGACCACGTCGCCCTCACGCAAATCGCCGAGGTTCGTCACCCGCAGCGTCTCTTTGATCAGATCAAAGCTGACACGATCGCCGTCGATTGCCGTCACGGTTAAGCAGCAGCCGTTATGCGCGACGGATGCGCCCAGCGCCAGACCCGGCAGGAGTTCTTCCGGCAGCCGGACAGTATGGGTACGAAACAGCTCTTTTTCTTCGATGGACACGATCTCTGCCATGCCCTGCACAATTCCGGTAAACATAATCTTTGCCTCTGAAAATCCGACGTTTGTGCCAGTTTACCACAGCTCAGGCCCGCTGTTAGATTTCAGCCCCTGCCACGGCGTTGAGTCAGTGCAAACCGCATTGTGTGACAAAGATTGGCGAATGGGGTTACGCCAGTTACACTAACTCACGAAATTCCCCGGGCTTTTTGCCCCTTTTCTTTCCTATAACTCGTCAGGTGTTAACGTGCAGAAGTATTTAACAGAAGCGCGTCAATTGCTGGCCCTTGCGATTCCGGTCATCCTTGCTCAGGTGGCCCAGACCGCAATGGGATTTGTGGATACCATTATGGCCGGCGCCGTCAGCGCCACGGATATGGCCGCCGTTGCTGTCGGCACCTCTGTCTGGCTTCCGGCCATCCTGTTTGGTCATGGTCTTCTGCTTGCATTGACGCCCACCGTTGCGCAACTCAACGGTTCAGGTCGCCGCGAACGCATCGGTGAACAGATCCGCCAGGCGTACTGGCTCGCCTTTTTTGTCTCCCTGCTGATTATGGTGCTGCTGTGGCATGCGGGTTACCTCATCCGCGCAATGCACGATATCGATCCCCGGCTGGCCCTGAAGGCAGAAGGCTATCTGCATGCCCTGCTGTTCGGCGCACCTGGCTATCTCTTCTTCCAGGTGCTGCGCAACCAGTGTGAAGGATTGTCGAAAACCAAGCCGGGTATGGTGCTGGGCTTTCTCGGCCTGATGTTTAACATCCCGCTCAACTATGTCTTTATTTATGGTCACTTCGGGATGCCGGCACTGGGCGGGGTGGGTTGTGGTGTGGCAACCGCGTCGGTCTACTGGGTAATGTTTATCTGCATGCGCTTCTGGGTGCGCCGGATGGGATCGATGCGTGATATCCGCATGGAGAGCCGCTGGTCGCCGCCTTCGCGTGTCATTCTCACCCGCCTGATGGCGCTGGGATTGCCGGTGGCGCTGGCGCTCTTTTTTGAGGTCACCCTGTTTGCCGTGGTGGCGCTGCTGGTGTCGCCGCTGGGCATCGTCAATGTCGCCGGCCACCAGATCGCACTGAATTTCAGTTCACTGATGTTCGTGTTACCACTGTCGCTGGGCGTCGCGACCACTATCCGCGTCGGCTACCGCCTGGGTCAGGGCTCCACCGAGCAGGCCCGGGTCGCCGCGTGGACGGCGCAGGGTGTCGGCATCAGCATGGCGGCGCTGACCGCGATTTTTACCGTGACGTTCCGTCACCAGATCGCCCTGCTCTACAACGACAATCCTGAGGTGGTGACGCTGGCCGCACAGCTGATGCTGTTGGCGGCGATTTATCAGTTCTCCGATTCGATTCAGGTGATCGGCAGCGGCATTCTGCGCGGCTATAAAGATACGCGATCCATTTTTTTCATCACCTTTATTGCCTACTGGCTGCTCGGTCTGCCTGCCGGGTATCTGCTGGCACTGACCGACTGGCTGGTGCCGCGTATGGGACCTGCGGGCTTCTGGTGCGGTTTCATTATCGGCCTGACCTCGGCGGCGGTGATGATGATCTGGCGCATCAGACGCTTACAGCGTTCACCGGCGGCCATTATCCTCGCCCGTGCGGCGCGATAATCCAGAAAAGCGGGCCATTTATGGCCCGCAGCGCCGAAAAAAACGACGGTTAGCACAGTTGCTGCGCAGTCACAGTGAAAAAACGATTTTCCCCTTGCCAGCCTCACACGCTGCCGTTAATATTCGTCCCCGCTGTCGCCCTGACAGCATGTTGCGCTCTTAGCTCAGTTGGTTAGAGCACCACCTTGACATGGTGGGGGTCGATGGTTCGAGTCCATTAGAGCGCACCAAGTGCGTCCGTAGCTCAGTTGGTTAGAGCACCACCTTGACATGGTGGGGGTCGGTGGTTCGAGTCCACTCGGACGCACCAATATTCAGTATGCGCTCTTAGCTCAGTTGGTTAGAGCACCACCTTGACATGGTGGGGGTCGATGGTTCGAGTCCATTAGAGCGCACCACTTTCAGAATTCCTTCAGCTTGCGCAACTCCCTTTATATTGATCTGCATCGCGTCCCCCTTCTGCTTTTTGATTGGTTTTCGCATACTTAGCGTCTATACTGTCCCCCGTTGTTTACTTGAAAGGTTTCAGCGATCACGTGCTTACTGCGATAACTCAAATGATTTGCGCAACAACAGCGTGGTGGTTACCAACCGTAGCCGCACAACTTCCCTGCACGCCTGGCCTTCGTCACCTATTCTTATTCAGTACTGCCCTTTTCAGTTTCAGTCTCAAATCAGAAATTTCACTTCGATGCGCTGCCATCGGATTCCGCCCTTATTCATCCATCACAACTTACAGATAATCCGTCATGAAAAAGACTAAAATCGTTTGTACTATCGGCCCGAAAACCGAATCCGAAGAGATGCTGACTCAGCTGCTTGAAGCTGGCATGAATGTTATGCGTCTGAACTTTTCTCACGGCGACTACGCTGAGCACGGCCAGCGCATTACCAATATGCGCGCTGTGATGCAGAAAACCGGTCGTCAGGCCGCTATCCTGCTGGACACCAAAGGCCCTGAAATCCGCACCATGAAACTGGAAGGCGGTAACGACGCGGCGCTGAAAGCGGGCCAGACCTTTACCTTCACCACCGATCAGAGCGTGATCGGCAACAGCGAGCGCGTTGCCGTCACCTACCCGGGCTTCACGGCTGACCTGAAGATCGGCAACACCGTGCTGGTCGATGATGGCCTGATTGGGATGGAAGTGACCGAAGTCACCGAAAACACCGTAGTCTGTAAAGTACTGAACAATGGCGATCTGGGTGAGAACAAAGGCGTTAACCTGCCAGGCGTCTCAATCCAGCTGCCTGCGCTGGCTGAAAAAGACAAACGCGATCTGATTTTTGGCTGTGAGCAGGGTGTGGACTTTGTCGCTGCTTCGTTCATCCGTAAGCGTTCAGACGTGCTGGAGATTCGTGAGCACCTGAAACAGCACGGCGGTGAGCACATCCAGATCATCTCCAAAATCGAAAACCAGGAAGGCCTGAACAACTTCGACGAAATTCTTGAAGCGTCAGACGGCATCATGGTTGCGCGTGGCGACCTGGGTGTTGAGATCCCGGTTGAAGAAGTGATCTTCGCGCAGAAGATGATGATCAAGAAATGTAATAAAGCGCGCAAAGTGGTCATCACGGCGACCCAGATGCTCGACTCCATGATCAAAAACCCACGCCCTACCCGCGCAGAAGCCGGCGACGTGGCGAACGCCATCCTGGATGGCACCGATGCGGTCATGCTGTCAGGTGAGAGCGCCAAAGGTCGCTATCCGCTGGAGTCGGTCACCATCATGGCGACCATCTGTGAGCGTACCGACCGCGTGATGAAATCGCGCATCGACAGCCAGAACGATACCCGTAAGCTGCGTATCACCGAAGCCGTCTGCCGCGGTGCCGTCGAGACCGCTGAGAAGCTGGAAGCGCCACTGATTGTGGTGGCGACCGAAGGCGGCAAATCGGCTAAAGCGGTGCGTAAATACTTCCCGAACGCCACCATCCTGGCCCTGACCACCAATCAGACCACTGCACGCCAGCTGATCCTGAGTAAGGGCATTGAGACACGCCTGGTTTCTGAGATCGCGTCGACCGATGATTTCTATCGTCTGGGTAAAGAAGCGGCGCTGGAAAGCGGCTACGCTCAGAAAGGCGATGTCGTGGTGCTGGTTTCCGGTGCATTAGTACCAAGCGGAACTACCAACACCGCGTCCGTACACGTCCTGTAAAACCTGCGTCAGCGGTTATTTAGAAGCGCCTTTAAGAGGCGCTTTTTTTATTTCCTCTTAAACCAAATACCAGAAAATTCCAATCGAAAATAACTATTCAAATACTCTTAATATTAAGGTTAATCCGATTAAATCTCTCTGTTTTCGCTAAATTTTTTTATCATATTCTGGGATTCGCTGCTTCTTTGAGCGAACGATCAAATTTAAGCATCTTCTCATCAAAAATTTATTCTCAACTTAAAAAGCTTTGTGTAATACTTGTATTGCTACATGGAGATTAACTCAATCTAGAGGGTATAAATAATGAATCGTACTAAACTGGTACTGGGCGCGGTAGTTCTGGCTTCAACTCTGCTGGCTGGTTGCTCAAGCAACGCTAAAATCGACCAGCTGTCTTCAGACGTTCAGACTCTGAACGCGAAAGTTGACCAGCTGAGCAACGACGTGAACGCAGTGCGTTCAGACGTTCAGGCTGCTAAAGATGACGCAGCACGCGCTAACCAGCGTCTGGACAACCAGGCTCACTCTTACCGTAAGTAAGAGTTCTGGTTTAAAAATGGCGCCTTTATGGCGCCATTTTTTTGCCCCTGCCAGGCTCTATCCGGCACCTTCTGTCAGGGTTTAACGTCCTTTGCCTCCTTCCCTGCTGCCGCACTCTCTGTCGGCACCGCGGCACTTTCCAGCCCTTCGGGCGGCACGGTATCACTCTCTACCGGTTCACCACTGCTGACCAGTACAGGCATGCCTGAGCGTCGTGCGATGCTGGCTTTAATCAGCGCCCGGTCACTCTTCTCACTTTTCATAAACTGTCTGAGTCCGTCGCTGAGCGCAATAGTCTGCGTCTGAGGATCATCTTTGTCACTGCGTGACAGCGGCTGGTGCACTTCAACGTAGCGTTTACCATCCGGCTCGATGGCGTACTTCACCGGCTGATTGATAATCTGCACCCGTGTCCCCTCTGGTACGGCGTTAAACAACGCTTCGATATCTTCGGAACGCAGACGGATGCAGCCGGAGCTGACGCGCATGCCGATGCCAAACTTCGCATTGGTGCCGTGGATCAGATACTGGCCCGTGCCGCGCGCCAGACGCATGGCAAACTGCCCCATCGGGTTATCCGGTCCCGCAGGCACCACGGCGGGCAGCGTGACACCCTCTTTCGCGTAGCGTTTGCGGATGTTCGGGGTTGGCGTCCAGGTAGGATTGGGGATCTTCTGGCTGATACGGGTGACCATCACGGGAGTGGCTGCCCCTAACTGGCCAATGCCGATGGGATAGACGATGACTTTGTTTTCGCCTTTGGGATAGTAATAGAGACGCAGCTCGGCAAGATTCACCACAATGCCTTCGCGTGGCGTATCGGGCAGGATCATCTGTAGCGGTATCGTCAGTTGCGTGCCCGCCTTTGGCAGCCAGGGATCGGTGCCGGGATTCACCTCCAGCATCCCCAGCAGACCGACCTGGTAGCGGGCCGCTATCGCTTCCAGCGGCTGTTTGTTATCGGGAACCTGAGTCAGGACGTTTTCGCCAATCAGGCGACTGTCAGGTGGCGGCAGCGGATATTCCGTGGCGAATGCGGGTGCAGAGAGCCCAAAACAGGTCAGCAGCAATGCACCGGCTAAACGTAAAGCTGGTTTCATGCAATTTTCTCGTCAGATAAAAAAACAGACGCCGGATGGCGTCTGTCGAGTGTAGCTTAGCTGAGGTTCTGAGCGGTATGGCGAATAGACCGAATCATCGCCTCCAGCCCCTGCGACCGGGTGGGCGTCAGGTGCTGCATCAGGGCCAGTTCGCCAAACCAGTGGCGGACATCCAGCGCCAGAATCTCGGCAGGCGGCAAGTTCTGATAGAGACTAATTACGATAGCAATCAGGCCCTTAACGATCGCGGCATCGCTGTCACCTTCGAAGGCGATGGTGCCATCGGCCTGCGGGGTCATTCTGATCCACACCTGGCTCTGGCATCCCGAGATGACGTTTTCCGGCTGGTGCAGGGTTTCAGAGGATTCCGGAAGTTTCGAACCCAGTTCAATGATGTACAGGTACTTCTCTTCCCAGTTGGCGCAACGGTTAAAGTTACGCACCAGTTTCTCTTTTTCAGGCAAATTCGCCATCAGTCACTCCGTTAGAACTGTTCAGCCGCCCAGCAGACGATGAATGCGCGTCAGACCCGCCGCCAGACGATCCACCTCTTCTTCACTGTTATAGAAGGTGAAGGAGGCGCGGCACATCGCAGGCACGTTGTAGTGCTGCATCAGCGGCATGGCGCAGTGATGGCCGGTGCGGATGGCAATACCATACTGATCCAGGAAACTGCCGACATCGTAAGCGTGGTGCTTACCGAGATTGAAGGCGATAACACCGGCGCGCGACTGCGGGCCATAGATGCGGATGTCCGGGACGGTGCCCAGCTTATCCAGGGCATAGTTCATGAGCGCCGTTTCACGCGCATGAATGGTATCAAGTCCCAGCGCCTGCACGTAGGCCAGTGCCGCACCAAAGCCGATAATGCCGCCGGTATTGGGGGTGCCGGCTTCAAAACGCCACGGCGCGCTGTTCCAGGTGGTGCCCGTCGGCAGCATGACGCGGTCAATCATCGACCCGCCGCCCTCCCAGGGTGGCATCTGGTCCAGCAACGCTTTGCGTCCATAAAGGATACCCACGCCGTTCGGGCCGTAGAGTTTATGGCTGGAGAAAACATAGAAATCACAGCCGATATCCTGCACGTCAACTTTGTCATGCATTACCGCCTGCGCACCATCCACCAGGGTAACAACACCCGCGGCTTTGGCCTGCGCCACGATCGCTTTGACCGGGTTAACCGTGCCGAGCACGTTTGAAACATGCGTCACGGCCAGCAGGCGCGTGCGGCTGTCAATCAGCCCCGCCAGCTGCTCAAGCGCCAGCTCACCGTTGTCATTCAACGGCAGCACACGCACTTCGGCTCCGGTGCGCTCAGCCAGCATCTGCCATGGAACGATATTGGCGTGATGCTCCATCTCAGTAATGATCAGGTTATCGCCAGACCGGAGCTGACTGCTGCCCCAGCTGTTGGCCACCAGATTGATGCCTTCGGTGGTTCCTTTGACGAAAACAATCTCTTCCTGCGACGAAGCGTTCAGGAAACGGGCGGCCTGATCGCGCACGTTCTCCATATCACTGGTTGCCTGCTGGCTCAGCGTATGGATGCCGCGATGCACGGCCGCATAGCCGTGCTGGTAAAAATGACTCTCGGCATTGATCACCGAGAGGGGACGTTGTGCGCTGGCGGCGCTGTCAAGGTAGGCCAGCGGATGACCGTTGACCTCTCGCTTCAGGATAGGAAAATCAGCCCTGATGCGGTCGAGATCGAAGTTCATCATACGTCGCCTCCGGGAAAACGTTGCGCGATACGCTGCAGTACGGCCTGACGCATCACCGGATTTTCCAGTGTTTCGGTCAGTTCTGCCGCAAAGGCGTGGATAATCATGGTCTGCGCAGCATCCTGCTCAATACCGCGCGAACGCAGATAGAACATCTGCTCGTCATCGATACGGCCGATGGTGGCGCCGTGGCTGCACTTAACGTCATCCGCATAGATTTCCAGCTGCGGCTTGGTATCGACCTCCGCCAGCTTGCCCAGCAACAGGTTGTTGTTGGTCATCTGCCCGTCTGTCTTCAGTGCATGCTGTGCCACTTTGATGTGACCGTTAAACACCGCACGGCCTTTGTCACGCACGATGGTTTTATGCATCTGACGGCTGACGCAGTGGCCTTTATTGTGCTCCAGGTAAGTACGGGTATCCGCGACTTCCTGTTTCACCGGCAACACCAGGCTGTTAATCGCCAGCGTACTGTTCTCGCCGTTCAGCTGCATGCTGGTATTGTGGCGCGACAGACCGGCACCCAGCAGGAAGCTGGTACTGCTGACCTGCGCATCGTTACCCACCACCAGATCGTTGTGCGCAAAGTGATAGCTGTTGCTGCTTTCAAACGCCAGTTTGGTGTGGGTCAGCTTTGCATTATCTCCGATCGCACAGGTAAAGCGCGAACCGGTGAAATGGGCCTGATCGTTGAGTGAAACGTAGTGCTCAATCACTTCCGCTTCGGCGCTCTCTTCCAGCTGCAGGTGATGACGATAATGAACGGTGTTCATGCCCGTCTGCTGACCGCTGGTGATATGCAGCAGGTAGACCGGGCGCGCTGCAGATTTACCGCGTGCCAGACGCAGGGTGGTCACCTCTTCCGCCAGGCTTTCGGTCAGATGCAGAAACACTTCCGGCTGAACGGCGGCGGGCAGCGGACGACGCTCGGCAGCCACGCTATGCTGAATCTCAAACAGCTCGGTGTCGCGGCTGCTCAGCGCCGCCTGGAACTGACCGTCAACGAAGACCAGGCGGATGGCATCCAGCGGCAGCGCCAGCGCATCAACCTGTTCAGCGCTCAGAGTCTGAGGTGCGTCAGGCAACACAAACTGCTGTGACAGCAGCGTGTCCAGCGGGGTGTATTTCCAGTTTTCATGCTTGCGGGTTGGCAGGCCAACGCGCATCAGTTGCTGCCAGTGCTGCTGAGCCTGCAGAGAACGCACGTCGCCGCGCGACTCAAACAGGTGATGCCACTGTTGCAGCGCAGAATCACTCTTCGTCGGTAAGCCAGCCATAACCTTGCTCCTCCAGCTGTTTCACCAGCGAGAAGTCGCCAGATTTCACGATTTTGCCCTGATACAGAACATGAACGAAGTCTGGCTTGATGTAGTCCAGAATACGCTGGTAGTGGGTCACGATGATAAAGGCACGCTTTTCGTCACGCAGGCTGTTCACACCATTGGCAACGATTTTCAGCGCATCAATGTCCAGACCGGAGTCGGTTTCATCCAGGATGCAGAGCTCAGGCTCCAGCGCCGCCATCTGCAGGATATCGTTACGCTTCTTCTCGCCACCGGAGAAGCCGACGTTAACGGAGCGGGTCAGCAGATCTTCCGGCATCTTCAGCAGCTGAATTTTCTCTTCGATGAAGTCCTGGAAATCAAAGCGATCCAGCTCTTCCTGCTGACGGTATTTGCGCACCGCGTTTACCGACGTCTGCAGGAAAAACTGATTGCTGACGCCGGGGATCTCAACCGGATACTGGAACGCCATAAAGATACCTTCACCAGCGCGCTCTTCCGGTGCCAGCTCCAGCAGATCTTTACCGTTGAAGCTCACCGAACCGCCGGTCACTTCATAATCTTCGCGGCCTGCCAGCGTGGCTGACAGCGTACTTTTACCTGAGCCGTTCGGGCCCATGATGGCATGCACTTCGCCTGGTTTAATTTCGAGATTCAGGCCACGCAGAATGGCTTTATCTTCAACACTGACCTGCAAATCTTTAATGCTTAACATACTTATTCCTTCACGTTGCTTCCGGCAAGGCGTGTGACGGCATCAGCCCACACTGTGCTCAAGGCTGATGGCTAACAATTTCTGGGCTTCCACGGCAAATTCCAGTGGCAGCTCGGAGAATACGTCTTTACAGAAGCCGTTCACGATCATCGAGATGGCGTCTTCTTCGCTGATACCGCGTTGCAGACAGTAGAACATCTGATCTTCGCCGATGCGTGATGTCGTGGCTTCGTGCTCCAGCTGAGCGGTGTTATTGCGGGTCTCCACATACGGGAAGGTATGGGCGCCGCAATCCGGGCCGATCAGCATCGAGTCACACTGCGTAAAGTTACGCGCGTTGGTGGCGGTTGGCATGATTTTCACCAGACCGCGATAGGTGTTCTGACTTTTACCGGCCGAAATCCCTTTAGAGATGATGGTCGATTTGGTGTTTTTACCAATGTGGATCATCTTGGTGCCGGTATCGGCCTGCTGACGACCGCTGGTCAGCGCCACGGAGTAGAACTCACCCACCGAGTAGTCCCCGCGCAGAATGCAGCTCGGGTATTTCCAGGTGATTGCAGAGCCGGTTTCCGACTGTGTCCAAGACATCTTGCTATGGTCACCTTCACACAGCGCACGCTTGGTCACGAAGTTGAGGATACCGCCCTCGCCTTCCCCGCCAGGGAACCAGTTCTGAACCGTGGAGTATTTCACTTCGGCGTTTTTGTGGATGATCACTTCCACCACGGCCGCATGCAGCTGATAGCTGTCACGCACCGGGGCTGAACAGCCTTCGATGTAGCTGACATAGCTGTCTTCGTCCGCAATCAGGATGGTGCGCTCGAACTGACCGGTTTTCGCAGCGTTGATGCGGAAATAGGTCGACAGCTCCATCGGGCAGCGCACCCCTTTCGGGATATAGACAAAGGTGCCGTCTGAGGCGACCGCAGAGTTCAGCGCGGCAAAGAAGTTGTCATTTGCCGGCACGACGGTGCCCAGATACTGCTTCACCAGCTCAGGGTGTTCCTGAATCGCTTCGCCAAAAGAGCAGAAGATGATGCCCTGCTCCGCCAGCTTGCCGCGATAGGTAGTGGCGACTGAAACGGAGTCGAAAATCGCGTCAACCGCCACTTCGCGGCCTTCGCGAACTGGCACCCCCAGCTGATTAAAGGCGTTTTCCACTTCCTGCGTCAGATATTCACTGGCAGGCGCGCTGCCTGAGGCCTGAGTGGCACCCGGCTCCGACGCGCAGCTATCGTCACAGCTGCCGCATGAGGGCGCGGAGTAGTAGCTGTAATCCTGATAGTCGAGCTTCTCGTAGTGCGCTTTCAGCCAGTGAGGCTCTTCCATTTCAAGCCAGGCATGAAACGCTTTAAGACGAAACTCCAGCATCCACTCTGGCTCGTTACGCTTGGCCGAAATCGCGCGCACGACATCTTCGTTGATGCCGTTGGCAAATTCTTCGGTTTGCAGTTGGGTAAAGAAGCCCTCTTTGTAGTTGAGCTTGCCTTCCCAGATTTGTACATCGTCAGATGTTTCGCTGTGTCGTGACATATTTCACTTACTCGACGCCAAAGCTCTCACCACACCCGCAGGCGTGCTGAGCTTTAGGGTTATTGAATTTAAAAATCTGATTCAGGCCTTCGCGAACATAGTCCAGCTCGGTGCCATCAACGAATGGCATCGCCTGAAGCGGCACAAACAGCGTTGCGCCGTAGAATGAAAACTGCAGATCGTCTTCGACAGGCTCTTTCACCAAATCCATAACGTAGCCGAACCCGGCGCAGCCGGATTGTTTCACGCTGAGTCGCAGACCCTTGACATCAGGGTCCTGCGCCGCCAGATTGAGAATTTGTTGCGCTGCGGTTTCAGTCAGCGTCAGCCCTTTCCAGACGAAATCGTCAGGAGAAAAAGAGTCTGTATTAACGGATGCCATATTGATACCTCTTGAGTCCGGACCTTTTCAGGCTATCCCCCTATGGTAGTGATCTCACCGATCACTTCAACCTCTTGTTTTGCAGGGATAATCATCTTGTGCTGTTTTATTTGCTTAATAATTAAGCATAGCCTCTTCAGCTCACTGTGTGGTGAGAACGTCAGCCTTAATAAGCCAATGATAACCTATTAATAAATCACTCATTTTAAAATAACCCTTTTTGATAAAAAGGCTTATTGATAGGTTACGCCTTTCTGCGATGTAAACAGATTGTTATTTCCGATTATACCGACAGGCAGGATAAATCGTTAAATTTTTCTGCCCGCACATTGCAATCCCTGAACAGTTGAATATGATAATTATTATCATTCACATTCAGGATGGTTTCATGACGCTCTCTGTCTCAGCCTGGCTCCAGCACAAAATCGATGAATACCAGTTCAGCATCCGCGATATCACCGTCGACTTTTACATGGCGCAGGCAAAGCTTGATCGGGCCGACTGCACGATACATCAGCTGCGTCAGTTCAACGATGCCTGTCAGGATATGGCAGAGATCTGCCAGTTGAATGGTGACGACCAGAGTTACCTGCATGCGATGGGAAAACTGCATCATCGCCTGGTTCAGGAGATGGGAAACAGCGAACGCGACCGCCTGTTCCGTATTCAGGCTTACCAGCTGGCGCGCCTCTCCCTGACCCGCCTCTGCCATCAACTGGCTCTCGTCGGCGAGTGGAACAAAGCCTCCGCGCTGCAAAGCGACTTCGTACGTCACGCAGGCTGGATATTCTAATCCAGCCATGCCGTGACGTCGCGCACAATTTTTTTACATTAATGCTAACAAAGCCTGAAGCGGATGACGCATGCCGTTGCCTTCCACCCGTTTGACCTGACTGCGGCAGGAGTAGCCGGTCGCCAGACAGCGCTGACGCGGCAGCCGCTGAAGCTGCGGATGCCATGAGAGCGCATAGATCCCCAGCGAGTTCTCCAGGTTTTTGCTCTCATGGCCGTAAGTTCCGGCCATGCCGCAGCAGCCAACGTTGATGTTCTCCAGTTTCGCACCAAACCGGGCAAAGATATCCTGCCACTGACCGGGGGCTGAGGGCAGCGCAGTTACCTCGGTACAGTGCGCAAACAGATACCATGACTCGCCGCCCGTGGCCTGTACGTCACGCTCTGCCAGCGCCCGCTGCAGCCATTCATGCACCAGCAACACAGCAAAGTCGCCACGTGCGTCGCCCAGCGTCTGACGATACTCATCGCGATAGCAGAGCACGGTGGCCGGGTCGACCCCGACCATCGGCAGGCCCAGTTTTGCCACCCGGTTGAGGAAGTCGGCCGTCCGGGCTGCGGTTCGGGCAAAGCGCTGCAGGAAGCCCTTAACGTGCTGCGCTTTACCATTGGGTGAGAATGGCAGCAGAACCGGACGATAGCCCAGCTTCTCAATCAGCCGGATGAAGTCACTGACCAGCTGCGCCTCATAGAAGCTGGTAAAGGGGTCCTGAACCACCAGCACACAATGCTCACGCTCCGCGGCGGTCAGCGCTTCCAGCTGCTCCAGCGTCATGTTCATCGCCGGATGTCCGCTGAGCTGCTGCTTCAGATTGGGCGCAGAGAGCAGAGGCAGGTCGACCATGCCGATATGCGTTTTGCTCAGCTCTTTCAGCCACGGCTGGCGCAGGAAGAAGTTAAACACTTTGGGTGCCTTCGCCATCAGCGGCGTATAGCTCTCAACCGCTGCCACCAGATGATCGCTCGCCGGGCGCAGATAGCGGGTGTGGTAAAGCTGCAGGAAACGTGAGCGGAACGCAGGCACGTCGATTTTGATCGGACACTGGGTGGAGCAGGCTTTGCAGGCCAGACAGCCTGACATCGCCTCTTTGACCTCATGCGAGAAGTCATACTCCCCTTTGCTGGCGTGCCAGCTGTTGCGGGTACGGGCGATCAGGGCGCGCAGCGACAGACGGTTTTCCGGCAGCTGCTTCTCCAGCATCAGCGGATCGACGCCCTGCCCGGCCAGCAGCCGCAGCCACTCCCGCGTCAGGCTCGCCCGTCCCTTGGGCGAGTGAATACGGTTGCGGGTGATCTTCATGGACGGACACATCGGGCTGCGGGCATCGAAGTTAAAACATAACCCGTTGCCATTACACTCCATCGCGCCGCGCCACTCATCCCGCACCGTTAACGGAATCTGCCGATCCCAGGTGCCACGCTTGACCGCATCAACCTGCATCATCTCGTCATGACGGTTGAAGGGGGTACAGATCTTGCCCGGATTAAGACGGTTAAGCGGATCGAAGGCCGCTTTGATGCGGCGCAGTTCGTTAAACAGCGTTTCGCCAAAGAAGGCCGGACTGTACTGGGCGCGGAACCCTTTACCATGCTCTCCCCACAGCAGGCCACCGTAGCGCGCGGTCAGTGCCACCACCTCGTCGGAGATCTGTTTCATCATCATCTCCTGCTGCGGATCGCACATATCCAGCGCCGGACGGACGTGCAGCACGCCCGCATCAACGTGTCCGAACATGCCGTAACTCAGACCGTGGCTGTCGAGCAGCGCGCGAAACTCGACAATGTAATCCGCCAGCTTCTCTGGCGGCACGGCCGTGTCTTCCACAAAGGGGATCGGTTTTGCCCGCCCTTTGGCGTTGCCCAGCAGTCCGACGGCCTTTTTACGCATGTTATAGATGCGTTCGATGCCCTCCAGGTCATTACAGAACTGATAGCCAATCACACCGCCCTGCTGCTGCGCCATCAGCGCATCGAGGCGGGCGCTGAGCCGTTCAATCTGCTGGTCGATCAGTGCGGCGTTGTCACCGGCGAACTCAACGATGTTCAGCCCCTGCATCTCTTTATCGGGCACATCGGCGATCAGTTCACGCACCGAGTGCCAGACGATATCTTCACGGGCCAGATTGAGCACCTTAGAGTCCACGGTTTCAACCGACAGCGCCTGGGCTTCCACCATAAAGGGTGCATTGCGCAGCGCAGAGTCAAAGGAGTCATATTTGATGTTTACCAGCCGCCGCACTTTTGGCAGCGGTGTGATATCAAGCCGGGCTTCGGTGACAAACGCCAGCGTCCCTTCCGCGCCACAGAGCAACCGCGTCATGTCAAAGGTCTGCATGTCATCGCTGAAGACATGGCGCAGGTCATAACCGGTCAGGAACCGATTCAGCTTTGGAAACTTTTCCAGAATCAGCGCACGGTGTTCACGGCAGCGGGTCAGAACCTGCTGATAGAGCCGCCCTTCGGGGGTTGCCGTCTGCGCCAGCGTTTCCGCCAGCGCGGTGGCCATCGGCCGCGTATCCAGGATATCGCCGCCCAGCAGCACGGCGCGCAGGCCCAGCACATGATCCGAGGTCTTGCCATACACCAGCGATCCCTGCCCCGAAGCATCGGTGTTGATCATACCGCCCAGCGTCGCCCGGTTACTGGTGGACAACTCCGGGGAGAAGAAAAAGCCGAAAGGCTTCAGCCAGGCATTGAGCTGATCTTTGATCACGCCCGCTTCCACCCGCACCCACCGCTCTTCCGTATTGATCTCCAGAATGCGGTTCATATAGCGCGACATGTCGACCACAATCCCCTGATTCAGCGACTGCCCGTTTGTACCGGTGCCGCCGCCGCGCGGTGTAAACACCAGGCTGGCAAAGCGGGCCTCTCCCGCCACGCGGGCGAGCAGCGCCACATCCGCGGTGGAGCGCGGAAACAGCGCCGCGTCAGGCAGCAACTGATAGATGCTGTTATCGGTAGAGAGTGAGAGACGATCGGCATAGCTGGTGGCCATGTCGCCGGTAAAACCCTGCTCTTTCAGCGACTCAAGGAACGTCAGCACCAGTTGAACGAGGCCCGGTGCCTGCGAAATCTGTGGGATCATGATTGTCTGACCGAAGGTGTTGTAAACGTTTGCGTTTATGCGTTAGCGATTTCCCGTTTTAACATATTTTTTCTGCGTCTGCCGTTTTTTCAGAAAAGCCAAAACCTTTCTCTGTAACGCTGTTTAATCCTCAGTAAATAGATCATGATGAAAACCGGCATCGCTATGCCGGAAAATGAAGGATTAAGACGAGGTTATGAGTCAATGATGAAAAGCCAGTACCGGGATATGGATTTACCGCAGATTCTCTTTACCCTGATGTTCATTCTGCTGCTGATTGTCGCCTGCCTGTGGGTGGTGCAGCCGTTTATTCTGGGCTTCGCCTGGGCCAGCATGGTGGTGATTGCTACCTGGCCGCTGATGCTGAAATTTCAGCGACTGCTGTGGGGACGCCGTTCGCTGGCTGTGATCGTGATGACCCTGCTGCTTTTGCTGCTGTTTATCATCCCTATCGCCCTGCTGGTCAGCAGCCTGATTGATAACAGCGCACCGGTCATTGCGTGGGTCACGCAGGGGCACACGATGCCGAAGCTGGTGTGGCTCAAAGAGATCCCAATGGTCGGCAAAAAGCTTTATGTCAGTTATGACACCCTGGTGGCGAGCGGCGGGGCCGGGATCATGGCCAAGATACAGCCCTATATCGGGCGTACCACCGGCTTTTTTGTCGCTCAGGCCGGTCATTTCGGGCGCTTTATGATCCATCTGGGCGTGATGTTACTTTTCAGCGTGCTGCTTTACTGGCGCGGTGAGCAGGCCGCTCAGGGCATTCGCCACTTTGCCTTTCGTATGGCCGGACGCCGTGGGGATGCCGCCGTGCTTCTGGCGGCGCAATCCATTCGTGCCGTGGCGCTGGGCGTGGTAGTCACGGCGCTGGTACAGGGCGTGCTCGGCGGTATCGGTCTGGCTATCTCCGGTATTCCCTACGCCACGCTCTTAACGGTGCTGATGATCCTCTGCTGTCTGGTCCAGCTCGGCCCGCTGCTGGTGCTGGTTCCGGCCATCATCTATCTCTACTGGAGCGGCGACACCACCTGGGGAACCGTGCTGCTGGTCTGGAGTTGTGTGGTGGGCACGATGGACAACGTCCTACGTCCGATGTTAATTCGTATGGGTGCCGATCTGCCGATGATCCTGATCCTCTCTGGTGTTATTGGTGGTCTGTTTGCGTTTGGCATGATTGGTCTTTTTATCGGACCGGTGGTGCTGGCGGTCTCTTATCGTCTCGTTTCCGTCTGGGTGCATGAAGCGCCGGCCCCGGATAACGATCCGCAGGCGGTGGCGGAAGCCCTTGCCGATCACGATGGCACCCCGCCCGCTGTGTGATACGGAACGGTAACAGGTTCTCCCGACGGCCTGTTTAACGATTGATTAGTGCGGTTAATGATGATTAACCGCACCCCCCCCTGCCGATCGGATAAATTTCCCTTTCCATTAGCGATTTTTAAGAAAAAAGCCATTCCCGGCCCAAAACAGACCTTTTTCGGCTAAAAAAGATTATTTTCTGCACTGTTTCTTAAGCCAAATGGGGGAGTTTAGAGGGCAAAAGATTATCGGCTTTAAACTAATAAGAGGATTCTTAAAGACGCCAGCCAGCCATATGAATAACATGTTTCCTATGTTCGAAATCAACTTACTGATTTCCAGACAACCTTATTCCCCTGAGTAGAGTAAAGAATTGCTGTGTGTAGTCTTTGCCCATCCCCTGTGATGGGCTTTTTTTTTTGCCTGAATCTGACCAGCAATAAAAAGAAAAAGGCCCGCAATGCGGGCCTGAAGGTTTGACAACAGCAGCGGTAAGGCCGTCAGGCCGTTTTCTTTAACTGCGCCAGACTCACCCAGGTTTCCACGACGGTGTCCGGGTTGAGCGACAGACTGTCAATGCCCTCTTCCATCAGCCAAGCGGCGAAATCCTGGTGATCGGACGGTCCCTGACCGCAGATGCCCACATATTTCCCCTGCTTTTTCGCGGCCCTGATCGCCATCGACAGCAGTGCCTTCACCGCCTCGTTTCGCTCATCAAACAGCGCAGAAACCACGCCTGAGTCACGATCCAGTCCCAGCGTCAGCTGCGTCATGTCGTTAGAGCCGATAGAGAAGCCATCAAAGTGCGCCAGGAACTGCTCCGCCAGCAGGGCATTCGATGGGATCTCGCACATCATGATGATCTTCAGCCCGTTCTCACCGCGCTTCAGCCCCTGACGCGCCAGCTCCTCCACCACCGCCTGCGCCTGGTCCACCGTGCGCACGAACGGAACCATGATTTCAACGTTGGTCAGGCCCATCTCATTGCGGACACGTTTTACCGCTTCACACTCCAGCGCAAAGCAGTCCCGGAAGCTATCGGCCACATAGCGACCTGCGCCCCGGAAACCGAGCATCGGGTTTTCCTCTTCCGGCTCATAGCGTTCGCCGCCCACAAGGTTGGCATATTCGTTAGTTTTAAAGTCGGAAAGTCGGACAATTACGCGTTTCGGTGCGAATGCCGCGCCAAGGGTAGCAATTCCCTCGGTCAGGCGGGCGATGTAGAACTCCACCGGATTATCAAATCCTTTGGTCATTTTACGAATCTGCTGCTGCAGTTCCGGGGTCTGCTGGTCGAACTCCAGCAGCGCTTTCGGATGCACGCCAATCATGCGGTTGATGATGAACTCCAGCCGCGCCAGGCCGACACCTTCATTCGGCAGACAGGCAAAATCGAAGGCACGGTCGGGATTGCCCACGTTCATCATGATTTTCAGCGGCAGTTCAGGCAGTGAGTCAACCTGAGAGCTGGTGATATCGAAGTCCAGCAGGTCATCATAGACATAGCCGGTATCGCCTTCGGCGCAGGAGACGGTAACGTTGTGCCCCTCTTTCAGCCGCTCGGTGGCGTCACCACAGCCCACTACGGCCGGAATGCCCAGCTCACGCGCGATGATCGCCGCATGGCAGGTCCGTCCGCCCCGGTTAGTGACGATGGCGGATGCCTTCTTCATGATCGGTTCCCAGTCCGGGTCGGTCATGTCGGTCACCAGCACATCCCCTTTCTCAATCCGGTTCATTTCGCTGATATCGTGGATGACCTTCACCGTACCGGCGCCGATACGATGACCGATAGCACGGCCTTCCACTACCACGCTGCCCTGCGCCTGCAGGGTGTAGCGCTCCATCACCTGACCGTTTGAACGCACGGTTTCAGGACGAGCCTGAACGATAAACAGTTTGCCGGTGTGACCATCTTTGGCCCACTCAATATCCATCGGGCGCTGATAGTGCTGTTCGATCAGCACGGCCTGCTTCGCCAGCGCCTGCACCTCTTCATCGTTCAGGCAGAAACGATCGCGTTCGGCCTCCGGCACATCTTCAATCCGCACCTGCTCACCGTGGGCCTGAGAGTCGGCGTAGACCATGCGAACCTTTTTCGACCCCATGTTGCGGCGCACGATAGCGGGACGATCGGCTGCCAGGGTCGGTTTGTGGACATAGAACTCATCCGGGTTAACCGCACCCTGCACCACCATTTCACCCAGCCCCAGTGCAGCCGTGATAAACACCACCTGATCAAAGCCGGATTCGGTATCAATGGTAAACATCACGCCAGACGCGGCCAGATCCGAGCGTACCATGCGCTGAATGCCGGCGGAGAGCGCCACACCGCGATGATCGTAGCCCTGGTGGACGCGGTAGGAGATGGCACGGTCGTTAAACAGCGAGGCGAAGACGTGCTTCACCGCCACCATGACGGCGTCAATACCCTGCACATTCAGAAAGGTCTCCTGCTGACCGGCAAAGGAGGCATCGGGCATATCCTCTGCGGTTGCCGAGGAGCGGACGGCAAACGAGGCGTCATGATCATCGGCAGAAAGCTGCTCGTAGGCGTCCAGAATGGCGGATTCCAGTTCCGGCAGGAAGGGGGTCTCAACCACCCACTGACGAATCTGTTTACCCGCTTTGGCCAGCGCTTCGACATCATCAATGTCGGTTTCATCCAGCAGCGCATAGATACGCTGGTTCAGCCCGCTTTGATCCAGGAAGAGGTTAAAGGCGTATGAGGTCGTCGCAAATCCGTTGGGCACGGAGACACCCAGCGACGAGAGATTCGTGATCATTTCACCCAGAGAGGCATTTTTGCCGCCCACCCGTTCAACATCATGCATGCCTAGCTGGTTATACCAGAGCACAAGTGGCTGTGCGTCATTACTGGCCATTAAGCGTATCCTTTTTAATGAATGGGGACAGGGAGTCATCTGTCCTCAGCCTGGCATATCACTTAAGCAATCACGATCTGTTGAATCGTTAAAGCAGAATTTCAGAAGCAGTTTCGGAATTGTGAGCGTTTTATTTTGCCGTTGCGCAAAATCGCCATTTTTACCTAACTCATTGATATTTTAACGTAAGTTAAATTTTCCCTTATCAGAGTGCTGTTTTTTGTTGCGCAACAAACCCGCGCAGACGCTGCCAGAAAACCGCCCCTCAGACGGTTAAAACAGCAAAATCCCCACGTTCGCTTTGTAGCCAGTGCCTTGAATCTCCGGATAAATAACCCGGATAGCGATTCCAGAAATGAACATCCGGCATGATTTTTTTCGCCGCATGACGCATGCTGATAACTCACTCTTGTTCAGGACAGAAGCGGTTATGACAACTGACAGAAGCGTTTTCTATATTTCCGATGGTACCGCCATCACGGCTGAAGTGCTGGGCCATGCGGTGTTGTCGCAGTTCCCGGTCAATATCACCAGCCTGACGCTGCCGTTTGTTGAAAACGTCCAGCGGGCGCTGGCGGTTAAAGCTCAGATCAACGCGCTGTATCAGCAGAGCGGCGTCCGGCCGCTGGTCTTTTTCTCAATAGTCACACCGGAAGTGCGCGACATCATCGTGCAGAGCGAGGGCTTCTGTCAGGACATCGTACAGGCGCTGGTCGCCCCGCTGCAGCAGGAGCTGGGTTTAGCGCCTGCGCCAGTGGCTCACCGCACCCACGGTCTGGATGCCAGTAACCTAGGGAAATATGATGCCCGCATCGCGGCCATCGATTACGCCCTGGCCCATGATGACGGCATCTCACTGCGCGGGCTGGAGGATGCGCAGGTGATCCTCGTCGGCGTCTCACGCTGCGGCAAGACGCCCACCAGCCTCTATCTGGCAATGCAGTTTGGTATCCGTGCTGCCAACTACCCATTCATTGCTGACGACATGGACAACCTTAAGCTGCCGCCCGCCCTGCGCGCGCATCAGAACAAACTGTTCGGGCTGACCATCGATCCGGAACGGCTGGCGGCCATCCGCCAGGAGCGGGCGGAAAATACCCGTTACGCCTCAATGCGCCAGTGCCGGCTGGAAGTGGGCGAAGTGGAGGCCCTGTTCCGCACCCACCAGATCCGTTATCTGAACAGCACCAACTACTCGGTGGAGGAGATAGCCACAAAAATTCTCGACATCATGGGTCTGACACGCCGCATGTACTAGGAAGCGGGAGCGGGCAGACGATGTAAAGCGTTGCTGCCGTCGGTTCTGATTTCATTATCAAATTCCGGGTTGAATTCGCACCCTGATGGTTTATTGTGACCACCATCACTTCCCGGTATTTCACCGCTGCGAAGAACCGTTTTCGAGAAACTCATGAATAAAACTGACGAACTGCGTACCGCGCGCATTGGTAATCTGATTACGCCTGCCAGCCTGGCGGCTGAGCACCCTGTCTCTGCGGCGATTGCCGATAATGTCACCGCAGCCCGCAAACGTATTGCCCGAATTCTGACCGGTGAAGATCCCCGCCTGCTGGTGGTGATCGGCCCCTGCTCGCTGCACGATCCCCGAGCGGCGCTGGAGTATGCTGAGCGCCTGAATGCGCTTCGCAGTCGCTATGCCGACCGACTGGAGATTGTTATGCGCGCTTACTTTGAAAAGCCGCGCACCGTAGTGGGCTGGAAAGGATTAATTTCCGATCCGGATCTGGATGGTCGTTATGATGTGAACCGTGGCATCTCTATTGCCCGCAAGCTGCTGATCGACATCAACGCCCTGGGCCTGCCTACCGCCACCGAATTTCTGGATATGGTGATCGGCCAGTTTATTGCCGACCTGATCAGCTGGGGCGCGATTGGCGCTCGCACCACTGAAAGCCAGATCCACCGCGAAATGGCCTCCGCCCTCTCCTGCCCGGTCGGCTTTAAAAACGGCACCGATGGCAACGTCCAGATTGCCGTGGATGCGATTCGTGCCGCGCGCGCCAGCCATATGTTCCTCTCGCCGGATAAGCTGGGCCAGATGACCATTTATCAGACCAGCGGCAATCCGCATGGTCATGTGATTCTGCGTGGGGGTAAACAGCCCAACTATCATGCCAGTGACGTCGCGGCGGCGGCTGAGAGCCTGTCAGCCTTTAATCTGCCAGAGCAGCTGGTCATCGATTTCAGTCACGGCAACTGCCTGAAGCAGCACCGTCGTCAGAAGGATGTGGCCGCAGATGTCGCGGAGCAGATCAAAGCAGGATCGCGTGCCGTGGCGGGCGTTATGATTGAAAGTTTCCTGCAGGAGGGCAATCAGAAGGTGGTGAGTGGTGAGCCCCTGGTTTACGGCCAGTCGATTACCGATCCCTGCCTCGGCTGGGAGGATAGCGAAGCTGTTCTCGCCCTGCTGGCCGAGGCGGTTTCTCACCGCCTCTGAGTCTCTGTCAGCTGGAGCAGCTCACCTCAAGCGTTTTACCCCAGTCTGGTGGCCGCTGACGATAGTCGGCGGCTGTTTCATCACTAAAGGGTTGCTGCAGCGCCTGGTGCAGACGCGCCAGCGCCCCCTGCTCTCCTCGCTCAGCCTCTTCAATCGCCTGCTGTGCCAGGTAATTTCTGAGGATCACCGCCGGGTTTGCCGCCTTCATCACCGCCTGACGCTCCGCATCGCTGACCTGTTCATCCATCAGGCGGCTGCGGTAGCGCTGATACCAGCGGTCAAAGGCCTCACGATCAATGAACTCATCCCGCAGCGGTGAACGGCTTTCCGCCTGTTGCGTCTCACTCAGTTGCCGGAACGTCAGGGTGTAATCGCTGTGCTCCTGCGTCATCAGCGCCAGCAGGTCGGTCAGGATCTGATTGTCGCTGCTCTGCTGGGTCAGTAAACCGAGTTTAGCCCGCATCCGCTCTCCCCATACCCGCATCAGTTCAGGTTCATAGGCGCTGAGTGCCGTGCGCAGTTGTTCAGTCGTCAGCAGCCCTGACAGCGCATGGGCCAGGCGGTTGAGGTTCCACATGCCAATCATTGGCTGATTTTCAAAACTGTAACGCCCCTGATAGTCGCTGTGGTTGCAGATGAAGTCAGGCTGATAATCATCCAGAAAACCATAGGGGCCGTAGTCGATGGTCAGACCCAGAATCGACATGTTGTCCGTGTTCATCACGCCATGCGCGAAGCCCACGCTCTGCCACAGCGCAATCAGCCGGGCAGTGCGCACCACAACGTCGGTAAACCAGCGCTGATAGCGATCCGCCTCCTCCACCAGATGCGGCCAGTGATGACGGATGGCGTAGTCGGCCAGCTGCTGCACTTTCTCCTGCTGCTGGCTGTAAAAGAAATGCTCGAAATGACCAAAGCGCAGATGGCTGGGTGAAATGCGCATCAGCATTGCACCGCGCTCCGCCGTTTCGCGGTAAACCGGCTCATCGCCAATCGACAGGGTCAGGGCGCGCGTGGTGGGGATCCCCAGATGGTGCAATGCTTCAGAGGCCAAAAACTCGCGAACGCTGGAACGGATCACCGCCCGCCCATCCCCCATACGGGAATACGGGGTCAGGCCCGCGCCCTTAAGGTGCCAGTCAAGTTTCTGGCCATCCTCTGTGCGCTGTTCTCCCAGCAGGATGCCGCGCCCGTCGCCCAGCTGACCGGCCCAGACGCCAAACTGATGGCCACTGTACACCTGGGCCAGTGGCTGCATGCCGGGCAGCAGTGCCGCGCCGTGCCAGACGTCATGCCCGTTACCGGCGAAGAGTGCGCTATCCAGTCCCATTGAGGCGGCCAGCGGGGCGTTATGATAGAGCAGGCGTCCGCCTGCCAGCGGCGTTGGGTTAAGCGCGGTATAGCATCCGGTAAGCACCCGGAACCAGGTATTGTCAAATGATAGCTTGCCTGAGGACATTGTTTCTCCCATGCGATGCTCAGCGAGACGTCGGTTTGCCAAAACCTTCAGTGTAACGCTGATATCGGGGATTAAACAGGTTCCATCAGCCAGGATGCTGAGAAGAGGGTCGGCGACTGTCGGCGCGGTTCAGGGAACGCAACGCGTCAGATTTGACCACCGGGAACAGTGCGCCCTGAAAATCGACCCCACTGAGCTGGCTCACTTTATCCAGCAGCCGATCATCGTCGATGCCGCAAATAATCAGCCGGTCACAATGGGTGCGGAAATTATCGATAATGCTCTGCATGAACGGCACAAACGACGCGCGCTTTGCCAGGGAGTGAATAAACTCTTTATCCAGACAGATCCAGCTGAATAAATTATCGTAGACCGCATTCGAGGGTGTTTTGCCAGCCCCAAAATGGGAAAGCGCTAAATTAAACTCATCATGCAGGCTCGCCAGCAGCGGATTATTTTTTCCGAGCTTCAGCTGCGGAAACGTTTCAGTGATATTCAGCAGAATGAAGGGCAGCTGCTTTATTTTGCGCATCACTAATTCGCTGGCCAGAAGCGTCCGGGCCATTCCTTCATCAATACGGATCAATGCGGAGACGTCGTGCGACTCGAATAACGCACGGTTCTGCTCCAGCAGGCTAATCTGACTTTGCAGCAGGCGTAACTGCTGCGACTCATCGAGCTGCGGCAGCAGCAGATCCTGAGGCAGCGTGATCGGCGCACTTTCATGCACAAACTGCGTAACCAGCTCAACAGCAGCCAGCCGTCCGTCAGCATCACAGACAGGATAAAACCAGATTTCCGACTGATAGTCGGCCGAGAGATGAATTTTCATTTTAATGCCAGAATATGCGGCGATGTTGATATCGTATAGTAATGGTCAGGCTCAGGCAATAGCGCCAAATCATTGAAGAGACGACCTTCTTTGCCCTTCCACCACCGTTTGCCAGCCTGCGATGACGCTTAAGCCAAATAGTGACGACAAAACTGCGCTTATTAGCGGAATTAAACCAGCATTTATTATGCCTAATAAAATCCCCGCTCAAAAACTGTCATTTAAAATAAAACTTTTAACGGCTGTTTTTTCTCTATTTTAAATTGGACTTAAGTCTTATTTCAGACTCTCCGGTTAAATACGGCGAGCCTGCCAGAAGACTTTGCGCCAGTAGACATTGTCCAGCGAGGAGCGGATCACCCCCTGGCTGGTGGAAGCATGAATAAAGGCATTATCACTGTCGTAGATGCCGACATGCAGGCCATTCTCCCCGCGACCGGTTTTAAAGAAGACCAGATCGCCGGGCAGCAGTTCGTCTTTACTGATACGGGTGCCGATATCACTCTGTGCTGAGGTGGTGCGCGGCAGTTGCAGCGCAAAGCGGTCGCGGAAGGTGAGATAGACAAAGCCAGAGCAGTCGACACCGTTACGGCTCATGCCGCCATAGCGATAGGGCGTGCCGTGCCAGTGACCGAGCTGGTCGTTCAGCTCTGCAATCACGGTAATCGAGTCGGAGAGACGACCATTAATCGGCGGGGCGTGATGACTGCATCCCGTCAGCAGCAGAACCAAAATCAGCAAACCCAGGCGCATCGCCAAATGTCCTTATCAGAAGTTGCAACCGGTTTAATGTAGCGGTAAAGCCCGCCGGGTAGCAAGTGTCAGGGCAGGACGGTCAGCAGCGTGCGTCCTTCAAGCTCAATCTGCCGGAAGGCGATGCCATAAAGCGGTGTCAGCCGCTGCGGGGTCAGAACCGCGGCTGGTTCGCCCTGCGCAATGACCTGTCCCCTCTCCATCAGCCAGACCTGATTCGCCTGATGCAGCGTGTGGTTGAGATCGTGACTGCTGGCGATCACGCTGATGCCCGCCGCACAGAGTCCGGCGATCAGATCGTCCACCGCTTTCTGCTGGGCGATATCCAGCGCGGTCATTGGCTCATCCAGAATCAGCAGCCGCCCGTCTGGATTGATGCGCGGATCAATTTGCAGGCAGACCGCCGCCAGGCGGACACGCTGCCACTCCCCGCCGGAGAGCCGGGTCAGTGAGTGGGCGAGTTTATCCTGCAGCTGAAGCTGCTGCAGCAGCATGCTGAGCCGATCTTCATCCTGCGCCCCCCTCTGTTTCAGATGCAGCCGTAAATAGTGCCAGACCGGCATCTGACTCAGGGGGGCCTGCTGCTGGGGAAGCCAGCCGCGAGCCCGGGCCAGCGCCGGGCCGCTCCACCCGGACAGCGGACGGTTATCCAGCACGATCCTGCCGGACGCGGCCTGCAGTCCGGCAACAATGCTGAGCAACGTGCTTTTTCCCGCGCCGTTCGGACCGGCGACATGCAGCAACTGACCGGCGGCAAGCTCACCGTTCAGTGAGCACAGCCGCCCGGCGAGCGCCACCTGCTGCAGGCGCAGCAGCATCTATTTCGCCAGAGCCTGCTTAATGGTTTCCAGAATAATGGGATCTTCCGGCGTCATATCAGGCGCGAACCGCTGGACAACGCGACCGTCCCGGCCAATAACGAATTTTTCAAAGTTCCACAGGATGTCGCCCGGCGCTTTTGGTCCGCGCCCTTTGCTCACCTGACGCTCGTAAAAACCGCTGCCTTCGGGACGAACGGCGTCAGGACAGGCCGCGATCAGCTGAGCATAGAGCGGATGACGCCCTGCCCCATTAACGTCGGTTTTGGCAAACATCGGGAATGTCACGCCATAGGTGGTGCTGCAGAAGGTTTTGATCTCTTCGCTGCTGCCAGGCTCCTGCTCCAGAAACTGATTGCAGGGAAAACCCAGTACGCTGAAGCCGTGATCCTGCCAGGCCTTCTGCAGATTCTCCAGCTCCTCATACTGCGGGGTGAGACCACATTTCGAGGCGACGTTTACCACCAGCAGTACCTTGCCCTGCCACGCAGAGAGCGTGGTTTTTTCACCATCAAGCGTAACCAGTTCAGTGTCATAAATGTTCATGCTGAATTCCTGTTGTGGATGCAGAGTAGCCAGCCAAAAGCTAGCGCGAAGATTTTACCAGTAAAAGAATAAACAGCGGCGCGCCGAGTGTCGCCGTGACCACGCCTATCGGTAATTCGGCCGATGTCAGCGCCAGACGCGCGACGATATCGGCCGCTAACAGCACGCCTGCGCCAGCCAGCGCAGAGGCGGGCAGCAGATAACGGTGATCGCTGATGCCGCTCAACCGCAGCAGGTGCGGGATCACCAGCCCGACAAAACCAATGGCACCGGCCATGGCAACGCTGATACCGACCAGCCAGCCCATCGCCAGCACCAGCAGATTGCGCCAGTAGAAAAGAGAGAGACCGAGCTGACGAGCGGAGATCTCCCCCAGCGCCAGCAGATTCAGTATGGGTCCCGTCGCATTCAGGGCCAGCATCACCGGCAGCAGCGCCAGCATCATTCCGCCATAGCGCCAGTCAATGCCGCTGAAGCCGCCCATCATCCAGTACATCAGCTGACGCAGGTCGAGGCTGGTGCTGAAGTAAACGGCCCAGGTCATGATGGCACTGCAGATAATCCCCAGCGCCACGCCCGTAAGTAACAGCCGGGTTACCGAGAGCTGACGATGCGCGAAACAGAGCAGGATCAGCGTAATCATGAGTGCTCCGGCCATCGCGGCCAGGCCGAGGCTCCATAGCGAGCCGCTGCCCAGCAACACGCCCAGCACCAGACCGATGCCCGCTCCGTTTGAGACGCCCAGCAGGCCAGGCTCGGCCAGCGGATTGGTAAACAGCGCCTGCATCACGACGCCGCACACCGCCAGGGATGCGCCGACCAGCATCACCGCCAGACTGCGCGGCAGCCGCAGCTGCCAGACAAAGAGCCGGCCGCTCTCCGTAAACCACTCTGAGGGCGCGATCCAGCTGTCACCGGCACACAGGCTGCCACAGAGCAGCGCAAGCAGTATAAGAGCTAAAGTAATAAGCCATTTCTGGCCGCGCTGGTCGGCCTGAAGCGCGAGCGGGTCAAGCAGAGACATAGGCTGGATTTGCTGAGAAAACAGAGATTTGATTGTAGTGGGATTGCAGAAAAAAGAAAGGTGGTTGATGCGGTGTGCGCCCTGCTGGCAGACGGGCGCGCCAGCGCAGTTACCGGCGGGTGAGACCATGAAAAAAGGCCGCTTGCGCGGCCTTTTTGAAACGCTGAAATTCAGTCAGTCTCTTTGGGTGTAGCGTTCTCTACGCGGCTTTTCAGCTTCTGTCCCGGGCGGAATGTCACTACGCGACGCGCGGTGATCGGAATATCTTCCCCCGTTTTCGGGTTTCTGCCAGGACGCTGGTTTTTGTCACGCAGGTCAAAATTGCCAAACCCAGACAGTTTTACCTGTTCTCCATTTTCCAAAGCGCGACGTACCTCTTCGAAAAACAGCTCTACTAACTCTTTGGCATCGCGTTTGCTCAGCCCGAGTTTCTCAAACAGGTACTCTGACATCTCAGCTTTTGTAAGCGCCATAGGTTCAATCCCTCAAGGTTGCCTGGAATCGCTCTTTTAATGCCGCAACACATTTGCCAACGGTCGCGGCAATCTCCTCTTCTTCGAGTGTCCGGCTGGTATCCTGCAAAATCAGGCTGATTGCGAGGCTCTTGAAGCCCTCAGAAACGCCCTTACCGCGGTACACGTCAAACAAGTTTACGCCAACTACCTGATTTACGCCAACTTTCTTACACTCCGCGATGATATCTGCTGCAGGGACGTTTTCAGCCACCACAACAGCAATATCACGACGGTTAGCCGGGAAGCGAGAAATCTCGCGCGCGTCAGGCAGGACGCGGTCTGCGACCTTATTCCAAAGCAGTTCAAAGACTAAGGTGCGGCCGTTGAGATCCAGCTTACGTTCCAGCTCAGGATGAACGACTCCGATAAATCCGATTCGTTCATCGTGCAAATAAATCGCCGCGCTCTGTCCCGGATGCAACGCCGGATTGGCTTCAGCCCGGAAGCTGATCGCATCCAGTTTGCCGGTTAAATCGAGCAGCGACTCTAAATCGCCTTTTAAATCATAGAAGTCAACTGCCTGGCGCGCCAGATCCCAGTGCTCTTCAACACGGTTTCCGCTGATAACACCGGCCAGCATAAGATCCTGACGGATGCCTAAATCTGCCTGCGTGTCGGGCACAAAGCGTAAGCCGCTCTCAAACAGACGTACGCGACTCTGCTGACGGTTCTGGTTGTAGACGACTGCGCTGAGCAGGCCGGTCCACAGGGAGAGACGCATGGTCGACATCTCGCTGGAGATCGGGCTTGGCAGCAGCAGCGCCTCTTCACCCGGATGCAGCAGCTGCTGAACCTTCGGATCAACGAAGCTGTAGGTAATCGCTTCCTGATACCCCTTGTCCACCAGCAGGTTTTTCACGCGTTTCAGCGACAGGTTCGCTTCGCGATGCTGAGTCATGACCAGCCCCGCCTGCACCGGCACGTTCGGGATGTTGTTGTAGCCGTAAACGCGGGCCACTTCTTCAACCAGATCTTCCTCAATCGCCATGTCGAAGCGCCAGCTCGGGGCGATCGCCTGCCACTCACCTTCGCCTGTCGTGACGTCGCAGCCGAGACGGGTCAGAATATCGGTAACCTGCTCATCGGCGATGACATGACCAATCAGGCGATCCAGTTTTTCCCGGCGCAGGGTGATCGTCGCCGGAACCGGCAAGGCGGCCTGATGCGTCTGGTCGATGATCGGGCCGGCTTCACCCCCGCAGATGGAGAGCAGCAGCGCGGTTGCACGCTCCAGCGCGATATGTTGCAGCGCCGGATCAACGCCTCGCTCATAGCGATGTGACGCGTCGGTGTGCAGACCGTGACGACGGGCGCGGCCGGTGATCGCCAGCGGGTCAAACCAGGCGCACTCAAACAGAATGTTCTGCGTTTCGCTGTTCACGCCCGAATGTTCGCCACCAAAGATACCCGCCATCGCCAGCGCCTGCTGGTGATCGGCGATGACCAGCGTGTCTGACTGCAGGCTGGCTTCAGTGCCATCCAGGAGCGTCAGCTTTTCGCCCTCTTTCGCCATGCGCACCACGATGCCGCCGTTGAGGCGATCGAGGTCGAAGGCGTGCATCGGCTGACCCAGTTCCAGCAGCACATAGTTGGTGATATCCACCACCGGATCGATTGAGCGGATACCACAGCGACGCAGCTTCTCTTTCATCCACAATGGCGTGGCCGCACCAACGTTAACGCCTTTCACTACGCGACCCAGGTAGCGCGGACAGGCCTCCACCGCATCAACCTGAATCGGGAAGGTGTCACTCAGCGTGGCAGCGACCGGCTGAATCTCTGGCTTGTTCAGCGGCAGACCGTTCAGCACCGCCACATCACGCGCGATACCGATCAGGCCCAGACAGTCCGCGCGGTTAGGCGTGACGCTGATTTCAATGGTGTTGTCATCCAGCTGAAGCCAGGCGCGGATGTCGGTGCCCACGGGCGCATCGGCAGGCAGTTCAATAATGCCGTTGTGGTCGTCGCTGATTCCCAGCTCGGAGAAAGAGCAGAGCATCCCTTCTGACGGCTCACCACGCAGTTTGGCCGCTTTGATTTTGAAATCACCCGGCAGCACCGCACCCACGGTGGCGACGGCGACTTTCAGCCCCTGGCGGCAGTTCGGCGCGCCGCAGACGATATCCAGCAGACGGTCACCGCCCACATTAATTTTGGTCACCCGCAGTTTGTCAGCATTCGGGTGCTGACCGCACTCCACCACTTCGCCAACCACGACACCGTTGAACGCACCGGCGACGGCCTCAACGCCATCCACTTCCAGACCGGCCATGGTGATTTGTTCAGACAGCGCGGCGCTGTCCAGGGCTGGATTTACCCATTCGCGTAACCAGAGTTCACTGAATTTCATTGGATAACCTGCCCTTACTTAAATTGTTTGAGGAAACGTAAATCGTTTTCGAAGAATGCGCGCAGATCGGTCACGCCATAGCGCAACATGGTCAGACGCTCCATGCCCATACCAAAGGCGAAACCGGAGTAAACTTCCGGGTCAATGCCGACATTGCGCAGCACATTAGGGTGCACCATGCCGCAGCCCAGCACTTCCAGCCACTTGCCGTTTTTACCCATGACGTCCACTTCTGCTGAAGGCTCAGTAAACGGGAAGTAGGACGGACGGAAACGAATCTGCAAATCTTCTTCGAAGAAGTTGTTCAGGAAATCGTGCAGCGTGCCTTTGAGATTGGTAAAGCTGATGTTTTTATCCACGATCAGCCCTTCCATCTGATGGAACATCGGCGTGTGGGTCTGATCGTAATCGTTACGGTAGACGCGGCCTGGCGCGATGATACGAATCGGCGGCTGCTGAGCCTGCATGGTACGGATCTGCACGCCGGAAGTCTGGGTACGCAGCAGACGGGTGGCGTCAAACCAGAAGGTATCGTGATCGGCACGCGCCGGGTGGTGAGCAGGAATATTGAGTGCATCAAAGTTATGATAATCATCTTCAATTTCCGGCCCGGTGACGACAGCAAAGCCTAACTCACCGAAGAAGGTCTCAATGCGATCCATCGTGCGGGTGACCGGATGCAGGCCGCCATTTTCAATGCGGCGACCCGGCAGTGACACATCGATGGTCTCTTCCGCCAGACGCGCATTCAGCGCCGCCGATTCCAGCGCCTCTTTACGCGCGTTCAGGCGGTCGGTGACCTGCTGTTTCGCTTCGTTGATTACCGCACCGGCTGCAGGGCGCTCTTCAGCAGGCAACTCGCGTAAGGTGGTCATCTGTAATGTCAGATGCCCTTTCTTACCGAGATATTCGACGCGCACCGCGTCAAGGGCGGCGATATCTGTCGCCCCGTCGATAGCCGCCGTGGCGCTGGCCACCAGTTCTGCGAGTTGGGACATAATTTCCTCTTTTTCCAGTCAGGCTGGTCAGTTCTTGTTGGGACCTGCCGGTCCAGTATGCTAACGCCAGAAATAAAAAAGCCTCCACGAGGGAGGCTTTTAGCGCGATTTTTCGTTTCTTTTCTTATGCGCAAAAGCCCCCGGATGTCAGGCGCTAAAGTAAAAAAAGAAACGGAAAATAGCAGCATTCATGCTTGCAGTTACCTTGTCATGCTTTACGAGGGCACTATTGAAATGCGCGGAGACGAAAATGTCAATCTTTTGCGCAGCTTACAGGCAATAAAAAAGGGAGCAAGCTCCCTTTTTCATCTGACTTACGCCAGAGCTGATTTCGCTTTTTCGACCAGTGCAGTGAAGGCCACTTTGTCGAATACGGCGATATCGGCCAGGATCTTACGGTCGATCTCAATGGCTGCTTTTTTCAGACCATTGATGAAACGGCTGTAAGACATGCCGTTCTGACGAGCCGCTGCGTTGATACGCGCGATCCACAGCTGACGGAACTGACGCTTACGCTGACGACGGTCACGGTAAGCATACTGACCAGCTTTGATAACAGCCTGGAAGGCAACGCGGTAAACACGTGAACGTGCACCGTAATAGCCTTTAGCTTGTTTTAAGATTTTTTTGTGACGTGCGCGAGCAACTACACCACGTTTAACGCGAGCCATGTGAGCTCTCCTGTTCTATATTCTGTTTAAAAAAATGGACTTATGCGTACGGCAGGCAGGCAGAAACCAGACCCAGATCGCCTTTTGACACCATGCCTTTAGGGCGCAGGTGACGTTTACGCTTAGTAGATTTTTTGGTCAGAATATGACGCAGGTTTGCGTGTTTACGCTTGAAGCCGCCAGAAGCGGTCTTCTTGAAGCGCTTAGCCGCGCCACGTACAGTTTTAATCTTTGGCATTTTTAAAAATATCCACTTCGCATTGTTGATAACATGACCCAGACAGGCGAACAGAAAACCGCACAACGCGAACGCTGCGCGGTTAATGTTACTTGAAAGCCTACTGTTTCTTCTTAGGAGCGAGCACCATGATCATCTGGCGGCCTTCGATCTTCGAAGGGAAGGATTCGACAATGGCCAAATCCAGATCTTCACACAGGTCTTTACGGACGCGGTTAAGCACTTCCATACCGATCTGCTGGTGCGCCATCTCACGACCACGGAAACGCAGCGTGATTTTGGCTTTATCGCCATCTTCCAGAAAGCGAATCAGGTTGCGTAGTTTGACCTGATAGTCGCCATCATCGGTTCCAGGACGGAATTTAATTTCCTTAACCTGAATAACTTTTTGCTTCTTCTTCTGTTCCTTAGAAGATTTGCTTTTTTCGTAGAGGAACTTGCCGTAATCCATAATACGGCAAACCGGCGGTTCGGCGTTCGGGCTAATTTCGACTAAGTCAGCACCCGATTCCTCGGCTTTTTCCAGAGCTTCGCGTAATGAGACGATGCCAAGTGGCTCGCCATCCATGCCCGTTAAGCGCACTTCAGTTGCGCGGATTTCGCTGTTAATTTTGTTCGGACGCGTCGGTAGTACTCGTTTTCCGCCTTTAATACTTTATTCCTCCAGTTGATGAAGATTTCGGCTGCGAATCTCTTGTTGCAACTTCTCAACAAAGAGATCGACATCCATCGACCCCAGGTCTTTACCACGGCGGGTGCGAACGGCAACTTTGCCTGCTTCCACCTCTTTATCACCGCAGACCAGCATATAAGGGACGCGACGTAATGTGTGCTCGCGGATTTTAAAGCCTATCTTCTCATTTCTCAAGTCTGCCTTCACACGAATGCCAGCATTCTGCAGCTTACGCGTTAAAGACTCAACATATTCCGCTTGTCCATCGGTAATATTCATGACCACGACCTGCTGTGGTGCCAGCCAGGTTGGGAAGAAACCAGCAAACTCTTCGGTCAGAATACCGATGAAGCGTTCCATCGATCCCAGAATCGCACGGTGAATCATCACAGGCGTCTGACGATCGTTATTTTCACCCACATACGTCGCTTCAAGACGTTTTGGCAGGGAGAAGTCTAGCTGAACGGTTCCACACTGCCAGGCGCGATCAAGACAATCGTACAGGGTAAACTCAATTTTCGGGCCGTAGAAGGCGCCTTCGCCTGGCTGGAACTCAAACTCAATGTTGTTTTCGTTCAGCGCGGCAGCCAGATCTTCCTCGGCGCGGTCCCACATCTCATCGGTGCCGATGCGCTTCTCAGGACGGGTAGAGAGTTTGACCACAATCTTTTCGAAGCCGAAGGTGCTGTACATGTCATAAACCATGCGGATACAGCTGTTCACTTCGTCACGCACCTGCTCTTCTGTACAGAAGACGTGGGCATCATCCTGGGTAAAGCCGCGTACACGCATCAGGCCATGCAGCGCACCTGATGGCTCATTACGGTGACAGCTGCCGAACTCGGCCATACGCAGCGGCAGGTCACGGTACGATTTCAGACCCTGATTAAAGATCTGAACGTGTCCCGGACAGTTCATCGGCTTAATGCAATATTCACGGTTCTCAGACGAGGTGGTGAACATCGCTTCTTTATAGTTTTCCCAGTGCCCGGTTTTTTCCCACAGGACGCGGTCCATCATGAACGGACCCTTCACTTCCTGGTACTGGTACTCTTTCAGCTTGCTGCGGACAAACACTTCCAGTTCGCGGAAGATGGTCCAGCCGTCGTTATGCCAGAAGACCATACCGGGTGCTTCTTCCTGCATGTGGTAGAGATCCAGCTGCTTACCAATCTTGCGATGGTCACGCTTTGCCGCCTCTTCCAGACGCTGCAGATAGGCTGACAGCTGCTTTTTGTCTGCCCATGCGGTGCCATAGATGCGTTGCAGCATCTTGTTGCTGCTGTCGCCGCGCCAGTAGGCACCGGAGATCTTCTGCAGTTTAAAGTGATGGCAGAACCGCATGTTCGGCACGTGCGGACCGCGGCACATGTCGACATATTCTTCATGATGATAGAGGCCAGGCTTATCGTCGTGGCTGATGTTTTCATCAAGAATGGTGGTTTTGTAGATTTCGCCGCGCGCCGCAAAGACGTCACGGGCTTCCTGCCAGCTGACCTTTTTCTTCACCACATCGTAGTTGGTCTCAGCCAGCTGATGCATGCGTTTTTCCAGCAGGTCGATATCTTCCTGGGTCAGCGTACGATCGATGTCGACATCATAATAGAAGCCGTTATCAATGACCGGGCCAATCGCCATTTTCGTATCCGGCCACAGCTGCTTGATGGCATGCCCTAACAGGTGCGCGCAGGAGTGACGGATGATTTCCAGACCGGCTTCATCTTTTGCAGTGATAATCGCCACGGCGGCGTCTTCGGTGATGGGGTCGACCGCATCAACCAGTTCACCGTTCACGCGGCCAGCGATACAGGCTTTCGCCAGACCCGGCCCGATGTCCAGCGCGATATCCATCACACTGACAGGGCGGTCGAACACACGCTGGCTGCCATCAGGAAGCGTAATTACAGGCATTTCTAATCCTTATTTGCAGTGGTAGGCCACACGAAAGCCTACATGCAACGTCATGTAAAATGGGTGACCTGGCGTAACATCAGACCCACATTGTCGGAATGTCGCCAGGATTGCCGTGCGGGGCAGATGATAGCAGTTTTCCTGGTCGAGAAAAACCATCCCCTTTTTGCTAAGCCGTGGAGAGATCAAAAAAAAGCGGCCTGACAGAGTGTCAGGCCGCCGGGCAGACCACGGTTAAAATTGCGCTTACATCGCGTAGGAGAGCATAACCGAGGTTTTGGTGTCGGTGCGATCCGGCGCAGATTCCGGCGGATTGTTGTTCCAGGTCACGTTGTACGCCAGCTTCAGGGCGAAGTGGCTGTTAATTGCCACCTGCAGGCCGGTTTCAGAGTTCACGGTGGTATCTTCACCGAAGCTGCTCAGTACAGACACACCCTGGACAAATTTGGTGGTATCAGTGAGCTGCCACTGATAGCTGACCGCGCCATAGCCCAGCGCTTTGGTTTCGTGGCCGCCATCGTGGAAATCGTCGTAGCGCACACCCGGACCAAATTCCGCACGCAGTGAATGCACCGGACCGTTCAGGATCTGACGACCGTAACCGGCTGTCAGAACGTCGCGCGAATCGTAACCATTGAAACGATCGCTTAACCAGCTCGCCTGACCAAACAGGTAGTCATAGTTGCTGACGTTGTAACGTGAACGACCGCCGATGCTATAGGTCTCGGAAGAGCGCTCATCGTTTGACGAGGTGTTGGCCGCGTTACCCCACAAGCTGTAAGCCATTGATGACTGATACCAGGTCATATTGGTCTGAGCGGTCATTGATGAACTGGTGGTGTTACCGGTTTGCGCCAGGTAGCCCGCAGCAGCTGAGCCTTCAAACGGCTTTTTCGCCGTAGAGGGGTCATCCATTGAGGTGAATACGGCGTTATCGGCCAGTGCCTGGTGACAAAATGCTCCGGCGGAGAGCAGAAGAACAGCAGACAGCTTGTTATAGGCTTTCATTAAATGTGATCCGTGCGACAGTTTAAAAAACGAAGAGTCTGAAGCGTTTTGCCCGGCATTCAATGCAATTTACGGTAAGTTTTGTAAAAAAATATTAACTCACCCGAAATGCGTGGAATCAGCCCTGCAACACGTGTTAATTGGGACTCATCTGATTAACGTCGCGCATTATAGTGCTGCGAAAGGGAAAAGATAGCCGTAGCCGCAGAAGATTTTTCCAACCCCGCGCACCTGCCTGACAGGAATTTACGCCCGGCATCACGGCAGGCACCGCGCATCCCCTTCATAATTCGCCTGATTTTTCACCATGGTCTACGCTCAGTTCAGTTTCCCTTCCCCGGAGGTGCCTCATGAGCAACAACGCCTTAACACGCTATATCGTGACCTTTCACTATCAGGAATCGGGATTAAGCGACATCCTGGAACTGACCAGCGCCATGACAGCGGCCGGTTTCACCACCACCCTGGCTGACGATGAGGGCCACCCGCATGAACTCGGGACCAACAGCTTTGGTATTGTCAGCCCGCTGTCGCCTGAAGCGCTGCAGCAGCAGGCCACTGCGGCGGGTGAAAGCGTGCTGGGTCAGCGGCCGGACGTGACCGTGACGACCTTCGAAGCGTTTCTGCGCGACACCGCTGAACATCGCCCCACCCGCTCCGCACCAGAATAAGAGGTGCAATCGGGCTGGTTTTGGTGAATATTTACGCAGTACAATCTGTCTTACGCAGCGAATAACGAGGATAGCCCAATGTGGTCAGCCATTAGTCGTCTGTTAAGCGAGCAGTTAGGCAATGCCGAAATCACCGAACGTCACGCCCTGGCCGGCGGCGACATCCATCCCACCTGGCGTATCCGCTACGGTGATCACGACGTGTTCGTCAAAAGTAACAGCCGGGACAGGCTGTCACTCTTCACCTGGGAAGCTGACCAGCTGGCGCTGCTGGCGCGCACCGGCACGGTTCGCGTGCCGGAGGTCTATGGTGTAGGCCAGCACCGCGAGGAGAGCTTCCTGCTGCTGGAATATATTCCGCCTCAGCCACTTGATGAGCAGAGTGCCTGGCGGCTCGGGCAGCAGCTGGCGCACCTTCATCAGTGGAGCGAGCAGACACAGTTCGGTCTCGATTTCGACAACAACATCACCACGACTCCTCAGCCCAACAGCTGGCTGCGCCGCTGGTCGGTCTTTTTTGCCGAGCAGCGCATCGGCTGGCAGTTACAGCTGGCGGCAGAAAAAGGGGTGCTCTACGGGGATACCGAGCTGATCATTGCTGCCGTGCAGCGGGTGCTGGCCTCCCATCATCCGCAGCCGTCGCTGCTGCATGGCGACCTCTGGCCAGCCAACTGTGCCAGCAGCCACAGCGGCCCCTGGGTGTTCGATCCTGCCTGCTACTGGGGTGACCGGGAGTGCGATTTAGCTATGCTGAGCTGGTACCCCGACCTGCCGCGTCAGATTTACGACGGCTATCAGTCGGTCTGGCCGTTACCGGATGGGTTCTCGCAGCGTCTGCCGGTCTATCAGCTCTACTACCTGCTGAACCGGGCTAACGTCTTTGGCGGGCACTGGCCGGACGACGCACAATTCGCCATCGGCCAGTTGCTGGAAGAGGATGCGCTGAGCGCCAGTCAGGCCAGACCGGCCTGACGACGCCCTCAGATAAAGCCGAGCAGCGACAGCACGAAATAACCGGCTACCGCAATGACCACGGGCAGGATGTAAAGCGGGAAGATCTGCAGGAAGATGGTGTGACGGGGTACGCGCACCTTCTCTTCCAGCTGCTGACGGCTTCGCCCTTCGCTGCCCTTTGCCTGCTCCAGGATCATCTGATCTTCAATGCCCTCTCTGACATGACGGGCCTGACGCCCCATGCGCGCGCCGGATGACTCCAGGGCCAGTCCGACAAAAATCAGGATGTAGATCAGCCAGAATCCCAGGTTCATCTGACCATTAAATTCCGGCACCGGGGAGTTGTGCCAGAAGATGTTCAGGAAGGGGGTGTTAAAGCGAAGCATATCGACGATAACATGAACAAAGTCGAGCATTACCGCGTCGATACCTGGCTGCTTCTCACTGTGCTTAAACATAAAGCTCAGCACCGAAATAATGGTCGACAGCAGCGCCACCAGAAAGAGCACCCAGCCTGCCACACGCTTAAGGATGGCGATGCGGCCAGCCTGTTGATAGGTCATAATATCTCCTGAACCCGAAATCCGATTTGCCGTAAGTCTACCTGCCAATGAAGAAATTTCCCAAAAAAAGCATGGCCGACGGGCGAAGCGTGCGCCAGCCGGGAATGATGCTATGGTAAAACCGACTTTAAAAGGAGACCTCTGATGCCCTATCACCGCCCTGTCCTCGCCGCCCTGTTTGATATGGATGGTTTACTGATCGATTCTGAGCCGCTGTGGGATCAGGCTGAACTGGATATCTTTTCAACGCTGGATGTTGACCTGTCACGTCGCAGTGAAATGCCCGACACGCTGGGTTTGCGCATCGACCAGACGGTGCGGATGTGGTACGAAACGCTGCCGTGGCAGGGTCCGTCGCAGCAGGAGGTCACGGAGCGGATTATCGTGCGCGCCATGACGCTGGTGGATCAGACCCGTCCCCTGTTGCCGGGCGTGGAAACCGCACTGCAACTCTGTCAGGAGCAGGGACTGAAGATTGGCCTGGCGTCCGCCTCTCCGATGGCGATGCTGGAACAGGTGCTGGAGATCTTTAATCTGCGCCACTATTTTGATGTGCTCTCCTCCGCAGAAGCTCTGCCCTACAGCAAGCCCCATCCGCAGGTCTATCTCAATGCCGCCGCCAGTCTGGGGCTCGATCCGCTGAACTGCGTCACGCTGGAGGATTCGTTTAACGGCATGATCGCCACTAAAGCGGCCCGCATGCGGTCGATTGTGGTACCCGCCGCTGAGCACCGCGACGATCCGCGCTGGGCGCTGGCAGATGTCCGGCTGGACACCCTGACGCAGCTTAGCCCGATCCATCTGAAAGGCTGACCCCCCGCCCGCTTTAAGCGGGCTTTTTTTTGCTCAGGCGTTCTGCGGTTGATCTGAATCTCAAAAAATTAAAACAGCGTTTCATTTTTATTGAATCACTGTCTCACTCTGCCTAAGATGCCCACATCGTCCCCTGATCGGGGGATGAATAACCTGACTCCAGAGGGGCACGAGATGGACATTCGCCAGAGCATTCACAGCGATCATGCTAAACAACTCGACACTGACGCACTGCGCCAGGCATTTCTGATTGAAAAGATATTTACCGCCGATCACTACACCCTGACCTACAGCCACATTGACCGCATCATTACGGGCGGCGTCATGCCGGTGAATCAGCCGGTCACGATGGGGGATGAGATGGGCAAACAGCTGGGCGTCGCCTGGTTTCTCGAACGCCGTGAACTGGGCATGATCAATATTGGCGGTCCGGGTCTGGTGGAGGTGGATGGCAAAACGTGGGAAATCGGTCACGAAGAGGCGCTCTATATCGGCAAAGGGGCGCGCGATCTGCTGTTTCGCAGCCTCGACGCATCGCAGCCCGCAAAATTTTATTTCAACAGTGCACCGGCGCACACCACCTTTCCGGACAGAAAGATCACGCTGCAGGAGGCGGTCAACGCCACGCTGGGCGATGCGGCAAGCGCTAATTGCCGCACCATACACAAATTTATCGTGCCCGACGTGTTGCCTACCTGTCAGCTCACGATGGGCCTGACCAGGCTGCATGAGGGCAGTCTCTGGAACACCATGCCCTGTCACACCCACGAACGCCGCATGGAAGTCTATTTCTATTTCGACATGAGCGAAGATCACGCCGTCTTCCACATGATGGGAGAGCCGCAGCAAACCCGTCATCTGCTGGTTCATAACGAGCAGGCGGTGATCTCTCCCAGCTGGTCGATACACGCGGGTGTCGGAACCCAGCGTTACGCCTTTATCTGGGGAATGGTGGGTGAGAATCAGGTCTTTGATGATATGGACGCGGTCAGAATTAGCGAACTGCGTTAAGCGGAGGACAAGCCGAATGGTACTGAACAGATTTGATTTAACAGGCAAAGTCGCCATCGTGACCGGCTGTAATACCGGGCTTGGCCAGGGGATGGCACTGGGGCTGGCGCAGGCTGGCTGCGACATAGTGGGTATCAACCGCATCGAACCGACTGACACGCAGCATAAAGTGGAAGCACTTGGCCGCCGCTTCTGGTCCGTTTCCGCCGATCTGATGTCTCCTGAGCTCATCCCGCAGGTCGCGGAAGAGGCGGTCGCCGCGGCAGGCAGAGTGGATATCCTGGTCAACAATGCCGGGATTATCCGTCGTGAGGATGCCCTGAAATTCAGCGTGCAGGACTGGGATGATGTGATGAATATCAACTGCAAGACGGTGTTTTTCCTCTCACAGCAAATCGCGCAGCGGTTTATCGCGCAGGGAAGCGGCGGCAAAATCATTAATATTGCGTCAATGCTCTCGTTTCAGGGAGGCATTCGCGTTCCCTCTTACACCGCCTCAAAAAGCGCTGTCATGGGCTTAACCCGTCTGATGGCTAACGAGTGGGGACGGCATGGCATCAATGTTAATGCTATCGCGCCAGGCTACATGGCGACCGATAATACCGAACCCCTGCGCAAAGATGCGGCGCGCAGCGCTGAGATCCTTGACCGTATTCCGGCAGGCCGCTGGGGCGTGCCGGATGACATGATGGGGCCGGTGGTCTTTCTGGCCTCGTCTGCAGCTGACTATATTAATGGTTACACGCTGGCGGTTGATGGCGGCTGGCTGGCCCGCTAGAAGACGGGGTGAGCCGTGACATGCCGCGGCTCGCCCTGTAAAAAAATTCACTGTTAGTTACAGCGTCACATGTTCTCATTTACTGGATAAATCCCTATACTGGATGCATCGACAGTTTCTTAGCATCCAGGTTCTATCATGACGGGCGAAGGCCACATCATTTTTGCCATTGCCAGCGCTATTTTTGCCAAACGTGCGGAGCTGACCCCGGTTCTGGCGCAGGCCGACTGGTGGCATCTCGTTCCCTCAGCCCTGCTGACATGTCTGTTGCCCGACATCGATCACCCTAAATCCCTGCTGGGACAGCGGCTGCGCTGGCTCTCACAGCCGATTGCGCGCGCTTTTGGTCACCGGGGCTTTACCCATAGCCTGCTGGCGGTGGCCGCCGGTTTATGGCTTTTTCAGATTAACCTGCCCAAGTCGTCACCCATACCGCCTGATGTCTTGCAGGGTCTGACCCTGGGCTACCTCAGCCATATAGTGGCCGATATGCTGACGCCTGCCGGGGTGCCATTGCTGTGGCCCTGCCGCTGGCGCTTCCGCCTGCCGATTCTGCGCAGCCAGAAAGGCAATCAGCTTGAGCGGGTATTGTGTCTGGGTCTGGTGGGCTATGCGCTCTGGTTTCCGGTGGGAATGCCTTCCTTTGGTGCAAACGGCTGGCCGACCCAGCTGTTCGATACGCTGCAGAATGGGGTCGGACGGTTAATTTCCAGTCATACCGCGCAATAAACCCGCAAAAATCAACAGTTAGTTATAAACCATGCCATTTGGATATAAGGCAGCCTCTCCGGCTGCTGTTACCATTCCTGCTGTCTTAATTCGTGATTAACATTATGCGGCCTCTCCCGGACGACAGGCCGCATTACTCTGGAGTTTCGGTATGGACCTTCCTCTTACGTTTAATATCGCGGCCTTCGTGGTGCTGCTGGTATTACTCTCCCGCTTCAGCCGCCATAGCTGGAGCCTGTCGAAGAAAGTGTTGATCGGTCTGGTGATCGGTGTGCTGTTCGGCCTCGTGCTGCAGCTGATCTACGGTGAAAACAGCGCCGTGGTCAAAGCGTCGATCAGCTGGTTTAACATCGTCGGCAATGGCTATGTCCAGCTGCTGCAGATGGTCGTCATGCCGCTGGTGTTCGTCTCGATTCTGAGTGCGGTCGCCCGTCTGCATAACGCCTCGTCGCTGGGAAAAATCAGCGTACTAACCATTGGCGTACTGCTCTTTACCACCGCGATTTCTGCGCTGGTCGGCGTCTTCGTGACCGGTCTGTTTGGCCTCAGCGCGGAGGGTCTGGTGCAGGGTGTCCAGGAAACCGCACGCCTGAGTGCGATCCAGAGCAACTATGTCGGCAAGGTCTCCGATCTGAGCGTGCCTCAGCTGGTGCTCTCCTTTATCCCGAAAAATCCATTTGCCGATCTGACCGGTGCCAGTCCGACCTCCATCATCAGCGTGGTCATTTTTGCCGCCTTCCTGGGGATGGCCGCTCTGCAACTGCTGAAAGATGACCAGGAGAAAGGTCAGCGGGTGCTGGTGGCGATTGACACCCTGCAGTCGTGGGTCATGAAGCTGGTGCGTTTAGTGATGAAGCTGACGCCGTATGGCGTGCTGGCGCTGATGACTAAAGTCGTGGCCGGTTCTAACCTGCAGGACATCATCAAGCTGGGCAGTTTTGTGGTCGCCTCTTACCTCGGTCTGGCGATAATGTTTGCGGTTCATGCCCTGCTGCTGTCGGTAAACGGCATCAACCCGCTGCGCTTCTTCCGCAAAGTGTGGCCGGTGATTACCTTCGCCTTTACCAGCCGCTCCAGCGCCGCCAGCATTCCGCTGAGCGTAGAGACTCAGACCCGTCGCCTGGGCGTGCCAGAGTCTGTGGCGAGCTTTGCAGCCTCCTTTGGTGCCACGATCGGCCAGAACGGCTGTGCCGGTCTCTATCCGACCATGCTGGCGGTGATGGTGGCGCCTACGGTTGGCATCAACCCGTTTGATCCGCTGTGGATTGCGACGCTGGTCGGGATCGTCACACTGAGTTCAGCCGGTGTGGCCGGTGTCGGCGGCGGCGCGACGTTTGCCGCCCTGATTGTGCTGCCTGCGATGGGCCTGCCGGTGACCCTGGTTGCGCTGCTGATCTCTATCGAGCCGCTGATCGATATGGGCCGTACCGCCCTGAACGTCAATGGCTCCATGACCGCCGGTTCACTCACCAGCCGCTGGTTAGGCCTGACCGACAGGCGCGTGCTGGAAAGTGACGACCACGCCGAACTGGCGCACCGTTAATCTCTGCTCAACCTGGCGCATCCGCGCCAGGTTAATCCCTTTCCGCTCTCCATAATCTTCCCTGTTCATGGCGACGCCGTTAAGAAAGCGTTAAGCGTGGTAAACAGGCGAAAATCCGCCGCTTTAGCGCTTGTCTTTCTTCTTTAAAAAGCGAATTCTGCCTCCACTCGTCTGTGGAGAATACCCGATGAAAAAAATGATCGTCTCACTTCTGACGCTGACACTCTTAGCGCCCGCCCTGGCTTCTGCGCATCCCGGCGGCTGGGGCCCACCAGGAGGATGGGGACCGCATGAGGGATGGAGCCGGCACGGTGGCCCCGGTCCGCGCTGGGGAGGGCCAGGTCCGTTGCGCTTTCTGCCCGAGGCCGCCACCGCCGTGTTGATTGGCGGGCTGACCTACTACCTGCTCAACGGCAACTATTATCAGCGTCACGGTGAGGAGTATGTCGTGGTGGCGCCACCGCCAGAGACGCGGATCAGCGGTGAGATGCGGGTGCTGGATTTTAACGGCAGGCGTTTTTATGTACAGGATGGCCACTACTACAAGCGGCAGATTGACGGCGATTATGTCGAGGTGCCGCGCCCGGCAGGGTTGTAACGGCAGGCTTGCCACCCACTCTTCGCGCCGGAAGGCATAAAACAGTGCCCCAACGAAAAACGGCCCGTCATGAAGACGGGCCGTTTACCATTCAGAAGCAGCGATTACTGCTGAACCTGCGGATCGGTGTCATACTCCGCGCAGCTCTGGAAGCCGTAGTTCATAACACGGCCGGTGTCGTTATAGCTCACGAAGTAAGTCTGTGCTTTACCGTCGCGCTGACCCAGAACATACGTCTGGCAGGTGCCGCGCGCGTGAACCATGGTAATTTCAGTTGAAGGCGAACCGGCGATCTGACGAACCTGATCGCGGGTCATCCCCTTTTTAACATCCTTAACGACTGGCTTAGTCACGTAGCTTTCCGCACGATCGTAAGTCGTACAACCAGACAGTGCCGCCAGTGTCAGCGCCGCAGCGATACATCCCATCACCTTCTTCATCTTGTTGTTCCTCATTTATTGTCCATGTGGCATCAAGCCTGGAACATAAATGCAGGTTTATCAAGTTTATGGCGGCCTTTTTGTGGCAGACGGAATGTCAGGATTCCGTAAAGAAGGCTGTTTTGCTGTCAACAGAGACGTATACTCCCCGGCATCTGAACCCTCTGATTTTGCGCCGTTTCCGTGACGCTGTCCTGCGCGGATGCCGATCAGGGTGCCCGCCGCACTGCCGGACGCTCTCTGGCGCAGGCTGGCCCGCTTTCTCTTCACCCCATCGCTGACGACCCCGAGGAATAATGACTCCTGCTCACTCTAACCGCCTGGTTTATGCCATCACGCTGGGCCTGCTGGCCGCACTGGGCCCGCTCTGTATCGATCTCTATCTGCCCGCTCTGCCTCAGATGGCGCGGGACCTCAACACCGAAACCGCCACGGCTCAGCTGAGTCTGACCGCCGGCCTGCTGGGGCTGGGAGTTGGCCAGCTGCTGTTTGGCCCGATGAGTGATAAGTTCGGCCGTCTGCGTCCGCTGACCCTGTCACTGGTGCTGCTGTTTATCGCCTCGCTGGGCTGCGCACTGGCGCAGGATATCCACCAGCTGCTGGTGGCGCGCCTGTTCGAAGGCTTAGCCGGGGCCGGTGGCGCGGTGCTGTCACGGGCGATAGCGCGCGATATGTACAGTGGTCATGAACTGACGCGATTCTTTGCCCTGCTGATGCTGGTCAATGGCCTGGCGCCCATCGGCGCACCGGTGCTGGGCGGCGTGCTGATGACGATCGTCAACTGGCGCGGCATTTTTATGGTGCTGGGCGGCATTGCCATTCTGCTGATCCTGCTGGCGCGCTGGAAGCTGCATGAGACGCTGCCGGAAGCCCGCCGCAGCAAAGGATCGATCTTCTCCGCTTACGCCGCGCTCGGCCAGGTGGTGACCCATCGTCCTTTCATGGGCTTCTGTCTGACCCAGGGCTTTATGATGTCGGGCATGTTCGCCTACATCGGCGCCTCTCCGTTCGTGCTGCAGCAGCTCTACGGTCTGTCGCCGCAGGCGTTCAGCTTCTGCTTTGCGGCCAACGGCATCGGTCTGGTGATCGCCTCCCAGACCAGCGCCCGCCTCTGCCCGTTGTGGGGCGAATATCGGGTGCTGAAAGGCGGCCTGACGCTGGCCTTTGTCGCCTCCAGCCTGCTGCTGCTCTGCGCCCTGTTTCAGGCCCCGCTGGCGCTGCTGCTGGTCGCGCTGTTCTTTACCATCGCCAGCAATGGGGTGATTGCCACGACCGCCTCCTCACTGGCGATGCAGAGTCAGGGCCATCGCGCTGGCAGCGCCTCTGCGGTGATTGGTGTCACCATGTTCACGCTGGGGGCGATTACCGTGCCCATCACCGGCATCGGCGGTACCTCGGTGCTGAGCATGTGCGGCACGATCTTCGGTTGCTTTATGCTGGCCATTTTAATGTTTACCGTGCTGGCGAAAAAACCCGAGCCTCAGCGAAAAACTCACTGATTTCGCAATGGTTAGCGCGAATCAGTTAGCGCTTTGGCTTGTTGTTTTCGTGAAGGCACGTTAGCTTTAATAACACGTTCGCATCGAGCCGACAGGCCACTGACCTGAGGAGAAGTTCATGTCACTGCAGCAGGAAATTATTGAAGCCCTGGGTGTGAAGCCCACTATCGACGCCGATCAGGAAGTGCGGGTCAGCATCGATTTTCTCAAAGCCTACCTGAAACGCCACAGCGGACTGAAAACGCTGGTGCTGGGGATCAGCGGCGGCCAGGACTCTACCCTGGCGGGCGCGCTGTCGCAGCGGGCCATTACGGAGCTGCGTGAAGAGACCGGCGATAACGACTACACCTTTATTGCCGTGCGTCTTCCCTATGGGGTGCAGGCGGATGAGCAGGATTGCCAGGACGCGCTGGCCTTTATTCAGCCTGACCGCTCACTGGTGGTTAACATCAAAGAGTCGGTCCTGGCCAGCGAGCGCGCGCTGAAAGAGGCCGGGATTACCCTGTCCGATTTCATCCGCGGCAATGAAAAAGCGCGTGAGCGCATGAAGGCGCAGTACAGCATCGCCGGCATGACCAAAGGCGTGGTAGTCGGTACCGATCACGCTGCGGAAGCGGTGACCGGCTTCTTCACCAAATATGGTGACGGCGGCACCGACATTAACCCGCTGTTCCGCCTTAACAAGCGTCAGGGCAAGCAGCTGCTGAAACATCTTGGCTGTCCGGAGCACCTCTATCTGAAGAAGCCGACCGCCGACCTGGAAGATGACCGTCCGGGCCTGCAGGATGAAGTGGCGCTGGGTGTCACCTACGAGATGATTGATGACTATCTGGAAGGAAAAAGTATCCATCCTGACAGCGCGAAAATCATTGAAGGCTGGTATCTCAAAACCGAGCACAAACGTCGTCCGCCGATCACGGTTTTCGACGATTTCTGGAAGTAATCCTGCGCCTCCTTTGCACGGGCAAGGGAGGCTCCTTTCACTCACGCTGTTGATCGCTCCATGCCTGCCACCGTTTCACGCGCCACCCTGATCGGGCTTATCGCCATTCTGCTCTGGAGCACCACTGTCGGCCTGCTGCGCAGTGTCAGCGAGGCCTTTGGTGCCACCGGCGGCGCGGCGCTGATCTACACCACCACCGCCTGTCTGCTCTGCCTGACCCGGGGTCTGCCCAGGCCAGGGGCGATGCCTGCGATCTATCTCTGGATCGGCGGCGTGCTCTTTGTCGGCTATGAGATGGCGCTGGCGCTGGCTATCGGACTGGCGAGCGATCGCCGTCAGTCGCTGGAGCTGGGGATGATCAACTATCTCTGGCCCTGCCTGACGATCGTGCTGGCGATCCCGTTTAATCAGCAGCGTTTCCGCGTCTGGCTGTGGCCCGGTCTGCTGCTGTCGCTGCTGGGCATCATCTGGGTAATGAAAGGCAGCGGCAGTGGCGCGCCGGCGCTGCTGTGGCAGAACATGCTGCGCAATCCCGTCGCCTATGCTCTCGCCTTTCTGGCCGCTCTGACCTGGGCGCTCTATAACAATTTCACCCGCCGCTATGCGCGCGGTGCCAACGGCGTCACGCTGTTTTTTATCCTGACCGCGCTGGCGCTGTGGCTGAAATTTGCCGTCAGCCCGACGCCGCTGACCTTTGCGCCGCTGCCGCTGCTGGAAGTCCTGTTTGTCGGCCTCTCCACCGCCATCGCCTATTCCGCCTGGAATCACGGCATTCAGCAGGGAAACCTGACGCTGCTGGCGACGGCCTCCTACTTTACGCCGGTGCTGTCGGCCCTGCTGGGATCGCTGTGGCTCGGCCTGACGCCACCGCTCGCTTTCTGGCAGGGCGTGGCGATGATCACCCTGGGCTCCCTCATCTGCTGGCTGGCGACACGGCCGCGCTGATCAGACGGCTGGCGATCATTTCACCGGTTTGTTATGCTGTATGGACAACCAGTAAATGGAGTCCACTTTGGTCAGACGTGCTGCCTCGCATCGCCTCGAACCCGACGCGAATGCGCTATATCAATATCCCGAACACCTGCGTGAGTGGCTGGAAGGTCTGCCGAATCACCCTGGCGTCTACACCTTCCACGGCGAGAGTGAGTCGCTGCCGCTCTATATCGGCAAAAGCGTGAATCTGCGCTCCCGGGTGATGTCCCATTTTCGCACCCCTGACGAGGCGAAGATGCTGCGTCAGTCGCGACGCGTCAGCTGGATCCCCACCGCGGGCGATCTCGGCGCGCTGCTGCTGGAAGCACAGATGATCAAAACCCAGCAGCCGCTGTTTAATAAACGCCTGCGCAAAAACCGGCAGCTCTGTTCATTGCAGATCACCCACGGCAAACCCGAAGTGGTCTACGCAAAGGATCTTGATTTCAGCCAGTCACCTAATCTCTTCGGGCTCTATCGCAGCCGGTTTGCTGCGCTGGAACGGCTCAAGCAACTCGCCGATGAGTATAAGCTCTGTCACGGTTTGCTGGGTCTGGAAGCCCTGAGTCCGCAGCGGGGCTGCTTCCGTTCGGCACTGCGCCGCTGCGCCGGGGCCTGCTGCGGTAAAGAGCCGGTCAGCGATCACCATGATCGGCTGCTGGAAGCGCTGGAGAACGTGCGGGTCTTCTGCTGGCCGTGGCAGGGTGCCGTGGGGCTGGTGGAAGAAGGCAAACAGATGACGCAGATCCACGTCATCGACCACTGGTTCTATCTGGGGTCGGTCAGCAGCATGGAAGAGGCAAAAAAACTGCAGCGGCCCAAAGGGGGATTCGATCACGACGGCTACAAAATCCTCTGCCGTCCTATCCTCTCGGGTGACTACCCTATCCTGCCGCTATAAAAAAACCGCCGGTGCTGTCCACTTACCTGCAGTGGACAGCACCGGCGGTCTCAGATGTATCGCTTAGCTCAGATTATTCAGCCGGTGGTGCCGGTGGCGCCATGTTGCCTTCGCGCGGGCCTTTTTCGGTCAGGCGCTGCTCAAAGTTGGCGTTGTACTGTTTCTTCTGCGCCGGCGTCAGCACGTTATAGAGCTTGTTCTGGGTTTCCAGCATCTTCAGCGCATGCTCTTTACCGTTGGCAGACATCTTCTCTGCCTGCGCTTCGGCTTTGCTCTTATCGAAGCTGTCAGCCGCGATGATGTCGTGCATCGCACGGCGATCATCCTGTGACGGACGCTGCATATCTTTGTGGCTCTCTTTCATGATGTCGCGCATCTGGGTTTTCTGCGCGTCGGTCAGATTCAGACCATGGAACATCATCTCCATGCCGTGGCGCATTGGCGGCTTATGCATCGCTTTTTCGCTGCCGGCTGGCGGAGGCGTCAGGGAATCCGCGGCGGCATGGACGGCGCTGGCTGCACCAAACGCCAGCGAAGAAGCCAGTAACAGGGAAGTCAGTTTGCGCATAATAGTGTCCTTATGATTCATGATAATGACGACAGCACTCTGTCGCGTCTTCGGAAACAAGAATACGACGCTGAACGTCAACTACTCAGAGCCTGAGTAAAGCCGTGAAAGCATAAAAGACAAAAATCCGGCAATCATGAAGAGAATGAGAAGAAAGGCGTGAGGAATTGAAAAACTTTATGAATTTACAGCGAATTTCGAAGAAATCGTGGAGGAGTGTAAGGGTTTCGGCAGGAAAGCGGAAGAGGATCTCCCGCTTTCCTGCCGATTTTTAGCGCGGATCGCTGTAACCCGTCAGCTGCCCCCCGTCAGAGAGGCAGCGCCTGGGTCTGTTCGCCCTCTTCAATCAGCATCAGGCCGGCTCGCAGTCCGGCAGCAACGCCGGGATTCGGGAAAAGCACATATTCCCGTGCCTGCTGCACGTAGTAGCGGGTATCCCCATCCTCGGCCAGCAGCGTGCCCTGAGGAAAGGCGGTAAAGTTCAGCGTCTCCAGCGTCATGTGCAGCCTGAAGTGCTCACTCAGCCGGGTGACCTGCTGCGCAACCCGATAGTGGCGCGGCTTCACGCGGGTGGCGGGCATGGGGTCACCAAAGAGCAGCGCCGCCAGCGCCTGCTGTACCGCACTGAACTGGCGCAGGTCGTTTTCGCCGAACGGCAGCGCCTTCCCCAGCTCCAGGGTGCAGCTGGCCGCACCGAAATGTTCACAGCTGAAATGGGTAAAGGTTCCGCCCGGTGCGCGATGAAAGACCAGCGCCTCCAGACCGGCAGCCGCCAGCCAGTCGAGAAACGCGGGAGGCCAGGGACGATCGTTTTGCGGCATGACGCCGAACTGCGGATGGTATGAGCCGCGAATCGCCGTGTGCATATCGAGATGCCAGCGCGTCTCATCGCATTCGCCCAGCAGCCAGAAGTTCTCCAGCGCCTGCTCCAGCCGCAGCACGCGGCGCGCCTCATCGCCATCGTCCACCTGCTGCCAGCGTCCGCCAAACAGCCGGTTAATATCATAACGGACATAGCGTTTGCCAGTGCGCAGCGCAGAGGGATTGCCCAGAATCACCAGCATCCGCTGCTGTAACGGCTTTTCGCCGCGAAGCAGCGCATTGACCAGCTGATTCATGATTTCCACCGGGGCCGTTTCATTGCCGTGGATCCCGGCGGAGAGCACCAGCGCCTGCTTAACGGGCACAACCGGCTCCATCAGCAGGATGCCGTGATACAACCACTGCCAGCGAAGATGCGCCGTTTCCCCCCTGCGCTTTCGCGGTGCCTCACCGGACAGCGTCTGCTGCAAAAAGTCCTGCATCGTTCCTCCTTTACGCCTCAGGCAGGTGGCAGCCCGTGCTGCCATCGCCTTCACTGCTGAAATGCATACACATTTCCTAAGTCTAGCAGCTTCGTCAGTTCATCCAGCGCGTCACGACCCTCCCGCAGCAGCTGCGGATCCACCAGGTCGGCCTGGGTCAGCCGATCGCGGTAGTGGCGGTCGACCCAGCTGTTCAGGGCGACGAACAGCCGATCGTTCATCAGCACGGCGGGATTGACGGCCTGCTGCTCCTGAGGCGTCAGTACCACCCGCAAACGCAGGCAGGCTGGCCCACCGCCGTTGTACATACTTTCACGCAGATCAAACACCTTCAGATCCTTCAGCGGCCCATCCCCTTCCACCTGCTCGCACAGGTAACGCCAGACCTCCGGATGCTGACGCGACTCTTCCGGCAGCACCAGCATCATGGTGCCGTCGGGACGGCTCAACAGCTGACTGTTAAACAGATAGGTGTCGACCGCATCTTTTACCGACACCCGATTCTCCGGCACTTCCAGCGCCACAAATCCGGGCACGCGTGCCCGAAGCTGCGCCAGCAGTGCAGGCTGATCGACAAATGCCTGCTGATGGCAGAAGAGCATCTGCTGGTTACTCACCGCGATTACATCGTTATGAAAAACCCCCTGGTCGATAACCGCCGGATTCTGCTGCGCAAACAGCAGGTGTTCAGGTGAGAGCTGATGCAGACGGGCGACCGCTTCACTGGCCTCGCGCGTCTGGCGCGCCGGATAGCGCTGCGGGGCTTTCCCCTCATGGCTGCTGTCGCGGCCATAGACAAACAGCTGTACGCCCCGCTCGCCATAGTCGCCCCCCAGGCGGTTGTGATTTGCGGCCCCTTCATCGCCGAACATCGCCACCTGAGGCAGCGCATCGTGCACCGCAAAATGGTCTCTGTCGCGGAAGATGGCGCGCAGCAGCCCGGCGGTTTCCGGGGCTTCCATCGCGCGGTGAAATTTATTGTTCAGGTTGGCCACCGTCAGGTGAACCCGGCCATCACCGCTGTCGGCTGACGGCGACACGGTGGCCGCATTGGCGACCCACATCGCCGAGGCGGAACTGGCCGCAGAGAGTAAGCCCGGCGCGGTTTTCCCGGCCGCCGCCACGACCTGCTCGTCACTGCCACGGAAGCCAAGCTGGCGCAGCGCCGCGATATTAGGACGCTCATGCGGGGGGATCACCCCCTGCACAAACCCCATATCGGCCAGCGCCTTCATCTTCAGCAGCCCCTGCTTTGCCGCCAGACGGGGGTTCGAGGGCTGCAGCTGATTGCGGGTTGAGGCTTCATTACCAAATGAGAGCCCGGCATAGTGGTGGGTCAACCCCACCAGACCGTCAAAGTTCGCTTCGGTGGCCTTCATAGCAACGTCTCCGAGGGTGAGAAATCCAGGCCTGGTGAGAGCGTGGCGGGCAGCGTCAGGTCCGGCGACTCCAGCGAGGCCATCGGCCAGGCGCAGTAGTCTGCCGCGTACCAGGCGCTGGCCCGATGGTTACCCGAGGCCCCAATGCCGCCAAACGGCGCGGTACTGGCGGCACCGGTGAGCGGTTTGTTCCAGTTGACGATGCCGGCTCGCGCCTCCAGCAGCAGCTGATCAAACTGCGCGCGCAGGGGGGAGATCAGGCCACACGACAGGCCGTAGCGGGTCTGGTTCGCCAGTGCTATCGCCTCGTCAAAGGTGTCGTAACGGATCACATTAAGCAGCGGGCCAAAAACCTCCTCATCCGGAATGCCCTGCACGCCGGTGATATCAATGATGCCGGGCGTCAGGATCGCGCTGTGGCGATCCGGCCAGCGCATCGCCAGCAGCACCTCGCCGCCCGCCTCCACCCGCCGCTGCCACTCCGCCATGATCTTCTCTGCCGCGCCGGTTGAAATCACGCTGCCCATAAAAGGGGGCGGTTCGGCATCCCAGGCCGCCGGCTGCAGCCGGCCTGCAACCTCCACCAGCCGCTGCAGAAACGCCTCTCCCGCCGCTCCGCGCTTCACCAGCAGGCGACGGGCACAGGTGCAGCGCTGTCCCGCCGTAATAAAGGCGGATTGCAGCGTGATGTTGACCGCCGCATCCAGGTCCGCCGGATCCTCGACAATCAGGGCATTGTTGCCGCCCATCTCCAGCGCCAGCATCTTTTCAGGCTGACCGGCAAACTGGCGATGCAGCTGATAGCCGGTATGGGCACTGCCGGTAAACAGCAGGCCGTCGATCTGGCTGCAGCTGGCCAGCGCCTGGCCCGTTTCACGTCCGCCCTGCAGCAGCGCCAGCACACCGGCAGGCAGGCCTGCCGCCAGCCAGATCTGCACGGTTTTTTCGGCGGTCAGCGGCGTCAGCTCACTGGGTTTGAAGACCACGCAGTTTCCCGCCAGCAGCGCCGGCACGATGTGGCCGTTTGGCAGATGACCGGGGAAGTTATAGGGGCCGAACACCGCCAGCACGCCGTGGGGACGATGGCGCAGGGAACTTTCGCCCTGCTGCTGTTCACCGGTGCGGCTATGGTAAGCCTTCACTGAAAAGCCGATTTTATTGATCATCGCCGCCACTTCGGTCAGCGCTTCCCAGCGCGGTTTCCCGGTTTCACGCGCAATAGTGTCGGCCAGTTCCGCTTTTTGCGCGTCCAGACCGGCCGCAAATTTTTCGATGATGGCCTGACGCTCCGCCAGCGGGCGGGTTGCCCAGCCCGGAAACGCGGCGCGCGCCGCCTCGCAGGCGGCGGCGACCTGCTCTGCTGAAGCCGCCTGCCCCTGCCAGAGCGGTTCCCCTCTCACCGGGTCCGCTTTCGTCAGGTGCTCTGCCTCACCGCTCTGCCACTCTCCCTTAATCAGGTGCGTCATGCTGTTTTCTCCTCTTTGCAGAGCGTCACCACCCGCAGGCTGTCGCCCGGCTGGCAGTGGAGCGCCCGCATCTGTTCGTCCGTCAGTTTTATGCTGTCACCGTCGGCATCTGCCGGGATTAGCGCGACACGGAACTGGCGGTAATGGTTATTGGCGACCAGGCAGAGCGGTGCATCCGCCGGATTTTCACCCCGCTCTGCGCCGCGCAGCCGGCTTTTGCGAATGGCGCGGATGCGGTCAATGTCGCACTCCAGTGTCGGGCCGCCATCAAAGATGTCGATATAGTTGAGGTAGCGGAAGCCCTCCGCTTCCAGTACGGCCCGGGCAGGTGCCGTCTGCGGGTGAACCTGGCCGATGACCGCCTGCGCCTCCGGGGTCAGATAGTCGATGTAGAGTGGATGTTTCGGCATCAGCTCGGCGATAAAGGCTTTCTGGCCGGTGCCGCTGAGGAAGTCCGCTTTGCTGAAGTCCATTGAGAAGAAGCGGCTGCCGACGCTCTCCCAGAAGGGTGAGTGGCCCTGCTGATCGCTGACGCCCCGCATCTCCGCGACTACCCGCTCCATAAAACGGTCACGGAAGTTAGCCATAAACAGGAAGCGTGATTTGGAGAGCAGATAGCCATTTTTGCCGTCACGATACTCAGGGTCGAGAAACAGGGTGCAGAGCTCGCTGCTGCCGGTATGGTCGTTACTCAGCGACAGGGTCGGCAGCGCGGCGTAGACGTTCAGCTCTTTCGACGCGTGCACCTGCGTGCCGACGCGGAAGTTATACCAGGGGTCCTGAAGGCCCACCGCCACTTCAATGGCGCAGATGCCCACAGCACGATTATCTTCACTGTCGGCCAGCACAAAGACGTAGCCCTGCTCAGCGCGCGGCAGCGTATCCTGCCAGGTTTGCAGCGATCGATCGATTCGCGCCTGAAGCGTGGCGCTATCGACCGGCAGCGAGGTCAGCCCGCCGCCGGTTTTGCCTGCCAGCGTCATCAGCTGGCTTAAATCATCGCGTTCAACCGGACGGATTACCATCATGATGCGGACCCTCGTACCAGGCTTTCACAGGCCTCGGCAAAGCGTGCCATACCCAGCTTCACCTCCTGCTCGCTGATGTTCAGGGCCGGGGCAAAACGCACCACGTTCGCACCCGCAATCAGCACCATGACGCCCATCTCAGCGGCAGCCAGGTTAATCGCTTTGGCTTTGCCGGCATACGCATCGCTCAGCACCGCACCTATCAGCAGGCCCAGGCCGCGCACCTCTTTAAACAGCTGCAGACGCTGGTTGATCTCCCCCAGAGCCGAGACGATCCACTGGTGACGCTCTGTCACTCCCGTCATAAAGTCCGGCTGATTGACCAGTTCCATCACTTTACCGGCCACCGCGCCCGCCAGCGGATTACCGCCATACGTGGTGCCGTGTGTGCCGACACCCATCACGCTCGCCAGATCGTCGCGCGTCAGCATCGCCCCAATGGGGAAGCCACCGCCGAGCGCTTTGGCGCTGGTCAGGACATCGGGTGTGACGCCGTAGTGCATATAGGCATAAAGCGAACCGGTGCGGCCCACGCCGCTCTGCACTTCATCAAAAATCAGCACGGCCTGATGCCTGTCGCAAAGTTCACGCAGTCCGCGCAGGAACGCCGGATCGGCAGGCAGCACGCCGCCCTCCCCCTGGATGGGTTCCACAATCACTGCGCAGGTCTGGTCATTAATGAGTTCCGCCGCGGCCGCCAGGTCATTAAACGGGGCGTGCTGGATGGCAGGTGGCAGCGGCGCAAAATCCTGAGAGTAAGCGGGCTGACCCCCGGCGGTAACGGTAAACAGCGTGCGGCCATGAAACGCATTCTTAAATGCCACAATGCCACTTTTCTGCGGGCCGACCCGATCGTGGGCCACTTTGCGCGCCAGCTTCAGCGCCGCTTCGTTGGCCTCCGCACCGGAGTTACAGAAAAAGACCCGATCAGCAAAGGTGGCATCAATTAACTGCTTCGCCAGTCGCAGGATCGGCTCATTGGTGTAGCCATTGCCGGTGTGCCATAAACGGGCGGCCTGCTCCTGCAACGCCTGTTGTAATGCCGGATGCGCATGCCCTAACGCATTCACGGCGATGCCACCGGCGAAGTCGACGTAGTCTTTGCCATTCTGATCCCAGACGGTTGAGCCCTCCGCGCGAACCGGGACAAATGTCGCGGGTGCATAAACCGGCATCATCCATTGATCGAAATCGTGACGTGAAACGTGCAGTGCCATAACCCATTCTCCTGCTTTCCCGGTCGGGTAAAGCTATTGTTTTAAAATTGTTAAGGGATGTTGTAATGCAGCCCTACTGTAGAGTGCAGTTAACGTGCCAGCCAGAGAATTAACTGCATAAAATCGTCACCCTGACGCAATATCAATAAGTTACACGCCGCTGATATTCACTTTTTTTGCATATATAGTGAATAATTGTCTGATTGCAGCGGCAGAGCCGGGTTTTAAATAGCGGAATTATGCAATCGCGGGATGAAATATCGCTTTTGTGATCGCTGATAAACAATCACTCCGCAAAAGGCCCGAAGAGTGCCCTGTTTTAGCGCAGCCTGCCTCGCGACGGTGCAGGATGAGGCGCAGAATATTCAGCGAGAGGATGACGACATGCCAGGATTTAACAGAATCTTTTCATTTAAGCGGGCAGTTCGACGTCTGGCCTGATTATTTTTTATGCGGATAAATATAATGAAAACGATTTCTTCTGCATTATTCCCGGCGTGATGATTGGCAGCGGAATAACCTTTGAAATAAAGATGAACAGATATTACTACGCAGACTAATGGTTAGAATAAAACCCTTATCGCTTATTTGCGTTAATGCCTTATCCATAATTTAATCAGCGGGAATGATGATTTAAAAACATACAAAATGCCGGGAATAGAAAAGCAACACCCACCAATTAGCAACTGATAATCATCACTTTTTTATTAAAAACGATAAAATCCATCAGAAGAAATGCTTATTACATCCGAATTTAATCGTCTTTCAGACACGCATTTTTCTTTACTGAATATGCATATCACATTTTGTTACTTTTATTGCGCTTTGTGATTTTAACTTTTTGTGTCATTTTCTTTTCTCCCCGCAGCCGGGGCATAATAATTAATGAATACAGGGTAATGAATAGATGATGAAGCGCACTTTACTGGCGGCTGTCATGCCGTTACTGCTCGGCCTCTCTTCAGTGCAGGCCGCAGAAATTTATAACAAGGATGGAAATAAGCTGGATCTGGTCGGCAAGATTAACGTGTCGCACCTCTTTTCTGACGACGATAAGAACAACGGTGATACCTCCTCTTATTCCCGCCTGGGTTTTAAAGGCGAAACAAAGATTACCGATCAGCTGACCGGCTACGGTTTCTGGCAGTATCAGTACAGCCTGCACAACTCAGAAGGCAGCGATGCGCAGAGCGGCAACCGTACCCGCCTGGGTTACGCTGGCCTGAAGTTTGGCGAAGCCGGTGCGCTGGATTATGGACGTAACTACGGCCTGGTATATGACGCGCTGAGTTACACCGATATGCTGCCCTTCTTTGGCGGCGATTCCGGCTACACCGACGCCTTCCTCTCTGGCCGCTCAACCGGCGTGCTGACCTGGCGTAACAGCGATTTCTTTGGCCTGGTTCAGGGATTAAATGTTGCCGCGCAGTATCAGGGTAAAAACGATCGCAGCGCTAACACCGACGGCGTACGTCGTTCTAACGGCGATGGCTTTGCCCTCTCTGCCTCTTATGACTTCGATTTCGGCCTGAGCTTCGCCGGGGCCTTTGCCAGCCTGGATCGCACAACGGCGCAGAACGCCGCCCCACGCGGTGAAGGCGAAAAAGCGCAGCACTGGGCGACCTCAGTGAAATATGATGCGAACCAGGTTTATCTGGCCGCGATGTATGGTGAAACCCTGAACGCCACGCCGATCACCAACGGTTTCGCAAACAAGGCGCAGAACTTTGAAGCCGTTGCTCAGTATCAGTTCCTGAATGGTTTCCGTCCGTCTGTGGGTTACGTCTCATCGAAAGGTAAAGACATTGAGAATATCGGCGACGCCGACATTGTCAAATACACTGCAGTGGGTGCGACCTACTACTTCAACAAGAATATGTCGGTCTATGGCGAATACCGCATCAACCTGTTGAAAGACAACAACCCGCTTAAACTGGCCACGGATGATATTACGGCCGTGGGTCTGATATATCAGTTCTGATGCCCATACGGGCCCGGCACACGCTGCCGGGCCCGTTTTTTATCGCTGTGCCAGCTGAGCCTCCGGGTCTGGCTCGATAACGGAGACGGCGGCTTCCTGAATGAATCCCTCTGCATCCGCCGATGCCAGCAGCAGTGTAGCCTGCTCAGCCGGTATCGGACGACTGAAGAGATAGCCCTGACCGTAGTCACAACCGCGCTTTCTCAGCCATCTCAGCGTTGAGACAACCTCAATACCTTCTGCGGTAATAATGACGTTCAGCTCCTGACAGAGCGTCAGCAGGGTTTCCACCACCTTGCGCTGCTCCGACCCGGTGACGATCCCGGCAATAAACGACTGATCGATTTTGATTTTGGTAATCCCCAGCCCCAGCAGCACCGACAGGTTGGAGTAGCCGGTGCCAAAATCATCCAGCACGACCCCAATCCCCTCCTCCCTGAGGCGTCTGATCGCCTGACGGGCATCGTCGGAGATCGCCATCACGTTCTGTTCAGTGATTTCGAGCTCCAGCATCACCGGCCCGGCCTGCTGCATAATGGCGGAGAGGCAGTTGGTCAGCGCAGGTCTCAGCAGCTGCTCCGGGGTGATATTCAGCGACAGACCGAGCCCGGCAGGCCATGCCCGCGTGGCGCTGACGGCATCCTGCAGCAGCGCCACGGTGAGGCTGTCCATCAGCCCGAGCCGCTCCACCACGGGCAAAAACTGCGCGGGTGCCACCGTCTGACCGGAGGCGGTGATCCAGCGCGCCAGGATCTCAAACCCGGTGATGTTGCCGGTGCGCAGCGAAACCAGCGGCTGCAGGAAAGGCACGATGGCATGCCCGCTGACGGCGGCGGCGACCTCATGCTCCATCTTCTCCCGCTGCAGGAAGCGCAGCGCCATATCCGGCGTGAAACGGGCCAGAGAGGCCTCTTTATTGCGCTTCGCCTCACAGAGCGCCAGATCGGCGGCCCGCACCACATCCTCCTGTCCCGGACAGTCAGAACTGGCAATACCGGCAGAGAGGTGCATAACGGTATGCGGCCCGGTGCGGATAGATGAGGCATGCTCACAGATCCTGCCGGCCTCCAGCAGCGCCTGCTCGGCCTGAGACGCCGCCACGACCAGGGCAAACTCATCGCCACCGATGCGAAACACCTGACTTTCCGTGCCAGCCGACGCGGTCAGCATCGACGCGAGCGCCACCAGGATCGTGTCCCCCTGACGATGGCCGTTGAGATCGTTGATAGTTTTGAAATCATCGATATTAAGCAGCGTCAGTGTATACGGCATCCCGCAGTCATCCAGCGCGGCGATATGCGCATTGAACGATCGGCGATTGAGTACGCCGGTCAGCGCATCGGTTCCGGCCAGCCTGAGCGCATTTTTTTCGGCCAGCAGTGTTTTGCGGATCAGACCCGCAATCAGCAGCGCCGGAATCACCATCGCCAGCCCGGCGAAAGCGGTCGATGTCAGGATGAACCGTAAGCGTTCGCTGGTTTCAAAATCCAGGTTATAGCTCAGGCCGAGCAGATGAGCGAGGTGCGCCTCAAGCCCATATTCCCACAATGTGGAAAGTAAAAAGATGGTCGCAATATTCAGCATTGCGAGCCAGAAAAGTTTCAGGCGCATGCGTTAATTCCTGGTGATGAAAGGTGTCAGAGTGTTGTTTTAATTTTTCTGTAAAAAACCGGGGCGTGATGGTTAAACACGGTCTGCGCGTGGCTGACAATAATGACCCCTTCTGTTCTGCCTGGTACTAATCAGGCGTTCTCACTGGCTGTGTGACAGTGAGGCAGAGGATCGCTCCTGACCGGCAGGGGCAGAACTGATCACTCATACCAGTCAGGGATCTATCGGCAGCGGCGGGCGTTTTAACAGGTCCGACCGGATAAATTAATCCTCCTGCGGGGTTTCTTACCGGCAAGTCACTGAATAGCACGGCAATAAATAGCGCTCAATTTAGTTAATAGCAACCCTCCAGAATTGCCGCTGACGGCCGATACCGTCTTAACTAATGACCCCTTCCGGAAAAACACATGAAAATCTCAACGCGTCTGAGTGCAGGTTTTGGTTTACTGATTTTGCTGTTAGTTATCTGTGCTGGCACAGCGATTCACGCCCTGGACAGTGCCCGCGATGGCATGAACGAGGTGGTGAATGTGCGGCTGAAAAAATATCAGACGGTGCTCGATATGCGGGGCGGCGTCCGTGATATGGCGATTGCCGTGCGCAACCTTGCCCTGCTGACCGATCCGAAGGCGATGCAGCCTGAGTGGGAACGCCTGCAGAAACAGCGGGCGCTTTACATCAGCAACCGCGAAGCGCTGGCACGCATGATGCAGACGGACGCCGGGCAGGCCGGGCGGGAAGCGATGGAGCGGATTGAGTCCAGTGAGGGTGCGGCCCTCTCCACGCTGATGACGGCGGGGAAACTGGGGCTGGAAAACCGTCAGCAGGAGGTCACAGATTATCTGTTAAACGTCGCGCGACCGGCACAGCAAAGCCTGCTGAAGGCAATAAACGAGCTGACCGAGCTTGAGATGCGCAGCAGCCAGCAGACCGTCGTGGAGAATGGCAACAGCATTGGTCGCACCACCCGCATACTGATGATCCTGACGGTCATCTCTCTGCTGGCGGCGGTCGCCACCTGCACATTCATTGTGCGGATGCTGATGCGTCAGCTGGGCGGCGAACCGATCCAGGCGCAGACGCTGGCGGCAGCGATCGCGGCCGGTGATCTCACCTCGCCGGTCACGCTGCGGACGGGTGACACGACAAGCCTGCTCGCCTCACTGAACAGCATGCAGACACACCTGCGCGGCATGGTCACGCAGATTAAAGACGCCTCGGCGTCGGTTGCGCTGGCGGCCGATGAGATTTCCCAGGGTAACACGGAGCTCTCTTCACGCACCGAAGAGCAGGCCGCGGCCCTGCAGGAAACCGCAGCCAGTATGGAGCAGCTGACCGCCACGGTGAAAAGTAATGCCGCAGGCGCACAGCAGACAGCGGGTTCTGCGCGCGAGGCGGCCATGCTGGCCCATGACGGCGAAGCGGATGTGCATCGTCTGGCGCAGACCATGCAGGAGATTTCGCTGAGTGCGGTCCGGGTCCGGGATATCACCGCGGTGATTGAAGGGATCGCCTTCCAGACCAATATTCTGGCGCTCAACGCCGCCGTGGAAGCGGCGCGCGCCGGTGAAGAGGGTCGCGGATTTGCGGTCGTTGCCGGTGAGGTCCGTTCACTGGCCCAGCGCAGCGCCACAGCAGCCCGTGACATCAAACAGCTGATTGAGCAGGCCGTGACGCAGGTCGAAGGCGGTGTGAGCGTCGCGGCGGGAACGGGTGAACGTATTCTGAAGATTGTCAGCCGCGTCGGTGAACTGGCCGATGCGATGGACAACCTCTCACTCTCCTCCAGCGAGCAGATGCAGGGTATCTCTCAGGTCAGCGTTGCGGTAAGTCAGATGGATGGGGTTACCCAGAACAACGCCGCGCTGGTGGAGGAGTCCTCGTCAGCCTCGCAGTCACTGCTGGCCCAGGCGCGCGATCTGCGCGGCATGGTCGAGACCTTCACGGTTTAACGCTCTCCGGCAGACCACGCCGCGCCGAACGTGTCGGGTGGAGACGTGCTGAATGCGCAGCCGGTTAGCTGCGCCAGCCGCTTCAGCACGTTGTGCACCCGGCGTGGCTGCCGGTTGGGTTGACTTCAATTTAATTTGACTCAATACTGGTTTGCCTTTCCATCCGGGGGCAACGGAACCGGTTTCTTCCCGCCGCAACGGCCCCCGACAGAGCGGGAGCCTGACAGCGTAAAGCGAGGCGGCCGCCAGGGTTGCCGACCCGGAGCAACCGCGGTGCCCTTACAGCGGAGACGCATCAGGATGCCGCCCCCCGTCCCCGACTCAGAATGAGTAAACATATGAACGATGAAACCACGGGGATCTGTGAAACGCCGCCGCCTGGTGCAGCACCGGAAACGATCGATCAGTTTCTCTGCTTTGCGCTCTACTCCGCCTCCCTCGCGATGACAAAACTGTATCAGTCACGGCTGAAGCCGCTGGGGCTGACCTATCCGCAGTATCTGGTGCTGCTGGTGTTGTGGGAAAAAGATCGCCTGACCGTTTCCGAAATCGGGGCGCGCGTCCGGCTCGACTCCGGCACGCTCAGTCAGCTTCTTAAGCGGCTGGAGAGTGCGGGCGTGATCTGCCGCCAGCGTGATACCGGCCAGGATGAGCGCCGGGTATGGGTCTCCCTGACCGAGCAGGGCCACCAGCTTAAAGTGACGGCGGCGGGCGTGCCGGCAGATATGATTTCGGTGATGGACACGGCCTGCCATGAGCTCGTCGATCTGACAGCCCAGGTCGCTACACTGCGGGACAAATTAGTGAAGGCGTTGCCATGATGGCCGCACACATCAGGGCGGCGGCCAGCCCGGGCCTGCGGCATCGCCTCAGCAGACCGCTTTCAGAAAATATTGATCAACACTGTTGCGCGGGGGTCGCCTTTGAGCACGAATAAACCGGTCGACATGGATGAGGTGCATGCCGTGGTCGGCCACGCGGTCGCCAGCCTGCTGAAGTCTGGCCAGCCAGCGGGCGCGGAGGAGATCCTGGCGTTTCTCCGGCAGCAGGAGGCGCGCTCCGTCAACGGCCAGAGAGATATCTATACCCATGCATTACGGGTGGTGATGGCCATCGTGCGCTGACAGACGCGCTGCCGGACGACAGGCTGACGGGATGCAGGCCATGCCGGGCCGCTGTTGCGGCGGACTGTTCAGCCCGCCTTTTATGGGCGATTACTCGCCGTGTGCCGCCCGGGCAACCTCACGCACGGCGCTCTCGACCCGCTCCGAATCTTTCTGAATGCTGGCGATAACCTCGCCCGCCTCACGCATCAGGCTCACTCCCTGACCGGTACTCGCCAGCGACGTTTCAATGCCACGCAGCACCTCTCGCGCCAGTTCGTTATTGCCCGCCACAACCCGTTCAATCTCCTCGGTCGCGCTGCTGACGCTGGCGGCCAGGGTGCGCACCTCGGCCGCGACGACGGCAAAACTGCGACCCGACGCGCCTGCCCGCGCCGCCTCAATGGCGGCATTGAGGGCGATCAGTCGGGTCTGCATTGCAAAACGCCGGATGGTTTCTACCATGCCATCGATGCTGGCAGACTGACTGTTAAGGCGCGAGACATCGGCCGACACAACGCCCATCTCCTGAGCGATCTGGCTGATTTTCTGAATGCTGTGTTCAATCACATCGGCCCCGGCCTGCGCACTGCCCCGCGTCTGAACCGCCATATTCCAGGCGTTCAGCGCCGCGTCATATTCCTGCTGATTACGCAGCACCTGCTCCGTCACATCGGTGGCGAACTTCACAATTTTGTCGAGCTGCCCGTCGCTGTTGAAGACCGGATTGTAGGTCGCTCTGAGCCAGAGCGGTTCGCCCCGCCGGTTGAGCCGGGGAAACTGCCCCGAAAAGAATTCACCCTGATTCAGCCGCGCCCAGAACTGACGGTACTCCTCGCTCCCTGAAAGTTCCGCTGAACAGAAAAGCCGGTGATGCTGTCCCACCACCTCCGCAGCCTGATAACCGGTGGCCTGGAGAAAGTTGTCGTTTGCCTCCAGCACAATCCCGTCAGGGCTGAAAGCGATCATCGCCATCGAGCGGCTGATCGCATTAATGATGGATTCTTTCTCCAGCGACGACTGCATCCTCTCTGAGATATCGGCGGCGATCTTGATGATTTTGAACACCCGGCCGCGTCGATCGGTCACCGGAATATAGCTGGCCTCCAGCCAGACCGGGCGCATGCCGTTAGCCAGCCGCAGATATTTGTCGCTGAAGCTCTCCCCTGCCGCGAGGCGCTGCCAGAAACGCTGATATTCAGCCGAGTTCACCAGCGCAGGCGGACAGAACATGCGGTGATGCTGACCCACGATCTCCTCCGCCCGGTATCCCATCGTCGCCAGAAACAGCGGACTGGCCCGGCGGATAATGCCAGCCGGGGTGAACTCAATCACGGCCATGGCACCGCCCAGCGAGGTGAACGACGCGGCAGCGTGCAGGCCACGCTGACGGATAAAAGAGGGAAGCAGAGTTTTCAGTACATTCAGGCGCATCAGCAAATCCGAAAAGGAGTGGGAACTGCTGTAGTTATCGGCATTTTCCCGTCACGCCTTATCCATTGCTGCGATAGTTGCGGCTGATGATTGCAACCTGATGTTACTGCTTTTCAGCCCCCGCCCGGCTCAGGCAGCGCGGGCGGGACAACGCCGCCGCAGAGGCCGCGGAGGTGATTACAGCGCCGCGCCGGGAGCCATCAGATCGAAGCGATCGTTCTGCGACACGTCATCCATCGGCATCGGTGGCGCAATCTTCAGGGTGATCCAGTTCGAGGTCACGCGCTGCTGTTTGCTGTCCTCCAGCGTTACCGACAGGCGATATTCGTTGCTGGCATCGGGTGACGGGTCCCACTGCGGCAGGATCACACTCCAGCCCTGCGGATCGGCATTGTTGGCAGGCGGTGTCAGGCTCAGTGCCTGCGTATCGCCCTGCCAGCTCACCGCCCGGATAGCATAACTGGCGCGCACCTGCAGCTTCAGCGGCAGACTCTCGCCACTGCTGAGCTGCCAGGGCGGGGTCGCCAGAAAGACCGACAGGGTTTTACGCTGACGGAAGGCGAGCACCGGCGTGTCACTGCGGGTCACCGTATCGTAGCGGCTGCCGCGCAGCGAGTGCGCTTCAGCGACGTTATCGGCATCAAGCTGGCGGCGCAGCGCCACGCCGAAACGGTAGTTGAGCTTCAGACCCAGCTGATCCTGGCTCTCGCCGGCGCTGCTGGTTTTATGGGTGGCGGAGAGCGTCACCAGTGGCACCGGCGTGTAGGAGAGACCAAACGACATGGCGGAAGGGTTGTGATAGCGGTTGCCGCTGTTAAACAGATCGACATTCTCCCCCAGATAGCGCTGATAGCTCACGGAGACGCCGAGCTGCCGGTAGAACGGCAGATAGCTCTGGCTGGTGATGTCATAGCCGCGCGCCATCCGCTGCTGCCGGGAATCGCTCAGGTTTTTCCAGCCGGAGAGAGGCTGATAGTAGTTGGCGGAGAGGCGCAGCGAATCGCTCCACGCCTCTGTGCCGACCGAGGCGCGCTGCAGGCCGCTGCTGAAGGTGCGGTCGACAAAGCCGTTGTAACCCAGCAGCCAGTTACCCGCCTCCCAGCGCTGACCCAGTCCGGCGTTGCCGACCAGCCCATCGTCAGTTTCGTGCAGGCCAAGCTGGCTGAAGGTGAGCAGGCTGTTTTCATCGGCCAGGGCGCTGAAGAGATCGCCGCCGGTGCCGGTGAAGTTACCCTCCATGTCCACTTTCAGATCGAGCTGTGCAGTGCCATAAGGCGACAGCAGCGACTGCCCTTCACTCTCTACCCGTTCGGCCACCTCATCCCGCAGATGATTGAACGCCCAGATGCCCGCCTGCTGGCCAAACGTGACGTTGCTGTCGTTTTTGCTCGCCTCACCGATACTTTTGGCGACGGCCGCCAGCTTTTTGCTCCACGCCTCATCCTGATCGCTGACACTGCCGAGGGTCGGCAGGGCGTCGCTGTAGCGCGCAGGATCGTCGAATGGCGTCTCTGACACGGCGGTGTCGGTCTGAAACGCGTGCGCGGCGGGTATCGCGGAGAGCGACAGCGTGATTAAGGCGAGAAAACCCGTTTTCCGTATCATGTCACCTGGTAAATTGATTGATTCGTTGCTGCAACAAAAGCCAAATTATCAATCATTACCTTAACATATTGTGACGGCGATGCAGGACAGCAGCGGCAAAATGTGCATATAACAGAAAAGTCTGGCTGAAAAAAGCCCGCCTGTGCGGCAGGCCAGCCGCGTACGACGCCGTCAGGAGAAGATCAGACCCCCATCCACATTAATGGTCTGACCGGTGATGTAGCGCGCATCCTCGGAGGCCAGAAAGGCCACCAGTCCGGCCACATCCTCCGGCTGTCCGGCGCGCTTCAGCGGAATGTTGTTGACCCACTCCGCCATCAGCTCACCTGTGCCGTAGGTTTTCTTTTCGCTGCTGAGGATCGCTCCCCAGACCCGATCGTTATAATCCCACATCTCACTCTCAATGATACCGGGACAAAAGGCGTTGACCGTGATGTTCCACGGGGCCAGCTCCAGCGCCAGGCTCTGCGTGATGCCAATCACCCCCATTTTGCTGGCGGCATAGTGCGGCGTGTAGATAAAGCCCTGCCGTCCCTGCCCCGACGAGGTGTTGATCAGGCTGCCGCTGCGCTGCGTCACCATATATTTTGCCGCTTCACGACAACAGAGCCAGACGCCGGTGGTATTGACCGCCAGAATCCGCTCAAAGTCGCTTTTTGGCAGCGTATCGAACCGGTCAATGGTGATAACCCCCGCATTCTGGATCGACACATCAATCTGACCAAAGCGTTCGGCGGCCTGCTGATAGAGCTGCTGCACCGCGGCTTCGTCGGTCACGTCAGCCTGCAGCGCCAGAATCTCACTGCCATACTGCTGCCGCAGCTGGTCGGCGGTGGCAAACACCCGGTCCGCATTGGACACCATCACCAGCCGCGCCCCGTCGCGGGCGAACCGCGCGGCGATACCGGCTCCAATTCCCCGGCAGGCACCGGTGATCACGACAGTTTTTCCCTGCTGTTTTCCGCTCATCATTGCTCCTGTTACGTGTGACGCACATCAGTGAGGGGTGCCGGCTGCGGCTTTTTTTCATGGCGACGCAGCAGCACCACTTTGCTTTGCAGACGCTGCTGGAACTGATCAATCACCACGGCCGTGACAATCACCAGCCCTTTAATCACCATCTGCCAGAAATCGCTGACGCCCATCATCACCATGCCATCCGCCAGGAAGACGATAACGAAAGCGCCAATAATCGAGCCGGAGACGCGTCCGCGTCCCCCCGCCAGCGCGGTGCCGCCCAGTACGGTGGCCCCGATGGCGTCCATTTCAAACATGTTGCCGGTCATCGGGTGCGCGGTCTGCAGCTGAGACGCCACCACCAGCCCCACCAGCCCGGCGCAGAGGCCGGAAAAGGCGTAGACAAAGATTTTAACTTTGATGATCGGCACCCCTGCCAGCCGTGCGGCGGACTCGTTGCCGCCCGTGGCATAGATATAGCGCCCCAGCGGCGTTTTGCGCGTCAGGTAGAGTCCCAGCAGTAAAAAGCCGAGCATCAGCCAGATAGGCAGATAGACGCCCAGCAGGGTGCCGGACCCCAGCACGGCAAAGCCGGTGTTGCCCAGGGCGGGCAGCCCGACCAGATTGGCGTAGGTGCCGCCATCGTTAAACAGCAGCGCCGCGCCCCGCGCCACATACATCATGCCCAGGGTGCAGATAAAGGGCGCCACGCCCAGCCGGGTGATCACCGTGCCGTTAATCAGTCCGGCCAGGATGCCAAAGAGGGCCACCACCAGAATCACTTCGGGCACGTTGAGAAACAGCGTGTTGCCGCCCCATAGCGGAATGCCATTGGTCAGCAGCGCGCCCGCCACCATGCCGCAGATCCCGGCCACCGCGCCCACCGAGAGGTCTATGCCGCCGGTCAGGATCACCAGCGTCATCCCTATCGCCAGCAGCCCGGTGATCGCCACGTGCTGCGTCATGATCAGCAGGTTAGAGGGGGTGAGAAAGTTCGGTACCATCACGCTGAAAAAGCAGACCACGATCAGCAGCGCAATGAAGGTGCGCGCTTTGAGCAGGTACATGTAGAGCAGATATTTTTGGTTCATCAGATTCTCCGGCCCGCTTAATCCTGCGGGGTTGATGCCGCGATGAGGTGTTCGCGCGTGGCCGCTGCGCGGGGCAGATCGGCCGTTATCCGGCCATCGGCCATCACTAAAATCCGGTCCGCCAGTGCCATCACCTCATCCAGTTCGGAGGAGGAGAACATCACCGCCAGCCCCTGCTGCGCCAGATTGCCAATCAGGTGATAGACATCGGTCTTCGCGCCCACGTCGATCCCGCGAGTCGGCTCATCCAGCAGGACCACCTGCGGCCCGGTCATCAGCGCCTTACCCAGCACCACCTTCTGCTGATTACCGCCGCTCAGCGAGGTAACCGGCAGCTCGGGATCGCTGACTTTGATCGCCAGATGGCCGATCATCTCACTGACCCGCTGCTGCTCGCGACGCGGGTTGAGCCGCCCCAGCGCCCGACGAAAGCCGCGCAGGCTGAAGTCCGAGAGCGTCATGTTGGCGGTGATCGACATCAGTTCAATCACCCCTTCGCCTTTGCGATCCTCCGGCACCAGCGCAATACCGCTTTTCAGCCGCTGCTGGAAGCTGCGTTTCGCCAGATCGCGGCCCGCCAGCCGCACCCGGCCCGACTGGCAGGGCATCAGGCCAATCAGCCCTTTAAACAGTTCTGTCCGACCGGCGCCGAGCAGGCCATAGATGCCGATTACCTCACCCTTGCGCAGCGTAAAACTCACCGCATTCAGCCTGTAGCCTCCGTTCTGATGCAGGGCAGTCAGCTCCTCCACCTCCAGCACGGTTTCCCCCTGCGGGGCAGGCTGAAAGTCGAACTGTTTTTTCCGGTCGCCCACCATCTGCGCGATAATCCACGGCACGCTGGCGTCGCGTACCTCGCGCTCACTGATAAAGCGGCCATCGCGGAAAATCGTGATGTGATCGCCGATCTCCATCAGCTCCTCCAGCCGGTGGGAGATGTAGATAATGGTGACGCCGCGCCGCTTGAGCTGCTCAATGACGCTGAACAGCACTTTCACCTCCGACTGGCTGAGCGCGCTGGTCGGCTCGTCCATGATCAGCACCCGGGTATCCTTGGAGAGCGCCCGGGCGATCTCCACCAGCTGCTGATGACCGATACCCAGCTCGCCCAGCGGCGCAAAGGGATCGACATCCAGCTGCAGCCGCTCCAGCAGCGACTTCGCCAGCGCATACTGATACTTCTCGTTGATCACCCCGCGCTGGAAAAACTCGTTGGCGATAAAGATGTTGTCCATGACGTTCATGTTTGGAAACAGGTTCAGCTCCTGAAAAATGATGCTGATCCCCTGTTTCTCCGCCTGCTGGGTGGAGTGAAGCGACACCGGCCGGCCATCCAGCAGAATCTCGCCCGACGAGGGGGTCTCCACGCCGGCCAGCATCTTCATCATGGTGGACTTCCCGGCGCCGTTCTCGCCGATCAGGACATTCACTTTGTTGCGGTAAACCCGGTAGTTGACCTGATCGAGTGCGGTTACGCCGGGGTAAAGACGCGACAGGTTGCGCGTTTCAATAATCACATCGCCGGGCTGTTGAGGTTGCTGCATCTGCCGCTCCTTATTGCCGGGAAATGGCGGCCGGGGTGATATCCGGCAGCTGTTGCGGAATGTCCCAGCTGCTGAACACGCCGGTCACCTTCACCTTATCGCCCACCTTCGGCGCGAACTGCTGCATCATCTGCGAGGCGTGCTGATTAATCGCCTTGCCGAAGTCACCGAACAGCACCTGGTCGTTAAAATCCTGATAACCTGCGCCCCGGTAGCCATCACGCAGCGCGGTGCCACGGATGATCGGCCCGATCTGAATAGTGACACTGTCACCTGATTCATCCTTTACGGTCATCTTTCCGCTGCGTGAGGTGGTGTTGACTGCCGTGACATCGCCCTGTACCGAGACGCTGAAGATGCAGGGATTCTCCGCCTGAGTGCGATAGCCGTCGGTCTGACAGGCAGTGTCAAAATCTTTGGCTGACCGCATTGCGGTGAGCAGCGCTGACACGGGCCGCGCCTCCGACTGGAGCTGCGGCACCAGCTTCTGCTGCCAGAGCTGGTCAATATCAGCCATCTTCGGGTTAGGGGGATTTTTCAGGTCAGCCAGCTCCTGCTGCGACACAATTCGGCAGCCACTCAGCAGCGTGACCACCAGCGTCAGCCAGACTCTTCGGGACATCTTCTTCTCCCAGGCGCCCGCCAGCGCAGGCGCGGCAGCGGTTAATTACGACTTGTAGTTGAAGTCCTGAACGCCTTTGGCATTCTCCGGGGTGATCAGAATGCCGCGGAACATCACCCGCTGTTTTTCCGGCTTCACGCCCTTCTGAATGAAGTTATCGAGATCGGTCACCCCTTCGGCGGCAATCGCCTGCGCCTGCAGCATGACGGTGGCTTTCAGCGTGCCGGCTTTCACCGCGTCGCGTTCGTCGTTGCTGCCGTCAATCCCGACCACAATCACGTCGTCACGCCCCGCCGCTTTCAGTGCCGCAATCGCCCCCAGCGCCACCGGACCGTTGCCGCAGATGACCCCTTTTACATCCGGGTGCGCCTGCAGGATGCTGTCCATGATGCGCTTGCCGTCGATCAGCGTGCCTTTGGCATCCTGACGCGCCACGCTCTGCATGTCGGGATATTGATCCAGCACCTGATGGAACGATTTCGAGCGTGTCACGCAGTTGTTATCCGCCAGGTTGCAGGCGAGTTCGGCGTACTTACCCTTTTCACCCATCTTTTCCACGAAAACGTTGGCCACGTCTGAGCCGGCCTGAAAGTTGTTGTGGGTGATCTGGGCCAGCGCCACGTCATCCACCGGAATTTCCCGGTTGATCAGCACCACCGGGATCCCGGCATCTTTGGCTTTTTTAATGGCCGCTACGCTGGCAGTGGAGTCAGCGTTATCGAGCACGATACCCTGCACTTTTTTACCAATCGCGGCGTCGATCAGTTCGCTCTGCTTCTTCACATCTTCACCATGCGACAGCACGGTGGTTTTGTAGCCCAGCTCCTGCGCTTTAAGATTGGCCCCTTTGGCCTCTGATGCGTAATAGGGATTATCGAGTGAGTTAACCAGGATCATAATGGTGCCTTTCTCGGCGGCAAACGCCGCCTGCGAAACCAGGCAGGCAGCCACGGCACTACACAGCAGGGTACGGTTTTTCATGATGTTCTCGCTTATCGTTATGTCAGGGTGTTCATTCCCGGGTGTCAGCGTGGCGTTACCAGATGGTGAAGCCCCCATCGATCATCAGGTCCGCGCCGGTAATCATGTCGCTGCCGTTGCTGGCGAAAAAGAGCACGGCGGCGGCGATCTCGTCGGTGTAGGCAAAGCGTCCCAGCGGGATCAGCTTTTTCATCTGCTCGCCCTTCTCGCCGCGCCACGCTTTTTCGCCCATTGGCGTCAGCACCACGGTGGGCGACAGGGTGTTTACGTTGATACGATGCGGGGCAAACTCTTTCGCCATGACTTTGGTCATGCCGAGCAGGCCCGCTTTGGCTGAGGTGTAGGCGACATGGTTGTCGATGGCGATCGAGGCAGCCTGTGAGGCGATATTGATAATTTTGCCGCCCGCACCCGCCCGGATCATCAGTCGTGCAGCCGCCTGTGAGCAGAGAAAAGGCCCGGTGAGGTTGACGGCGATCTGCTTCTGCCACTCGGCAAAGTCGGTCTCCACCACCGGCTGCAGCATCACGTATCCTGCGCAGTTCACCAGAATGTCGATGCGGCCATAGTGGGCAACCACCGTCTCAAAGGCGGCGTCGACAGAGGCGGGGTCGGTAACGTCACAGCAGACAAACCGGACCCGGTCGGCGGCAAAGTCCTTCTGCAGACTGGCAACCTTCTCCGCTTCAAACGGCGGATAGAGCAGTGCCAGACGCGCCCCCTTCTCCAGCAGCATGCCGTTGGTGGCCATCGCAATCCCGCCCAGCCCGCCGGTCACGACGGCCACTTTGTCACCCAGATTCAGGGCGGTATCCACGCCGTAGCGCAGGTTTACGTCATATTCACCACTCATCCCACTCTTCCCCTCAGATTTTTGCTGATGCCGTTGGCGTAATCATTTTCGAACAAAAATATATGCTATCGAAAAGAAATGATATGTGGAGCAGATCAAATTTCGACCATCTCACAGCCCGCGCCGCTTATCTGATTGAAAAGGCGTGATCTGGCTTGCAGTAGTGAAATAAAGCCTGACAGGCACGATCCGGAAAGCGTGAGAGATTCAACAACCTGTCTGCTTTTTATTTTCATTCGAAAATCAATGATGCACCTGGCTATCTCGCATTCAGAAAAAGGGCGCGTTAAACTCAGCCACAAAGAGCCTGTTTGCCCGACCCGTCAGGTCACTGGAAAAGGGAGCATTTCGATTGAAAAGCAAAAGTGAGCAGTTCGCTGACATGCAGCAACGCCGCGAGAAAATTCTGGAGATGATCCGTGAGGATGGCACCGTCACGGTTAAAGCCCTGACGGAGACTTTTGGGCTGACGGAGGCCACCCTGCGCAGCGACCTGCGTATGCTGCAAAAACAGGGGTTTGTACAGCGCTATCACGGCGGTGCGACCCTGATGACCGGTAAGCAGAACAGCGGTGCAATGCTGCTGGAGCGGCAGACACATCTGGAAGAGAAAGAGGCGATTGGCCGACTGGCGGCGCAGCACATCGAAAATGGGGATACGGTGATTTTCGATTCCGGCACCACCACCACGGCCATCACTGATGCCCTCAGCCATATCCGGCGTCTCTCCGTGGTAACGACCGCGGTGAATATCGCCCTGAAGCTGGGTGGCGAGCCGGGGATCAACATCCTGCTCACCGGGGGCACCTTTAAATTTCCGACGCTCTCCACCTCTGGCGAAAAAGCGGCCAGTTTCTTTGAGAACGTGCTGGCGGAGAAACTCTTTCTGGCCACCGCCTGCATCTCGCCGCGTCTCGGCCTGAGCTTTCCCAGTGAAACCGATATCAAGGTAAAACTGGCGATGATCAAATCGGCCAGCACAGTTTACGTGGTCGCCGATTCGAGCAAAATTGACAAAGTATCGATGTTTGCGCTGCCCTGCGACTGGAGTCACATTCACTATCTGATTACCGACAGCGGCATCAGCGCCGCTCAGGTCAGCGCGTTCGAAGCGCTGGGCGTGAAAGTGCTGGTGGCCCCCCTGCCCATGAAGCGGGCGATGTAACGGATTAGCACGCAGCGTTTTGAACGAAAGAAAGCACCGCCGTCAGCCGGGCAGGTAAGGCCTGCCTGAAGAGCAAAGTGTGCGAGCCAGGGAGGGCGAGCCCAATCCGCAGGGAGGCGGGAATCCTTTGCGATCAGGCAGGCCTTTCCTGCACGACGCACCACCCTCACAGCCCGCTCCAGACTGCGCCTGCGCCTGCTGCACGCGCAACACCCTGCTCCTGCAAATCTGCCCGGTAAAACCGCACGACGTCCCCCACCATCAGCAGCGACGGCGACACCGGCTGCGCCACCGCCACCGTCTCCGCCAGCCCGCCCAGGGTGGTGATCAGCACCCGCTGATCCGGCCGGGTCCCCTTTTCGATAATCGCCACCGGCGTCTTCCTGTCGCGCCCGTGCGCCTGAAGCTGCGCACTGATCGAGGCACTCCAGCTCAGCCCCATATAGAACACCAGCGTCTCATTCACCGCCGCCAGCGCAGCCGCATCCAGCTGCGGCTCGCCCAGCCGCCCATGCCCGGTAATCAACCGCAACGACTGCGCGCAATCCCGGTGCGTTAACGGGATGCCGCTGGCCGCCGCACAGCCCACCGCCGCCGTAATCCCCGGCACCACCTCACAACGGATCCCGGCCTGCTGCAGGCTCACCATCTCCTCGCCACCGCGACCAAAAATAAAGGGATCGCCGCCTTTCAGCCGGATCACGTTGCGCCCGCTTCGTGCCAGATCCACCAGCAGCTGATTGATCTGCGCCTGCTTCAGACCATGCGCGCCCGGCTGCTTGCCCACGTCAATCGACAACGCGCTCTCCGGCACCTCCGCCATCACCGCGTCGCTCACCAGTCGGTCATACACCACCACCTCCGCACGCTGCAGCAACCGCAATGCCTTCACCGTCAGCAGATCCACATCACCCGGCCCGGCACCAACCAGCCAGACCCTGCCCGCCTGCCCGCCCGCACCGGCCGGAGCCAGTAACTTATCCAGAGAATCAATTGCCCGCGTCATCATTCCTCCACCACCACGTCAGACAACAACAGCTGCTTCAGCTCCGGAATACAGGAGCCGCACTGTGTGCCGCACTTCAGCCTCTCGCCCAGCGCCTGAGTCGACCGGCACCCCTGCGCCATCGCCTGTAAAATCGCCTGCTCCCCCACCGCCATACAGCTGCAGATTATCCGGCCCGTCGCCCTGCCCTCTGCGGCCCGACCGGCCAGCACGCTGTGCCGCCCGGCCGCATCCTGCGGGGCAGCCAGGAAGGCCGCCGCGACAAACGCACTCTCCAGCGCCGGCTGCGCTGTGCCAGCGTAAAACGCCAGCTGCAACGCGCCGTCGCGCCAGGCCAGCAGCCGGTAGTCACTGCCGCTGCCGGTGGCGACCTGCACCTCACAACCGGTCAGATCCGCATGATCGGCCAGCCACGCCTGCGGCGAACCCTCGCCCGCCACCGCAAACCGCTGTACCGCCGGGTAGGGCACGCGCGCCCAGTAACGCAACCCGGCGGGCGGTGTCATCCCGCGCTGCCACAGCCAGCCCTGCCACTTCACCGCCAGCGGCAGGATGCGCACGGGCGTCTGCTTCAGCGCAGGCTGCCCGGAAAAAGGACAGGCCCGGGCGGCAACCAGCATGTCGACGTGCCCCTGCTGACTGAACTGCCGGTTCCAGTGCATCGGCACAAATAGCTCGCCACGCCGCATCCCGGCATCCGCACGCACCCGCACGCTGATCCAGCCCTGCTGCGACTGCACCCGCGCCAGCCCGCCCGGCGTCACACCATACTGCACGGCATCCGCCGGATGCAGTGCCGCAAACGGCTCATCACAATGCTGCATCAGGCGCGGCACCAGCCCGGTCCGGGTCATGGTGTGCCACTGGTCGCGCACCCGACCGCTGTTCATCAGCAGCGGATAAGCCGCGTCACGCGGCACAGCCCGCGGCGTTGCCGGCACCCGTAACTGCGCTTTACCGTCCGGATGAAAAAAGCGCCGATCGCTGAACAGCCGGGCGCAGCCTTGGGGGTGGTCAGCGTTTACCGGCCACTGCACCGGACGCAGCGCGTCCCACTCCGCCTGACTCAGCTGCGCCAGCCCGCTGATATCGAATGCCCGCTGCCCCCCGTTCTCAAAACCGGACAGCGCAGCATGTTCGCGGAAGATCTCCGACGGATGCTGCCAGTTAAACCCCTCACTGAACCCTAACCGCTGCGCCACCTGAGCCAGCAGCCACCAGTCTGGCCGGGTATCACCCGGTGCGCTGACGAAAGCGCGCTGACGTGAAATCCGCCGCTCTGAGTTGGTTACGGTGCCACTCTTCTCGCCCCAGCCCTGGGCAGGCAGCAGGATATCGGCAAAGGCGCTGGTGTCAGTCTGCGCCATCACATCGGACACAATCACCAGCGGACAGGCCGCCAGCGCCTGCGCCACCCGGTTGCCCTCAGGCATCGACACCGCCGGGTTGGTCCCCATGATCCACACCGCTTTCACGCTGCCCTCCCCGATCGCCCTGAACAGCTCCAGCGCGGTCAGCCCCGGCTGGCGGGCTATCACCGGACTGCGCCAGAAACGCTGCACCCGGTCGCAATCTTCTGCGGTAAACGTCATGTGCGCCGCCAGCTGGTTCGCCAGCCCGCCCACCTCGCGGCCACCCATGGCATTTGGCTGTCCGGTCAGCGAAAAGGGACCGCAGCCCGGGCGGCCTATTTTGCCGCTCAGCAGATGCAGATTGAGGATGGCCTGATTGTTGTCGCTGCCGGTGACGGACTGATTGATCCCCATACACCAGAGCGTCAGCACCCGATCGTGCTCACTGAACAGCCGGAAAAAGTGCGTCACCTGCTGCACGGTTAAATCGCACGCCACCGCCACCCGAACCACATCCCACGCCGCTGCCGCGGCCAGCGTCTCTGAGACGCCGTTGAGGTGCGGCAACATGCTGGCATCCAGGCCCTTCGTCTGTGCCAGCCAGTGCAGCAGGCCGGAAAACAGCACCGCATCGCTGCCGGGACGCAGCGGCAGGTGCAGATCAGCCTGATCGCCGCTCGCGGTCCGGCGCGGGTCCAGCACCACGATGCGCATCGCCGGACGCTGCTGCTTCGCCTGCATCAGCCGCTGCCAGACGACCGGGTGCGCCCAGGCGGCGTTAGAGCCGACCAGCAGCACCAGATCGGCCTGCTCCAGATCCTCATAACAGCAGGGCACAGCGTCCGCGCCCAGCGCCCGCTTATATCCCACCACGGCGGACGCCATACAGAGCCGCGAATTGGTGTCGATGTTGGCGGCGCCGATGTAGCCCTTCATCAGTTTATTGGCGACGTAGTAATCCTCGGTCAGCAGCTGACCGGAGCCGTAAAACGCTACCGCCTCCGGCCCATAGCGATCGATCACCGCGCGCAGCCCCGCCGCCGCCGCATCCAGCGCGGATGCCAGGCTGGCCGGCTGGCCGTCGACCCTGGCCGTCAGCAACCGGCCTTCCGGGATCAGCGTCTCGCCCAGCGCCGCGCCCTTGACGCATAACCGGCCCAGACTGGCAGGATGGTGCGGATCGCCGGTGACAACGGCCTGCTGCGACCCCTGCGGCGTGACGCAGACGCCACAGCCCACGCCACAATAGGGACAGGTGCTGTTCATGATGCCTGCGCCAGCGGGTTAAGCGGACGGTTTGCCAGCCAGATCTGCCCCGCTTCCAGCTTCACCGGCCAGCAGCGCAGCTGATGCTGCGGGTTATCCAGGCTCTGTCCGTCACGCAGCCGCACCCGCTGTTTATAGAGCGGGGAGATCACCACCGGCTCGCCGCCCACATCGCCCAGAATCCCGCGCGACAGCACGCTGGCATCGCTGCCGGGCTCGCGGTCCTCCAGCGCATAGAGCGTCTCGCCAAAGCGGAACAGGGCCACCCGTTCGCTGCCGAGACGCGCACCGATCCCCGCCTGAGGCGGAATCGCCTCCAGCGCGCAGATGGCACTCCACGGCTCGGCGGGCAGCTGTAACAGCGGCCGCGCGGCCACCGCTTCAGGCTGACGCTGACCGCGCACCCGGCTGTAGTGCAGCGTCTCATCCGGCTGCGCGCTGTTGAGGGTTGGGGTGAACAGCGCCAGGCGCGACGGGTCCGCCAGCGTGGTCTGCCACTCGCACTGGTAAGCGTCGACCACCTGCTGCATCTCCGCCTCCAGCGTCGCGCCCAGCCCGAGGCTATCCTCGATGATCACCTGCCGCAGATAGTCCAGACCGCCCTCCAGATTGTCCATCCAGACGCTGGTACGCTGCAGACGATCGGCGGTGCGGATGTAGAACATCAGCAGGCGATCCACATAGCGCAGCAGCGTGGCATCATCGAGATCGCTGGCGAAGAGGTCGGCGTGACGCGGCTTCATGCCGCCATTGCCGCAGACGTAGAGGTTCCAGCCCTTGTCGGTGGCGATCACCCCGATATCCTTGCTCTGCGCCTCGGCGCATTCGCGGGTGCAGCCGGAAACCGCCATCTTGATCTTGTGCGGCGCGCGCAGTCCCTTGTAGCGGTTCTCCAGGGCGATAGCGAAGGCGGTCGAGTCCTGCACGCCATAGCGACACCAGGTCGATCCGACGCAGGACTTCACGGTGCGCAGCGACTTACCATAGGCGTGACCGGTTTCAAACCCGGCATCGAGCAGCGTCTGCCAGATGTCGGGCAGCTGGTCGAGCCGCGCGCCAAACAGGTCGATACGCTGGCCGCCGGTGATTTTGGTGTAGAGATCGTAGCGCGCCGCCACCTCACCAATGGCAATCAGCCCCTGCGGCGTGATTTCGCCCCCCGGCACGCGCGGCACGACGGAGTAGGTGCCATCTTTCTGGATGTTGGCGAAGTAGCGATCGTTGGTGTCCTGCAACGGCAGATGCGCCGGTCTTAGCAGGTAGTCGTTCCAGCAGGAAGCGAGCAGCGACGCCACCAGCGGTTTGCACACTTCGCAGCCCTGGCCTTTGCCGTGAGACGCCAGCAGCGCATCGAAGGTTCTGAACTCCCCCGCCCGCACCAGGTGATACAGCTCCTGACGCGAATAGCTGAAATGGTCACAGACATCCTTCTTCACCTCGACGCCGAGGTTTTCCAGTTCATACTCCATGACCTGCTTCACCAGCGCCGCGCAGCCGCCGCAGCCGGTGGCGGCTCGGGTGCAGCTTTTGATACTGCTCATCTCCCCGCATCCGGCCTGAACCGCCGCACAGATATCGCCCTTGCTGACGTTGTGGCAGGAGCAGACCTGCGCACTGTCGGGCAGCGCCGCGACGCCGGGCGCTTTCGGCGCACCGGCCAGCGCAGGCAGGATCAGGCTTTCCGGAGTTGCGGGCAGCGGCAATGCATTGAGCATCATCTGCAGCAGCGTGGTGTACTCACTGCTGTCGCCCACCAGCACGCCCCCCAGCAGCCGGGTGTTATCCGCGGAGACCACGATCTTTTTGTAGATGCCTTTAGGGCCATCACTCCAGTAATAGTGCTGGCTGCCCGGCGTGCGCCCGTGCGCGTCGCCGAACGACGCCACCTCCACCCCCAGCAGCTTCAGTTTTGTGCTCATGTCGGCACCGCTGAAGGCCACTGGCTCTCCAGCCAGATGTCCGGCGAGCACCCGTGCCATCTGGTAACCGGGGGCGACCAGCCCGAAAATCTGCCCGTTCCACAAGGCGCATTCGCCAATGGCAAAGATCGCCGCATCGCTGGTCTGGCAGCAGTCGTTAATTTCAATGCCGCCGCGGGGGCCGAGCGTCAGGCCCGCCTCCCGCGCCAGCTCATCCCGCGGCCGGATACCGGCGGAGAAGAGCACCAGATCGGTGGGCAGCGCGCTGCCGTCGGCAAACCGCAGCACCACGCTGCCGTCCGGCTGCGGCTCAATGATGTCGGTCTGCTTCGAGGTGTGAACCGTGACGCCCAGCGCATCGATCTTCTGGCGCAGCATCAGCGCCCCGCCCTCATCCAGCTGCACCGCCATCAGCCGTGGCGCGAACTCCACCACGTGGGTTTCCAGCCCGAGCTGCTTCAGGGCGTTGGCCGCCTCCAGACCGAGCAGGCCGCCGCCGATCACCACACCGCGCTGACTGTAGCGGGCGCAGGCTGCGATTGCATCCAGATCGTCCAGGGTGCGGTAGACAAAGCAGCGGTCGCCATCGTGGCCCGGCACCGGCGGCACAAACGCGCGTGAACCGGTTGCCAGCACCAGCCTGTCCCACGCCAGCTCATTGCCCGCGCTGTCGCGCAGGCTGCGCTGCGCCCGATCGATTGCCACCACCTGACAGCCGCTGCGCAGTTCAATCCCCTGCAGGGCAAAAAAGTCTGTGCTGACCAGTGACAGCGCGTCCGCCGCTTTGCCGCTGAAGTAGTCGGAGAGATGAACCCGATCGTACGCCGGCTGCAACTCCTCGCCGTACACCACGATGTGGTAGTGCTGATGCAGCTGGTGGGCAACGAGTTGCTCAAGAAAGTAGTGACTGACCATACCGTGACCGACCACGGCTAATACGGGTTTACTCATCTCAGGACTCTCTGCAGCCTGCGGCTGCGGTTCAGGTTGATCGGGGTCGAACAGGGCGTTAAGCGTGACCGCCTCGCCCCGCTGCAGACGCGCCAGCAGTGCCGGGCCCTGTCGGGTGTCGCCAGAGAGCAGCACCCCGCGCAGGCGGCCCTGGCGAAGAAACAGACGGCGATAGTCGCCGGAAAGCGGATCGAAACTGTGGAGGGATTCCCCCTCACTGATATCCCCGGCGCTGAACAGCGAAATGCCGCTGACTTTGAGCCGGGTCGCCAGCGGCTGACTGACGAAATCGGGCTGCGGCGATCCCGCCAGCTGCGCCGCCAGAATCTCAGCCTGCGCCAGGCAGGGGGCCACCAGCCCCAGGGTTTCACCCTTGTGTTCACAACACTCGCCCACGGCATACACCCCGCTGACCGCGCTGCGCAGCTGGCCATCGACCAGAATGCCGCGCTGACAGGGCAGCCCCGCCGCCCTGGCCAGCGTCACCTCCGGCTCAACGCCGATGGCGATCACCACCTGACGAGCGGCGCAGCGCTGGCCATCCGTCAGCATCACATCTGCTTTGCCAATGGCCGCAATGCCGCTGTTCAGCAGACAGCGGATACCGCGCTGCTCCAGAGCCGCCTGTAACAGCCCGCCCGCCTGTGCATCCAGCTGGCGATCCAGCAGCCAGGGCTTGTGATGAACCAGCGTCACCGCCCGTCCCCGGGCGCGCAGCGCCGCCGCGGCTTCAATCCCGAGATAGCCGCCACCCAGCACCACGATCGGCCCCTCACCCGCCAGCAGCTGCCGGACATCAGCAATGCTGCGAAACGTCACGACGTTATCGCCCTCAATGCCGGGGATCGCAGGCCGGCGCGGCCGTGATCCGGTGGCAAACACCAGCCGATCCCAGCCAAGCTGGCGCTGACAGGTCTGCAGCGTGCGGGCCGCCAGATCGATCTGCAGCACGGTTTCACCGCTCAGCAGCGTGACGCCGTGTCGCTGATACCAGTCAGGGTCATGGATCAGGGTTTCATCGAACACCCTTTCCCCGGCCAGCACCGGCGAGAGCAGCACGCGGTTGTAGTTGCCGTGCGGCTCGCGGCCAATGACCGTGATGGCAAAGCGCTGCGGCGCACGCTGCACCAGCCGCTCCACCATCTGCATCCCCGCCATGCCATTGCCTATCACCAGCAACCGTTGCCTCATGGTCTGCTCCCTATGCCGCCGTGGTCTGTTTTTCATAGAGGAAATGCAGCACCTTCTGGCGCAGCTGGTGATAGCGCGGCTCATCGGCCAGCGCCACCCTGGCGCGGGGACGCGGCAGATCGACGGTGAGGATTTCGCCAATCTGCGCGGCAGGGCCATTGGTCATCATCAGCACCCGATCGGAGAGCAGCACCGCCTCATCGACGTCATGGGTAATCAGCACGATGCTGGTGTTCAGCTCCTGCTGAATGCGCATCACGCTGTCCTGCAGATGGGCGCGGGTTAAGGCATCCAGCGCGCCAAACGGCTCATCCAGCAGCAGCACGCGTGGCTTCATCGCCAGCGCCCGTGCAATGCCGACGCGCTGCTTCATGCCGCCGGAGATTTCGCCTGGCCGCTTGTGCATGGCGTGGCTCATCTGCACCCGATTCAGGTTGTGCTCGATCCAGTCGTGCATCTCCGCGCGGGTGAGACGTCCTTTAAACACCTGCTGCACCGCCAGCTCGACGTTCTGAAAGGCCGTCAGCCACGGCAGCAGCGAGTGGTTCTGAAACACCACGGCGCGCTCCGGGCCGGGACCGGTAATCTCACGGTTGTCACAGAGCAGCACGCCGCTGCTGGGGCGGGTCAACCCGGCGATCAGGTTGAGCAGCGTCGATTTGCCGCAGCCGGAGTGACCGATCAGGCTCAGGGTTTCGCCTTCACGGAGATCAAAACTGACGTTGTCGAGGGCCAGGAACTCGCCGCTGGCGGTGTTAAAACGCTGGCTCACCTGCTGAACGCGAATAATGTGTTTCATGCTCTTCCCCTTATTTTTCCCAGCTGAAGCGACGCACCAGCAGCATCAGCCCCTGCTCCAGCAGCAGGCCGACCACGCCGATAATCAGAATGGCGATCAGGATGTTGGCCACGTTGAGGTTGTTCCACTCGTTCCAGATCCAGAAGCCGATGCCCAGTCCGCCGGTCAGCATTTCAGCGGCGACGATCACCAGCCAGGCGATGCCGATAGAGAGGCGCACCCCGGTAAGGACAGCGGGCAGCACGGCGGGCAGCAGAATACGGCGCATCACCGTCCATTCAGAGAGCTGTAACACCCGCGCCACGTTGAGGTAATCCTGCGGAATGCGCTGCACGCCTTCGGCGGTGTTGATGATCATCGGCCAGATGGAACAGATGAAAATGGTCCAGCTGGCCGCCGGCTCGGCGCGCTGAAACAGCAGCAGGCCAATTGGCAGCCAGGCCAGTGGACTCACCGGGCGCAGCAGGGCGATAATTGGATTGCCCATCCGGGCGAGAAAGGTGAACCGCCCGAGCAGAAAGCCTGCCGGGATGCCCACCAGCGCGGCGAGGCCAAAGCCTATGGCGACGCGCTGCAGCGAGGCCAGCACGTTCCAGCCGATGCCCTGGTCGTTGGGGCCGTTGCTGTAGAACGGATCGGCGAACAGGGTCTGCGCGGCCTGCCAGGTCACGTAAGGCGACGGAAACGCCGGTTCCGCCAGCGCGGCGAGCTGCCACACCAGCAGGAGCAGCAGCAGGCCGCCCGCGGCCGGAATGGTGCGCTGCAGCAGAGGCCGCAGACGCGCCGGACGGGGCGCGATTTTTGGGGTGACCTGTAACGGGATCACGGTGGCACGACTCGGGGGGTTCACCGGCTGCGCCACGGCGCGCGCGTCAGTTTTCATAACGACCTCTCTTAACGTTTGATAGCGAAACTGGCGGCGTAGGCGGCAGGGTTACTGCCATCCCAGACTTTGCCGTCGATCAGGGTGCTGCTGCGCATCTCACTGGCGGGCACGGCAACCTGCCCCACCGCGCTGGCCGCCTCTTTATAGATATCGAGGCGGTTGATCTGGCGGGCCACCGCGAGGTAATCGGGATCGTGGGTGAGCAGGCCCCAGCGTTTCATCTGGGTCAGGAACCACATGCCGTCCGAAAGCCACGGAAAACTGACGTTGCCGTTGTCGAAAAAGCGCATCGGATGGGCGTCCTGCCACGTCTGGCCCAGACCGTTCTCATACTGGCCCAGCATCCGCCCCTGCAGCGTGTCGACGCGGGTGTTGATCCAGGCGCGTCCGGCCAGCACCTGCGCGGTTTCGCGGCGGTTATCGTCTGAGGCGTCGATCCAGCGCGCGGCGTCCAGCACGGCGGCGGTCAGCGCGCGGGCGGTGTTGGGGTTCTCTTTAACCCACTGCGCGCGGGTGCCGAGCACTTTCTCCGGATGCTCCGGCCAGATCTGCTGGCTGGTGGCGGCGGTAAAGCCAATGCTGTCGCTGATGGCACGCTGGTTCCACGGCTCACCGACGCAGAAGCCGCTCATGTTGCCGATCTTCATGTTCATCACCATCTGCGGCGGCGGCACAACCACGGTGCGGATATCCTCAAACGGATTAATTCCGGCACTGGCCAGCCAGTAGTAGAGCCACATCGCATGGGTGCTGGTGGGAAAGGTGTGGGCGAAGGTCAGACTGCCTTTGGGGCGGCTGTCGACCGCCTTTTTCAGGCTCGCCAGATCGGTCACGCCCTGACCCTTCAGCTGGTTCGACAGGGTAATGGCCTGGCCGTTATGGTTGAGCGTCATCAGGTTGGCCATGTCGTGCTGTGGCCCCGCCACGCCGAGCTGCAGCGCGTAGATCATGCCGTAGAGCACGTGCGCCGCATCCAGTTCACCGGAGGTCAGCTTGTCGCGCACCGCTGCCCAGCTCGCCTCTTTGCTGACCTGCAGCGTCAGGCCATACTTTTTATCGAAGCCTTTCACCGACGCCATCACCACCGGTGCACAGTCGGTCAGCGGAATAAACCCGACCCGCACCTGCGCTTTTTCCGGCGCGTCCGACCCGGCCGCCCAGACCGCATTGCGTAATCCCGGAATGATCCAGGCTGCGCCCAGCGCCGCGCCGGAAAGCAGTGCCTGACGTCGTGTCAGTGAAAATGACGGTTTGCTCATCATGTTGCCCCTGAACAGAAATAAAAAAAGGCGTCCTCCGACAGACCGAAGCCTGCGGATGGACGCCTTTATCCAAAGCACTGATCCCACCGCCATTGGCGGGCGCAATGCATACTCTCTGTAAGGTTAAAGCAAAGGGTGTGCCAGTTTTTTCAACGCCGTCAATGGCGGTTCACCGGCCTCCCTCTGCTGAAAATCTGACCGTTTTTGCACGTTTGTGACGCAGGTTGCGCACGGCGGTTGTGCAGCTACCTCTTCCGGGTTAGCTGCGCAGCGTCGCGGCGACCGCCAGCACCGCCTGCGCGATCTCCACGATCCGCCTGTTCTGATTCATGGCACTTTTGCGCAGCGCCTGCCACGCGGCCTCTTCGCTGAAACCCTGCTGCTGCATCAGCCAGTGTTTGGCCTGATCGACCACCCGCCGCTCGTCGAGAGAGGCGCGCATCGATGCCAGCTCATCCGCCTGCTGCTGCAGACGCTGCGACTGCTCGCTAATCAGCGACAGCACCGAGCGCCCGAGCTGGGGTGCCAGTCCGTCACTGTCGAGCGCCGCCGCGCCGGGCAGCCAGTCAGCGCCGGAAACATAGAGCGCAAAGGTGCTCTCCCCCTGGACAACCTGCCCTGTCGCCTGCTGCTGCGCCTGATCGATGGCCGCGCGACAGCGCTGCATCAGCGTGGCCGTCAGGGCATCCTCCAGCGTTTTCATCTGATCCAGCCGCTCTGAGAGCAGAGAAAACCAGTGCAGTGCACCGTTCTCCTCACAGGGGCCACCGGTGCAGGCGATACGCCGCAGACGTTCGATGTCCCGGCTGGCCTGAGCCAGCGGCTGCCAGCGTTCACAGGCGGTGCTGTCGGCAAACTGCCGGAAGGTGGTAAAACTCTGCTCCTGCGCCGCAATCAGCGCCACCATCTGGCTGCGCTGCCCGTCGGTAAACTGTCGCGCCGCAAAACCGGCGGAACCGATAGCCCGCTCCTGCCCGGCCAGCTCTTTGCCCTGCATAAAACTGAACAGGGCGATCAGCGCGCGGGAGATGTCGGGATGGCTGGCGGTGTCGGCTGCTTCAAACACCAGAATCAGTAAGGTGCGGATCACCTGATTAAAGGCGGCCATTGCGGCGGCCTGCTCACGTTCACGCAGGCTGATCTGCTGACGCAGCGCGGGTAACCCCTCCAGCGCCTGCAGGGCAGTGGCAATCAGGTTGCAGAAGCGGCTGAAGCCAGGCTGGGCCACGGCGGGCGGAAGGGCCTGATAGAATTGCTGCAGCGCCTCACTCACCGCCTGCTGACGGGCGCCTCGCTCTGCGCAGAACAGCGCACCGTCCGAACAGAGCCAGAGGTTAGTGGCGCCGCGTTCCCGCTGCAGCCGATGAACCAGTTCGCTGACGGCAGCCATCAGCTCGCCGGTCTGAAGCAGCCGCTGCAGGCTGGCGATATCGCTCTCACGTGAAGCCTGCAGCCAGGCCAGGGCGTCAGCCATTTTTCATCTCTCCGCGCCGTAAAATCCTTCTGAAGCAAAAGGCGTGCCGCTTTCCGAAAAAAAGCGGCATAAACCGCCCCGGAAATTCTGATTTTGAAAAGATTCTTTTCCTGCGCCGGGAAAATTTTCCGGCAACAAAAGGTTAGTGATACTTAATAGTTTCCCATCGAACCCATTGCGTGTCAGAATGGGAAGCCACGTTATCAATCAGTTTGTCTGTGCGATCATTCAGTTCGCTTTAACTATCACTTTATTCGCGGCTTTTTTCAGGGCGTATCACGCCCCGGAACCGCCCGCTATCACGCATCGGCAGCAGGCGCAATGGTTTGAAATCTCAAAAGTCTTAGGTAGACTAAACGCGTTACTATCCCGATGTAATCTGACCGTTTTTTAACAAACAGATTTTCAGCACGATGCGGCGCCTGAATCAGCGTTTTCTGCATCGGGCCTGGCAATATGCAGATACTTTGATGAGATCACGAGGAACATGGTGAAAAAGAGTCTTGCGTTAACACTGCTGGCGGTACTTACCCTGGCAGGCTGTAAGGCCCCGCCGCCGCCCGTCACTGACGATACGCTGGTCACCAGCGAAATTAACGGCGTCAAACTGGTCCATCGACACGCTGTCGCGGCACCCACTGCCTTTGAGCCGGTCAATCAGACCTGGCGTGCGCTTTATGGCGCCTCCGTGATGACCTCACCCGACTACGGCGGCAAGGTGGTTCGCTATCTCGAAACGGGTAAACCGTTTGAAGTATTAGGCAATGTAGAACACAGCTGGCTGGCGATTGCTGACCAGGCTGATGGCCCGTTAATCGGTTACGTCCCACTGAAAGCGGGCGTGGAGAGCAGTCGTTACGACGCCACCGTGCAGAGCGATCGCCCCCGTCCCCGCAAAGCGAAACAGGTCTGTGTGGCCGTCGGCGGCGCCAGCAAAGCCTGCCGCACTAACGATACCGCGACCTGGATCTTAGACTGACTATGAAATCCGGCGCATATTGCCCGCAGCACCGTCCCGTGCTGCGGGCACAGGCATTTGCCATTAGCTGGAAGATCACACTGTAATGACTGTGGAATCCCCTGCGCGTGAGGCGTCCCCCTCAGGCAATGAGAATCTGTTACTTCAGGCTGCAGCCCCCCTGCTGAACGCGGTGGTGCAGATTCGTCAGGCAGCCACCCATGACGACCCTGCCGGGCTGCGTCAGTCTCTGATCGATGAAATCCGCCAGTTCGAACAGCGCTGTAAACAGGCCGGACTGCCGTTTGAGATGATTATCGGCGCGCGTTACTGCATCTGCAGCGCGCTGGATGAAGCGGCAGCCCAGACCCCCTGGGGCACCCGCGGCGTCTGGTCGGGCAACGGCATGCTGGTCACCTTTCATAATGAAAGCTGGGGCGGCGAGAAAGTTTTTCAGCTGCTGTCACGCATTTCGCAGAGCCCGCAACAGCACCTCTGGCTGCTGGAGGTGGTTCACTACTGCCTGCTGCTGGGCTATGAGGGGCGCTATCGCGGCAGCGAAAATGGCCGAACCCAGTGCGACGGCATCCGTAAACGCTTGAAAATCCTGATAGATGAAACTCGCGCGCAGCGCGAATCCCCGCAACCGCCGCTGGTGGAGGTGCATCCGCTGGTGAGCACCCTCGCCCGCCCGATGGTGCCGCTCTGGGCGTGCGCCATGCTGGTCGCGCTGGTCGGCTGCCTGATCTACAGTGGCCTGAACTGGCGACTCGGCAATGCGGCAGAGCCGCTGCTGCGCACCATTTATCAGACGCCGCTGCCGCAGATCACCGCCGGACGCCGCCCCTCTTCGCCGCAGGCGCTGCTCGATCTGCGTCAGCGCCTGAACGATGTCATCGCGGCCGGTCAGCTCGAAGTCAGCGACGGCGCCTTTGGCAGTAAAGTGATTATCCCGGCGGATAAACTGTTTGCCCAGCAGGGCACGGTCATCAATCCGGTAGGCCGGGCGCTGCTGGCCCGTGTCTCAACCGCGATGAATGATGTGAAAGGCACCATTCTGGTGTCGGTGTTCACCGACGATCATCCGGTGGATAACAGCCGCTTTGCCTCCAGCTACGAGTTCTCCTTTGCCCGCGCCCGTGCCATCACCCAGCTTCTGCAGGTGCAGCTGGCTGACGGCCATACGGTTCGCTCTGAAGGCCGCGGCGACAGCGACCCGCTGCTGCCCAACGACAGCAGCGAAAACCGGACCCGCAACCGCCGCGTAGAGATCACCCTTTTTGCCGCGCCTGAAACGCTCAGTAATCACCAGGGAGCCCGATAATGCGCGCCTCACTTCGTCTGTTGTTAACCCACCGCCTGCTGTGGAGTTTTATCGGCGTCACGGCGCTGAGCTGCCTGGTCTGGATGCTGGGGCCGTTCTGGACATGGGATGAGTCACGTCCTCTGGAACCGGCTCTGCCCCGCCAGCTCACCGTCGGCGCACTCTTTTTTCTCTGGATCCTGTTCCAGCTGATCCCGTCACTCTATCGCGCCTGGTTTAACAGCCGCCTGCTGACGCAGCTCCAGCTGGCCGACAATGAAGATCCGGCCGAGCGTCAGATGACCGAAGAGCGGCTTAATCAGCGCTTCAGTGAAGCCGTGATGCAGCTGAAACGCACGCAGTTTGGCCGCCGCCACAGTGGCGGCTGGCTGGCGCGCGTTAACGCCAGCTACCTCTATCAGCTTCCCTGGTATCTGGTGATGGGGGCGCCCGGTGCCGGTAAGACCACCGCGCTGCTGAATGCGGGACTGGACTTTCCGCTGACCGACACGCTGGGAAAAAATGCCATTCGCGGCGTCGGCGGCACCCGCAACTGTGACTGGTGGTTTACCGACAGCGCCGTGCTGATTGATACCGCCGGTCGCTATGCGCTGCAGGAGAGCCAGCGCGTGCGCGACGCCGCGGAGTGGCACAGTTTTATCAATCTGCTCAAACGCTACCGCACCCGCCAGCCGATTAACGGCGTCATTATGACCATCAGCGTCGCCGACCTGCTGAGTGACTCAGCCGAGGCGCGTTTCGCTCAGGCAAGTGCCCTGCGTGAGCGCATGGCCGAACTGCATCAGCAGACCGGCATTCATTTCCCGGTCTATGTGATGGTGACCAAAACCGACCTGCTGAAAGGCTTTATGAGCTATTTTGGCTCGATGGATAAGGCGCGGCGTGACGCCATCTGGGGCTTCACGTTTAACCGTGAACCGGGCAAATCGTCAAAGAGTGACTGGCATCACCACTTTGGTCAGCAGTTTCAGCGGCTGGAGCAGCAGCTTCAGCAGCAGCTGGCGGATCAGATGACCCAGGAGCGCGACCTGAACCAGCGCGCGGAGTGTTTCCTCTTCCCGCAGGAGTTCGCCTCACTGCGCCCGCTGCTGAACGAATATCTGGATATCGTCTTTTCTGATCATCAGGATGCGGTGGCCTGGAGTCCGCGTGGCCTCTTCTTCACCAGCGGCACCCAGGAGGGGCTGCCCTTTGATCGGGTGATGGGTGAACTGAGCCGTAAGCTGCAGTTGCGCCAGGCGGGCGATCACTCCATCGCGGCGTGGGACAGCGTTAACCGCAGCCGCCCCATCCCCGGCAACAAAGGTCAGAGCTTCTTTATCCGCGATCTGCTGAGCGATCTGATTTTTAAAGAGAGCGGCCTGGCGGGCAGCAATCGCCGCTGGGAGTACCGCAATCAGCTGTTCCACTGGATTGGCTACGGTGTGCTGGCGGGCGCGCTGTTGATCGCCTCCAGCCTGTGGTGCCTCAGCTACTATCAGAATCAGCACTATCTGCAGGAGGTGGCGGCACGGGTGCCGGCCATCCGGTCGCAGAGTCAGCAGGTCATTCATCAGCCTGCAGATAATATTTTTGATCTGCTACCCTTTCTGAATAACCTGGTGAAGCTGCCGCTCTCGCCGCGTTTTTCTCTCGATAATCCACCGCTTACTATGCGGGCGGGCTTATATCGCGGGAGTCAGGTGAGCGATGCGGCCTGGGTGCTGTATCAGAATGCGCTCAAGTCGCTGCTGCTGCCGCGCGTGGCCCAGCAGATCACCAATATCCTGCGCAACGATCCGGGTGACGATAACGCCTACAGCCGCAATGCGCTGCGCGCTTATCAGATGCTCTATCAGCCGCGTAATTATGATGGCGAATTTTTACGGGCCTGGCTGCTGCAGAACTTACAGCGCTCGCTGCCCGATTCGGTCAGCGCCCGCGACCTTCAGCAGCTCGACTGGCACCTGAGCCAGCTGCTGGATCAGCAGATTCAGTCGTCGCCCTATGCCCGCGACAACGCCCTGATGATGCGTAAACTGGCGGAAAATCTGAACATTGCGGGCCAGTCGGGTCCGGTGCTGGCGGCGACGCCCCGGCACGCTGCCCCGCAATTTTCCTCGCATAGCGAGTAATGGTGAGGTAAACATGGCTGCTTACACGGCCCCCGGCTGGTATGGCAAGCTGCCGTCGACCGGTGACTTTCTGCACCATCGACTGAGCGAACAGCAGATTAGCCCCTGGAATCACTGGTTTCAGCAGGGACTGATGCACTGGCACCAGCAGGCGTATGCGATCAGTGCGAACTTTCTCCACGCGCCGGTGTGGAACTTTGTTCTGCCGGTGACGGCCACCCGGCCACAGATACAGATGGGCTGCCTGCTGCCCTCCTGTGACCGCGTCGGACGCGCCTGGCCGCTGCTGGCCCTGCACAGTTTTCCGCTGGCGCAGTGGCATCCGGCGCAGCTGCGGATCTCCGGTGACTGGTTTCAGGATCTGGGCGCCACGCTGTTACGGGCGGTGCAGACGCCGCTGAACGGCGAGCAGCTGGAGCAGGCGATTCAGGCGCTGCCCCCGCTGCTGGTGCCCGCCCGCAAGCCGTCTGAAATCATGGATGTGATCGGTTTTCAGGACCTGCCCTGCACGCTGAGCTGGCGTGAAGTGGCGGAGCGCTTCGACCCGCAGCAGCATATGAGCTACTGGTGGAGTAATCGCAGTGACGGGTTTGTGCATGCGACCCACAAGCATAGCGGCAACCTCACCGCGCAACTGTTTTCGTTACTGTTCAACCCGGCGGCAGGTTCACAGCCGGGACGTAATGGCCTCTATCCGCCGATGTTCGAATGAGGCCGGATGCGTTTGCCGTTTAATCTGGGATAACTCATGCAATTTACCATTGTGCAGTGCACTACGGATGTTCCGGTCAAAAGCGTCGCGTTTCAGCCGCCTGGCGGCACCATTGGCCGCAGTCAGGATAATGATCTGGTGCTGCCCGATGAGACGCGCGCCATTTCGCGTCTGCAGGCGCTGGTTCATCTGTCGCAGGAGGGCGAGTGTCGCCTGACCAATCAGGGCAGCGTGACGCCAGTGGAGCACAACGGCATTACCCTGGGACGCGGCATGCAGGTGCTGCTGAAACATGGCGATGCGCTGCGGATCGGCGACTATGCGCTGGAAGTGCGCGATCCTGCCTGCCACGCCGCCCAGAGCGATCCGCTGGCGCTGTTTGCCGGTGACAGTGCACAGCCCGCCAATCCGCTCGGCATTCACGAACATCACGACATTGAGGCGCGGCTGCTGGTCAGCGAGGCGGTGCCCGCCCGCCACGAACGTCACAGCGATGCGCGGCTGGCCATCGACCCGCAGGCGAGTGAGCCACGCCGCACCCTGACAGCCCAGCCGGTGGATCAGGATCGGCTCATCGCCGCGCTGCTGGACGGTATGGGGCTGAGCAACGGGCACGCTACACCAATTGATGAAGAGCAGATGCGGATTACGGGCCGGATGCTGAGCCTCTTCTCGCAGGGCACGGTCGCGCTGCTCTCCTCACGCTCCATTCTCAAGCGCGGCGTGAAGGCAGACATGACGATGATCCTCAACGAGGCCAACAACCCGTTTAAGATCCTGCCCTCCGGGAAGACCGTGCTGATGCAGATGTATCAGAGCCAGATGCCGGGCTTTATGCCGCCGGAACAGGCGGTGCGCGATGCGCTGGTCGATCTGCAGGCCCACCAGCTGGGCATGATTGCCGGCATCCGCGCCATCATCGCCGCGATGCTGCAATCCTTTAATCCGCAGCGGCTGGAGGAGCAGGCGCGCGCCGACGGCGTGGTCTCTAAACTGCCCTTCTCCACCGTGAAGAAAGCGGCGCTGTGGGACTACTTTACCCGTAACTATCAGCGCACCGCCGGGGAGATCGAGGATGATTTCCATACGCTGTTTGGCGAAGCGTTTCTTCATGCTTATGACATGGAAGTTAACCAGTATAAGGATTCTCAGACGCGGGTAGATGAAGCATGAAGATTGTGTTTGCCAGTCGCTGCCAGCAGGGACTTCGCGATGAGAATCAGGATCGCACCGGTGCTGAACTGGATGATCATAAAGCCTGTTTTGTGGTCTGCGATGGCGTCGCCGGTCTGCCGGGCGGCGAGATGGCGGCTCAGCTGGTGCGCGACACCCTGCTGAGTCAGTTGCAGGCGTACGACGCCTTTACCCCGGAAATCACCCATCAGGCGATTGAGCAGTGCCGTCTGGCGCTGCATGAGGCACAGGGTAAAAATCCGAAATTTTCACGCATGAGCACCACGCTGGCGGCCCTGTTTATAGACCGTAAAAAACAGCGTGCATGGTGGGCTCATGCGGGTGACAGCCGGGTTTACCACTTCCGCCGGGGGGTGCTCAACGAGGTGACCCGTGACCACAGTCTGGCGCAGCAGCTGAAAGAAGCAGGCTATGAAAATACCGGCATTAACAGTAATTTACTTTATAATGCGCTCGGCGCTGAGCCGCCTCGCTTAGTGAGCTTTTCACAGGAGATGGCGCTGGAGGATGGTGACGCCTTTCTGGTCTGTACCGACGGCTTCTGGCTGAATCTGACCACCGGCGAAATGGAACAGGCGCTGCGCATGGTGAATGCCTGCGAAGAGTGGCTGGCGCTGATGGAGCAGGCGGTCAGCCGCAACGTTAAAAAAGATAATCTCAGCGCACTGGCGGTCTGGATTGGTGAGCCGGAAGAGGCCACGCTGCTCTATTCACTGGCTGATTCGGCGCGCTTTCTGCCGCCTCGTTTTTGATTCCAAGGATCCTTATGAAACTGTGGTTGCCCGGCATCATCACTCTGCTGATTGCCTTTCACGCCCAGGCTGAAAATTATCGTGTGGTCTACTCCCCCAGCCTGGAGCTGGAGGTTTATATCGATGATGTGGTCAGCAAAGCGCCTGACGACTGGTGTAAAGAGACGCTGCCGCTGCGCATCGTCTCTGGCAAGAGTAAGGATTCGGCGGTGCTGACCACCTTTTTGCCGCGCGTTGGCACCCTGCTCGCCAACCAGTGCGGCCTGCTGGATGTGCTGCCCTGGCAGATGACCAGTAAAGAGGGAAGCGTGCTGGCCAGCGGCAGCGCCAGCAAGCTGCAGAACTGGCGGCCTATCGTGATGGCTGATGCCACCGCCAGCGCCAGTGAGAGCAACGCCGCGCCGCTGGACCTGTCGCGGCCGGCTGACAGCACGCCGCTGCAACACTTTGATCTGCCCAGCGGCTGTCATTTTCGTACCGCCTGGGATGAACATGCTCACACCCTGTTCATCCCGGACGTCAGCAAGCAGCAGTGCTCGCCGGATGGCTGGGCAGAAGGCAAAAGTGAGATGACGCTGGTTACACCGGATCAGAAGACGCCGGTCGCCGTCACCTTCTATCAGGGCTATCCCATCGCCAACCTGACGATCCCGGACAGCCGGCTGGAAGTGATTGCCGCCAATAATCAGCGCATGATCGTGACCCGGGCGGATGCCGCAGAGAGCTGGCTGGTGCTGCCCTTTGATGACCAGCATCACGTCTGGCGCTTCAACGGGGCGCTGTTAATTAAAATGGATAAGAATGCTGCGCAGCAGAGTGCTGACGCTGTGAAATCGCGGGTCGATACCTTGCGCAGCCAGTGGGCGCCCTATTTCATGCCACAGCAAAAAGTGAATGTGTTACTCATCGACACCCTGCACGCGGATCTGGTTGATCCTGCCATTGGTGCCTGGCGTAACATCAATTAATTACCGCGCAGCCTGGCGAGCAGGCCGTGTACAGAGAGTTCACTATGTCGGCAAATGAAAATCCGAAAACCGTTCCGAATGCCCTGCCTGACGGATACCGTTTTAACGAGTTTGAGATCAAGGAAGTGATTGGCGGCGGCGGCTTCGGCATCGTCTATCGCGCCTGGGATCATCAGCTTGAACGCACCATCGCCATTAAAGAGTATATGCCGGTGTCGCTGGCCGTCCGTGCTGCGGATCTCACCCTGGAATTGCGCGGTGAGCGTTTTCAGAAGCTGTTTAATGCCGGTCTGAACAGCTTTATTCAGGAAGCGCGCCTGCTGGCCCGCTTTAACCATCCAGGCCTGCTGCACGTGCTGCGCTTTTGGGAGCAGAACGGCACGGCCTATATGGGCACGCTCTATTACAGCGGCATGACCCTGAAGGAGTGGCAGCTCACCAGCCCGGAGTCGATCTCTGAAGCCTGGATACGCCGCCTGCTGCCTCCGCTGCTGGGGGCGATCAGCACCATTCATCAGGCGGGCTATCTGCATCGCGATATCTCGCTCGACAATATCCAGATTCAGGAGAATCAGCTGCCGGTGCTGCTCGATTTCGGCTCGGCGCGCAAAGAGATTGGCAACCTCTCTGATGAAACGGAAATCATGCTCAAACCCGGCTTTGCGCCGATTGAGCAGTACAGCGAAGAGGGGGAGGTTGAACAGGGCCCGTGGACCGACATCTACGCGCTGGGCGCGGTGCTGCACAGCCTGATTACCCATAATCCGCCGCCGGTCAGCGTGGTGCGCTGTATTGAAGATAACTATCAGCCGCTGGTGGAACGCCAGCCGGAGGGCTACTCGCTGCCGCTGCTCCATGCGATTGACTGCGCGCTGGCGATGAAGCCGGGCGATCGCCCGCAGACGATTGATGCCTTTGCGGCGCTGATTGATCTGCCGGTCAGCGATGTGGAAGCCGTGGTCAACAGCTTCCCGGTTCCCGGTGAACCGCCTGCTGCGCGGGTGGAGGAGCCGGTCGAGGCCGCGCCGCCGGTGGTGATGGCCATGAATCACGCCGCGGCGTCGGCTGAACCGGTGACACCGCGCACGACGCGCCGGCTGTCGCCCGCCCTGCTGGCACTGGCTGCGGTGGCGGTGCTGGCGACCGGGGCCGCCGTCTGGCTGGCGAACCGTCACAGCGCCGCGCCGGAAGCGGCAGACTCCTCAGCGGTCGTCACGCAGGCGCCCGCCTCTGCGCCGTCAGCGGCCGCCGTTCCCGCCGCGCTGGCAACCGTCTACCTTAAGCTGGAGAGCGGCGAAAGCGTGGTGCTCAACGGCCAGCCGGTGGAGGTCAAACCCGGCAGCAGTGGCTTTGCCGCGCTGAACCTGGCGGCGGGTCAGTATAAAATCGATATTCACAATGGCAGCGTGACCCACTCTCAGTCCCTGACCATTGATAAGCCCGGCACCTGGCTGATCAATCCAGGTAACTGAGTTTCGCGGGCTTGCAGCAGAAAAGAGAAAGGGCGCACGAGGATGCGCCCTTTCTCTGTTAAGAAGGAAAGCGGTGTGTCAGGCCTGTTTCAGGCAGGTTTGCTGTAAGGTCCGCACCTGATGCGCCAGTCGGCTCAGCCCCTCCTCCTCCATGCCGCGGCGGGTCAGCTCCTCCTCCAGGGCAAACAGATACTGCGCATTCGAGCCGAGCGGGCCGCTGGCCACGGCAATTAACGGCGCAACCGCATCCGGACAGGAGTCCGACTCATACAAAGGATGACGCGGGTCCATAATAAAGGTCAGCGCCGTGACGCTGCGGCCATCATCCAGCTGGAGCTCACACCAGGTAGGCAGGTAGCAGCCGGTGACCATCTCACGCTTCCACAGCAGCGTCAGCTCTTCATGCAGGCGCGCTTCCGGCAGGCGAAAGGCCAGGCCGCTGGTTCTGCCGCCCTGCTTCAGCGCCAGCATGCGACCGGGATGGGAAGCGGTGCCGCGACCGGCAATCAGTCGCAGACAGAACGCGCGATGCCAGCCTTCCAGCGAACCGGACGCGACCTCATCCGCCTCAAAGATTGGATTCCACATCAGCGAGCCATAGCCAAAAATCCAGACCGGGCTGTGATCGGGACGGCAGGCCAGCGTGGCGGCCAGCGACGCCGCACGCTGCTCGCAACTCCAGAGCAGCGTCTCTTCGATATCCCCGAACGACGTTTTACAATCCGCTTTTAACAGAAATTCCCGGGTAAGCAATGCGACCTCCTCAACATCAACGGCGTCCTGCGCACCAGCTCCTGTCACCTGATCGCCAGAGGCTTCTGGCGTTTCGGTCATGAAATTGACATTAATCTATTTTCGCGCGGGGTTTCAAGCGTGAGGCGGGTCGCAGCTTAAAAAAAACCAGATAAACCTGATAGCGCAGACGAAAAAAAGCGCCAGCTGATGCCGGCCCTCAGGCGGTGCGGAGAAGCAGCAGGGTTAATGCTTCGGATGCCACTTGTCGTCATCGCCCTTTTCATACTCTTTTTTGACGGCGGACCAGGCCACTTTATGTGCCACCTCTTCCCGCGAATCATCGCCGCGTCGATCTTCCGCCTCTTTATACTGATCCCAGGCGCTGTTGAACGCCTGCTGATAGATATCCTGGGCGTGGGCGGGCAGAACGTGTTTAACGTTGTCAGGTAAATCACTTCGGCTGGCGTAAGGCATAACGGCTCCTCTGTTGACGGATTCCTGTTAAGCCTGGCGCAACTGCGCAAAATTTCAAATCGTCACTTATCCCTGTTTCAGTCTGGAAACTGCCTGCAGGCGCAACAAAGGCAAATTAACTGCGGATTTTCAGGCACAGAATGCCAGGATGGTCTGGCTGATCGGGAATGTTGCAGACTGATTATTATTACATTATTCGGGATAACTTCAGGTTAATGCAGCTTCAATCGTTTATTGCATTTTAGTAAAAAGCAGTAAATTTTTCCCTGCCGGGCCGGTGAAAAGATAAACTGCGCCCTGCTGCAAAACTGATTATATTTCTAACAGCAGTTCGCGCTGCGTCGGACAATCATTAACCAGAGAGGATGGTGAATGCCTTCACATGAAAAAACACGTCACAAGGAATTCTCGCTGATATTTCCGATTATCACGCTGGGTATCCTCTATTTTTTTGGTGCGCAGACCTCTTTTCCAGTGGTCGTCGGGATTAACCTGCTGGCGCTGGTCGCCATCCTGAGCAGCGCGTTCAGCGTGGTGCGTCACGCCGACGTGCTGGCTCACCGGCTTGGCGAACCCTATGGTTCCCTGATCCTGAGTCTCTCGGTGGTAATTCTTGAAGTGAGCCTGATCTCGGCGCTGATGGCCACGGGCGATGCGGCGCCGGGGCTGATGCGCGATACGCTCTACTCGATTGTCATGATCGTGACCGGCGGGCTGGTGGGCTTTGCGCTGCTGCTGGGAGGCAATAAGTTTGCGACCCAGTACGTCAATCTGGCCGGCGTGAAGCAGTATCTGATCGCGATATTCCCGCTGGCGATTCTGGTGCTGGTCTTCCCGAACGCGCTGCCCGGCGGGAATTTCTCTGTCACCCAGGCACTGCTGATTGCGGCTATTTCAGCGGCGATGTATGGCGTTTTCCTGCTGATTCAGACGAAAACCCACCAGAGCCTGTTCGTCTATGAGCATGAGGATGAGAGTGACGACGGGGACCCGCATCACGGTAAACCCTCAGCGCACAGCAGCATCTGGCACACCGTCTGGCTGATCGTACATCTGATTGCGGTCATTGCCGTGACCAAGATGAACGCGAATACGCTGGAAAGCCTGCTGACAGAGATGAATGCTCCGGCTCAGTTCACCGGCTTCCTGGTGGCCCTGCTGATCCTCTCGCCGGAAGGCCTGGGCGCAATTAAGGCGGTGCTGATGAATCAGGTGCAGCGCGCCATGAACCTCTTCTTCGGCTCCGTGCTGGCGACCATCTCCCTGACGGTGCCGGCGGTGACCATCATCGCCACCCTGACCGGACAGGAGCTGATTTTTGGTCTGGAGCCGCCGCAGATGGTGATTATGATGGCGTCCCTGATCCTGTGTCAGATCTCCTTCTCCACCGGCCGCACCAACGTCCTGAACGGCGCGGCGCATCTGGCCCTGTTTATCGGCTATCTGATGACCATCATGCTGTAACGGCACCGGACGTCAGGCGAAAAAAAAGAGCGATTTCTCGCTCTTTTTTTTATACCGCAGACTTATTTGCTGGTATCGAGTTCCGGGAAGCTTTTCACCAGATCGTCAATCGCTTTCATCTGCACCAGGAATGGCTCCAGCTTATCCAGCGGCAGTGCGGAAGGACCGTCACACAGGGCGTGGTCCGGGTCCGGATGCGCTTCGATAAACAGACCGGCAATGCCGACCGCCATACCCGCACGCGCCAGCTCACCCACCTGGGCACGACGACCGCCTGATGCCGCACCAAACGGATCGCGGGTCTGCAGCGCATGGGTCACGTCGAAAATGACCGGGCTGTTTTTGGTCACTTTCTTCATCACGTTGAAGCCAAGCATGTCCACAACCAGGTTGTCGTAGCCGAAGTTGCTGCCGCGATCGCACAGGATAACCTGCTCGTTGCCGCCTTCTGCAAACTTATCCACGATGTTACCCATCTGGCCAGGGCTGACGAACTGCGGCTTCTTGACGTTGATCACGGCGCCGGTTTTCGCCATCGCTTCCACCAGGTCAGTCTGACGCGCCAGGAAGGCGGGCAGCTGGATCACATCGACCACTTCAGAAACCGGCTGCGCCTGAGCGGCTTCATGCACATCGGTGATGATCTTCACACCGAACGTCTGCTTCAGCTCCTGGAAAATTTTCATTCCCTCTTCCAGGCCCGGGCCACGGTAAGAGTGGATCGAGGAACGGTTCGCTTTATCAAAGGACGCTTTGAATACGTAAGGAATACCCAGCTTACCGGTGACGTTCACGTAGTGTTCGCAGATACGCATCGCCAGGTCACGGGACTCCAGCACGTTCATCCCGCCAAACAGCACAAACGGCAGATCGTTTGCTACTTTGATATCACCAATACTCACGACTTTCTGTGTCATGCCCTTTCCTTTTCAGTGGGTCCGCTTAGTGCAGCGTGACCTGTTTTTGTTCGATTGCATGAATCTGAACTTTGATCATTTCGCTGACCGGGTCTTCAGGACACTGCTCAACGAAGTACGTTAAATCATTCAGCGCGATATGTTCGCACTCCAGCTGCGCGTAAATCAGACCGCGATCGCGGATCTCATAGGGATCGTCAGGGTCGATACGCAGCAGCACCTGACTGACGTTCAGCGCCAGCTCCATCTTCTTCTCTTCCATCAGCGCCGCTTTCAGGGTATCGAGCATCTTGCGCATCACGGTGACGGTTTTGGCTTCGTCGAGATCGTCATCATACAGGCGTGCGGTCGGGCTGATATTGCCCTTGAGCCACACTTCCAGCGTGTGCCGATCGAGGGTTTCCCCGTTAAACGGATTGATCATCCACTTATCGCCATCAATCCAGTCCGCACGCAGAATCAGCTGTGTCGGGAAGATCACCGGCATCAGCGGCAGGTCCAGCTCGGCGGCGATGTGCAGCAGAATGATGCCCAGTGAGACCGCGGTGCCCTGACGGGTCCGCAGAACGTTGTCGATCCACAGCGCATCAGAGAGATTGTAGACACCGCTGGCACCGCCAAATCCCCACTGGCGATAGAAGAGCTCCAGCAGCTTTTCGAGCTGCAGATCGGCATCTTCCGTGTGGCTGACATAATCACGGGCTTCGGCGACTAACGCCGCCAGCTGCGCTTCCACCGAGATCGCCGGAAAATCGGCGCGGATGGCTTGCGTTGCGCCAATCACCGCTTCACACAGCGGTGTCTGGCTGAAATCTAATTGTTCGGTCGAGGTCATGCTATCCCCATAACGGCATTTTGGTCAGCGCCAGCGTAATGATGGTCACCAGGGCGATTAACGCCACCAGAAAAGCGATCCAGCGGGTGCGATCAGTGCGTGGACGGCGACTCAATGCCACAAATCCTAAGGCGATGTAGATGATAACCGCTAAAAGCTTCTCCGTCAGCCAGCTTCCTTGCGGTGTGAAGGGATAGAAGTGAGTAATCATCACCAGCGCGACGCCGCTCAGCAGTAACAGGGTGTCATTGACGTGCGGCAGAATGCGGACCCAGCGCCGCGTCAGCAGGGGTGAGCCGCGCCGCAGCCAGTAAAAACGCAGCAGAAACAGCGTTACGGTGATCCAGACCGTCACCAGGTGAAGATTTTTAATCAGGGGATAAAAAGCGATCATGCTGCGTCCTTTTCTCAAGCGCTTTCAGGTAAGAAGTTGTCCCAGGGTCACGCGCGGGTTGCCGCCGTAATCTTCAAGGGTTTCGACGGCCTGATAGCCGTTTTGCTGCATCAGCGCTGCCACCGCCTCGCCCTGCTGCCAGCCATGTTCCAGCAGCAGCCAGCCTCCCGGCAGCAGCCACGCGGGGGCCTGCTCGATCAGCGTGCGCAGATCGGCCAGCCCCGCTTCGTCGGCGACCAGCGCACTGCGCGGCTCAAAGCGCACGTCTCCCTGCGCAAGATGACTGTCGCTGGCATCGATATAGGGCGGGTTACTGACGATGAGCGCAAACCGCTGCGGCGGCAGGGAGCGAAACCAGTGACTGAGCAGAAAGGTGGTATTGGTGAGGTTAAGCGCCTGCGCATTCGTGCGGGCCAGCGTGACGGCGGCGTCAATCCGGTCCACGCCCGTCACCTGGCAGTCGGGACGCTCGCTGGCCAGCGCCAGTGCAATCGCCCCGGTGCCGGTGCCCATATCCAGAATCGCCGCCGGGGTGGCAGGCAGACGCGTCAGCGCCTGCTCCACCAGCAGTTCGGTATCAGGACGCGGGATCAGCGTGGCATCATTGACGCGCAGAGGCAGCGACCAGAACTCCCGTTCGCCCACCAGATGCGCCACCGGTTCGCCCCGGGCACGACGTGCCAGCAGGCTATCCAGCTGCTCGCGCTGTGCTTCCGTGAGCACGGTCTCATCGAAGGCAATCAACCAGCTGCGCGATTTACCGGTCACGAAACCTAACAGGATCTCCGCGTCACGCTTCGGGCTGTCGCCACCACACAGCGTGGCGGTCGCCTGTTTCAGCCAGTGACGAATATCCATTAATCCTGACCAGCCAGCGCCGCCAGCTGATCCGCCTGGTACTCCTGCACAATCGGTTCGATTAGGCTGTCGATTTTACCTTCCATCACTTCATCCAGACGGTAGATGGTCAGGTTGATGCGGTGATCGGTCACGCGCCCCTGTGGGAAGTTATAGGTACGGATGCGGTCGGAACGATCGCCACTGCCCAGCAGGTTGCGGCGGGTGCTGGCTTCCGCCGCGTGACGGCGGGCCATTTCGGCGGCGTGAATGCGCGCGCCCAGCACGGCCAGCGCTTTAGCTTTGTTTTTATGCTGTGAACGTTCGTCCTGACACTCCACCACGATGCCGGTTGGCAGGTGGGTAATACGAATCGCGGAGTCGGTGGTGTTGACGTGCTGACCGCCTGCGCCCGAGGAGCGGAAGGTGTCAATCTTCAGATCGCCGGCATTGATCTCCGGCAGTTCCGCTTCCGGGATCTCCGGCATTACGGCGACCGTACAGGCCGAGGTGTGGATACGACCCTGCGATTCCGTTTCCGGTACGCGCTGCACGCGGTGTCCGCCAGATTCAAACTTCATGCGGCCATAGGCACCCTCTCCGGTCACCCGGGCAATCACCTCTTTGTATCCGCCGTGCTCACCGTCGTTGGCACTGACGATCTCCACACGCCAGCGGCGGGCTTCAGCATAGCGGCTGTACATGCGGAACAGATCGCCCGCGAAGATCGCCGCTTCATCACCGCCGGTACCGGCGCGCACTTCAACGAAACAGGCGCGTTCATCATCGGGATCTTTTGGCAGCAACAGCACCTGCAGCTGCTGCTCCAGGGTTTCGCCCTTCTCGCGCGCTGCCTGTAACTCCTCCTGCGCCATGTCGCGCATTTCGGGGTCATCGAGCATCTGCTGCGCGGTTTCGATATCTTCCTGCACCTGCTGCCAGTCGCGGAAGCAACGGGTTACATCGGTCAGCTGAGCATATTCGCGTGACAGCGCACGGAAACGCTCCTGATCGGCAATCACGCCAGCATCCCCCAGCATCGCTTCCACTTCTTCGTGGCGCTCCTGCAGGGCTTCCAGCTTGGCAACTATAGAGGTCTTCATTAAATGTGGGATTCCCGTAAACAGGTGGCGACAGCAGTGTGCCTAATCGAGACCCAGGCTGTCGCGTAAAATCTGCAGGCGTTCATTATCGCCGTCGCGGGCGGCCTGCTGAAGTGATTTGGTTGGGGCATGTATTAAACGGTTGGTCAGCTTGTGCGCCAGTTCCTGCAGAACTTTCTGCGGATCGGTGCCCTGCTGCAGCGCCTGCAGCGCACGGCCTTCCAGCTCAGCGCGGATCTCATCCGCCTGAGAGCGATATTCCCGGATGGTGTTCACCGCGCCCTGCGAGCGCAGCCACGCCATAAATTCGCTGCTTTCCTGCACCACGATGCTTTCGGCCTGCACTGCCGCCGCTTTGCGCTGCGCCAGGTTCTGCTCGATAATCGCCTGCAGATCGTCCACGCTGTAGAGATAGGCATTAGGCAGATCGCCCACTTCCTGCTCAACGTCGCGCGGGACGGCAATATCCACCAGCAGCATCGGCTTATTACGACGCGCTTTCAGGGCGCGCTCCATCATCCCCTTACCGATAATCGGTAACGGACTGGCGGTGGAGGAGATAATAATGTCCGCCTCGGCCAGACGGGCGTCGATCTCCGCCAGGGTAATCACCTCGGCACCCACTTCCGACGCCAGCGTTTCGGCGCGCTCGCGGGTGCGGTTGGCGATGATCAGATTTTTGACCTGGTGTTCGCGCAGGTGGCGGGCCACCAGCTCGATAGTCTCACCGGCGCCGACCAGCATGACATTGACGGTGGAGAGTGATTCAAAGATCTGACGGGCCAGCGTACAGGCCGCGAACGCCACCGAGACGGCATTGGCACCGATGTCGGTTTCTGTGCGCACGCGTTTCGCCACCGAGAAGGTTTTCTGGAACATGCGCTCCAGTTCACTGCTCAGCGCCTGACCACGTGAGGAGTCGGCAAACGCTTTTTTCACCTGACCGAGGATCTGGGGTTCGCCCAGCACCAGGGAGTCGAGTCCGCTGGCGACCCGCATCAGGTGGCTGACCGCCTCATTATCCTGATGCCAGTAGAGGCTGTTACGCACATCCTCTTCATTCAGCTGATGATAATTGCACAGCCAGCTCACCAGACGCGCCTGTAAATCCGCCTGCTGCTCTACACTCAGGTAGAGCTCAGTCCGGTTACAGGTGGACAGCACCACACCGCTCTGCACCATTGGCTGTGACAACAGGCTGTTTAAGGCCTGCTCAAGCGTCTCCGGCCCGAACGTAACACGTTCGCGCAGAGCAATGGGGGCGGTCTTGTGGTTGATTCCGAGAGCGAGCAGCGTCATGGTGATTTTGGTTGGGATGTCCCAATAATGTCAGGGTTTTGTGAGGCGCATTCTACAAGATGCGACAGATCAAGAAAAGCCATACAAAGGCTATGACTGTAATAAGATTAACCCGATCATACGCAATTTGCTGCATAACAGCATTGACGGTTAAAACCGTGACGGTTAGCGTTATCCGTTGCCAATAATAAATGTGTCCGAGGAGATGACCACTTGATGCTTACTTCACCACGCAATCTGTTGCGCCTTTTGCCCCTTGCCAGCGTGCTGCTGGCGGCCTGTAGCGTCAACAAACCGCAGGGTCCGGGCCCCAGCGTCACCGCGCCGCAGTGGCAACAGCATCAGCAGGCGGTCTCAAAGGTCACGCACTATCAGACCCGCGGCGCCTTTGCCTACCTCTCCGACAAACAGAAAGTGTATGCCCGCTTCAACTGGCAGCAGACCGCGCCTGATCGCTATCGCCTGCTGCTGACCAATCCGCTGGGCAGCACCGAGCTGCAGCTGGATGCGCAGGGCTCGGTCGTGCAGATTGTCGATAACAAGGGCAAGCGTTACGTCAGCAACGATGCACAGAAGATGATTTCTCAGCTAACCGGCATGGACATCCCGCTGGCTAACCTGCGTCAGTGGATGATGGGTCTGCCAGGCGATGCCAGCGACTATCAGCTCAATGAGAGTTATCAGCTGCGCAGCCTGAACTACAGCCGCGACGGTCAGACCTGGCAGGTCTCCATCGCCGGTTACGACAGCAAAGTGACTCCGCCACTTCCTTCCAGCCTGGAGCTGAAAGAGGGTGACCAGCGGATTAAACTGCGCATGGACAGCTGGACCGTTCAATGATCACCCACTGGCCCGCCCCGGCAAAACTGAATCTTTTTCTCTACATTACCGGCCGTCGTCCTGACGGCTACCACAACCTGCAGACGCTGTTTCAGTTTCTCGATTACGGTGACGAGCTGCAGATTCACGCTGACCAGAGCGGTCGCATTCAGCTGCTGACGCCGCTGGCGGGTGTGGCAGACGAGGACAACCTGATTATGCGCGCCGCGAACCTGCTGAAACAGGCGGCGCTGCAGAGTAATCGCCTCTCTGCCAGCGCGGGTGCGCAGATTGCTATCGAGAAGAGACTGCCCATGGGGGGCGGCATCGGCGGCGGCTCGTCTGATGCCGCTACCGTGCTGGTGGCGCTGAATCATCTGTGGCAGACCGGCTTTTCGACGGAAGAACTGGCGGCGATGGGTGTGACGCTCGGTGCTGATGTCCCGGTGTTTGTCCACGGCTTCGCGGCGTTTGCGCAGGGCGTGGGCGAAGAGCTTCAGCCTGCCGACCCGGCTGAAAAATGGTACCTGGTTGCGCACCCCGGCGTGCATATCAGCACGCCGGTGGTGTTCGGCGATCCCGACCTGACGCGTGACACCCCAGCGCGCAGTTTATCGACACTTTTAGCCTCCCCCTTCGCCAACGATTGTGAAGCAGTGGTAAGAAAACGTTTTCGCGAGGTTGATGAGCTTGTTTCCTGGCTGCTAGAATACGCGCCGTCACGCCTGACTGGCACGGGCGCTTGTGTGTTTGCTGAATTTGACACCGAGTCTGCTGCCCGCCAGGTGCTGGAGCTTGCCCCGAATGGGGTGCGCGGATTTGTAGCCCGGGGCGTTAACGTGTCGCCGCTACAGCGTACCCTGCGAGGCGATTAGCAAAAGCGTGACAGTGTCACCACGTTCCGGACACTGCACCTTTTGCATCAACACACCCGTGTGAACGCCCATGACCGTGCACGCCGGTTACGGTCATGTCGTTCATTCTCTGGACGCAAAGCCTGAGGTTCTTCTCGTGCCTGATATGAAGCTATTTGCTGGTAACGCCACCCCGGAACTAGCACAACGTATTGCCAACCGCCTTTACACCAGTCTGGGAGACGCCGCAGTCGGACGTTTCAGCGATGGTGAAGTGAGCGTACAGATCAACGAAAATGTACGCGGTGGTGATATTTTCATCATCCAGTCCACCTGTGCCCCCACCAACGATAATCTGATGGAACTGGTTGTGATGGTCGACGCGCTGCGTCGTGCTTCTGCTGGTCGTATTACCGCGGTCATCCCCTACTTTGGCTATGCCCGTCAGGATCGCCGCGTGCGCTCTGCGCGTGTGCCGATCACCGCTAAAGTTGTGGCTGACTTCCTTTCCAGCGTCGGTGTTGACCGTGTTCTGACGGTTGACCTGCACGCCGAGCAGATCCAGGGCTTCTTCGACGTCCCGGTTGATAACGTATTTGGCAGCCCGATCCTGCTGGAAGATATGATGCAGATCGGACTGGAAAACCCGATTGTTGTTTCTCCCGATATTGGTGGCGTAGTACGTGCCCGTGCTATCGCTAAACTGCTGAACGACACCGATATGGCTATCATCGATAAACGTCGCCCGCGCGCGAACGTCTCTCAGGTGATGCACATTATTGGTGACGTTGCTGGCCGCGACTGCGTGCTGGTCGACGACATGATCGACACCGGCGGCACGCTGTGCAAAGCGGCTGAAGCGCTGAAAGAGCGTGGTGCCAAACGCGTGTTTGCTTATGCAACCCACCCAATCTTCTCCGGCAACGCGGTTGAAAACCTGCGTAAATCGGTGCTCGATCAGGTGATTGTCTGTGACACCATCCCTCTCTCTGAAGAGATCAGGGCGCTGCCGAACGTGCGCACACTGACCCTCTCAGGCATGCTGGCTGAAGCCATTCGCCGCATCAGTAACGAAGAGTCCATCTCGGCGATGTTCGAGCATTAATCTTCGCGGAAACCGGGCCCTGTGCCCGGTTTTTTTATGCCTGTTCCTGCCCGCTTAACTCTCTTCTTTTTCTGAGATTGGCGCGATAAATTTTCCCGTTCGCCCCGGTTTGCAACGCCACGCACTCTTTTCATCAATGGCCTCGTTTCCCGCTTCTGCCCGCTGCCGTTAAATGGTAATTTGCTGCCCATTTCTCATCAGAACCCGGCCATCATGACTCTCGATATCTATACCCTGTTTATTTGCGAGCTCTATGTGCTGGGCTTTTTAAGCCTGATCATGATTTTTGCCTGGATCGGATCGCAGTACGATCGCGTGCTGGGCTTTACCCTGCTGTCGCTGGTCCTGACGCTGGTGGCGGTCTTTTTAAGCAGCCTGCGCAGCAGCGGCTTCCATTTTCTGCCGGTGGCCGTCGGGAACGTGCTGGTGATGCTGGCCTATGGCGGGTTGCTGAATGCCTTTCGCCGCTTCTGTGACAAACCCATCGGCAGCCACTGGCTGCTGGGTGCCCTGCTCTGGGCGCTGCTCTGCTGTTTCCCGGCATTTTACGACAGCCTGCCGAAACGGGTGGTGGTGCTCTGTCTTGCCTGCGTCGCCTATACCGCCGCCCTGATCCAGCTGGTCTGGCTGGCTCGTGACACGCTGAAAGCCACCTTCTGGCCGGCCCAGCTGCTGCTCTGGATCCATCTGCTGTTCCATCTGGCCCGGCTGTTTCTGGATAGCGCCGTTGCCAGCGGGCTGCCAGGCGCGATTGGCGGGTCGGCTTTCTCGGTTTACGTTATCCTGGAGTCGATTCTGTTTGTTATTGGCCTCACCTTCACCATTCTGGCGATGGTGAATGAACGGATGCAGCAGACCCTGAAACATGCTTCCCTGCACGACCCGCTGACCCGCGTCTGGAACCGCCGCGCCCTGTTCAGCGAAGCAGAGAACATTGCGGCGCGATGCCATCGCCAGAACCGGCCCTTCAGCGCCATCCTGTTTGACCTGGACCATTTCAAAAGTATCAACGATCGCTACGGACATCAGCAGGGCGACCAGATTCTAATCCACTTTTGCGAGGTGGTGAGCGCACTGATTCCGGCAGGGGGACGTTTTGCGCGACTGGGCGGAGAGGAATTTGCGGCCATCATTCCGGCGACGGTACAGGAGACAGAAGCGTGGTGTGAGACGATCCGGCTGGCGGTCTGTGCATCACAACATAATGCGATTGCCTATTCGGTCAGCATTGGCTTTGCCACGGCCACACATCATCAGCAGGGTTTTGAAGCGTTACTGGTGCAGGCGGATGCGGCGCTCTACCACGCCAAGGCCAGCGGCCGGAACCGCACCGCGCAGCATCCGCTGCCTGCTGCCATTATTTAGTGGTGTGAGTTATGTGACCGGCGGCAGCGCTGGTCATAGTGACGCACCCAGTAATAACGATCTTCAATCTTTTCCCGGCCACTGACCCGGGCGCCCACCAGCCAGAGCAGCGCACCAATAAAGATGCTGAAGATAGCGCCCTGCGCCAGAGACTGAGGCAGATCGAGCGCGGGCAGCTGGTTCATAATAGAGAAACCGACGCCCAGAACCATGGTAACTAATCCCAGTACCATTAGCGTGTTACCCGCTACACGGCAGTGATGATGTTTCATAATGCACCTCCATCCATAAGAGCCAATAACCGCACACAATGTTAAGTGTCATAAGTTTAGGCAATGGCTCAGCCCCGCGATGCGGGCTGGATCACACATCAACCATAAAGCTTCGCCTGGTCCTGATTGCAGACTGTTGATTCCGATAGAAAATGATTAATCACGCTGATGAACCATTTGACTGCTTCTGCTTTGTCATCTCGCCTGTCGCGAAGTAAACTAACGCCCTTTCGCGATAACAGCAGGATAATCATTGTGAGCAGCATTAAACTGATTGTGGGACTGGCCAACCCTGGCGCTGAATATGCCGCCACGCGCCATAATGCGGGTGCCTGGTATCTGGATTTACTGGCGGAACGCCACAATCAGTCTCTGAAAGAGGAAGGCAAATTCTATGGCTACACCGCCCGTCTGGCGATAGCCGGAGAGGATGTCCGCCTGCTGGTGCCGACCACCTTTATGAACCTGAGCGGTAAAGCGGTGGCGGCGATGGCAACCTTTTATCGCATCGCGCCTGAAGAGATTCTGGTGGCGCATGATGAACTCGATTTACCGCCCGGCGTCGCGAAATTTAAGCAGGGTGGCGGTCACGGCGGCCATAACGGTCTGAAAGACATCATCAGCAAACTGGGCAACAACAACAATTTCCACCGCCTGCGCATCGGTATCGGTCATCCCGGCGATCGCAATAAGGTGACCGGATTTGTGCTGGGTAAACCGCCCGTCAGCGAGCAGAAGCTGATTGATGAAGCCATTGATGAGGCGGCGCGCTGCACTGAGCTGTGGCTGAAAGAGGATCGCATCAAAGCCATGAACCGGCTGCATGCCTTCAAACCTGCTTAAACGCCCGAATCGTCGCAATTCCGTGTATAATGCGCGGAATTTTTCAATTCTTCTCCGACAGCTCGCCATCGGGCGCACTGTCCATCCAGTTATAAAGGGTATCAAACCATGGGATTCAAATGCGGTATCGTGGGCCTGCCGAACGTCGGTAAATCCACTCTGTTTAACGCGCTGACCAAAGCGGGTATCGAAGCGGCTAACTTCCCCTTCTGCACCATTGAGCCTAACACGGGCGTGGTGCCCATGCCTGACCTGCGTCTCGACCAGCTCTCTGAGATTGTTAAGCCGCAGCGCGTGGTGCCGACTACCATGGAATTCGTCGATATCGCGGGTCTGGTGAAAGGCGCGTCTAAAGGTGAAGGCCTGGGTAACCAGTTCCTGACCAACATCCGTGAAACCGAAGCGATCGGTCACGTGGTGCGCTGCTTTGAAAATGACAACATCATCCACGTCGCGGGTAAAGTTAACCCGGCGGAAGATATCGACGTGATTAACACCGAGCTGGCACTCTCTGACCTTGATACCTGTGAGCGTGCGATTCAGCGCGTGCAGAAGAAAGCCAAAGGCGGCGACAAAGATGCGAAAGCCGAGCTGGCTGCGCTGGAAAAATGCCTGCCGCACCTTTCTGAAGCGGGCATGCTGCGCTCTCTGAATCTGGATGCCGATGAGAAAGCGGCGATTCGCTATCTGAGCTTCCTGACCCTGAAACCGACCATGTACATTGCTAACGTCAATGAAGACGGTTTTGAGAACAACCCCTATCTGGATCAGGTTCGCGCTATCGCAGCAGCGGAAGGTTCAGTGGTGGTACCGGTGTGTGCCGCAGTGGAATCTGATATCGCCGAGCTGGAAGATGAAGAGCGTGACGAGTTCATGGCGGAGCTGGGACTGGAAGAGCCGGGCCTGAACCGCGTGATCCGCGCCGGTTACGCCCTGCTGAACCTGCAGACCTATTTCACCGCAGGCGTGAAAGAAGTGCGTGCCTGGACTATCCCGGTGGGCGCGACTGCCCCTCAGGCTGCCGGTAAAATTCACACCGACTTCGAAAAAGGCTTTATCCGCGCGCAGACCATTGCATTTGATGACTTTATCGCCTGCAAGGGTGAACAGGGTGCGAAAGAAGCTGGCAAGATGCGTTCAGAAGGTAAAGAGTACATCGTGAAAGATGGCGATGTGATGAACTTCCTGTTTAACGTCTGATAAAAATCTGTTGTTTCATGGGGTTTTATGGAATCTCATGAGCAATGGAAAAACTTTAAATCCACGCAATCGCGTGGATTTTTCATTTCACAGAGTCTCCAATAATCTCGTCACAACCCAGTTAGAGATGAGTATGGGGATGAGTACGATTTTCTTCCATCTTCATTTAAGTAAGTACAATAACGGCATAATATAAATAACGCCCCGATATGCTCACCATACCCAATGCCGCGCTGCCAGACCGAAAGAAAAACTCCATCGACTCGAAGATTTAAATGGTCTCTACCTCGAAGTGAAACCCAATGGCAAAAAGGCCTGCCGCTATCGGTTTTAACTCAACGGCAAATCCAGCATGTTCGCGTTGGGTGAGTGCCCGAAGGTCAAACGTGCCAAAGCTCGCGAGAAATGTGAGCAAGCGCGTAAACAAGTCGCGAATGGAGTTAGCCCGATACAGACTCGCTAATTAGATAAGATCCGTAAGGTCAACGACGCATCCAACACCTTTGAGTTAATAGCCAAGGAGTGGTTGCAGATGAAAGACTGGGCCGAAATCACCAAAACACGCCGACTGGATATGCTTGAACGTGTGGTTTTCCTCGCAATAGGTAAGCTCCCAGTTAAGGAGATCACTCCACATCACATTCTCAAGATTCTTCAGGAAACGGCTAAATGAGGAGCACCGACCGTTGCCGCTGAAGCCCGTCGAACCATTTCATCAGTTTTCGAGTTGGCGGTAGCGACGCTTAGAGTTGATAGCGATCCTGTCTGGCCTGTGCGCAAGGCCCTTCGGTCAATAAAACACAACACAACACAAACAAGCACTGAATTCTCAGCAAATCGGGAAGTTGTTAAGCTGTTTTGACAACAGTCGTGGCTCATACCAGGTTAACTATTGCATGTGGCTCATGTGGTGGACGCTGGCGCGACCAGCCAAAGTAACTGAGGCAGAATGGGAAGAATTCGATCTTGACAACGCACTATGAATTATTCCGGCAACGCGCATGAAAGCTCGCAGGGAACATGTTATTCCCCTTCCCTCCCAAGCCGTCAATATGCTCAAAACACTACAAGGATTAACCGGGCACCGACAGCATATTTTTCCGGGCAGGGATAACCCGCTAGGCCCAATTACATCGCACTCTCTGCGCCAGCTACTCAAAAGTCTCAGTTGGAGTGGAACTTACAGCCCTCATGCCACCAGAACTACGGGGAGTACACGTTTAAACGAGATGGGCTATCGAGCTGATGCTATCGAAGCTCAGTTAGCGCACGCTGATACAAACAATGTTCGCCGCACGTACAATCATGCAACTTACATCGATGAACGAAAAGTGATGATGCAGGAATGGGCAGATATGCTGGACGAGTGGGTAGCAGAATACGATTAGTACTTATTGCATTCAGTAAATCATACAGATAAAAATCGCTATTCATGCTCCGCTATGTGCTAAAAGAAAATCAATGGTTTTGTCGAGGGCTAATTATTTCCATTTATTTGCCCTTAGCATATGTGAAAACCGTTTATTAGACCATCGAATTAAAATGTACTTTTGAAAAAAAGGTCCTAAACAGTGAAGTAAAAAATAATGTACATTACCCCCACAATAGGAATTATATACTCCTCTTCAATTAAAAATACAATATAAGTTACTGCCGCACCCGGTGGGTTTGTCCAACCCTTCACAGCCAAAAACAAGTTTTAGTCTGCTCAGCGTTATATCAAAGGCTAAAACTTAACAGTATATACCTGATTTCTGGTAGTGAAAGCTCCCTTATCTTTTTTACATTGTTCAAATGCTCTTGATAGTTTTTCAAAAAACCTCTGATTGGAATAAACCTGAGCGATATCTTTACCCGCCATCGTCATTCTGCTTCCAATGTTTCTCCTGTAATTTTTAATGAAATTTTCGATATCAAACTTAAACTCATCATTGAAAATATTTTCAAATTCAGATGTCGCAATTTCCGGATAACAGTCTGAGAGAATTGAGAACAGAAAAAAAGCCATGTGATCTGTTGCAGCCTTGATAACCTCATCGTTACTTTCTATACCTTCCAGTGTAAGTTCATTCATTTTTATTTTTCTTCTCTGCCAGTTTCTTTTCAAGCATTGCAGAAAAAGTGTTATTAAGCTGCATTGCCGTTCCCTTTTCAGTATGTTTTATCATTGCATCAGGATGAGTAAAATTTTCCGATTCATGATGTACACTAGTATCATTTTTTTCATGATCTGTTTTTTTAATGTAATTTTTACTTTTTTGCTCTTTTCTCAGATTCTCATTCTCTCTGGCTCTGGCCCCGTTACTTAACCAGGTTTTTCGTTGTACATCTGTCGAACTGACGAAAGTCAGAAGAAAACCAACTAACATATCATGATTAATATCCAGCCCCAGATACTTTGCTACTTCACCGCCTAATACAATTTTTTTATGTGTTGTTTCTTTTCGTGTCAGGGACTTTTGTTTTGTCGTTAATCTGTTCAGTTCCTGCTGTGCTGATGCAAGTAGTTGCTGTAAATTTTTTCTTTCCATTAAATTTCTCCTGTAATATTAAACCCGACCACCAACCACTAAGGGTTTGATCTTCATATTGCTTTTCTTATCCAGCAATCCATTTATTAGTAAAACAAAGGGATATATCTTTTTGTTTTTTATTATGATTTAGTGGCGGCAACCAGAACGTCGAGACGGCTTTTTATCGCTTCATATTGTTGCCCGGCATTAATCACCCCATTAAAACAGTCGAACAGCATTGATTTTTCATACTGCTGTATACTAAACCACCCGCCTTTCCTGTCTGCTCGCCTACTATCTGATGCAAAGGAAGATAAAATAACCTCTCGTTTAACCGAAAGACCAAATAACTGCCTGATAACTTCTCTGGCGGTAGCATATGTACTGTCGATGCTGAAATAATTCAGGAAAAGCCCCGTTACAATGATAATCAGCTCCTGCATGATGCTTCTTTTGAGTGAAGAGACAGCATTACCATACCGCCCTGACAGGGTTCTGAAACGGGTTTGCTCGCTGGCTTCCAGCAGTTGAGGTTCATATTCGCTGCGGATAGCAGTAAAGGCTTCTTTAACCGTGTTTTCTTTTAATCTGATGCGCATACTTTCGCTGTTGTCGCTGTAATCAATCAGAAACCATTTTGTTTCCAGATCGCCATCTCCATTCTGATTGTTAATGACATTTATTATTTTATTCATTTTTACCTCTATTGTTGTTTTAATCTGAATAAAACAATTATCACATCTTTTTTATTTAGCAAATTTTTCAAACATTAAATTCCGGGTTATATTATTAATGTAAGCAATAAGAAAACATCCCTTCTTCGATTTACATCCCTTTACCCCTAAGCTTACGCGCCTCTTCTTTCGGCGCTTAAATCCAGAGAAAAACTTAACCATTTTTTATTTTTATTCGGCGCAAGCTGAATAAAAAATAAATACAATGGCCCACTTATACATTGCTTCGCAACGTGTGGGCCTGGCGGGGGCCTTAAAGTCAAAACATAAGTTTTTCTTGCGAAAAACTAAAAGCAGCAAAGGTCAACACCTAAAAACAAATTAAAAACAGCAAGGAGTATTTTGTAGTATGGCAATATTTCACTTATCGTTTAGCATGCTAAAAAGATCCGCAGGAAAATCGTCCTGTTATCTTGCCGCATATAACGCAAGAGAAAGAATAGAAGACGTGAAAACAGGAGAAGTGTACGATTACTCATATCGTTCCGACCTGTTCCACCATTGTATTCTTGCACCAGAACACACACCTTTAAATATTGTGGAAAACTCGTCTGTTTTGTGGAATGAAATAGAAAAAATCGAAAAAAGAAAAGACGCCCAACTCTCACGTTATTTTGATATCGCTATTCCTGTTGAACTGGATAACGATGCCAAAATCGCGTTAGTGAAAAACTACTGCAAACGTAATTTTGTCAGCAAAGGCATGATTGCCGATATCTCTTTCCATGACCTTGACGGTCATAATCCCCATGCTCATGTTATGCTTACTTTGCGTGAGATAACACCACAAGGTTTCGGCAACAAGAACAGAAGCTGGAACGAGCATGATTTAATGGACGAGTGGCGAGCTTCGTGGTCCAGAATGTCTAACCGTGCGCTTGAACGTACTGGTTCTGCGAATCGCATGGATCACCGTTCCCTTGCAGCACAGCGTGAAGAAGCGATTGCTCTTGCGAAGGCAGCACAGGAAAAAGGAAGAGAGGATATAGCAAACGAATACCTAGCTAAGGCCATTGAGCTTGCTCGCCCTGCCCTTATCAGGATAGACCGTAAATCATGGCATACCAAGAAAGCCAAAACTCTACGTGCCGCAGAACAGGTGCAGGCAGCACAGACCAAACAAGCTGCTAACGATTTCAGGCAGTTGTTTAACAGTGATGTGGGTCATCTCATTACCGTCAACCTCAACACATTCCGTATTGAACGTCTGAAAGCAAAACCAGCACCACAACCCCCGGTACAACGTTCGCAAGAATCTGCTCATCTGCCTGAGCTGGTTGTTACCGAAAGAAAACGTCGCTTCAAGCCTGTCAAAGCGAAGCAAAGGGATATGTCCCTTTACTATGGTGTTGCGCCAAAAACAGCAAAACCAACTCTGTTGAGACGTAGGCGTAAGATCAATTTGCACAAGCTGTATGATTTTATTAAAACTTTTATGAGTGTGTTGCTGAAACACTCTATTCATAAAGCCATACCAGAACCCACTATCACTACCGTAGTCGCGCCAGCCGTTATCGATCCGCTTGATGAGGTTATGATAGACCCAGTTACTAAATTGAAGATAACCCGCAGGCAGTGGGAGTCGATGGGGACTACTAGTCAATCAGCAGACGTTTCCGTACCTCCGGCCGCTAACTACAACCACGAGCCTGAGAAAAAACAAAAGCCAGACAAAACAAGCGAAGCAATTGCCTTTCCACCTTTACCAAAGGAAAAGAAAGTTTCCACAAAATCAAAAGGTTTCACGCTGCCAAAACTTCGCTTTGGTTCTAGCAAGCGTAAAGATGAATAATTTTTAATCAAAACAATCAATTCAGAGTGATTAATTATCCTTTGATAAGCTCGTAACAACTGGAACTTTAAGGCAAAATAGATCAATCGTCCGTATCTGGAAAATGACCATAATGGCTAGAAAACCCAAAGAAATCAAAACAGACCCGTTAGAGGTCATCCTGTGGAAAGCGGCTGACAAGCTACGTAAAAACATCGACGCTGCTGAGTACAAGCATGTGGTACTAGGCCTGATTTTCCTCAAATACATTTCAGATTCTTTTGAATCGCATTACGAATTGCTAAAAGATGGGAAAGGCGAATACGCGGGAGCCGACCCGGAAGACAAAGACGAATACACTGCCTATAACGTGTTCTTTGTTCCTGAACTGGCGCGATGGAGTTACCTGATATCTAAGGCCAAGCTCCCCGAAATCGGTAAGTTGGTAGACGATGCGATGGAGCTTATCGAAGCGGGTAACCCACAGCTAAAAGGTGTATTGCCGAAAGTCTATGCTCGCCAGAATCTTGATGCCACAGTGCTGGGTGAACTGATAGATCTGATTGGCAATATTGCATTAGGTGATGCCAAAGCACGCTCTGCTGACGTTTTAGGCCATGTGTTTGAATACTTCCTTGGTGAGTTCGCGCTGGCAGAAGGTAAACAAGGTGGTCAGTTCTATACTCCAAAATCCATTGTAAGCCTGCTTGTTAACATGCTGGAACCCTATAAAGGCCGTGTCTTTGACCCTTGCTGTGGTTCTGGTGGTATGTTTGTTCAGTCAGAAAAATTTGTTGAAGCTCATCAGGGTAATATCGATGATATTTCGATTTACGGGCAGGAATCCAATCAGACAACCTGGCGTCTGGCAAAGATGAACCTTGCTATTCGTGGTATCAACTCAGAACACGTCCGCTGGAATAGTGAAGGCTCATTCCTGAATGATGCCCACAAAGATTTAAGATCTGATTTTATCATTGCTAACCCACCGTTTAACGTTTCCGACTGGTCAGGCGAACAACTTCGTGGTGATGCTCGTTGGCAACATGGTATTCCGCCTGCTGGTAACGCTAACTTTGCCTGGATGCAACACTTCCTGTATCACCTATCGCCAAAAGGTCAGGCTGGCGTTGTGCTGGCAAAAGGGGCTTTGACTTCGAAAAGTTCTGGTGAAGGTGATATTCGTGCAGCACTTGTTAAAGATGCAAATGTGATTGACTGTATTGTTAACTTACCTGCAAAACTGTTCCTGAATACTCAGATCCCGGCGGCGTTATGGTTTATGCGCCGTGATCGTGAAAACAGCAGTCAGTATCGAGATCGCAGTAAAGAAATTCTGTTTATTGATGCCCGTAATCTCGGTCATTTAATCAACCGCCGTAGCAAAGTGCTTTCCGACGACGATATCAAGACCATTGCTGACACATACCATAACTGGCGTAACAAAGGTGGCAACTACGAAGATGTCGCTGGTTTTTGTGCATCTGTCGATATCAATGAAGTCGCTAAACTTGACTACGTTCTGACGCCAGGCCGTTATGTCGGTCTTGTTGAAGAAGAAGACGATTTCGAATTTAAAGAAAGATTTACTGTTCTGAAAGCAGAATTTGAAGCACAATTGAAAGAAGAAGCATATCTAAATAAAGCTATCGTTGATAATTTGGCGAAGGTGGTTTTATGAGTCAGTGGACATCTATAAAATTAGGTTCTATTGTAAATATAACAAATGGATTTGCATTTAAATCGAAAGACTTTTTAACATCCCCAACATATAATACTTTGCCGGTACTTAAAATAAAAAATGTAGCTAATGGGGATGTTCATTTAAAAGATGTTCAATATCACTTATTTGATAGCAAATACGGGAAATACACTTCCTCAAAAGGTGATATCCTAATAACCTTAACAGGTAATCATCCACAAGCCCTAACTCAGGTTGTGGGAGCCGTATCAAAGCAGAAGTTTGATACGCTTACATATATTAATCAACGAGTTGCTAAAATAGATCCAATTCCTGATCTGGCCTTTAAGGATTTCATTTATTATTTTCTTAAAGATAAATCGACCCATGATTACTTAGCAAGTCAGTCTTCCGGAAGTGCAAACCAAGCAAATATTTCAAAAGCAGATATTGAAAACACAGAGTTATTACTTCCACCATTTACTGAACAAATAGCCATTGCCTCTGTGCTGTGCTCGCTCGATGAAAAAATAGACCTACTTCATTATCAGAATCAAATACTGGAAGCTATGGCCGAAACACTTTTTCGGCAGTGGTTTATTGAAGAATCGCAGGCAGATTGGAAAACAACGACACTGGATTGTCATATTACAGTAGCCAAGGGGTTAAGTTATAAGGGGTCTGGTCTTACCATGTCGGATAATGGCATTCCACTTTTTAGTTTAAACTCAGTACTTGAGGGGGGTGGTTATAAGAGTGCTGGTTTAAAATATTACAATGGTGATTTTAAAGAAAGACATATTGTAAAACCTGGGGATATAATTGTAGCCAATACTGAACAAGGTCATGAATATCGACTCATCGGTTATCCTGCTATAATTCCAAAAACTAAAAGTGAATTATCAATCTATACTCACCATTTATTCAAAATTAATATCAATGACGATAGTTACCTAACTAATGCCTTTATGTACTATTTACTTTGCGCCAAAGATATGCATGAGCAAGTTGTTGCTGCAACAAACGGTTCAACTGTAAATCAGTTGTCGGCTGACGGATTACAACGCCCAGAATTTAAACTCCCTCCGGAGTATAAGGTGAAAGAGTTCACTGCACAGATTGCTTCCTTCTGGAACAAAATAAGTAATAACAACTCACAAATTAAAAAAATTGAATCTCTGCGCGACACTCTCCTCCCCAGACTGATGAGTGGTGAAGTACGAGTTCAGTATGCAGAAGAAGCAATCGCGTCAGTAGCATAAAATAATTAAGCGGGTACAAAACCTGCTCTCTGGTTTAGCGGTAATAAGGACAGTACGCATGGCAAAGATGACCGAATCCGATATTGAAGTAATGGCGATTGAGTACCTGCAAGGGCTGGGCTATGAATATGTTTACGGCCCGGACGTTGAACCCAGTGGAATCAATCCGTTACGTAACTATCAGCAGGTTATCCTTGAAGATAAAGTGCGTACTGCCCTACAACGCCTAAATCCTCACCTTAGTGAACAGAAGAGTGAGGAAGCTCTAAAACAGGTGATGCAGATCAGCACACCTGATCTGATGGCAAACAATCTGGCCTTTCATCGCCTGTTGACCGAAGGGATCAATATCGAAGTCAGCAAAGACGGGAATAACCAGGGCGAACTGGCCTGGTTAATTGATTTTAACGATCCAGCCAATAACGAATTTCTGGTGGCGAACCAGATAACCATCCGGGAAGACCGTCATAACCGCCGCCCTGATATTATTCTGTTTATTAATGGATTGCCGCTTGTCGTTATTGAACTCAAAAACGCAACGGATGAAAATGCTACGGTATTAGGTGCTTATAACCAGATTAAAACCTATCAGAACCAAATCCCCAGCCTGTTTACGTACAATGCCTTTAATCTGATTTCTGACGGGCTGGAAGCCAAAGCGGGAACCGTTTCTGCTGATTTCAGCCGCTATATGACGTGGAAAACCTCTAACGGTAAAACGCAAGCCACCAGTACCCAGCCACAGCTAGAAATTTTATTACAGGGGTTGCTTAATCCTGTAACGCTGCTGGATATGATCCGCCACTTTATCGTGTTTGAAGCCAGCAAACATGAAGACAACAAAGGGATTATCAGTATCCGTACTGATAAAAAAATGGCGGCTTATCACCAGTACTACGCGGTCAATGCAGCAGTACTTTCCACTATTCGTGCATCGGCGGTGAATGCAGACTCCCCCTCTGCCGAAGTGGCAGTCCGCCAACAGGGACGTAACAGTAACGATCTCGTTAATGCGCAAAAAACCGGCGATCGCAAAGCGGGCGTAGTCTGGCATACCCAGGGTTCCGGTAAATCACTTTCGATGGTGTTTTATACCGGAAAAATTGTACTGGCGCTGGATAATCCGACCGTAGTGGTGATTACTGACCGTAACGACCTGGATGATCAGCTATTCGGTACATTTTCTTCCGCTACCCAGCTACTGCGTCAGACACCCAAACAGGCCGATAACAGAGACGAACTCAAAGAATATTTGCGGGTAGCCTCTGGTGGCGTGATATTTACCACTATTCAAAAATTCCAGCCTGATGATGGCAGCAATATCTATGATTTACTGTCAGCTCGTACCAACGTTGTTGTTATCGCTGATGAAGCTCACCGTTCACAGTACGGTTTCAGCGCCAAAGAAGTTGACGTGAAAGACAGAGAAGGCAACGTAACAGGCAAACGCACCGTTTATGGCTTTGCCAAATATATGCGTGATGCCTTGCCCAATGCGACCTATCTGGGCTTTACCGGAACCCCCATAGAAAAAACAGACGTTAACACCCCTGCTGTTTTCGGTAACTATGTTGATATCTACGATATATCGCAGGCTGTTGAAGACGGTGCCACCGTGCGTATCTTCTATGAAAGCCGTTTAGCGAAAATTGCCATCAGTGACGAAGGTCGCCAGCTCATTGAAGACTTCGACGATGAGTTTAACGAGGACGAGCTGACGATTACCCAGAAAGAACGTTCTAAATGGGCCAGAATCGAAGGTTTGATTGGCAGTTCAAAACGTATTAAAGCCATTGCGGTGGATATGGTTCAGCACTTTGAACAACGCTTAAAGTCCAATGCCGATCATGGCAAGGGTATGATTGTATCCATGTCCCGCCGTATTGCCGCTGAATTGTATAAGGAAATCATCGCCCTTAAACCCGAATGGCACAGTGAAGATTTAAACGATGGCGTGATCAAAGTCGTAATGACATCTTCCGCTACTGACGGGCCAGAAATCGCTAGACACCACACCACCAAAAAAGAACGTCAGGTTCTGGCTAACCGCATGAAGGATGATGATGACAAGCTGAAACTGGTGATAGTGCGTGATATGTGGCTGACCGGCTTTGACGCTCCCAGCATGCATACCCTGTATATCGACAAACCGATGAAAGGCCATAACCTGATGCAGGCGATTGCCCGCGTCAACCGGGTTTACAAGGACAAAATCGGTGGTCTGGTGGTTGACTATCTCGGTATTGCTTCTGATTTAAAAGAAGCCCTGTCGTTCTACTCCGATGCCGGAGGACGGGGTGATCCAGCTGAGGTTCAGGAAGAAGCCGTGACGCTCATGCAGGAAAAACTGGAAATCCTGGAAGGAATGATGCATGGCTACGATTACAAAGCCTACTTTACTGCAACGACTTCACAGCGCCTGACGATTATCCTTGAATCAGAAAACCACATTCTAGGGCTGGATAATGGCAAGGGTAAAATGCGTTTCCTTGCCGCTGTGGCTGCCATGTCCCAAGCATTTGCACTGGCGACGCCACATGATAAAGCAATGGAAGCGGCACCCGAAGTCGCATTCTTCCAAGCGGTGAAGGCACGTCTGAATAAATTTACTGAAAACCCGGACGGCTCAGAAGAAGAACATAATGACAGTCTTGAAGTGCGGGTAAAACAGACTATCGATCAGGCACTGGTTACCGATAAAGTTGTTGATATCTTTGACGCAGCGGGAATACAGAAGCCGGATATCTCTGTACTCTCTGATGAGTTCCTCCAGGAAATGAAGGATTATCAGCACAGAAATATTGCTCTGGAAACGCTTAAAAAGCTGCTTTCTGATGAGATCAAGGTTCGCTCGAACCAAAGTATCACTCAGGGTAAAAAACTGATTGATATGCTGACCTCTGCGATCAACGGCTACCAGAACAAGGTACTGACCGCTGCGGAGGTGATTGATGAACTGATCAAACTTGCTAAAACTATTCAGGAATCAGACAGCCTTGCAAGCCAACTGAACCTTAGCACTTACGAATACGCCTTCTATTCTGCTGTTGCAGATAATGACAGCGCTCGTGAGCTGATGCAAAAGGAAAAACTACGAGAACTCGCAGTTGTTCTGACGGAGGCTATCCGCAACAATGTGAGTCTGGACTGGACAGTGAAAGAAGCGGCAAGAGCGAAAATTCGCGTGGTGGTAAAACGTCTGCTAAAAAAATATGGCTATCCACCTGATATGTCATTGCTGGCTACGGAAACAGTATTGAAGCAGGCGGAGATATTGGCGGGAGAACTAGGAAAAGGATTTCCCTAATTTTTATATATCATCTATTTTAAGTTGCACAGGAGAAGCTAATGGATAGTAGGCCATATCTTAAAACAGCGCTATATATATTATCTCTATGGCTTCTGTTTTTATCTCTATTAATAATGTCTTATGACAAGGTATTAGTACATAATGCGTGGGACTACTTTTTTACTGAAAACTTTTCTTTCCAAGCCTCGTCATTACGAGTGAGGAATATTGTTTTTATACTCAGCCTAGCTTTCATTATTATCGGCACGATCATTTTGTTCCTTCTTGCAAATAGTTTCGGTTCGGGCTGGTCTGTTGCGTGTACTGTATCTGATATTAGCAATGAAAATCATGAGCATTTAGAGTTTTTAACTACATATATAATGCCCTTAGTTTTTACTGATGTAGATAGTAAGCGAACGGTATTGAATTTAGGATTGATGATATTTATTATCGGAGCGATATATGTAAAAACAAATAGGTTTTATTCAAACCCATCACTTGCAATACTCGGATTCAGAATATACAAAGCTAATATTCATGACCGAGGTGTAAAAAAATGCACAGTAATCTGCCGTAGTGTTTTGAAGAGCGCAGATAATATAAAGTATATAAAAATAGACGATGAAACTTATTTGGCTAAAATAGTGTAGAGGTCATGACATGTTCAATAACATTGAAAATATTTTACAATCTCAAGGTATTTCTGGTGAAGCTTTTTTTGTTGCTGATATTCAAGGTACGATAGATATATTTAAGGTTAATCTTGAACCTAATGCTGAACAAGAGTTAACCACCTGCTTTTCTAAAAGCATAACCAAAAATGTTATTGAGCCTAACAGAGGTAAAGCTGCTGTTCCACTCGTATCTACTTTATTGGAAAGAGATAAGCAAGTTTTTGAATATGATCACTTAGCGATTAATCACCTACCTTTTGAATTTACTAAAATGAACGATGTGTTAAATTTCGGGGTTAATGGAAATGCAAAACAGTTTAATTTTGCCACGCAAAGTCTTACGTCGGTAAAGGCAGTAATTTATCACCTTTGTGATGGTAATGGAAACAGCGTAGTGATTTACCAACATAAATACCCCGTTTCTTTACATAAGAAAACGAAAAAATCCTTCTTGAGTTTAAATGGCAGAACATTAGATAAGGTAACTCATGACAGCATTGATATAAATGATACTATTGACTTTTTCCTCTTCCAGAATAAATATTACGCATTGAACATCAAATTGCTTGAAAGAATGTACGGTTTAGAAAGTGTAATAGATAATCTTGCAAACATTTCAACGCCATTAATAATAAATCTTGGCATTGTTAACATACAAGGCATGCAAGTACCGCTAGATATTTTCAAGGATATGTATAAAGACCGAGCATTTATGCGTAGACTTGCTATGGTTTCAAAAGGAAGCTTGGTAACAACGGGTGTTTCCATTCCTCAAATACAGCAAGTTATGCAAAGGTTCCCTGTATTTCAACGGAACATTGATTTATCAGGAGGACTAATAAATCTTAATACAAAAGACCAAAAAAGATACTTCATACGACTACTTAATAACGAAGCATAATTTGCCGCACTTGACAACTCTCCCTTCCTTGCTGTTGAGAAGGATTCTGCCGCCTAAATTGAGAAAAATATTAAGAAAAGCATCCTCAACTTGTTTATGATAAGAGGATGCTTTTCAGTGAAATTAATACTTATCGTATTATTCCACCTTTCATTTTAACCACCTTCGCTGCCATGTTGCCATTGTTATTCGTGTTAAACGTCCTATCTCCGATATCATAGACAACGCCAGTTATATTAACCTTCTGACCTTTCTTAATTTTCAGGATATCGTCATCCTGGCCCGGAAAATAGGTCAGCAGCACAGCCCCGCCACAGTATTTGGTATCAAGCGTCTCAAAAATGATGGCGTAGGTTTTATGATCTCGCTGCGCCCCCAGATACTTCATGGTGTCGTAGGCTTCCTGAGCTTCCAGAACAGTAGCATTGCTGATACTGACTTTCTTGCCGATCCATTTATTTTTACCTGCCAAAGCATTTGCTTCATAATCACGGCAAATAACACCCAAGCCATTGACGGAGTTAACAGGAAGATTATCTGCTGCTGTGGTATTACCTTTACTGCCGGAAGTGTTTAAAACATTGCCCAGAGAAGATAAGGACGAGTTGATCGATTGCCCAACTTTCCCGGTTGCGTCGTTGAGTTGCTGACAACCTGCGAGCGTAAAAGCGGCAGATGCTAATAAAGCCGTAATCGTTTTTTTCATTCTAGATAACCTGCAAAGGATAAAAAAAAATCACTGAACTGATATCTTCATTCAGAACAGTGAGTGGTGATGTTTTTCCCTGATGTTGGCAAAGCCATTAACGTGCGGTCGGACGAACCCAACTGACTTTATCTTTGGTTTTAAATTTCAGAATCAGTAAGGGGCCAAGCATTAACGCGAGCAAAGTTATCACCATTACTGGCGTGGATTTGGTTAGATAGGCCATGACAAATCCCGCAGGAATGCCAACGATGGTTCCACCAACTACCAACCCCTTCATAGTCTGCTGGCTGACATAACCTTTTACTCTTTCCGCACCACATCCCCTGCACACTGACACACGCTCCTGCACTTCTGTACCGCAAAATGGACATTCAGACATGCTCTTTTCCTCATCAAACCCTCTCTAAGTAATTGATATAATTGATGTGAAGAAAGAGCCTGTCATATCGTTTTTATCGATCAAATTCATAAATCATGATAGTTAAAGACTATCAGAAGTACAGAATCGATCGATTAAGCCAATTAAAAATCGATCGATAAAGCCTAATTGATAGTTATAATCTATTAAAATATATATATTGATCAATTTAACAGATCAATAAGTTGATGAAATTTGTGATTAATTGAATGCTTTGCACTCTGCGGGGATAGGCATTTGCTGAGCCAGTCTGCTTCTTAAAGGTACTGACCTCAAAACACGCAACTTCCGTAAGTAAATGAAACCTCCATATAGAATGCTGCCTGCCCCTATGGCACACTTAAACCGCCCTGATGCATACGGAAGCTGCTCAATGCCTGAAAATCTCCCTCTCTGCTTTTTTACCGAAGGCCACATCACCCTTCCTGATCACTATCAGGATCGTACCGTTAATGTCTTCACCCTTCCCGGTGAGAATAAGCCCGCTTTTAACATCTCCCGCGATTCGATGAATGATGACGAGACGCTGTCAGGTTATATTGACCGGCAGTTAACGCTGATGCAGAAGCATCTGAAAGGCTGGAAGCAAACGGAACGGGTGCCCGCTGTGCTCGGCAATAACCTGTTACAGGGTGAATGTGTGCATGCCAGCTACCTGCGTGATGGTAAAAGAGTCTTCCAGCAACAGGCGGTATTTAACACGTCTGAAAACCATATTCTGGTTTTCACTGTGTCCTGTACCGCGATACTGACGGACGGAAACAGTCAACAGTTCCATGCGCTGCTTGCCAGCTTTTCTTTTAACAGCTGACAATTAAGGAAGGTTGTTATGTTTGAAGCGGCACGCGTGGGTGATGATATCGGCCATTCTCATGCGCTGGCAGGGATGATTGCCGGAACGATTGTCGGTGGACTGATAGCAGCAGCAGGGGGTATCGCCGCTGGAGCATTGATGATTGCCGGTATCGGTGCGTCATGCCTGGGCATTGGTGTGCTTCTGGTCGGGGCCAGTCTGGCGGTGGGGTATCTGACAGGCGAACTGGCAACGGCAGCGCGGGACAGCATGGCGGATGCCGGAGCCGCCAGCATGGAAAAGGAAGGCGTTATCGCCACCGGCTCTCATAACGTGTTCATTAATGGCAGACCTGCCGCCCTTGCCACCGACAGCATGGTGGAATGCGCCAGGGATGCTGGCTCACAGCAGATGGCCGAAGGCTCCTCACGCGTGTACATCAATGGCCTGCCTGCTGCCCGTCTCGGCGATCAGACCACCTGTGGTGGAAAGGTCATGACCGGTTCCGCAGATGTGATTATCGGCGGTGAGCCGGAACAGACACTGCCGGTACAGTCAGAAGTCCCGGAATGGCTCTATAAAACCTCCGACCTGACGCTGTTATTTGCCGGACTGCTCGGTGGAGCGGGCGGAGCGGCAGGTAAAGTCGGTGCGCTGGGAAGACTGTTCAGTAAAATCCCGGGTATCAACAAACTGGCCCGCGTCGCCTGCCGCGCTGGCGTGCTGATGACCAGCGCCGCCGCCGTGGGCATCATCGCGCGTCCGGTGGATATCGTCAGCGGCCAGAAGTTTCTCACTGGTGATGACGATCTGGACTTTGTATTACCGTCCCGTCTGCCGGTTTTCTGGCAGCGTTACTGGCGCAGTGGCAACCCCGGCGACAGCGTGCTGGGCCGTGGCTGGTCACTTTTCTGGGAAACGCGACTGGAAAAATATCAGGACGGGCTGGTATGGCGTGCACCGTCCGGTGATTACGTGTCATTTCCTCTCGTGCCAAAAGGACAGCGAACCTTCTGCGAAACGGAAAAACGCTGGCTGGAACACCATCAGGACGATACCTGGTCAGTGTATGACATCAGCGGCGAACGCTGGTATTACTCATCCCTGCGGGACAATTCCCCTTCCATGCCGCAGCGACTCACCGAACCCTGTGGTAACGATATTCTTTTTGACTGGAACGACGACCATACCCTGCATGCGCTCACCGACAGTGCCGGGCAGCGCGTGGTCTGCCGCTACACAACTGTCAGTAAACAGGTTTGCCTGACCGGAGCCTGGCTGGATGATGAAATCTGCCTGGTCAGCTACGGCTACGATGATAAGGCCCGGCTGATTAGCGTCATCGGACGTGGCGGTCAGGTACGCCGCCGTTTCAGCTGGTATGACGACGGGGACGGTACGGATTTACTGCGCAGCCATGAGGACAGCAACGGGCTTCTGAATGAATACCTGTGGCGGAACATTGATGGTCTGCCGCGCGTGGTGGCATACCGTAACAGCGCGGGCGAGCAGCTTGATTTTGAGTACGATTTTGAAAACGGCACCCGCCGCGCCATCCGCGAAGATGGCGCACAGGCACACTGGCTGGTTGACGACGATGACAATGTTGCACATTTCACAGATTATGACGGTCGCCAGACCGGCTTCGTCTGTCGTGATGGCGAGTTGTGCGACATTATCCTGCCCGATGGAGCCATGCGGCGCAGTCATTGGGACCGTTATGGCCGCCTCACGTCAGAAACTGACCCGGCAGGACGCACCACTGAGTACTATTGGTTCAGAAACACTGATCGCATTACCCGCACGGTTTTCCCGGATTCAACAGCCACTCAGTCTGTGTATGACCTGAACGGTCGCCTGCTGTCGGAAACCGATGCACTGAATCACACCACCACGTATCACTACCCTGATGAAGAAGAAACGCTGCCTGACCGCATCACCGATGCGAGGGGCGGTGATGTGTTGCTGGAATGGAACCGTCAGGGATTGCTGACGCAACGCACTGACTGCTCCGGTAGCGTGACCCGCTTTACGTATGACCGCTTTGGTCAGCTTATCACCAGTGAGGACGCAGAAGGCAACCTCACACGCCGCGAATGGAACGATGCAGGCCAGCTTACCGCCGTAATTCGGGCCGATGGCAGTCATGAAACGTTACGATGGAACGAGCACGGGCAACTTGCGGCTTGGCGAGACCCGCTGGAAAGTGAGGTTCGCTGGCAGTATTCCGCGCTTGGACTGCCAGAAAGCGTTACCGACCGCACGGGACGAACCCGCCGCTGGCACCATGACACGAGAGGCAATCTGCTGCGTCTGGAAAACGGCAACGGTGGCGAGTACCGTTTTACATATGACCCGACAGGCCACCCACTGAGCGAAGTCCGCCCGGACGACACCATCCGTCAGATGGAATGGAACGTACGAGGGCTGCTCACCACGCTTATGGAAAGCGGCAGATCTGACGACGATGGCGGTCTCCCGCGACGCGCTCAACAGTTCAGCTATGACAGCAGCGGCCTGCTGACAACACGCACTACACGCGATGCTCAGTACCATTACCAGCGTAACAACAGCGGGCAGCTTACCGGCCTGACGCGCAAGCCAACCACCGATGGTACAGCACTTGGAATCGAAGAAGATGAGATTCAGTTTACCTTTGACGCGGCAGGAAAACTGCTCGGTGAACGGGGCAGTAATGGTGAGCTGCATTACCACTATGACGCCCTTGACAACCTCACCGCGCTGACCCTGCCTGGGGGCCAGCAGATAAGCTGGCTGCATTACGGTTCCGGCCACGTCAGTGCCATCCGGTTCGGTCAGCAAATCATCTCTGAATTTACCCGCGACCGCCTTCACAGGGAGGTGGCCCGCACTCAGGGAACCCGTGAACAGACCCGCCAGTATGACAGTCTGGGCAGACGTACCCGGCAGCGCAGCTTCACACCCGACCTGCCGGAACAGACAATCTTAGAACGCGCCTTCAACTATACCGGGCGGGGAGAACTGTCTGACGTCAGTGACACGCTGCGAGGCAACACAATTTATGGCTATGATGAGGAAGGTCGTCTTCTCAGCCACTACGAAGCCCGCCCGGACCACAGTAACAGGAGGTTCCAATACGACGCTGCGGATAACCTGCTGCCGGATGATGACCTCCCTGCCCTGCCTCTGAGGAATAACCGCCTGACGCACTGGCAGAACCTGTTTATGAAATACGACTGGTGGGGTAACCTCGTCAGTCGCCGAAATGGTCTGTATGAACAGCATTATGTATACGACGCGGAAAACCGCCTCATACAGGCCGGGGGCAATGGACCAGAAGGCCGGTTTACCGCGCTCTATCATTATGATGCGCTAGGCCGACGCATCCGTAAAACGGTCACCACGCAGCGTGGCAACGCTGAGACCCGCTTCCTCTGGCAGGGCCTGCGACTGTTGCAGGAGCAGCAGCAAAACGGGCAGTGCCAGACATATGTTTACGATCCGAACGAAGCATACAGCCCGCTGGCGCGTGTTGAACATTTGAGTGAAGAAATTAGCGGAGAGATTCTCTGGTTCAGCACCGATCTAAACGGTGCACCGCTGGATATGACCGATGAACAGGGACAGCTCCGGTGGAGCGGTCATTACGACAGTTTTGGTGAGGTTACCCGTCAAACAGAAGGTTTTCACAGACTCGCACAACAAACTACCATCACTCATCAGCCACTGCGCTATGCCGGGCAGTACGCGGACAGTGAAACGGGTCTGCACTATAATCTTTTCAGGTATTACGATCCTCAGATTGGACGCTTTACGGTACAAGACCCCATAGGATTACTGGGAGGCTGGAATCTTTATCAGTATGCATCGAATCCGCTGGGTTGGATTGATCCGTGGGGACTGTCAAGATATCCTGGGGTCGATTTCTCAGGAAGTGATGCACTTTATCCTCATGGTGAAAATATTGTAAAAATACCAATGACAGGCAGTCGTTATGGCGACTTTAAGGCAGCAAACGAATTGGCAAATTACAAAAACTCAGTTGGGAATATTACAGGTAAATCACATCCAGATGGCTATACCTGGCACCATTTAAATGATTATGATCCCATAACGAATACTTCTACCATGCAACTTGTAGACACAAGCGCTCATGAAGCCACTTTCCCTCACTCCGGCTCAGTGAGCCAATACGAACAGTATCATGGTGTTAAATATGAATCACTTGAAGCCAAGAAAACTGCAAAATCATTGAATTGTAAATAGTGAGGCACATTATGCAATCAGAAGACTTAAAATTTTATGAAGATGATGAAGGTATTGCTGTCGATTTGAAGTTGAAAGCATTCGGTCCGGATGAAGTACAATGTGTTAATCTTGAATCTGAATTATCAGATAAAAAGATGAAAGATGATATACTTTATTTAATTAATCATCAAAATGATTTTTTACAAAAAATTCAAAAAGCAGCTCATGAGTATTGTATCAAAATTTACAATCAAGAACCATCTGATCTTAAACTTATAAAACTGTACATTTTCCCAGACAAAGAAAATGAATATGGTTTTATGTTCTCAACAAAAATTGATAGTGAACATGGAATTGGTGTAAAAATGATAAATGGAAATGTAGAAAAAATTGGCAGTAGTGAAACGGCATTTTTGTAAAACACCTCTATATTCAATAAAAAAACTAACGTAGTAAATTGAACTGTACCTTAATATAGACAATATATTAAGGTACAGTTTTTACATTAACAAGGGCTTTTGTTTAGGTTTAAATTTTTCGATTTGCATTTAATATAAGATTTAACAAATGACAGGCGATCACCATTGAATATTAAATCAGGTTTAATGAAGTAAAAATCCTGGATCATAGTTTCAGTAATGAAACTTTTCTCAACCAACTCTTTCATACTTTTAAAATAAGTCGTTCTGGATATTTTAACAATCGTTTTATCTACAATGTCATACGACATTAAAATTGTATCTATGTCCTTTTTATCCTGCATTACCCTGTACAGTATTTCAAAAACCTTTGTTCCTGCGGAAGACAATTCCGTAATAGCTTTAACGCCATTTACATAGAGTTTTAAAAATTGTGTTTCATCTACTTCCTGATACTGAAAAAACCCGCACCTCCCAGGTGCTCTCCTGTATTTTCATTTACAACCATGAGTTTATCCCTCTCATGTCATTTTTCTTTACTTTTATTCTTGTTATTATTTTTAAATAATATATTGATTTTCATCACCTGACATTTGAAGTATCAAAATTTTGAATAAAAATGAAGTTTTCTTTTCATGATGAGAATGATTGTTGATTAAAGTCCTCAAACCGCGGACTTTAACTCCCGAGATCGCGGACTTGGTTTTAAGTTATATCTGGCCTGAAAGCAGTTTTCTTCTTCATTATTATTATAGAGTGAAGCGAGAGATGTTCTTTATTGATTTTATAAAGTGAAAAAAGATTGTTTTCTTTCATTTTAAGTAACCCAACACGGCTGTTGTGCCGTGTCATTGGGGTTAATATTCATTACTTCTCTTTTATTTTATAATCAGAACACAAAATCCTGGACTCTGCTTATTTGCCTTTTAGGGGCAACCAGCAGACCAGGGAATAATGGTTTGTTATTTAATTAGTTTTTCAATGCAGCACATTAGTTTGCTCATATACTGCTTCAAAATCAAACCCCTTTGATAAAGGAAGCTGTCTTGTTTTTGCTTCCTGCTGTCAGCAAAACCGCTATGCGCTATGTCGGGCAGTACGCTGACAGTGAAACGGGTTTGCACTATAATCTTTTCAGGTATTACGACCCGCAGGTCGGACGGTTTAGGGTGCAGGATCCGATAAGATTGCTGGGAGGCTGGAATTTTTATCAGTATGTACCTACTCCGCTGGGCTGGATGGTCGTGGGGATAGAGTCATATCAATCAATGGAATGAGATTGAAGTGCTTCAAATGCGGACACGTACAGGTGCTAAGGTAAAAACTCTATGAGAAACGAAGTAGATTCAATTACTTATTTGATAACGTTATCAGATGAAAATCATGAGAAAGAATGGATGAAGATACTGCACAGTATATTATCTTCGCCTGATATTGAAGAAATACCTAACAATCCTGAGCTAAGCAGATCTGATTTCTTTTTGAATGTGTCAAAAATAAGATTAAAAACGGCCATCAAAAACAGAACCTCCACCTTTGGCCTTAATGATTTAATTTTTAATTTAGAAAAACTGCCTGCTGATACATTAGTAGAAAGATATGGCTTAAAAAGCAAAACATACTTCGGAGATTGTTTTGTCATTGAAAAAAACATCATTGGCTGTGGCTTTGTTATTAACGGTCATACATACTCATTCTCACATTCCACATCTGAATATTACGTTGACGGAATTAAAGAAGTTAAATAAAAATAAACGAACATCTAAAAATACATGAACTGCATATTAAAAGTATTTTTCATATCATGGAACAGGGCTGAAGTTTTCTCCCTAATAACTGAAACCCGTATCCTCTGGCAGAGTTTGCGACTGTTACAGGAACCGCAGCAGAACAGATAGTAACAGACATATTTTTCGACACGGTCGTTTATACATAGCCAGATGCAAATGATAAGGAACTGGTGATTATAGTGAATGATATGGCCTCCTATGAAGCTGGTGCAAAAGTTTTTCATGCAATTTATAATGCTACTATTGATAAAGCGAACATAAAGCAATTTCTGCATGCTATTTTTAAAGATAGCAGTAGCAAATTAACTATAAGCTAGTTCTCAGGGACGGGGGTTATCTGCTGGCAGATGATAATGAAGTCTATCCGCAGGATGCGGCTCGCAGAGATTTTCTATATATTTATTCGACTTCATAAGGCCAGAAACCACTATGTTCAAGCTGCGATACAACGTCACCCTTCAAATCAGCAAACAACCTACTCCGACATCAATAGGGAAATATGAAGTCCTGATCGCTGAAAAAGGTACGGGCATCATGGTTCCTGATCAGGTGGTTGAAGCTGCTGTTCAGGTCGATGATAAACGGTTACTTTTATTCCTTACTGATGACGTTCCGTACGAGGAAGCGCTCAAAATTGCCCTGCTCAATCTGAATGAAGGGGTGAAAGAGATACTGACCTTAGGTGGAGCATACCTGACAGGATCGTTTACTGATCTGAAAATATACCCAGATGCAGTTGAGTTCAGCTTTATGGGTGATACAACATGGCGCGTTGAAATACCCGTGAAGCCATTCATAAGACTCCCGTTCACCGGCGATCCTCGCGGCATTTCACGTCCTCTGGCGTTCAGGCATTACATTAAAATCTCCGCCAGTCCCAAACCTGCACGCGCCGACGGCAGCCGCTGATGTCAAAGAATAACGCAGCCCGAAATGCCTCCCCCCCCCTGTCCCCCACCTCCACAAGCAAAGCCCCCTATTCTACCAGCAGTGATTTCAGCCGGCTGAGCCATACCTCCGTGTCGTTCAGCAGCGCACAGCTGAGATTTTCAATGGTCATGTGTTGCGCCATTGAGGCGCGGCGCAGCAGGCTGTAGGCATCATCCTCATCCAGCCCCAGCGCGTTCATCACCCGCAGCTGTGCGGAGAACAGAAACTTACGCGCCCGAAGTCGCTCCTCCTGCCGCCGGAGCTGTGCGTCGAGCTGGCTGATGTGCGCGGCATGGTTGAGCGCCAGGGTAAAAGCGGTCATCACACCATCAAAGCGCACCGGTTTACGCATATAGCTGTCGATCTTCTGTTCAGCAATCCACTGCAAGCGTGAGGGTGTTTCAATGGCGGTAAGCGCTACCTTTGGCAGCGCGGGCCACGGGAGTGGGTTCGTGGGGTGAAACAGCGTGGAGTTATCCCCGTCGAACACCAGTAACTGCTGGTCAGCCAGCTGGCTCTCGTCCGGAAACACCGTACAGAACAGCCCCTCAATGCCTATGCGGCTGAACTGCTGCGCCAGATGGTGGTTATCACGGTCGGAACAGCCGATCACACACACTTTTAATCCGCGCATCTGTACGTTTTTTCGGCTCATTCGTCACCTCCGCGTGGCATGAGGCTCGCGAGATCCACCCTGGCCAGCCAGGGATCGGGTTTCACCGCCGCCTCCGCCTGCCAGAAACTCTCCAGCCTGCCGTTGTGGCATCGCGCCAGATGCGGGGTCAGCCAGCAGTGATTATTGTCGGCGTCGAGGCGGATCCGTCCGGCGGGCGAATCCATCTCATCCTGCAATACCGCATTACGCACACCGTCCACATCCGCATTGCCGTGGCGCGCAATGGCTCTCGCCAGCAAATGTCCGGCCAGCCAGGCACTCTCGCTGTCCACTGACGGCGAAACCTGCTCACCAAAGCGCTGATGATAGCTGCTCAGAAAACGGTGGTTGGCGGCGCTGTCAATCGACTGAAACCAGCTGGCAGAAACCAGATATCCCTCTAACGCCTCTGCACCAATCAACTTTACTTCCGGTTCACACAGCGTCAGGCTGAGCTTCAGCACCTCGTTTAGCCACGGCTGCTGCTGACAGGCCTGGTGCCAGGCGCGATAAAAGCTGTAGGCGCTTTTGCCGACCATGGTATTCAGGAGGACTTTCGGGCGGCAGGCGATAATATCCGCGATTAACGCCTCCACGTTTTCGTCCCCCATCGGCAGTAATTTACTCTGCAATACGCTGCCGCCCGCGGGGATGACGGCTTCACGGGTCAGGCGATCCATCTCCCATGACCAGACATAGTTAGAACCAATGTGATAGATCTCCGCCGCCTGCTGCTGTAACAGCCAGCTGAGCATCGGCAGGATATGCTGGTTGGGACTGGCCCCCAGGTAAATCACGCTATTGCTGCTCTCAAACCCCTCATAGCGCGCGGAATGCCACAGCAGCGCGTTAGCACCTTCGATCAGCGGCAGAATGGTCTTCCGCGCCGCAGACGTGTAGCAGCCAATCACATGACGTACCCCGTGGCGATAGAGTAAGTCGTGGCAATAGTCGTAATAGAGATCCAGCGACCCCTGCGGATCGCGGATCACGGGCGCCAGGGTAAACGGATGGGCGGGATTGGCGTTTATCTCCTCAATCGCCAGCAGGATGCCGTTGAGCATCTCGCGCCCGATCACCGCATAATCGCCTGACACTGAATAGAGAATACCGACCGGAATAACGGGTTTAGGCAGCGGCTGAGTGGCAGTCATAATAGCTCCTGAATCAGCGCGGCCCGCAGGCCGCGTCTGTGGCTCATTTCGGTGATGAAGCAATCAGCGCAGTGTAGAAATGCGGCTGACGCATCAGCACCAGGTCTTTACGCCTTACCACATGATCGGGGTAAGGATCGCCGGCTGACCCCGTGGAGATATCCAGCAGCGCCAGCCCCTTCGCACCGGTCGCTTTCGCTTCCCTGCGTGGAAAGGCAAAGGTATCCGGCCCGTATATCCCGCTCAGGCCAAAGCTTTCGCCTGCCGCAGCGGGCCAGTTGGCAAAAGCCAGCCAGACGTTATTCTCTCCCGCCCGAACGCGTGGCAGCAGCCAGTGGTAAGGATCGGCGCCGCGCGGGATCGGCCAGACATGCGGTATCGCCGTGCCCGGGTGCGCCATGGGCAGAGGTGAATGAAGCTGCGCCGGGCAGGCGATGATGTCGCAGCCTTCCAGCGCCAGGATGCGGGCCGCTTCCGGCACCAGCAGATCTTCACCCAGCAGAATACCAACGCGCCCGCACGGCAGATCGCACGTCACCCACTGATCCCCTGCGCAGGCCCAGTGCCGATCCTGGTCGCTGAGGTGAATCTGGCGATAGTGTCCGTTGACTCCCTCACTGCTCACCAGCAGCGCGCTGTTGTAACACTGCTCCCCTTCCCGCTCGGCGAACCCTGCAAGCAGCGCGATATCCAGCTCCATCGCCAGCGCGATCAGCGCCTGTACAGGCGCATCCTCCCGTGACAGCGCGCAATGGCTGCCGTCGCCCCCGGTCAGCGCGCGCTCCGGCAGGATCAGCAGTTCCGCGCCCTCTGATTTCGCCTGTTCGGCCCAGTGCCGAATCTGTGCCAGATTGGCATTCACCTCGTCTTGCGGCCGAAACTGCGCCACCGCAATACGGGACGCTTTGCCCTCAGGCAGGGGGTCACGTCCATATAAGCCAAAAAAGTCCGCGGGGTTCCAGAGGAAAGTATTGGTCATCAGCCGCTGATAGAGCTCAGGCCGGCGCTTGTTCAGCAGTAGATTCGCCTGCGGAAGAGGTAACTCAGCGCTGAGTATCCGATCGCCGCTGTCGCAGCTGGCCAGCACATTTCCCTGGCTATCCACAATGCAGCTGCCGCCGCTGAACTGCACGCCCCGCTCCCATCCCCAGCGGTTACTTTCAATCAGCGCACAGCCGTTCTCCCAGGCGCGCGTGAGCCAGTAAGGCGCAGGGGTACGTTCAGCCAGCCAGTTACTGATGTGGCAGATAATCTGTGCGCCCCCCAGCGCAGCCAGCCGGGCAGTTTCAATAAAGTGAATATCCATACAGACCAGCAGCGCAATATTGCCGATCTCAGTCTGAAAGACCTGATGCCCGCCATCACCGTTAGCCGCCCATTTCGGTTCCGAAATATAGGGATGCGTTTTTCGGTGGACGCCAATCACGCCCTGCGGGCCGACCAGAATGGCGCTGTTATAGTAGAGGTCGGTTACCCTGTCCCGCTCCGGCATGCCAAAGACCAGAAAGCAGTTAAACTCACGCGCAATCGCAGCGAATGCCTGGCTGGTGGGGCCATCGGCCGTTTCTGTGTAGGGGGCGACCTCCGCACGATCCTGCCAGCAGTAGCCGGTAGTGGCCATTTCCGGCATCACGATTAAGCGTGCGCCGTCGCGTGCCGCCTGAGTGGCTAATGCCAGCAGCCGGGCGACGTTTTCCTCTTTTCTGAACTGCGTGGGTTCAAACTGAATGGTTGCAACGTTGATGCGCATTATTCGGCCTCCTTGCTCAGTAAGGGTTTAAACACCGGTTTCGGCCCCTGGTAAGCATCAGAGGGTTTCCAGCGGGTTTGCATATCTTCCGGGAAGGTTTTGAAGTAGTAGCTGCCGCGGGTCGCCACGCTGATAGCGACATGCAACACAGGGCCAACCAGCATGGCAATAAATGAGGCGTACACCATCGGATAGAGGCCCAGCACGCCTGCCGCGCCTGTTGCCACCGCGACGCACAACGCAATGACGCCGGACGGATTCCACATCCGCAGATACGCTTTGCGATACTCCACGAAATCGGAAGGCGCAAGGTGCAGCACTTTGCGGCAGATAAAGTAATCCGCAAGGATAATAAAGACCCAGGTGTTGGTGAGAATGCCGGTAATGGAGAGGAACGTGCCGGTATACTGCAGGATGTTGCAGATATAGAACAGCACGCCGAGCAACCAGACCAGCAGCATCCACCACTGGCGTCCCGGCCGATAGTTAAACGCCATATCCATGGTGTTCGACAGGGCAATCGAACCTGAGTAGAGATTCAGGACGTTTATGCGGATCTGGGTAATCACTGCAAATAACACACCGGTCAGCCCCATAATCAGCGGGAAGACGAAGCCCGGATCGAGCGCCAGCGACCAGGCATCCTCGCCCTGAATATGCGGCATCAGGGTGTAGGCTATAAAGGCTCCAAACAGCATGACGACAACAATCGGGATCAGCATCCCCATCATGATGGTTGCGGTGCCTTTATGTGTGATCCCCGGACGGGCAAAACGACCGTAGTCAGTGGCCATCAGTCCCTGAAAAACAATCTGCCCGTTGGCCATATTCATCACCAGCCACAGGGCGTTACTGTCCGCCTCTCCTTTCGGCTGCCAGCCGCTGAAGCTGACCGCCGGATAGTGGTGCGTTAACTGCCAGATACAGAAGCCAAACAGCACAATGAAAATGGGAACGCCCCAGGTTTGCAGGAACTGCATGGATGACATGCCCTTCCAGACAAACCAGATGGCGGCCAGCCCCATCAGCGCAAAGATAGCGATACCGGTCAGGGAGTTGACCGGCACGCCCGCATAGTTGGCGATGGCGTGAGACACAATGGTGCCTTCAAACAGGAAATAGAAGATGAAGTTGACGGCGTAAATCAGCGAGGTGAAGGCGGAGCCCATATAGCCAAACCCCAGGCCGCGCGTCATCAGATTGAGTGAGAGCCCCTCTTTACTCGCCATCTTCATAATGCACGAGCCAATCAGGGTGGCGAACACCACCATATAACCAATGGGCAGCAGCAGCATTGGCCAGCCGACCTGGTAGCTCATGTCTGCCCCGAGGCTGAACCAGAACATCGCGGTAGAGTTGCCCAGCAGCACCAGAATAATGGCCGGAATCGGCCAGCGATAGTGCGCCGGCACACGGCCCACCGCGTAATCCTCAACGGCCTCTGCTTCGGTAATATCCTGCGGCCCCTGAAACCATGCTTTTAACTTACTCATAGATTTGCTCCAAAAAAAAGCCCCGCCGGCAGCATTGCCGGCAGGGCTTCTTCGCCTGAAATCGATGTTGTGGAGTGGCTGCTCGCCACAGGCCGCTTACCAGGCTACGGTGCCTGTTCCTGCCCGGCAGGATGCGGTAACGATAAAGAAGCAATTAATGCGCCAACTGTTAAAAGCGGCGCATACAGGCGGTAGAGAGGCGGATGGCAGGCGAGAGACGCATAATGCCGGTGCAGCGCGCACCATGGTGATCCAGACGCAGCGGGTGCGCCTTAACGGACAGCCACCGCCCGAAACGCATCTGGCGGTGGCTGACAACTTTACTGCACCAGGTTATGGCGCAGGGAATATTTCACGATGTGGGCGTTATTGGTAAATTTCATCCGCTTCATCATGCGTGACTTATAGGTGCTGACGGTTTTATTACTGATGGAGAGCGCATCGGCTATCGCATTGATCGACTCCCCGTGGGCCAGCATGATCATAATCTGCCGCTCGCGCATCGTCAGACTCTCATGAGGCGCACGATTATTACTCTGGTAGTCGGAAAAGATAATCTCCTGCGCCAGATCGTGATCGATATAGCGTGATCCCTGCGCCACGGTGCGGATCGCTTTCAGTAAAACATCCGGCGACTTGTCTTTCGTGATATAGCCCAGTGCGCCATTGTTTAACACCCGCCGGGTAATCTGTGGCTCGTTGTACATGCTCAGTACCAGAATACGCAGCTGAGGATAGAGGGGCATCAGGCGCGTGATCAGATCTTCTCCGCTCATGCCCGGCATCGAAATATCCAGCAGCAGCAGATCGACCTCGTGCTGGCGCAGACGTTCCAGCACCTGGCCGCTATCTGAGGCTTCGGCTGCCACTTCGATGTTGTCATCCAGCGCAAAAATCTGCTTCAGGCCCTCGCGCATAATGGCATGATCGTCGGCAATCATCAGACGTATGCATTTACTCATCGGTTAATACTCCCGGTTTTCGGACAGGATGGGCTGATTTAACACTTCCGGAGAGAGGAAACTTCAGTTTAACCCGGGTGCCTTTACCGGGTGTGCTGGTGATGGTCGCTTCTCCATTCAACATGCGTCCACGCTCCTCGATCCCGTGCAGCCCGCACGTTCCCTTCTTCACACGGTGCAGATGAAAGCCTTTCCCATTATCGACCACTTCAATCAGCAGCGCATCCGGCGTCAGTTTAACGAAGATATAGACGTTGCTGGCCTGGGCATGACGGACGATATTGGTGAGAGATTCCTGAACCACGCGGAATGCCGCTGTCAGCGTCACCTCATCCAGCACCACGGTGTGTTCGTCAGGTGCCAGCAGAATGCAGCGGATGCCATTGTTTTTTATAAACTGATCCCGCAGCCACTCCAGCGCAGGAACCAGGCCCAGATTGAGAACATTAGGACGCAGGCGGGTCGAGACATCACGCACCACCTGGATAGTGCTGTCCAGATGCGCCATCAGCGCCTGAATTTTCGCCTCCTGCGCATCGACAGAGAGATCTTTACGCATCGCCAGCAGCGATAACCCCGTGCGCAGCGCGGTCAGCTGCTGGCCCAGCTCGTCATGAATATCACGCGCCAGCTGTTTCTTTTCCGCTTCCCGCGCCCGCTCCAGATTATGCGTCAGCAGCCTTAACTCCTCTTCGGTCTGGCGGATAGCGGTGATATCGCGCCCGACCGCCAGCACACTCATCAGCTCGCCGTGCAAATCATATTCCGGTACGCAGCGCACATGCAGGATGCGTTTCTCTCCCTTACGCCTGACCACCAGCTCATCTTCAGCCACTTTTTCATCCACCATGGTGCGTGAGACCAGCTTAAACAGGCTCAGGCCGATCCCCCCGCGCTGCACGCTTTCGGTCAGCGGCAGCCGGGTGATGTCGGTTTCGCTAAGGTTAAAGCCGTTGCGAACCGCCAGGTTGGCGTAGAGGCAGCGGGTCTGCAAATCAAAACGTAAAATGAGGTCAGGAGAATTTTCCACGACCTGATGAAGCTGTTTTTCCCGCAGTTGCTGCTGCTCTTTTTGCCGACGGATTTCATCCATGTCGCGCACAATGCATAAGATATGTAATTCACCCTCCTGTTCATATCCGCTGCAACTGACCTCAACGGGAAAAACATGATGGCGACCGGTGTGATGTGACGTGAATTGTATGCCTTCCGGGCGGGTACTGAGTTTCCACCACAGGACAAAAACATCATTGTCGCGCAGCTCTTTATCAATGACGTCAAAGCTGATTTGCGAAAATGTTTCGCGGGAATAGCCTGTCAACTGGCAGGCCTTGTCGTTGACATATTTGATACAGAGCTGACTGTCTATCAAATATATTGCATCATGAATTTTGTTTAAGGCGATATCTGATAAGCTGGTGATATTCGCCTCATGATTGTCATCCTGGTCAGATACACCCTGTAAAAGCATTATTCCCTCCGGAGATTTATCACGCCGCAGAGAATAAATTTCCAGCGGCATGACAGTCTTTACCCGCTAAATATTAACGAGCTGATAATTTTAGCAGTGAATCTGCCATTTTTCGTATTTGCCCGATCAGGCGTAAATTCTCCCCTTCAGCGTTTCCCGTGCCCGTGAAAGTCGGGATCGGACAGTGCCGACCGGGATATCTAACTGCTGCGCAATATCCTGATAGCTGCCCTCTTCCTCAACCAGGATAGAGAGCATAACCCTGACATCTTTCGATAAAATTTCAAGAGAGGCCAGCGTATGGCTGAGTAATTGCCGGTTTTCCGTCAGATCGCTGGGGTCATTATCCAGCAACAGATCGGCGGTGATTTCATCATTAAGGTGATCAAACAGATAGTGGATCTGTTTCGCTTTGTAATAGTTACGAATCAGATTTACCGCAATACCAAACACCCAGGTTTCCGGGCGGGATGCGCCACGGAACTTATGCCGGTTACATAACACTTCAAGACAGGTCATTTGCAGGATGTCATCGGCATCTTCATGGCTGGCAATACGTTTCCGGATGAAGTTTAACAGCTTCTTATTATGCGTAACGAAGATCTCATCCCAGTTGACGTTAATTGCAAAGGGTGACTCTGCAGCAGCGGATACGAGCGTTGAATTGATCATCTTTTCTCTCTCTGAGTGGTAGCCAGTGATTACGCTACTCAGCAAGAGATATGCCATCCGCTGCCCTCTTAATAACTCCCTGTTTGTGAAAACAATTAATTTTTAATACAGATTTTTCTGAGAAATTTTTTTCCTTACCGCTGGCTGATTGATGCAAAAAATTGCACTAATTTCACGGCGAAATTATTTTCATTTTTTTTTGCTGCTTTTTTTCGGAACCGATATGCGTGCTTTGACACAGAAAGAGAGTAATGACCACTGAGGATGGCTGGCGATGCTCAAAATACAACATGCGATTCCGGCACTGGCGCACTCGCTAAAAGCCCTGCATAAAAACACGCCACAGACCGTGGTTAAAAATAGCGTGCCGGATAATGTCCGCGTGCGGGAAACGTCATTGAATGACGCGATGGAAGAAATTGGCGCCGCGTTCAGTGAAAAGATGGAGCGTAAACAAAAAGCGCAGGAGCGCCGCAATGCCTCACGTCACCTGCAGCGTGGCAGACACGCGAACAGCAAGGTCGGCGAGCTGAACGCGCTATTTTCCCTGCTTGATGGCGGTGATGAACAGCAGACATCAGAGCAGATGGCGTGGCTGCGTAGCGCGCTGCGCCAGACTCCGCCGCCGGACAGCGACACCGTGCTGGAAAAAAGCGGCGGCGATCCGGCACGCACCGCGCTGCTGCTGCGCATGCTGGGCGAACAGGCACAGGATGAAGGCGACAGAGAACTGGCCACGCAGGCCGGGGCACAGCTGGAAAGCCTGCAGAAAAACCACGGTCAGACCATTCGGGCTGGCAACAACACGGCATCAGCTATCGCCGGCTATACCCGTGACCCGCAGCGAAAACAGTCGCTGCGCGACCTTTATTACGACGGCATCGTTCACCAGCAGTCTGCCACCATGATGCTGGATATGCTGCTGGAGAGGATGGGCTCGCGTCATCTCCAGCCGACGCTGCGCACCCTGCAGCGCGCGCTGGCGGATGATATCGCCGCCCTTGCCCCCTCCATCAGCGTGACGGCCCTTTGCCGAATCCACCGCAGCCTCCGCGATGCCGCCGGGATAAGCCAGACGCTGAGCGACAGCCAGGTCTTTCTGCAGCGCATGCGGAGCAGAGTGCCCGACGTTGCCATGAACAGCCTGACGCTGGCCCGGCGTATGTTGCAAATCAGCCATAACGGCGCCTGGCAGAGTGATTTTAACGGTCTGGCAGAGGAGATTGTCGGCCAGGAGACACACCATCGGCCGCTCTTTTTCAGTTCGCTGTTTCCGCTGCTGTACGGTGTGCCTCCCTCACTGTGGCACGAGCGGGAAAACCGTGACAACGCGCTAAAACTGCTGCGCAGCATCATTACGGACGTCAACAAAACAGAGCAGCAGCAGCAACGCCGCAACCGGACCGCGGCGTCGTGAGGCCATAACAATGAATACCCTGTTTCAGATACTGAATCGCATCGCAATCAGCGCCATGCAACGCTCCGAAGTCGTGGGGGCGGCATTTGCTATGGCGCTGGTGTTTATGCTCATCATACCGCTACCGCTGCCTTTAATTGATGCGCTGATAGCGCTCAATATCTGTCTCTCCTCCCTGCTGGTCGTACTGGCCATGTATCTGCCAAAGCCGCTGGCGTTCTCAACCTTTCCCGCCGTGCTGCTGCTGACCACCATGTTTCGACTGGCGCTCTCTATCTCGACGACCCGCCAGATCCTGATCCAGCAGGATGCCGGTCATGTGGTGGCCGCCTTCGGTAATTTTGTGGTGGGTGGCAACCTGGCGGTAGGGATGGTGATGTTTCTGATCCTGACCGTGGTCAACTTCCTGGTGATCACGAAAGGTTCCGAACGGGTGGCCGAAGTGGCGGCGCGGTTTACCCTGGATGCAATGCCCGGTAAGCAGATGTCTATCGACAGCGATCTGCGTGCCGGCCTGATTGATGTGGTGCAGGCAAAAAACCGGCGCAGTGAGCTGGCTAAAGAGAGCCAGTTGTTCGGAGCAATGGATGGCGCAATGAAGTTTGTTAAGGGTGACGCCATTGCCGGGCTGGTGATTGTGGTGATCAACCTGATTGGTGGCATCAGCATTGGTGTGCTGCAGCTGGGTATGCCTGCCGGTGAAGCGATGCATATCTACTCGATTCTGACCATTGGTGACGGACTGATCGCGCAGATCCCGGCGCTGTTAATTTCGCTGACCGCCGGGATGCTGATCACGCGCGTCTCCTCAGACGATGAACAGACGGTCGATCATAATATCGGCCGCGAGATTGCCGAGCAGCTGACCAGCCAGCCAAAAGCGTGGCTGCTCTCCTCAATGGGAATGGTGGGCTTTGCCCTGCTGCCCGGTATGCCCACGGCGATCTTTTTAGTACTGGCCGCGCTGACGATGATTAGCGGTGGTTTTCAGATCTGGCGCGTCAGAAAAACCCTGAATCTGGCGCAGCCACAAATGGAAAATGAGGTCATTCCGCCTGAGCTGAACGGCAGGGAAGATCTGCGCCAGTTCAATCCCACGCGACCTTATCTGATCAACTTCTCCTCCTCATGGCGGGGTCATCCGGAGATGCTGGAGCTGGTGCAGGATATTCGCCGCCTGCGTAACCGCATCGTTTACCACTTTGGCTTTACCCTGCCCGCCTTCGATATCGAGTTTCTCGACCAGCAGGCGGAAGATGAGTTTCGTTTCTCGGTGTATGAGATCCCGAAAGTAAAAGGCACCTTTACCGTGTCGCACCGGGCGGTGAAGCGCAGCTGGCTGGACACGTTAGCCGCTGCCGACAGGGAGAGCGTGACAGAGGGTGATGAGCAGCGTCGGGAGGAGGACATTATCTGGCTGACGGCAGATCATCCGCTGCTGCAAAACGAAGAGGTCGAACACTGGTCGGCACGCGAAATCCTGGTCAGGCGCATGGAGAACGCGATTCATGCCAGCAGCCCCCATTTTATTGGTCTGCAGGAAACCCGCGCACTGGTGAGCTGGCTGGAATCGGAGCAGCCGGAGCTCGCCCAGGAGTTACAGCGCGTGATGCCCCTCTCACGTTTCTCCGGTGTCCTGCAAAAACTGGTTGCCGAACGGATTCCGCTGCGATCCGTCCGCGCGATAGCCGAAGCCCTGATCGAACATGGACAGCATGAGCGCGACATCTGGCTGCTGACCGATCAGGTGCGTATCTCGCTAAAAAATCATCTCTGTTACCAGTATGCCCGGCCGGACGGCCTGCATGTCTGGCTGCTGACACCGGAACTGGAAGAACAGTTACGCGACTCGCTGCGTCAGACGCAAAACGACCTGTTCTTTGCGCTAACCCATGAGCAGATCAGCGCCATTCTCCCGCTCATCGCCAGCGCCTTCCCGGTTGACACGCCGGAAAGCGCCGTGCTGCTGGTCGCGCAGGATTTGCGCAGCCCGCTGCGCGGGCTTATCCAGGAAGAGTTCCACTATGTGCCGGTGCTCTCGTTTGCAGAGTTGCAACCTCATCTCGCCGTCAATGTGCTGGGGCGTATCGCGCTGGATCCGGCTGCTTATTCACTGAACTCGTGGGAGAATTAATCATGTTCGAGCTGCGCGTGCTGTCTGGCCTGCATTTAGGCGCCGCGTTACCCCTCTTCGGCGAGAGCTGGCTGATTGGCCACGCCGAAGAGGCCGATCTTATGCTTAGCGATGCGCACGTGGCTGCCCGTCACTGCCAGTTGCGCCGGACCGGGACTGGATGGCAGATTCAGCCGGACGGCGGCGAAGCATCGGGTATCAATCCTGAAGAAGCGTTTCAGATCGCTGACGTCTGGCTCTGCGTTGCGCGCACAGAGACATCGTGGGCCGCCTGTATGCCTCCTGCGTCGCCACCCCAGCCCGACGAACCGGCTGCCGCGACACCTGAGCACGTCCCCCCTGCTGCTGCACGCAAAGGGTTATTCCCCCGCACGCTTCGCACGCTGGCCTGGAGCCTGATGCTGCTGCTCACCCTGACGGTCATGAGCTGGGTTTTGCAGCCTACCGTTGCCCAGACCCAGGTTACCGCCCCCCGGTCACAGCACACCCACGCCGCGATGCAGGCCCCGTTACAGAAAATGTTGCGTGAACGCGATCTGGCACGCGTCGTGAAGCTGGATATTTACAACCAGCGACTGCGTCTGCGAGGCCACCTCACTCAGTCACAGATGCAAATCTTTAACCGGATGCTCGCGCGCTTTAACGCCACCTACCCCAGCGAGACTCCGCTGAATAATCAGGTCCGGCTGCTGAAGGTCAGGCTGCCATTTCGTATTGTGCAGATCACCACCGGAAGCCGCGCCAATATCGTCACCGATGAGGGGCAGCGTCTGTTTGTCGGCGATGAAGTGGACAACCTGAGGCTGGTCGCGATAACCCCTGACCAGATCGAGTTTAACGGTCGCGAAAACATCAAGGTGAGCTGGTAATGACAGTGGCGCTGGAACAGTGGTATCAACAGCAGCGGCAGCGGATTGCCCGCTTTTCGCCGGTCGAAAGCTTTGGCCGTATCACCGGGATTAACGGGATTTTGCTGGAAAGCAGCCTGCCTCAGGCGCGGATTGGCGACCTCTGCCAGATCGTCAGGGATGACGGCCAGAGGGTGCTGGCAGAGGTGGTCGGCTTCAACCCGCAGCACACGCTGCTCTCAGCCCTCGGCCAGCTCGACGGCATTGCCCGGGGGGCGCGCGTGATTCCGCTGCGTCTGCCGCATAGCATTGTGGTGTCGGACGCCCTGCTTGGCAGCGTGCTGGACGGCTTTGGTCGCCCTCTGGATCCCGACCAGCACGGCGCATTCGCCCTGCCCGGTACCGCAGAAAATGCCGTGAACGTGCTGGGTAATGCCCCGGCTCCCACCGATCGTCCGCGCATTGCGACGCCGCTCCCCACCGGCATTCGCGCAATTGATGGTCCGCTGACCCTCGGCGTGGGACAGCGCGTAGGGATCTTCGCCGGCGCGGGCTGCGGGAAAACCACCCTGCTGGCGGAGATCGCCCGTAATACGCCCTGCGATGTCATCGTTTTTGGCCTGATCGGGGAACGTGGACGTGAACTGCGCGAGTTTCTCGACCATGAACTGGATGAGTCGCTGCGCAGCCGGACGGTGCTCATCTGCGCCACATCCGACCGCAGCAGTATGGAGCGCGCCAGGGCGGCGTTCACCGCCACGGCTATCGCTGAAGCCTGGCGCGACAAGGGCAAGCGCGTGCTGTTGATTCTCGACTCCCTAACCCGCTTTGCCCGCGCCCAGCGTGAAATCGGTCTCGCACTGGGCGAGCCGCCGGGCCGCGGCGGCCTGCCTCCTTCGGTTTATACCTTGCTGCCTACCCTACTGGAGCGCGCCGGGCAGACCTCACGCGGGTCGATTACCGCTCTCTATTCCGTGCTGATTGAAGCCGACTCGATGAACGACCCGGTCGCGGACGAAGTGCGATCCCTGATTGATGGCCACATTGTGCTGACCCGTCGTCTGGCGGAGCGCGGTCACTACCCGGCTATCGATGTACTGGCCAGCCTGAGCCGCACCATGAGCAACGTCGCGACGCGCGAGCATCTGCACGCCGCCACGCAGCTGCGCCGCATGATGTCCGCCTGGCAGCAGGTCGAGATGTTAATCCGCCTGGGTGAATACCAGCCGGGCCATGATGAGATGACGGATGCGGCAGTCTCGGCGCAGACGGCAATTAATCACTATCTGCAACAGGTGATGCACGCGCCCTGTGACTATGACACCACACTGCACCACTTATCGGAGGTAAGCCAGCATGCGCCATCATCCGCTGCCTGATCACGACACACTCCCTGATGAGACAAACAGAGAGCTGGAGCAGGCCTTTTCTCTGCTGCTGCCGATTCGCCGCCAGCGCTTACGCCGCTGTGAACGGTTGCAACGACAGGCGGAGCAGGTGCTGCGCGAAACAGAATGTCAGGCCGCCGAAGCGGAAAGCCAGCTCGACGCCGCCCGGCAGCATTATCAGCAGCTGCGCGAAAGCTTTGCCGGACGCCACCAGTCGGGGCTGCAGAAGCAGGAGCGTCTGGTCGGCGGCCTGGCCAGGGAGCGCGAGGCCAGCGAGGCGGTAAACGGGCAACGCACTCAGCTGCAACAGTGCCGCACAGAGCAGGTGACGCAGCAGCAGCAGGTGCAGCACGCACAGCAGCAGACACAGGCACGTCTGCGTGATGTGGAAAAGCTGGAATATCTGATGGCGCACAGCGAGGCATTACGATGACAGCCTTACCCCACCCGCCGCAAAAGCATTCGGCAACGCCTGCCCGTCCGGAGGTGTCGCGCCGTATGCCGCAAAGCGGCTCTTCAGAAGCGACGGCATCCGGCCGGCCTTCCCGCGCCGAACCGTTCCGCGAAGCGCGCGCTGAGTTTGACGCGCTGCTGCTCACCCCTGGCGAAACGCCGCCACTGCCACAACCGCTGATCCTGCCGTGGGAAGGCCCCTGCTCTGCCGGTCCGTCGTTATCCCCGGATGAAGCCCCTGCCGCCTCGCCGGTCAGGGCCTGGCAACAGCTGGAGCCGCCTCTGTGCGGCATGGTGGAAAAGCAGCCTGCCGGACCGGTCGCCATGACGCTGCTGCTGCCGCTGCTGGGCGAAGTGGATGCCCGCCTGACGCCTTTTGCGGCGGGCTGGGATATCAGCCTGCGCTTTGCGCCCCCCGCCATGAACATGATGGCAGCCCATCAGGAGCGCTGCCGGGCCTCGCTGCGCCGCCGGATGGCCTGTGCTGTCCGCCTGCGCTTTGAACAGCGCGGAGGCCAGGAATGACGCTCCTGATCCTGCGCACCTTGCCGCGCGAGGAAGCCAGCCTGCGCCAGCGTATCGGCCACGGTCTTCGCTTTGCGTTCACCCTGGCAGGCGACGCGGGTGAGCTTCAGCTTCGGCTTGCCGACGCCGCCGGGCGGCCACCGACACACCACTTCTTCTGCCGGGCGGGAGAGTTATCCCTGACGGGAAGCGAAGCGCTGCTGAGTCTCTTTTCCACCTGCCCGCTGATGCCCGATGCCGGGGCGTGCGCGGAGTGGTACTGGCCGCTCTTTAACCAGCATCTCAGCCCGGCGCTGCGCGCGCTGTTTGGCGACCTGACGCCGCATGACACTGCCTGCCCTCCGGTCGGAGGGATGTGGCTGACGCTGAGCGTCACGCTCAGCGAGGCGCAGGCGCACAGTCAGCTCTGTCTTGCGCCCGCTACGCTCGCGGCGTTGTTAAACCAGCCCGGCTGGGCGCCGCTGCCTGCGCCCCCCTGCAGCGATCTGCCGTTATCGCTGCCGCTGACACTGGGTGCGCTCTCGTTTACCCCCTCGCAGTTACGCACACTTCGCCCCGGTGATGTGGTTTTCCCTGCTACCCCCTGTTTTTTCCCGACCGGTCGCGGCGAGCTTCGCCTTGCACAGTTACACCTTGAGGGCGAATTGCTGTTCGGGGAGGGGCATCCTGCCCGTTTTCTTATTACCCGTCTGGAGAATACCTACATGAATGTGACCCCCGAAGAGAATATGCCTGCCGATACCCCCCAGCCGGAGGGCGACCTGACGGAAACCACGACGTCCGTGGCATCACCTTTTGATGCGCTGCCGCTGGCTTTAACCGTGCGCTGTGGTCATCTCAGACTGACGCTGGGTGAGCTGAATCGTCTGGATGTCGGCTCGACGGTCACGGTCGAGAATGTGGTGCCCGGCGAAGCGCTGCTGTGTCACGGCGAGTTTCCGCTGGCGAAAGGCGAACTGGTGGATGTCGAAGGACGGCTGGGACTACAGATTACCCATATGCTGCCGGGCGTGGCGAGCGTCGGGGATGTAAACAGATGATGCCGATGGAGATGGGGCCGCTGAACCCGATTATGCTGGCGCTGTTTCTCGGCGCGCTGGCGCTGCTGCCGATGATGCTCATCATCTGTACCAGCTTTTTAAAAATTACCATGGTGCTGCAATTAACGCGCAACGCCATGGGTGTGCAGCAGGTGCCGCCGACGATGGCCCTGAACGGCATCGCGCTGGCCGCCACGCTGTTCATTATGGCCCCGGTGTTCAGCGAGATGACCGACCGGCTGAAAGCGATGCCCGTCGATTTCAGCAGTATGGAGCGGCTCGACGATACCGCCGCTAACGGTATCGAACCGCTCAAAACCTTTATGCGCAAAAACAGCGACCCGGACATCGTTATCCATCTGCAGGAAAATGCCCAGCGTATGTGGCCTGAGAAGATGGCGAAAACGGTTACTCCGGACAATATGCTGCTGATAATCCCGGCCTTTGTGCTATCGGAGCTGCAAAACGGTTTCAAAATCGGCTTTCTGATCTTTATTCCTTTTATTGTCGTGGACCTGATTGTCTCCAATATCCTGCTGGCGCTCGGGATGCAGATGGTGTCGCCGATGACCGTTTCGCTGCCCCTGAAAATCCTGCTCTTTGTGCTGATCAGCGGCTGGACACGGCTGCTCGACGGGCTGTTCTACAGCTATTTATGAGGTTTTTATGGATATTCTGACGCTGTTTCGCCAGGGATTACTGCTGGTGGTGATCCTCTCCGCGCCGCCGCTGCTGGTTGCGGTCATCGCCGGGGTGATTATTTCACTGGTGCAGGCCGCGATGCAGTTGCAGGATCAGACCCTGCCGTTCTGCATCAAGCTCGTCGCCGTCGGCCTGACGCTGGCGCTCACCGGTCGCTGGGTCGGTGTTGAGCTGATGGAGCTGGCGCAGGCTGCGTTTGCGATGATGTCAACGGTCAGTGCCTGATGCTGACAGGTTACCCCCTCACTGATACCTTTCACGCGATCCTCGCGCTGGGACTCGGCATGGCGCGTATCTTCCCCTGCCTCCTGCTGACGCCGATATTCTCCTTCAGCGTGATTAAAGGGGGACTCCGCACCGCCATTGCCGTGGCACTGGCGCTGTTTATTGCGCCGGGCATCAAAGAACAGATTGATGCGCTTGAGCCGTCGATGCTGCTGCTGGCCGGCCTGGTTCTCAAAGAGTTACTGATAGGCATCCTGCTCGGCTTGTTGCTGGCGTTGCCTTTCTGGCTCTATGAGTCTGTCGGGGCGTTGTTCGATAACCAGCGTGGCGCGTTAATGGGGGGGCAAATCAACCCGCAGCTGGGGCCGGATGTGACGCCGCTGGGGAAACTGATGCAGCAGCTGCTGATACTGCTGCTGGTCACCGGGCTGGGATTATCGACCATCACGCAGGTGATCTGGGACAGCTATCATCTCTGGTCCGCCACACAGTGGATCCCTTTTCCTGGCGAGGCGGGGTTTCACGTCTGGCTTACGCGGGTGGGAAAACTCTTCAGCGATATGGTGCTCTACGCCGGACCGCCGGTGGCGCTGATGCTGCTGCTCGATTTTGCCATCGGTGTGATGAGCCTCTATAGCCCGCAGCTTCAGGCGACGGCCCTGACCATTCCGCTGAAATGCCTGCTTGGCATGCTGTTTTTTATCCTCTATCTGCCGCTGCTGGACCATCTGGGTCATGCGCGATTGTATGAACTTCGCGATCTCATCCCTCTCCTGTCACGGATCGTTGCCCCTGCAGCCGGAGGGACGCCATGAGCGAAAAAACCGAAGATGCCACTCCCCAGAAACTCCGGGAGTCGCGTAAAAAAGGCCAGGTCAGCCAGAGCCAGGATATCCCTAAGCTGCTGATCTCAATTGGTATCCTTGAAACCCTGTTTGCTATGGTGGAGAGCGGGATGCAGCGGATGCAGGCGATGATGCTGCTGCCGCTCTCCCGCCTGCGTGATCCGTTCGATCATGCGATGGAGGAGGTGATCGGGGAAAGTGTCACCGTTCTGCTGGTGCTGGTGGGGATCGCGTGCGCCATCGCCATCCTGCTGCGGGTCGTGGGTGGCTGGCTGCAGTTCGGCCCACTCTTTTCCACCGACGCGCTGACGCCGAAGCTGGATGCACTGAATCCGGTTAATCATCTGAAGACGCTCTTTTCCGCCCGTCAGTTTACCCAGCTTTTAACCAGCATCGTGAAAGCCGTTGTGATAGGCCTGGTAGTCTGGCAGGCGATCATGCCTGACCTCGGCAGCCTGGCTCAGCTGGCCCTTGGCGACCTCAACGGCTTCTGGCAGGGGGTGATGGCGCTGTTTATGAAAGTGTCGCGTCGGGTACTGATGGTCATGCTGATCATCAGCCTGTTCGATTTTGGTATTCAGCGCTATTTCTTTCTGAAGCAGCAGCGCATGAGCCATGAAGATATCAAAAACGAGTTTAAGCAGAGCGAAGGCGATCCGCATATGAAAGGCCACCGTCGCCAGGTGGCGCAGGCGATCCTGAATGAAGAGCCGGTGCCTGCCCGCGAGGTGAATGTGGAAGAGGCGGATGTGTTGCTGGTTAACCCGACCCATTTTGCCGTCGGCCTCTATTACCGGCCGGATGAGACGCCGCTGCCCCGTCTGCTGTTCAAAGCGTGTGATGAAGAGGCGCGCGCATTAATTGAAGAGGCGCAGCGCAAAAAGAGACCGGTGATCCGCTTTATCTGGCTGACACGCACCCTGTGGCGCACCACCCGCGAAGGCGCCTATGTTCCCCGCGAAACGTTAAATGCCGTCGCCCACGTCTACCGTCTGCTGCGGGAGCTGGAAGATCACTACCTGGATGAGGTGATTGAGATTCGGGAAGAGTGATGCGGAGGGCCACTCCGCATCAGTGCATCAGGCAGCCAGCATCTCCGGCAGCAACGTCCGGACTTCCTGAGCCTGGTGAATAAAGGCGAGCATCAGGGCGTTAAACGCAGCCGGCGTTAAACCGGCCAGCGGCTGCTGATAACAGAGCCGCATCTGCTCCTCTTCATCCAGCGCCAGCCAGCATCCACGCATTGCATACATGTCAAAGTTGAGTTTCATTAACCGCTGCCAGGTCACGAGCTGCGCGGCAAGCCGCGCTGAGGCGAAGAGCTGGCAATGCAGCAGTAACGTATCACTTCCCGGCGGAAGCTCCAGCACTACCGCCTCCCGGCCCTGCTCATCCTGCAACGCGCAGACGCCGTTGTCGAGCGTCAGAGCAATGCCCTGGCGGCGACCAAAATCGTCGAGCAGCCGCTGTACCTCTTGTTGCTGTGTCATCTTCAGCTCCTGTCAGTGTAAGGGGTGATCCGGGCTTAGCGTCGCCCGCGCTTGTCCTGCTGTCCGGCATTCGTTAACGCGTCCACCAGCGTCTGGCTGGCATGGGTTATATCGCCCTCCAGTGTGAAGGCGACAGGTGACCGCTGATTAACACCATAGTTAAAGGTAATTTTCCCCAGGTTACGGCTGATACTGACGCTGGCGGCACTGCTGCCCCCGGCGACAAACAGCGGCACAGAGATCCCCTCCTGTTTGGTATTGGTTTCACTAAAACCAATCGATTTAACCCGCAGGTATGTCCGGTCGCGCAGCAGCGCGGCGACCGTCTCCGGCTGGGTTTCCTGACGCAGCCACGCCTGCTGAAGGGCATAGCGCTGTTCATCATGCAGCTCAAGGGTGACCACCGCCTGGGTGTTACGGTTTTCTTGCAACTCGCGGATGATTGCTTTAAGCATGGGCTTCTCCTCCATAAAGCGGCTGATTGCCTCTGCGGCACTCTCTGGCAGTTCGCTGGCGAAGAGGCTATGCACGACATGCATCAGATTATTGCGGTCTACTTTGCGCAGATTACTGTATGTGCTCTGATACTCGGCACTGTTGAGCTGATGGCAGTGCAGCGCATGCGCACGGCGCTGCAAATCCAGTGCCCGGGCACTGTTAATGACGCCATACTGGCCATTTCCGGCTGGCGTCAGCGCCAGCAGATGGGTCAGCAGTTTGTCGAGCCTGTTCGCTGTGGCCTGCGACTCATCCTGAAGAAAGGTACTGAACCTGTCACTGCGTGCCTGTTCTGAGGCAGTTGTCGTGCCGTCCGCCTTATTCAGCGCCTCAAGCCTCTTTTTTTCGCCTTCAGACAGCGGACGCAGGGTGCCAGGATGCGCCTGGCGTTCGCTCAGGCTCTTTTTCAGCAGCACGTTCAGACCTGCAGAGCCCTCACTTTTCACTTTCTCTGGCGCTTTGTCCGCGTCTCTGAGCGCCTGCAGCAACGCATTGGTCTGCGGATCGTCAAAGTGCGTCTCTGTCTGCTCGATCAGCTTCTCCAGCTGGCGACGGTGAACAGGCTCCGCCCGGGCGATATCTATACTCATGCTGTGTCGGGTGCGGTTATCCATACTGGCCTGAATCGTGGTGCTGTTGACGCCAAACAGGGGGATACGCAGCCCGGATGAAGGACTCGCGGTAATGCCCACCCCGCCATTCAGACCAATGCTGGCGCTGACGGTGTTGAACATCCGCAGACGGTTATCACTGCGGCCCAGTGTACTGCCCGCCTCGCTCCGGGTGGTGGCACGCTCACGCTGCGCATTCAGGATATTCGTTCCCATCTGCGCCATGCCACCCGCGCGGATCATCACACGATTTTTCCTGCCTTCTCCGCCACTGATGGGATAGCGCAGGCCGCCACTGGCCAGCGCCATCGCAGTGGCATCCACGTTAAAGGTGAGTGTCGTGCCCTGCTTCACTTTATGACTGACACCTTTTTCCAGCAGTTCACCGGGATGAAGTTCACCCTGAATCAGCTGCGTGATAAAAGGCTGAAGTTCCGCCTCGCTCAGGGTAAAGCTGACGCTGTTCTGTAACTGGCGCTGCAGGGCAATGGCCACCATGCCACCCAGCCGCAGCGAGGGAACGATGCTGCGGTTGCCGCCAGACGCCGGGAGGGTCGTGGCGTCCGGCTGGCTCAGTGGGTTCCAGCCTGCGGCGCCAAACACCGTGCCGGTGCCGCCCCCGTTCCGGCTGAAGGTGACGTTGATACCACTTTCGCCGCGGGCGAAACTGGCGCTGTAGGCGCGATCAAGATTGCCCCGCACGCCCGGAATACCGATCACTTCCCCGCCGGGGATGACCGAGAGGGTCACCATGCCGCCGTAGTTGCGCCCAAAGCCGACGTTTTCCCCCGGCTCCAGCGCGTTGAGCGTCGTGAGAAGTTGCGCCGCCATCTGCTGCTGATCGGAGGCTTTCAGAACCGTGCGGGTCGTCATATTCAGGCCGTGGTGCGGCTTACTCAGCGCATTAATAAAAGATTTCATCGCGTCATAGCAGGCCTCCAGCTGGCGGTTATTCACAAAACCCTGAGCGGTGGCTTTCTGCACCAGATTTTCGCCATACTCCTCATCACGTAACAGACGCAATCGCGCTTTGATGGCTGCAATCTGTGTCGGGCTGGCCTGGCCGTGATCAACAGAGGCAGCCATCTGATCCACCACATCGTGCAGGGCGGCCATCATCAATCCGTCGAGGATCAGACGGGATTTCACCAGCCCCATCTCATCATGAGGATCGCGCATTCGCCCCAGTGGCGGCCGCGCCTTCTGGTGCCGGGCCACGACGCCGTTCGCGTGTAGCTGGCCAATCGCTGCCGGGCGCCCCTCACGGAGTGGATAGCGCCGGCAGACCTCATCCAGCCGGGCCAGCAGATTCTCATCATCACTGTACGGGTTGATCGCCTGGGTGGCAGCCCTGAGCCGTGAGGGATGAAACGCCTCTTTTTCACTTCCGTCACCGTGCAGCGCCCCGCTATGCTGGCCGAGCTGGCTGCTGTGGTGCTGTACGCTGTCGGCAACCGTGTCGATAAAGGCGTGCAGATGGTCGATAAACGTCCGGTCGAAGGCGCGCGTATCGAGTGCGGCGAGGCGCGCCTGCAGCGTGCCGTACGCCGCCGCGTCAGGCGTGGCCAGCAACGTTTTAAGCCGCTCATAAAGATCCGCCTGTTGCGCATAGAGCGGACGCAGCCCTTCACGCCCCTGCCAGTGATGGCGCGTGGCGTACCAGGCGTTTTTCAGGGGTCTTGGCGTCGTCATCCGGGTATTGAGTAAATGCGCGCCAAGCCGATCGCGCAGGCGGCTGTTGACATGATTACCATCACGTCCGCTCATCCCGGCAATAGTGGTTTCTGCCTTCAGCGTCATGCCACGCACGTTGACACTTTTAGAGGCTTCATCAAGCCGCGCTATCGCTTTCAGCGGCGTCTGTCGCGAGACACCAGGGGGCGGCGCTGTCAGCTCAGACGCCGACATGACCCGCCAGCGGTTCTCATCCGTGAGAGGGAGTCGCGGGCCTGCACCGTCCGGCTGCCCCTCTGCCCTTTCCGGCGACGTTGCGGCCAGCTGCCATATCGCACTGCGCCCCTCTTTGTCGACCACCATCAGCGCTCCGCTGGCACTGTTATGCAGTCGCGCTAAGGGGCCCAGTTGCGGAGGCAGCGTGACTGGCTGCCAGCGTGCATCCGGGCGGCTGCCAGGCGAGGCGCGCCAGTCCGCTTCCGGCATCGTCCAGAGCCTGCCCTGTATGTCGAGGAGATAGAGACTGCGATTCTGATCGGTCGTGATATCGGTCAGCGTATTGCCTTCGCCGTTCGCGGGCAGCGTCGCGCGGGTGTGCGGCAGCGCGTTCGCAATGCCCGCCTTAGTCAGCGTTTGCATCATCCTGTGCGCCTGACGACGCCCGGCCTGGGTGCGGTGATATTGCAGGGTGTTGTTTTCACTGATTGCCGCACAGTTTTCGCCATCCAGTGGTGCAATGGCGCGTGCTTTATTGTTTTCGTCAAACCCTGGCAGAGGCAGCTCTACGCTCAGGCTGACGTTTAACTGCCGCAGGGCAAAACGGTGATGCGCGCCGTCAATCCGGTCACTCTTCTGGCTGATTTTTACCCGTGAAGGCAACCCGTCGCGGATCACCCAGCCATTTCCGTCCTGCGCCCGCTTCAGCGTGTCCGCCTTCTCCTGGCTCGCCTCCCAGCGCCCGGCATTTTTATCCCAGGCATACAGTTTACCTTCATGAACCGTTAACTGTCCGGTGCGGCCCGTATCGACTCTCTCATGCGCCAGGGGATGCGGCTGCAATAATCCGTTGTGATGATCCAGCACCAGACTCTCGCTGAGATTCCAGCGCGCCTCAAACCGCCCCTGCGCATTCAGCACACAGAGATGTTTCTGGTCTGCCTCGCTTTTCACCACGGCCATCAGTTCGCCATCCCGGTGGGAAACCAGGCTGCTTATCATGACCCCAGCCCCCAGCTGCTCTGAGAGGACTGTCTGATTCAGATCAGGCTGTAACACGATCTCGCTGCCCGGCTGCGCTGGCGGGAATGCTGCGCTCCAGAGCGTCCCCTCGCTGTTCAGCGCATAGAGACGTCTGTGATGCAGCGCCACACCGGTGGCGTGAAACGCCTGCCTGTCACCCGCCTGATTCCGGGCGCTGAGGGTTATTTTCTGCTGTTCCTCTTTTTTCGCGCTGAGGCGACTGAGCAACATAACCGACTGTCCGGCAGTTTTCTCATCACTGAGAAGCAGGAGTGCGGCACCGTGCGAGCCGACGCAGTAGGCGGTAATCTTATCGGTTTTTGCCGACTTTTCGCCGCTGGAGAGATTGTGCAGACTCTTCTTGTCGTAAATGGCATACAGCATCCCATCAGGCTGCCTGCTTAACCGGCTGAAACTTTTTTCTTCCTCTTTATCGACCTGTTCCCAGCACATAGCGGCGTCGTTAAGCCGATAGAGCCGCCCGCCATGCTCCCGCCATTGCTCCGACACCGGCGCGCCTGACGGGGTCATCCCGGTTTCCTCGTCATCTGAGGGTTGAGGGGCGTGATGAAAGATGCCGGTCATCAGCGCAGAGACTGCCGCATCCGGTAGCGCCGCAAGCCGCTGCGGCGCGGTCAGCTGCGGCCAGGCAGGCATCGGACGGCTGCTGGTCAGACCGATAAACATCGTGGGCGACCCCTGTAGCGAAAAGAGCCTGCCGTCAGGGGCGATCAGGCCGTGCTGGCAATCGTCGTCGCTGGCCTGATGCGCCAGCCAGCGAAACTGCGGACTGGCCAGCGTTTCGCTGAGGAGAGCGGTAAGCGATTCCGACGCGCTCCGGATGACGTTTAACGTGCCATCCTCTGCCAGCGCCAGTCGGGCAGACTGCGGCTGCAGACCGCCCTGCCCGGTGGTCGCCTCCTCTTCGGCCGCACGGAACGCCTGCTGCTGCAGTGAATTGCGCTGGCTCTCCTGCAGCGCGCTGTAACGTTCTTCTGCAATGGGCGAAAGCAGATGGCGGCGGCGTGACGGCCAGGGTTCCGGCTCAGTCATCGGACGTAAGGGGGGGACCTCGGGCGCGGCGTCACTGTGACGCCTCTCCGCCGCCAGGTCGCGGCTGTTCAGCTCCGGCGGGCGGGTGCTCTCTGGCACATCGGGCGGGGGCTGGCGGCGGCACTTATCCCGCAGGCGGCTGAGGCTCTGGCGCAGGCTGCCTATGCGCTGGCGGGCATCCGCTGCCCGCTGGCGCAGGGCTGGCACGGGCTGACGGCTTACCTCCTGGTGCAGGGCGCCACCTGCGGTCTGCTGCGGGCGGCGGGAAAACTGACGTAGTGGAATAGCGTTATCGCTGCGGGCAGGCGACACAGATTGCGTCGCACGCAGGCTTCCCGAAAACGGGAGGTGAATCGCCATGGTTGATCCTCGCTCAAATACGGCCCCGGCGATCAACCGGGGTCTGAGACTACCGAATGCGGTCAGTTATCTACGGCTATCCGCGTAAAGTCATCCGGACCATTACGCAGTTGGGGTTGCCACCAGATGGTGAGGGTGTGCAGGTCGGATGAGGGGCGGCAGCTCACCTCGTTGCACCCGGCCTGTGGCCGTGCGCAGGCACTCAGCATCAGTGCGGCGGCGGCCAGCCCGATTGTTCTCAGTAACATGCTTTTTCCTTATCAGCTCAGAAGACGTTTTTGGCGGGTGCGCCGCCTGATGCAGAGAGCAGCGAAGCGCGCGACGGGCGGGCCGGCGCATGGCTGTCAAACGCCACAAACACCTCTGCCGATTCACCCGGCCGCAATTCCCCGCGTGGCCAGACCCCTACCGCCAGCGTGCGGTCACTGCGGCACACACTCTCATCAAACCGCTGCGTCTGACGCGTGTTATTGGTGATCACCCCGACGGTTATCTGTACGCTGCTGTTGCCATACCACTGATGGCGGCGGAAATCGCTGCCGAACGCCCCCGGAATACGACAGAGTGAGGAGAGCGTCTGGCCTGTGCCGCCGCTGGTCATCCCCGTCGGCACACGGTTCAGTGCCAGGTCGCGCATCGCCCCTTCGACCATCCCTTTGATGTCGGTATATTTATGACGGTTGCTCACTTCATCCATTGCATTATTCAGCTGTTCGCGCGACTCGGCGGCGATATAGCGGGAGGGGTCGACCTGATCGCCAATCAGATGCGGCGTGATGATAAACAGCCGCTCACGCTGAGAGGTTTCATAGCGTGTTGAGGTAAAGAGTTTGCCGATCAGCGGAATACTGCCGAGGATCGGGATACGTCGCTCGCGATCGCCGGTTTCTTTAGAATGGAATCCCCCCAGCACCAGCGAACGTCGTGCCTCCACCAGCGCCTGGGTACTGACCGCGGCATTGTGGGTTCCCTGGGCATCGCCCTCGTCATCTTTATCGAGCTTGCCATCTTCCACATCCACAATGAGCTGGATGGCCGATTTCTGTGAGGTGCTGATCGCGCGTGGCGTAACCCGCAGGCTGGTTCCGGCGGTGACAGACTGAATATCAGCCACCCGCTCGCCAATGGCGCGAATAAAGGCGGTATCGCTGAAATCAATCACGGCCGGCTGATTCTCCAGCGTGAGGATGGTGGGATTAGCGATGATTGATGCCGTCCCTTCCCCCTCCATCGCTTCGATGCTGGCAAAAAAGCGCTGGAAATCGGTAACAAACAGGGTGCTGGCACCGGAGAGCATATTGGCACCGCTGACGACGCTGCCAAACTGACCGGCCAGGTTGCTGGAGAAGCGCTTCAGCGCGCTGCGATCAATATCGACGATCACCGCATCAATTTCGATCAGCTTCTGCGGCACATCGATGGCGCTGATTAATGACTGATAGGCTCCCCGGGTTTTCGGATCGTCACGGACCAGCAGCAGGTTGTTACGGACATCCGCCGAGACTTTCCCCGCCAGCCTGCTGGCTGACGCTTTCTTACGTCCGGAGACCGGGATATTGCGATTAATCAGCTCATTGAGCACGCTTTGCGACTGTTCACGCGAAACCTGTTCATCCTCTCCCTGCCCCGATGCCTGGCTGCCGGAAGAGGCGTTGCCGGCGTGCCCCAGCAGCTCATTCAGGATAGTTGCCACCCCCGGCACCCGCAGTTCCTGATCGCGATAGCGGATGGTGCGATCCGCCACGGCTGCGTACCGCAGCGGAAATGCCATCATATCTTTGTTGCCCTCGGCTTCAGGTTTACTCTCCGACTTACGGGCAAATTCCGTTATCTGACGCACATACTCCGGCGGCCCGGTGACCAGAACCACGCCCTCATCGGGCAGCTCACCCCAGCCGAAGCGGGGCTCCAGCAGGCCGACCCCGCGCAGCGCCTCTTTCAGATCGGGTGCCGCTTCCGGCGAAATCTCAATACGCTGGGAGGTCTGGGCAGCCTGTGGGCTGACGTAGAGCGTGCTGTTGTAAACAAACCACTGAAAGCGATACTCAAGCGCCAGGCGATTGAGGAACGCCTCCGGGCTTTCTGCGCGCAGTTTACCCGTGACATTGCTGTCGGGCAGCGTGCCCAGATTGACCTCGACACCAAAGCTGCTGGCAAAGTCGTCAAGAATAATGTTAAGCGGGGTGTTGTCTGCCGAGTAGGCATAGGCACCGCTCTTCCATTCATCCGGCACCCGGGCGCAGGCGTGGCCCACACTCAGTACCAGCAGGGTAATGACCGCCAGCAGGCGGCCCGGAAAAGAAAAGGTAAACACGCCTGACTCCTTGCTGACAGGGGCTCAGTTAACAGCGTCGATAATCGCTTTACGGATGCCAAACTTGAACTGGGTATATTGCGAACTCGCCCAGCTGGCGTTGGACATATCCTGCAGGCGATTCTGGAAAGCATACATATCCGCAATGCTGAACGATTCGCCCGAGATATCACGGGCAAACTGATAGGCTTCATGATGTTTGCGGTGGGAGTTGGAAGAAAGCTGACGCTGGAACAGATCGTTTGAACTCATGATGGTGACTCCTCTTGTTAGGCACCCCTGTTAAGTGGCGCAGCACGCAAAGCAGTTCCACAGATTTTTTGTTTTTTATGCGCTCTCCTCTGCCAGCGCGGGTGCGAGCTGCTGATGCAGCGTCCGCCAGTCCACGACCAGCTCACCGGTGTCGGTTATCAGCCGCAAACGATCGGGCTCAAGCGCCGGGTCGGCGTACAGCGTCCAGCGCAGCGACGGCTGCGTGGCCAGCCAGTCGGCAATCTGCTGCACCTGCCCGCTGGCGCAATAGAGCGTAGCCTGCTGCTGACGCGGAGAGTGACGCAACAGCTGTCTGATCAACACCTGAAACCGGCGCTCATCGTCCACCTCATCAAGCAGTTGCTGCAGCGCCTCGTTAACGACCTTGCCGGCCAGTACCACCAGTTGTGCCTCTTCGGCGGTGCGCTGATGCTGCCAGTCAGTGAGGAGCGTCTGCGCCTGCTGCCAGAACAGGGCTTCCCATTCGCGCTGGCTGGCCTCTTTTTCAGCCTGCGCTTCGGCACGGGCCTGTTCACGGATCGCCTGCGCCTGCTGGTGCGCCTGGCGGATAATGGCGGTCGCTTCCAGCCCAAGCGCAAGCGCCTCGCGGCGCAGCAGCGTACCCGACGCCGGGCAGCCCTCCGGCAGGGAAAGGCTTTTAAGTTTCCACATTGCGCATCGCTCCCGAAGGATGTTGCACCTGCCAGAGCGCCACTTCCCATAAGGGGCGCAGGCGGTGATCGGGCAGTGAAAGTGCCGGGCTTACCGGCGCTTCCTCTGCCGGAAAAAGCAGCCGCAGACGCGGCCAGATTGTCGGGAATAACGCCTGCAGCAGGCAGAGGCTGTCGGCACTGCCGCCGGTGGTGAAAAGCCCGGCAGGCAGCCAGCATGCAACGCGCGTCCCCTTCGCCAGACGCCGCAGCCAGATCTTCAGCTCAGCGGAGAGTGGCATGGCCCCGCCGCAAATTTCAGCGACCAGAATGAGGAGTTGCGCGCGCTGCTGAGGGGGCAAATCGCTGATAGCCAGCACCATCGGCTCGGGTGCGGCCAGCTCCCCTGAGATACCCAGCGTATGTTGCCAGCACGAGGCGTGCTGACGCAGAAACTGCCTCTGCACAGGGACAGATAAACGGGCCAGCGGTGGCAGACACCAGCTTTCATCCGCCTGCAGCCAGCACTCCGTGTGCCACCAGCGCAGCCAGCGCAGAGCCAGTTCTTCATCGGGTGCAGCGTTATGCATCATGCCTCACTTCGCCTGAGCAGCCAGGCGCTTACGGCTCAGAGCCTGACGAATGAAGGCATTGGCCACCAGTAACAGCAGCAGCACCCCAAAGAATGTTGTAACTACCTTCACCATCCCGTATCGTTCCGGGGTAAGCTGAAACGGCCCCAGCTGCACCATTTCAGGCTTATCCTGCCAGGCTTTCGCTGGCACAAAAACGATCGCCAGGTCGCGATCGTCGCGGCCGACCAGCCCCGGAATACTGGTCGCCACCAGCCGCCGAATACGCGGTTCGATACTGTCCGGATCGAGATTTTCATGATATTTGATAAATACCGACGCGGACGCGGGCTGAACCGGCTCGCCAGGGGCGATACGCTCCGGCAGGACAACGTGCACGCGCGCCACCACGACGCCATCGATCTGTGACAGGGTTGCTTCGACCTCCTGCGACAGCGCATAGATATAGCGGGCGCGCTCCTCCAGCGGGCTGGAGATGACCCCACTTTTCTGAAACACCGCGCCGAGATTGGTTCGCGCCTGATGCGGCAGTCCGGCGGCATTCAGAATATTGACCGCCCGCTCGATATCGCCGCGCGCGACGCTCACGCTTACCCCCTCTTTAGAAACCTGTTTTTCCGCCTCTATCTTAAAGCGGCTCAGTTCTGCCACGACATCATTGGCATCGTTTTCCGAGAGTCCACTGTGCAGCTGCGTCTGGTCGCCACAGCCGGTCAGCAGCAGCGCCAGACACAGGGCGCAGAGGCATTTCATTACAGAGCCATTCATAGGATTCACTGCAGATTGCTGATTTTGTCGACTGACTGAACGGTTTTGGCGATCACTTTGGCGTTCATCAGGCTCTCGATGTAGTAATCAGAGAGTTGCGCATTGGCGCGGGAAAAATCTTCCGCACTGGAAGATCGCGACGCGACTCTGAGATCGTGAAAGGCCTCTTTTTGCGCACGCTGGTTGCCGCTCAGCGATTGCAGGATATTGCCCACCACGCCGGGTTCCGAAGCGGTCCCACTGCGACCGTCAGGTGCCGGGCCATTCAGCTGTGCGTTAAACCATTGAATATCCCCCTCCGACGGCGGATCGCTGTACATCTCAACTGAGGGAACCGGTTCAGAGGTGAGTGAAGAAGATTGAGAGACTTTCATCCGTAGCACTCCTGTGGCATGAAAGAGCAGGGAGACAGGAACTGGCCCCCTGCCGGAGCGGATTAATACTGAATTTTGACCTGGGCAGCCGCAGAGGCAGCCTGCGCATTACTTTCGGCGATGCCGTTAATGCGCTGGAACTCTACATCACGATCCATTTTATCGGCCTGATTTTCCTGCATTTTGTCCATCGCCTGCTGTGACCGGACCATATATTTCGCACCGCTGTAGGCTCCGGCAACCTGCGTGTAAGCAGACGCTGCGTTGGTGATGCCGTTAGAAAGTAAGCTCGCACCTGACATAATAATTCCTCGCGTTGATGATGAGTTGTCGTTGGGTGTTGCCTTCATTAAGTAAAAAAGGAGGCGACCCGGTTCCATCGCAAAGAAAATATTTCTGCCGGTAAGGCGTCTGGCCCACCCCGGGTGAGGCGGGCGACTGGTCAGGCGATAAGTTTCAACAGCTTCAGGCGGTGATAGAGGGTACGTCTGGGGATACCTAATTCAAGAATGACATCGTCGATACGATGATCGTGGCGGTTCAGGCAGTCGTGGATCAGGCTGCGCTCAATGCGCCGCATTCTCTCCTTGAGTAATCCACCCCCTTCCTGCCTGATCTCACTGCACAGCGGCGGCAGGCCTAGCACAAAGCGTTCAGCCGCCGCTTTCAGCTCGCGGATATTTCCCGGCCAGCTATGCAGCAGCAGGGTTTCATCAAGCGCGGGCGACGCTGGCGGCAGTGGCTGATTGAGGCGCAGCGCCGCCTCCTGGGTAAACTGGCGAAACATCGGCAGAATCAGCTCCGGTCGTGATCGAACGGTTGGCGTGGCAATTTTAATCGTGTCGAGGCGAAAGAAGAGATCCCGGCGAAAACGCCCCTGCGCTACCAGCTGCGCCAGCGGAATCTGCGAGGCGACAACGATGCGCAGATCCAGTCCGATACTTTTAGTGCTGCCCAGGCGCTCCACCGCGCGGTTTTCCAGGACGCGTAGCAGCTTGGCCTGCATCGTCAGCGGCATACTGTCAATTTCATCCAGAAACAGCACGCCGTGATTGGCACTCTCTATATATCCCGCCCGGGAACTGCTCGCGCCGGTATACGCCCCGGCCATGACGCCAAACAGCTCGCTTTCGGCCAGCGTTTCCGGAATGGCTGCACAGTTGACCGGCACCATCGGGCCGCGACAGCCGGACAGCTTATAGAGCCGCTGGGCCAGCGCATCTTTCCCGGTGCCCGTTTCTCCCTCAATTAAGACATCGATGTTCAATGGCGCAATCGTATTCAGAATCTTATACAGATGGGTATGGATATCGGTTACGGGTTCGGCATCTCCCGTCACTACAGAGGGACGGGAATCAACCTGACGTAAAACGCTATCCGCCCTCTCCTCATCAACAGTCGCCTGGCCTGACTGTGTCCTGTAAAGACGAACCATACATTCTCCGTTAGCTTCACTTAAGCGCGTCTTACAGAAGACACGCGGATAATTCAGCACGTTTGGAAATTCCGGAAGCAGAGCCTGATGTAAAGAATTACAAATTTACCGCGGCTTCACTCTCACTCAATCTGTCCAGGCCCGCTATCAGTCCAGGATTATTGTTTTGTAGGGATTGACGTGCAGCCGGTAAGGATTACCTTACAGGATTTAATAAAAAATCTTATTAAACATGAAGATATGATTTTCCTGAAGGCGCCTCTGCGTGTTGAGAATCTGAACCCGTATCACAAAGAGAATATTCAGCCTGGAACCAGCCCGGAACAATCGCCACTCACAGTGCGAGGTAGCATCAGCCTGAAAAGTAAAATTGTGCAATCGGCAGAAAATAGGATTGCAAAATATTACGGCTTCAGCGGCTGCCCATTTCATCACTGACTGACTAATACTGAGGAGTAACATCATGAAAATTCCAGGATTTGGTGGGGGTGCGGCAAATGCGAACAGAGTCGATCTGCCGTCGGCCACAATGCCCGGCAAAGCGGGAGGCACTCCGGCAGGTAAAGCTGATTTACCCGATCAGCCGGGTAAATCATCGTTATCTTTTCTTGATAATGCGAAAACCAACCCCCTCTCGTTTGCCAGTAACGCCTTTGGCGGCCTGAGCACGCTGGCTTCGCTGACCGGTTCAGGCGGCAGCCAGAACAACAGCCCGTCAAAAGGGGCCAGCTCGCCTGACGCTCTGGGCGGCGGTGGCTTACTGCAGCAGATTATGATGCTGACCGGCCTGCAACAGCTGCTGGGCGGGGGAAACAAAGCGCAGCAGCCGGCGGAAGCGACGACCCCGGCGCCGTCACAGGGCGCGAACAGTAGCAGCAATCCGCTTGAGCAGCTGATGCAGATGCTTCAGCAGTTGCTCCAGCAGATGATGGGGGCTGATAAAGGTAAAGGCGCAGAGAGCGGAGAATCCGGCGGTAATGCCCCACAGGCACTGGGTCAGGGCGCAACGGATAATGGAGGCCAGGGTGGCATGATGCAGAACCTGCTGTCGCTGTTGGGGCTCTCTTCATTGTTGCAGGGGCTGCTGGGCGGTGGCGAGGGGCAATCTTCCGGGAAAAATACGCAAAGCTGATGCAGGGGAAACTCTATGGTGATGAATATACCTGGCGCAGGCGGCATCACGCCTGCGTTTTCACCCGGCAGGCAACTGCCGGGTAATCTGCCCTTGCCCGCTTTCCAGTCCGGAGCTTCGCTGGCGGGTCCGGGGCGTGATCTTCCCGTCTCCTGGGCCAGTGCAGGCGGAACCCCGCTCGCGGGGCTGACCGATCCGACCTGCCAGTTAGATCAGCTGTTATCCCAGCTGGGTTCAGGGGCGCTGGTCGATCCGGCCGCCGCTGATGAAGGCGCGCTACCCACGGCGTTATTTGTCAGCGAAACAGCCGGTGAAGACGTTCCGCAGGCAGCGGGCGATGGCGTGCGGAGCAGTGAGAAGGACACCCGCGTCAGGCCGACAGAGGAGAACCTGACGGGCCGCCCGCCGGGGGATAACCGCAGCGCCGAACAGATCATTGATGAGAATCCGGTGCTGAAAAACCTCGGCAATCAGAAAGATATCAAGCGCGAGCAGCTTAAGGAGCGCTTCGGCGACTGGACGGATGCCAATAAGGATCCGAAAAGTCGTGCTGATGCAGCCTATAACATGGCCTGCGTGCTGAACAGCATCAAAGGTCTTAACGCCCGCGACGGCAGCGAGCGAAAGGAGATCTCAGCGAACGACAAGATTGAGGGCATCACCAGGGATGGCGACGCCCGCCACGGTACCGAGGCGGGTGTACTGAAGGATATCGCCGAGCAGGGGCTGAAGATGCTGCCGGAGAATAAACAGCTGCCAGAGACGAACGATACGCACGTGCGTCCGGATGGAACCAATAAAGATAACTTCCAGTGGGGGATGGGTGAGTTTGGCAAGATATTGTCGAACATCCCCATTCTGAAATCTGTTGCTGCGCCTTTCTTTAACAATATTGGTGAGGCGCGCAACGTGGGTGAAGTCTTTACCGGCGGCCTGAAAGGACTCGCCGAAGGCGGACTGAGTGCAGCACGAGGGCCGGTTGGCTGGGGCATTACGGCAGCCACCGATACCGTGCAGATTGCGATGGAGAATGCCGGCGGAAAAGGAAAGAACGAACCGCCACCGTTTGCCTGATCTCTGACAGCTGACGTTTGTCCCTGTAGCCGATACAGGGACTTTTTTTTGCTCAGGCCGGTAGCGTGGTCGCCATAACGCGCGCTTCCGGGGGGGGACAGGGCAGATGCGGGTTACGGCGGACGTGTGAGGCCGCACAATTCAGGCATAAAAAAGCCGCATCGCTGCGGCTTTCAGACGGGGGTATCAGGAAGGTTTTTTCGGTTCAGCGGCTTCTGCCGGAGCGGCGGCGGCTGCCGGAGCGGCCGGTTCTGCCGGACCTGCGGCTGGCCCGGCGGCGTCTGATGAGGCAGACAACGAGGTTAAGGCGTCTGACAGCGGGATCATCTCTTCGATACGCTCCTCCATGCTGGCTGTTTCTATGTTCAGCAACGCATCAAGGGCTGCCTTATCAGCCTCGGTATGCTCTTTCGGATCTGTCTTTATCGCTTCCGTCGAGGGGAACTCTTTCCACCAGGCATGAGTATCGCCCGTCTCGTGCATCTGTTGTGAGCGAGCTGGCGGGCTGTTTCTCAGCTCGCCGGAATAGCCCGACTGCACACTGCCGCTGTCCGACACCTCTGCTTCTGACGGCGTTGCGGTTCCGGTTCTTTCACCTGGCGCTGGCGTTCCGGCCGGAGATGCCGCCCTGGCATCCGCGTCTGAGGCTGGCATTGATTCATGCAGGCTCGCTCCGGCGCTGCCATCTGGCGCAGGCGAACCTTCAGGTGTTCCTGCGCCCGAAGCGGTATGGGCGTCACCGTCCGTGGTATCAGTGACGGCAGATGATGAAGAGCCTGTATTGCCTTCGTCATTCAGACCCAGTTTGTTTTTCACCGCTTTTTTCAGCTCATCATAGGCAATGGCGGCCGCCCCCTGTGAAAAATAGGCTGCCGCCGCCACCGGGATATAGGCCCCCTGACCTGCAAGTTCACGCACGGCGCGGTTAGCCGGATTTTTCATGACCTCCTCAATACTGCCCAGCCCTTTGGCCATAGACGATGCCATAGCCTCACTCGCGCCTCTTTTCGACATATTTGCCAGTCCCAGCCCGCCGCCCAACGCGAAGCCTTCGACCAGCTGAGAGAGCGCGACAAGATTCCGCACGGCACTGCCCCAGGTTTTTGGCGTCTTCGCATTGTTCATCAGAGCATCAAAACGGCCACCTTGCGCGCTATGCCCCTGCCCGCTGGCTAAGGCGTTATAACGTTCCTGCCAGTCAGTGCGGCCAAATAAGTACTCCGCATTATTCAGGCGGTCGAAACGGTTCTGCGCAACCCCACTTGCCGCCCCGGCACCGTAGGTTAAGGCCATACTGGCCATCTGACTGCCAAGATAAGCCGGTTTACCTGCACTCTTCAGGATACTCATGGGTTGCGCACCTGGCGCGTTTTCTGCGAGTGTCTGTGTACCCGCGGAGATCGCTGCGTTAATCGGGTTGCGCAGGTTATACCCTGTCCCTCCCAGCGCCGCCTGCTGTGTCTTATGCCCCAGCGTGTCGTGCCTTTTCATTACCTCCTGCATAAAGGGTTCGAGGTAATTTTCGTCAGCCTGCATCCACTTACCCTCTTTAAGGCTGTTATCGACAAGTTTAGAGACAACCGCCTTGAAGGCGACCGCCGTCAGTCCAGCGGTGAGACCTGTCACAAAATCGTGTGCTTTGGTGCCCGGCTCCAGATTGAGCTGATGTGCCAGCAACTTACCCGCCAGGTCACCGGGCACGCCGGAAAGTCCGTAAGCCAGCCCTATCGCAGACTCGGCGAGTGCCGATGTTCGTCTGTCACTGTCGCGGGCGTGTTTAAGCACATCGCTGACATTATCTGCAGTCTGCCCCATTTCATCATGTAGCGTGACAGCGACCCGCTGCATGTGTTCGTGCACGCCGTCGGCACTACTGGATTCATTTTTCAGGACCTGCTCAATACGCGCAATCTCCTGTAGCCGGTTTGCCGCGGCGGCATCAACGCCCGCCGCTGCGCCGGTCGACGCCGTCGTACGTGACCGCAGGGCGATCTCCTCATGTCCGGATGCAGGTGTGCGCCCGTGACTTCTGATTCCATCCATCATTCTCACTCCGCCAGGTTGTGCCGGTTACCAGCAACCGGTCAGTTGATGACTTGCGAAGTGAGTGACTCACCCCGCAACGTGAGAGTTGAGTGCGGCAGGCGCGAGTCCGGTTTCATACCTGAGCGACATTCTTAAGGTTTTGTGATGCACGTCATAAAACGCCCTGTCGGGACGCGGGAATGCGCGACGTCTCAGCCAGCAATAAACTGCGTTTCACACTGCCGGGCAATCTCCCACAGTCGGTTGCGAATCACCTGCTTAAGCTGCAACGTGGACTGCGACTGAGGCAGGTCGCGACGGCTGATCAGCATCACTTCAAACGGCAGGGGCTGGGCCACGGGCAGCAATTTCAGCTGGTCGGCATAGCGGCAGGCGGTGAAGAGATCCACGACGCCCACGCCGCCGCCCGCCAGCACCATATCCGCGATGACCGAGTAGGTTTTGATCGATAACGACACGGCAGGATTCAGTTTTTTATCGCGCAGCGCACGATGGAGCACGCGCCCTAAAGGGTCCTGGGCCTGCATCATCAGCAGATTGTTGTCGCATAACCACGCCAGCGTAACGGGGTCAGCCTGGGGATGATGACGTGGCAGCAGCGCCACCATGGAGGAGTGAAACAGGGGTTCAGCCAGCAGAGCCGCGTCGACCTGCTGACCGAAAACCAGGGCAAAATCGAGCTGATTCTCCAGGATCATCTGGCATAAGGTACTGAAGTGCTCGGTGACCAGTTCAACGCTGACAGAGGCCATCTGCTGTCGCCAGGTCACCAGGGCGGGAGCCATCACCATCTGACCAAATGCGTGAGCCGCCCCGACGCGCACTAACTGCCCTTCGCCGCGCCGCAGCTGTTCGGCGAGCTGAGTAATGGATTGCAGGCGCTGACAGAGTTCGTCGATTTCCGGCAGCAGGCGCCGCCCCTCTGCTGTCACGCTCATCCCCTGAATACGGCGTTCAAACAGCGCAAACCCCAGCTGCTGCTCAGCGTGATTCAGCACCCGGCTGATGTTCGGCTGCGACACATTCAGCAGGCGCGCCGCTGCGCTGATGCTGCCGGTCTGAACGATGGCCTGAAAGACCTCTATATGGCGGAGCCGCATAATTTTTACCCTGGATGGAATAGCGAATAAAGGCGCCTCCGCCAGGTGGCCTGATCAGGTCCGGGCGGAGGAGAGGCGAATCGTCTCCTCATGCAAAAACTGTACCGCATAGCCAGAGAAGAGGCAGTTACCCGCCTCACAGACAGGGTTACATCTACGGGGTAATGCCGCTACGACTGGGTCGTCGCCAGATAAGAGAAAGCACTGAGCAGGCTGATTAACGTCGCCATTTTCTCCGCCCGATAGCCGACGGTGACACCATCAAGACGCGTGACGCCGGGGATCAGACAGAACAGATCGGCCAGCACCGGTCTGCTGGCCTGCAGCCGCATCGCGTAGGGTGCCGTCAGGCGGGTCGTGCTCACCTGAGGCTGATGCTGCAATGCGGTGCGTGCCGCGGCAGCAATCGCACGCTGCGCGGCGTGAGGGCTGATCGATTCCGCGCAGGTGTGAGAAATGGCGCGTTTGACACAGACGTAATCGACCATCGGGTAGTGTTCCGCTATCCAGCCCTGCAGCTGATCGTCGCCCGTCACCAGCAGCAGTGGCGTGCCCTGCTCAGCCGCGGCGGCGGCGTAGATATCGGTCTCGCCCATCACCAGACCATTGATATGGATACGCCAGAATGCCCGGCCGTTGATGGTATGCGCCAGCACGCCGGGTTCACCCGCGGCGCTGTGATAGCCCACCAGAAATAAGCCATCGAACTGCTGCTGTTCAATGCCTTCCACCATCGACAGCCCGCGAGGTTTGCCCTGCACCAGCCGGGCGCGGGAATCGATATTTTCCGCCCGCAGGTTGGTCATCCGGGCATGGCTGTCTGCGACCACCACGTCCGTGGCGCCGCCCGCGAAAGCGCCCTCAATCGCAGCATTGACTTCCTGCTCCATCAGCCCCCGGGCCAGCTGGTACTCCGGGTTGCCTGGGGTACACTGCTCCGGGCACATGACGCCCGCAATGCCTTCGATATCGGCAGAGATAAAAATTTTCATGAGGTTAACCTGTCCAGTATCTGAGTCAGTGAGGGCCGATGATGACCCCGAAAGCCGGTCACGGCCTCCGCGCTCAACAGGGCGTCCAGTACAGCCTGTTCGGTGGCATCGGCCGCGGCGGCAAGTAGCGGCTCCAGCCGCTCCTCCTGTGGCGGTTGCGGCAGCGGTTGCGTTGAAAACGCCACCGCAATATCGCCCGAGCCGTGGCCCCAGTGGCTGCCCAGCCGTCCCAGGCCGGCACCGGCGCGCTTCGCGAGGCGCTTTAACTGTCGCGCCTCCAGCGGCGCATCCGTTGCCATGATGATGATGACAGAACCGGCATCGCGCTGCGGCGTGTGGCCTGGCAGCAGCGGCGCAATCATCTCACCGGCCCGCACGCCATCGAGCGTCAGGGCCTCCAGTGCGCCAAAATTGGCCAGCACCAGCACGCCAAGCGTGGCGCTGAGCGAGGGGATCAGCCGCGAGGCGGTGCCGATCCCCCCTTTCAGGCTGAAACAGCTCATGCCGCGTCCGGCCCCGACGCTGCCGCGTGCGAAGTCGGCTGAGGCGGTCTGCAGGGCCGTCTGCGCCATCGCCTCGCTGACAGCCAGTGCCTGAATATCGTTGAGCCAGCCATCGTTACACTCCAGCGCCAGAGGATTGACCGTCGGCAGCGTTCGCCCCAGCTCCGGGTTGCGACGGATGGCATCCCGTACCAGCGTGGTAAACAGCGTGCCGACCGCCAGCGTGTTGCTGAGCAGAATCGGCGTCTGCAGCACGCCAAGCTCCTCGATCTGAACCAGCCCGACCGGTTTGGCAAACCCGTTCAGGACCTCTGCCCCGCACGGCAGCGGCGTCAGAAACAGATTGTCGCCGGGCGGCACGATAGCGGTGACGCCTGTCTGCGTCTCGCCTGCATTCAGCGTAGAGTGGCCCACCCGCACGCCCGCCACATCGCTGATGCGATTAGTGGCTCCGCAGGCGCTGCGCGGCTGACCCAGCTGACGCGTCTCACGCCAGCGCTCCAGCAGCAGCGTGCGCTGCACATGTTGAAAATCCATCGTCAGCCCTTGAGTTTGGGATCGAGGGTGTCGCGCAGCGCATCCCCAAGCAGGTTAAAGGCCAGCACGGTCAGAAAGATCGCCAGCCCCGGAAAGACGCTCATATGCCAGGCCCCGGCCATCATCATGCTGCGGCTCATCGCCAGAATATTGCCCCATTCCGGCACGTCAGGTTCCGGGCCCAGTCCGATAAAGCTCAGGCCCGCCGCCGTAAGAATACTGGTGCCAATGCGCATGGTGAAATAGACAATCACGCTGGAGAGCGTGCCGGGCAGAATATGCCGCAGAATAATCACCCGGTCTGGCGCACCGGCGCAGCGCACCGCCTCAACATACGCCGCCTGTCGCAGTGAAAGCGTCGAAGCACGCACAATGCGGGCAAAGACCGGTACGCTGAACACCGCGACCGCGATGATGACATTGTTCAGGCCCGTTCCCAGCAGCGCCACCACCGCAATGGCCAGCAGCATGCCGGGAAAGGCGAACAGCACGTCGGCGCCGCGCATAATCAGCATATCGATCCAGCGGCCATAGTAGCCGGCCAGTAAACCCAGTATCACCCCGGCGATCATGCCCAGCGTGACCGACAGCACCCCGACATAGAGCGAGATGCGGGCGCCGTAAATAATCCGGCTCAGCAGGTCACGCCCCAGCTCGTCGGTCCCCATCCAGTGGGCGGCCGTCGGCGGCGACGATAACGCCATCCAGTCCGGTGCCATCGGGTCCCAGGGGGCCAGCCAGGGCGCAAAGAGGGCGACCACGATCAGCAGCAGCACAAATCCGCCCGACACCAGCGCCAGGGGATTACGCACAAAGGCGTGCAGGAAGTCGCGCCAGGGTGAACGAATGATCTGTGGCGGGTTTTCAGTCAGTGATGACGAACTCATCTCGGCTCCTGTCGCAAACGAATGGCCGGATTGACGACTGCATAGAGCAGATCGACCAGCAGGTTAATCACGATAAATTCAAACACGAACAGCATCACCAGCGCCTGAATGACCGGCTGGTCCTGCGCCTTGATCGACTCAATCAGTAACCAGCCCAGACCAGGCCAGTTGAAGACGCTCTCCACGACGATAGAGCCCCCCAGCAGAAAACCGAACTGCAGGCCCAGCATGGTGATCACCGGGATGAGTGCGTTGCGCATTACATGTTTCCACGTCACCAGCCGTTTTCGCAGCCCTTTCGCTTTTGCGGTGCGCACGTAATCTTCCTGCGCCACCTCAAGAAAGGCCGAGCGGGTAAAGCGCGCCATCACGGCCGCCACCGACGACCCCAGAGTGATGGCGGGCAGGACAATATCGCTGGCCCTGTTAAAGCCGCTGACCGAAAAGAGTCCAAAGGGCATCGCGACGAACTGGATCAGCAGCAGCCCCAGCCAGAAGGCGGGCATGGAGATGCCGCCGACGGCCACGCTCATCAATGTCCAGTCCTGCCATTTCCCCCGTTTCAGCGCCGCCAGAACCCCGAAGAGCAGGCCGAGGATCACGGACCAGGTAAATCCTGCGAGGGCGAGCCACAGGGTCGGCATGAATCCCTGCGCGATCACCTGCCGCACCGGTTGCTGCGTGCGGTAGGTGATGCCAAGATCGCCCTGCAGCAGGCTGCCGACCCAGTGGAGATACTGCTGCGGCAGCGGATCGTTCAGTCCGAGATGCTGACGTGCCGCCTCTACCGCCTCGATGGGCGCATCCGGTCCGGCATAGATGCGCGCCGGATCGCCCGGCAGCAGCTTGATAAAACCGAAAACCAGCAGCGAGACCACCAGCAAAACCGGGATCATCTCGAGCAATCGGCGAAGGATGTATGCAAACATGCGATTCCCTGAAACAGAGGTGCAACGGGCCTTTCCACGCCCTTCTCCCGCATGGGGTCAGGGGCGTGGAGGAAGAAATCGTCTTATTTAAAGGACGCCTGAGTGAATATGAAATTGCCATCAGGCAGCATTGAAACGCCGCTCAGGTTGCTGCGCTTGCCCACCAGGTTGTCTGGCGTGCCAAGAAAGGCTACCGGTGCCGCTTTCCATAACGCCGTCTGGGCCTGCGCATAGGCGATGCCACGCTTCGCCGCATCGGCCGTCACCAGCCCGGCGGCGATCGCTTTGTCCACTTCCGGGTTGCTGAAGTAGGAGACATTATAGGAGGTCGGCACCCAGGACTCGGTGGCAAACAGCGGGCGCAGCGCCCAGTCCGCATCGCCGGTAGAGGTCGACCAGCCGCCATAATAGAGGTCAAACTCCGCCATTTTCGGATCCTTTACGCCCCACAATTTTGCATTGCGCGTTCCCGAATCCATCGGGGTAACCGTGGCACGAATACCTACCGCGGCCAGCTGTGCCTTCAGCACCTGACCGGCTCGCACGGCGGCCGTGGCATTGGTGACCCAGAGCTTGAGATCCAGCCCCTGCGGATAGCCTGCCGCTTTCAGCAGGGCTTTGGCCTTATCGGGTGCATAGTGATAATCGGGATCCGTTTGTTTCTGATAGAACTGCACCCCTTCCGGCATAGCCGAGGTGGCCGGTTTGCCCAGACCGGCAAAGGCCACTTTCAGCCACAGATTACGGTCAATCGCATAGTTGATGGCCTGACGCACGCGAACATCCGCCAGCGGCTTGTGCTGCGTGTTCATCGCCATGTAATAGAGATAGATGCTCGGGTCGCGCTGCACCGTCAGGTGGCTGTCCTGTTGCACCGCCGCAATGAGGTCGGACGGCAGTGGCCAGATGGCATCCACCTGCCCCGATTTTAAAGCCGCAACGCGTGTCGCATCTTCCGGGCTTGGCGAGAAGATCACCTGGTCGACTTTCGGCCACCCCGCCTGCCAGTAACCCGCATACTTCGCCATCGTCACGGCTTTGCCCGGTTTCCAGTCGACAAATTTAAACGGACCGGTTCCCACCGGATGCAGCCTGAGCTGGGCTTCGTCCGGGTATTGCTTCAGGATTGCCGGGCTCCACATCACCGCCGAGGGGTGCGCCAGCGTGTTAATAAAAGCCCCGAACGACTGATTCAGGTCGATTCTGACCTGGTCGGGTGCCAGCACCGTCACCCTGTCGATCATTTTGTAGAGGCTGTTGCGCTTCAGCCCTTTTTTCTGGTCAGACAGACGATCGAGGTTGGCTTTGACGGCTTCCGCGTCAAAAGGGGTGCCATCCTGGAAGGTGACGCCCTTGCGCAGCGTCAGGGTAAATTCGGTCGCGCTCTCATTGGCGGTATAACCGGTCGCCAGCCAGGGTTGCAGCTTCATCTGCGGATCAAACTGGAACAGGCGTTCAAAGATACCGCTCTGTACGGAGTAGCTGATGTTATCCGAAGTGTCGTGCGGGTCCAGCCCCGTGATATCGGCATACATGGAGATACGCAGATCCTGCGCCTGCGCAGCAGAGACCAGCATCGTCGTCAGGGCGAAGGCGAGTGAGGTACGGCGAAAAATGGGTTTCATGAAATCTCCTGGTCGTTGAGGATTATCGCAATGCAATGCCGTCAGCGACCCAGTGCTGAGGCGCAACCTGTCGATAACGGGGCTTAGTGACCGTTTCGCCCACCTTACGTAACGGCGAAGGGATCTCGCTGTCATCGACAACGCGGGGCTGACGGTTCTCAGGATCGGCTACCGGCACGGAGGCCAGCAGACGCTGGGTATAGGGGTGCTGCGGGTGATTAAATACCGACTGGCGCGGTCCCAGCTCCACAATCTGGCCGAGGTACATCACCGCCACGCGATTCGCAATGCGCTCTACCACCGCCATATCGTGAGAGATGAAGATCCACGCCACGCCAGTCTGCTGCTGGAGGTCCATCATCAGATTGACCACCTGCGCCTGAATCGAGACGTCGAGGGCTGAGACCGCCTCGTCGGCGATAATGACTTTCGGCTTCAGTGCCATGGCGCGGGCGATGGCAATCCGCTGGCGCTGCCCGCCCGAAAATTCGTGCGGATAGCGACGCGCATGCTCCGGCAGCAGGCCGACGCTCTTCAGTAACGCATCGATCTGCGGCGAAGCCTCCTCCAGCGATTTCACGATGCCGTGCAGGAGCAACGGCTCGGCGATGGTAAAGCCCACGGTCAGGCGGGGATTCAGTGAGGCGTAGGGATCCTGAAAGACCATCTGAATTTCACGGCGGAGCGGCTGGAATGCCGCCTCTTTCAGGTCAGAGATCTCTCTTCCCTCAAAGTGAATGCTTTCGGCCTCACTGCTGATGAGCCGCATCAGTGCGCGTCCGGTGGTCGATTTGCCGCAGCCGCTTTCACCCACGATGGCCAGGGTTTCACCGGGCCACAGCGTGAAATCAATCTGCTCCACTGCATGCACATGGTGCGTCAGGCTCGATAAGATGCCGCTGCGGATCGGGTAATAGACTTTCAACCCGCGCACATCGAGCAGCGGCGCCACGTCGTAACGCGCGGTCTGCTGTTCGCGTTGCACCGCGTCGCGGGCACCCGGCAGAGGAAAACGTTGCGGCCAGTTGTGCTCCCGCATATCACCGAGTCTGGGCACGGCTGCCAGTAATGCTTTGGTATAAGCGTGCTGCGGAGCGGCAAAAATCTCAGAGACGGTGCCCTGCTCGATGACTTCGCCGCGCAGCATCACCACCACCCGATCGGCGATTTCTGCCACCACGCCCATATCATGAGTGATAAACAGCACCGCCATCTGTTTCTCGCGTTGCAGTTCCCGCAGGATGTGCAGAATACGCGCCTGCACGGTGACATCCAGCGCGGTGGTCGGCTCGTCGGCGATCAGGAGCTGCGGGTCACAGGCCAGCGCCTGCGCAATCATGACACGCTGCCGCATGCCGCCGGACAGCGAGTGCGGATAGCTCTTCATGACGCGATCCACATCGGCGATGCGCACCTGTCGCAGCAGTTCACGCACGCGCGCCTGCGCCTCTTTTCTGCTGCACTGCTGGTGATCGCGTAACGCTTCGGTCAGCTGATCATCAATGCGCAGCACCGGATTCAGCGAGGTCATGGGCTCCTGAAAGATCATCGCCATTTCACGGCCCCGTAACGCGCGACGCTGATTCTCATCCAGCGTTTCCAGCGCATGCACGTTTCCATTGCGATCGCGAAACTGCATGCTGCCGCGATCGACACGGCCGCCGCTTGCCAGTAAGCCCATCACCGCCAGCGACGTAACAGATTTACCGGAGCCGCTTTCACCCACCACGGCGACAATCTCACCCGGATTGATGGCAAAACTGATCCCCCTGAGAGCCTGATTTTCACCGCTGCGTCCCCGAAACGAGACGCTGAGATCCTGAATCGCCAGTACGGGAGAGGCAGAGGCTGTGCGCGCTGCAGAAGAGGTAAGTCGTGTGTCCGTCATCGTCGCCTCGCAAAGTTATAGCCAGATGCGGCCCTGGGAGTAGCTCAAAAAAGGAGAACTGTCGGCGGCCAGCCAGATGGGGCCATCCAGGTCGATGAACTCCGCATTGACCGCGACGGGTAAGGCGGCCTCCATCGCCAGTGACGAACCCAGCATGCAGCCAACCATAATGCGCATATTCTGCGCCCGGGCCGCCTCCACCATCGCCAGCGCTTCGGTCAGGCCCCCGCACTTGTCGAGTTTGATGTTGACCATCTCGTAACGATCGCGCAGTTCCGCAATATCCGCCCGCGTATGACAACTCTCATCGGCACAGACCGGGATGGGATGCTTAAAGCGTTGCAGGTCATGATCCTGCCCGGCGGGCAGCGGCTGCTCGACCATCGCGATGCTGAAGGCCTTCAGTGCCACCAGCAGGCTCTCCAGGTCCAGCCCCGACCAGGCTTCATTGGCATCGATAATGAGCGTGGCGCGCGGTGCCGCCGCACGGATCGCGGCGACCTTTTCCAGAACCGCATCGCGGTCGAGCTTAATCTTGAGCAGGATTGCCCCGCGAGAGACGGCCTCTGCCGCCGCGAGCGCCATATTTTCCTGCGTGTCGAGGCTGAGGGTTTCGGCCGTCACCACCGACGGTGGCTGAGGGCACTGGCTCTTCTGCCACAGCGTCTGATGCGTCCGTGCGGCGTCGAGTCGCCATAGCGCGCAGTCCAGCACGTTGCGCGCGGCGCCGGCGGGTAAGCGCTGTTGCAGATCGTCATGGCTCAGGCCCGCCTCCACGTCAGCACGCACGGCTTCAAGCATCGCCTGCACGCTTTCCGGCGTCTCACCGTAGCGGGCCGTCGGAGTGCATTCGCCCTGCCCGATGAACCCGTTTTGCTCCAGGGTGACCCGGATGACCGTCACGGCGGTCCGGGTTCCACGCGAGATGGCAAAGGGGCGCGCCAGCGGCAGCTCCACCACCTCAATCTGCAACGTTCTCATTTCAGCCACGCTCCTGAAGCAGCGCGGCGATCCCGTCGATACCAAAACGCACAGGATCGGTTGCCGGCAGGCCAAACTCAGCGGCGATTTCAGCGCAATACGCGAGCGCCTCTTCTTCGCTGTAATTTGAGGTGTTAATCGCAAAGCCTGCGAGCTGTACCGATTCACTGGTCACCTGCGCGGCGCGCAGATTGGCTTCAACGCATTCCTTCAGGCTGACCATCGGCTGGTGGGGCAAATGACGCATATGCGGGCGTCCCATTTCATGACACATGACCAGCCAGTGCGGTTGCGCACCGTGCATCAGCCCCATACTCACGCCCGCATAAGAGGGATGGAACAGTGAGCCCTGCCCTTCGACGATGTCCCAGTGGTCCGCGTCATTCGCGGGTGATAGCGCTTCAGCAGCGCCGGCAATAAAATCCGCGATGACCGCATCCACAGCAATGCCCTCACCCGCGACCAGAATGCCGGTCTGGCCCGTGGCGCGAAAATCGGCTTTCATCCCGCGTGCACGCATCGCCGCTTCCAGCGCCAGGGAGGTGTACATCTTGCCCACTGAGCAGTCCGTACCGACGGTCAGGATGCGCTTACCTGAACGCTTCTTGCCGCTGCCAACATTGAGCACCGGACGCATATGGCGCAGGTCAAACAGCGCAACGCCCGACGCCTGCGCAAGCGCGACCAGTTCCGGTTCGTCCACCAGACGGTGATGCAGACCACTGGCCACATTCATGCCTGCTTTGATGGCACTTTTAATGGTTTCCAGCCAGTGCGCAGGCAGATAGCCCCCTGCGTTGGCGGTACCCAGCACCAGGGTTTTTGCGCCACGCGCTTTGGCACCGGGAATATCCAGTTCATCCAGACCCAGACTGACTGTGCAGCCCGGCAGTTTGATTTCGCCAACGCACTGCTCCGGCCGCCAGATATGAATACCGCGCGCCGTTTTTGCCGCAAGGGGATCGGTCACATCGCCAAGAAAGAGTAAATAGGGTTGTGGAATTAGCATGTTGTCTCTCGTTTCAGCCAAAAGATCAGGTTCTGAAACCACTATTTCATGCGTTCTGAAAGGTGACGAATGCTTGTTTAGCAGGAGGGTATAACGGCAGGTTATAGTCAGAGGTAAGAGTGATGATACGGGGATTTTTCAGGGGGAAGTGAGCGTCAGAGGGACTCAAACCGGGAGGGGGTCATAGGAAAAGAAGATGTTTAGACAAGAAGGATGGCTTTATTATGAATTAGGGCAGAAGGCAAAAAGGCTTATCATGCCCTTGAACCAAAGGCCGTTGGAAAGTAAATCCATGACGACTGCCATATTCAATGTCAGTTCAAATTATCGAAATTTAAAAATAAAATATTACAGCCATTGACACACAAAGTTAATCACCTGCAACGTCAATAGTAAGGCGAGTTTAATTAATAAAAATAAAAAACGTCATCTCCATACATAGCCTTACAACTCGAAAGCACCCTAAAAATAATATATTAGCTATTAATTATAATTTTTATGCGCCCGCTATGTTAAACAGCATGACTACCATCGAAAGGCTTCATTTTTAGTAAAAAATCAAGCCGAAAAAAAACCACTGTATCTTTCCGGCCTGATTCGATTTTATTAGATTTCAATCTCATAAAGGTTATTTATGAAATCATCAAGATTCAATGCAACTAAATGCATATTTTGCATTCCCGGCACATCACCATCATCGGCTTCATTTTCATGATCCCAAAAATAAACCTCTGCTTTTTCGCCATTGATACCGATTAGAATAAGATTGCCGCCAGGGTCTTTAGCAATGGGAATGTAGTTTTTAGGAATGCGTTCTTTGTAAGTATTGAAGTAATTTATGAGACCTTCATTTTTTGAATCACTGACCTCTAGAAATTTATCAACACTTGACCCATCTTCACCGTCAGCAAAGTCAAATCCGTCAGGTTGAGGATATCCACCATTGTATTTCTTTAAAAACTCTCTATAACTATCAGGTAGCTTGATGCTTAACTGATTCTCCACATTAACTATATCCTGTTCGCTCACCATATTTTTTGAATCATGTATTTTTGTCATAAATCACTTTCCCGTAGCTATGCCGCCAGTATGTTTTACTGCTGCGTGTATATCTGTTGGTATTAACTGCATATATCCCGAATCTTGATGATGGTGCCATGTATAATCGTTTGGCCTTGGATTACCTCTGCCATATCCAGCAGCTTTATCTGCACGGGCAAAATCAATAGCACGAGTTCTACCAAGCTCAATACGAACATTTCTTATCGAATATCTGGTAAAGTCAGGAAAACCAGCATGATTAAATGGAACACTATGCGGGTATTTATGTCTTATTACAACAGGCAGACTTTCAATAGGGTACATCTTACCTGAAAACTTGCTATTTATTGGCATGCGACCATTAACCGCTTTAACCATTTTAGAGGCTAAACTACACTTACTCAATCCAAGTGGGTCAATCCAATTTATAGCATTCGGTGCAAACTCATACAGATTAATTCCGCCCGCCAGCCCTATCGGGTCCTGCTGGGTAAACCGTCCACTGTCCGGATCATAATATCGAAACAGATTGTAGTGCAGTCCGGTTTCACGATCCAGGTACTGGCCCTGCATACGCAGGTTCTGCTGCACGGCAGGCAGCCGCTGGCTGGACTCGCGCAGCAGTTTGCCCCACGGGCTGTTGATCCCTTCCCAGGCTTTTTGCCCTTCCGCGTCAGTCAGCAGCTCCGGCATCCCGTTGGCCGCGTTATGGAACCAGTAGATCTCCGGGCTTTCCATACCATCAATACGTGCCAGCGGTTCATAGCTCTGGCTGTCGCTGTAAACGTAGGTCAGCGGAGTGCCGTCGTGGATCTCCTGCAGCAGGCGGTAACCTTCCCACACAAAGCGCGTCGTGACGGCGTTTTCAGATGGTCTTCCCTGTAACAACTGCTGGCTGGTTTTACTGATGCGACGTCCCAGAGGATCGTAACGGAAACTCACCTTCGTGCGCGGCTTATTGCGGTCCCGCGGCTCGCTGATCACTTCCGTCAGGCGATGCTCACCATCGTAACGATATCGCCAGCGAGTCTGGCCGTCATCTTTCTCAGTGGTGCGGCCATGAATGTCATACTGCCAGCGGATACCGTTCAGTCCGGTGACACGGTTGTGCACGACATGAGCGGCACTATGGCGATCCAGCGGGTTGCCTGCGCCATCCCAGCGCCACTGCTCATTACCCGGCTGCGCACCGTCCTGGGACAACAGCCGGCCGGCGTTATCGTAGTGCCATAACGTCTGGCTGAACGGATTATCGTCACGCTCTTCGCGGATCAGGTTGTTGCCGTAATCGAAGTCGCGCCGGCGGGACCAGACGCGCGGCGCAGGACGTTGCGCGTCACCCCTGAGCACGTCACGGCGGCGCAGTCTGCCTAAGCGGTCATACTCGCTACGCATAGTCAGGCCGCCCTGCGTGCGGCTCAGTTCCCGGTGCAGGGTGTCACGGGTAAACTCGGTGACCGGCAGATTGTCCAGTGCGATGCTCAGCAAGTGGCCGCTACCGTAATAAAGCTGCTTCAGGTTGCGACCATCCGGCAGGGTTAAGGCCGTGCAGTTACCCAGCGCGTCATACGCCCACGCCAGTTCGCCCTGCTCCCCCTGTTCAGCAACGATGCGGCCCAGCGCATCATATTTAAAGGTAATCTCCTGCTCGGCCTGCTGACTCCACTCGGTGTCAGACAGCGGTAGATGCTGCGACACTTTACCGAGCTGGCCGCCACCGCTGTAGTGATAGCGCGTCTGACCCTCCGGCGTGGTTCGCGCCAGCAGTTGCCCCGCATGACTCCAGTGGTAATGATGGGTGATGGCCTGAGGATGGCCGGCGGCAAAGGTACGTGATACGGTGCGGCCCGCCGCGTCATAGTCGTATCGCGTGGCAACACCATCCAGCCCCACTTGGGTCAGCAACAGAGAATCTGCCCCCCACTCGAACTGATACTGCTCGCCGTTCTCGTTTTGCAGCGCCGTGAGGCGGCCACGGCTGTCCCAGCTTCGCTGAACCGTCTCACCCTGCGCATTGCGGTTGGCGATCAGTCGTCCGACATTGTCGTAACGGAATTCACTGCGGTTGCCATCCGCCGACTCATGGGCCAGCGGCAGGCCGTTTTCACTCCAGTGCAGTCGCTCTTCCCAGCCCTCTGCGCGCGCCAAGTGAAGAGGACGGCCTGCGGCGTCATAGTGATAACGGGTTTCTTCACCATCCGGCGCGGTGACAGAGCTGAGCCAGCCCAGAGGATGATAACGGTAGCGCGTGGTCAGCCCTGAACAGTCGGTTTCACGGATAACCTGTCCGGCATCGTTAAACTCCCGGCGATAGCTGTTACCTGCTGCATCGATCTCTTCGACAACCAGTCCGGACTCATCCCGCTTATAGAACATGCTTTGCCCGAGCGCATCAACGACGCGCTCAAGACCGTGATGCGGGTCGTAATAGTATTTCGTCGTGGAACCATCCGCTCCGGCAACTACCGTGGGCAGTGAACGGTGTGACAGCCATTGCACCGCCTGCACACCGCCGTCAGCATCTTTCTCTTCAATGCGGTTGCCCAGATCGTCATAGGTGAAACTCACCGCGTTGCCCAGCGGATCGATGCGGCGCGTCAGGAGTTCGTTTTCATCCCACTCATAGCGCCACTTCTCGCCCCGCTCATCGATGAAACAGGTGATGAGACCCGCGGCGTTCCAGTGGTGTTCGCGCTGCTGACCGTCATAGGTCGACACGCGCGTGATACCCGCCTCGAGATCGTAATGCATGCGGCAGCCGTCACCGCTATTGGTGCGGTTCTCAACTACGCGCCAGTGATCCAGCTTCTGCCAGCGGTATTCACTTTCCAGCCCGCCGGGCAGCTGATGCCAGACCATCAGTCCGTCGTCGTTGTAACGGAACCGGCGGGTAACAACGCCTGCCGCATCGGTCACGCTGGCAAGCTGGCCCTGTTGGCTGTAGGTCCAGCGCGTCAGAGGCCAGTGCTGCTCGCCATCAAAATGGCTGGCTGACGTCGGCCGCCGCGGATGCTGTCTGTCGTCGTAGTGCAGCGTGACGTCAATCGCCAGCGGCGCGTCATGGATACGCACCAGGCGGGCCTGTTCATCCCAGCCCGTCTCCAGCGCGTTGCCGTACTCGTCGCTGAGTGACGCCAGCCGCAGCACCTGCGGATCGGCGGCCGTGCGCCGGTAAAGACGCCATACCGCACCGTCGTCATCGGCAATGGCGATATCGCCAGTCTCGCTGCGCCGCACCATCAGCCCTTCGCTGATGCTGTAGAGCACCTCTTTTTCACCGGGGACGTCAAAGCTCAGCTCGCGCCCGTTGTCGTCAAACCAGGTTGCCCGGTTGCCTTCCAGCGTCAGATAGCTGTCAAACACCGTGGCCCAGCCCTGGCCGAACAGGCCTGCGCGCTGAGTCAGGCTGTTATAGCTGCGCTGAAAACTGAGCGGGAAACGGCCGGGAAGAGAGAAATCGCGTTCGGCATCATCATTAAGGACTTTGACGCCGGTTGCGGCATGAACCGGGAACAGCGATGAGAAGGCGGCGTTGATGGACATATCCGCCATCATGCCGCCCGCCGCACCGGCCAGCGCACAGGGCATATTTTTCAGGATCTGGCTGGGGCGACCGCGTATGAGCGAAAGGCCGATCATCATGACCGCGAGACCCGGCACCTTGCCACTTTTGATCTCTCTGACCGTAACAGTTTCACCTCCGATGATGACATTGGGGGAAACAGCATCACTTACCGTGGCGTCACAGGTCGTTTTATCCTTTGCCCGCACCGCAGGCTGGCCATTGATAAAAACGCTTTTCGAACCCTGAGCCAGATACTGCGGCGCACTGTGTTTTTCACAGGCCACTTTATCCTGCTCAAGCGGAGAGGTCCCCGCATCGGCGGAGGCGACCGTGGGCTGCCACATAGCACTGCCGAACTGGCCCACTGCAGAGAGCAGCATGCCGCCGTAGTCCGCGAAGCTCTGCGGTGATTGCGGTTCCGGTGGCGGTGTCTCACCCGGCGTCATCATCCCGGCCGCGCGTGCGGCCATAAGACCATTCACGCGTACGTTGTCTGAACCGCTGGCGATCACTCCGGCGGGTGAAGGCGGGAATATCATGTCGCCCAGCCCCTCTGCCGCTTCAGAGATGTCGTCCGACAGGCCCGCAGCATTGGCTAACACACCGCCAATGATGCCGCTGAGCAGACAGCTGGAACCGATAGCGGCAACCCCGGCCGCCGCCATGCCGGCGCCCAGTAAAGGCGCAGCCAGTGTTGCCGCCGCTCCTACCGCAGCCCCGATGACGGCATAAGCCGCCCCTTCAGCCACGACACTGGTGATATCAGCGAAAATGCTGGAGTGAATGATCTCGTCGCCCACGCGGGCCGCATGGTTATCCATAAGTTAATCTTTCCGTGGCGTATTCAGACTCAGGCTTTGTTTGAAAGCCTGCCAGCGCTGACCGTCTTCCTCATTGAATGGGCGCATTGCGGAGAGCGTAAAAATCATAAAGATGTTCGACTCAGGAACCTGTGCAGCCAGCTGTTTCTGCCACACCTTTTGTCCGTTACGGTCAAACAGGGTTTCAACTTCTGTCGCAGGTAAGGTGTTATTCACACCGGCCATCACAGGAACAAATTCACTCTGCTGAATGTGCCCCATCTGGCTCCGCAATGTGTCCCACTGACGCTGAAATTCTTTTTCTGCATCACTGCCTTCTGCAATAACACCACGACTCACCACCCACGCCAGTCCACTGGCCTCATCGCGCAGAATGTTCATGGTGTTGTCCTGCCAGGCAGCAGGAAAAAGCGCAAAAGCGCCCTCATTGAATTGGTAATGCATATCGGATGTCCGTCTTATTCATTGTTTGTGGCAGGAGAATTCAGGTCGCGATAATCACCATCAACGTTATCGGCGTTAGTGAGTATCTGCGTATTATCACGGGCAACTTTAATATCAAAAAGTCGGTGCGAAATTTCAGGGTCGCCACCGCAACTGATATCCCGATTATCTTCACGAACCGTTATGATAAAAAACTTTTTCTCACGGCTTTCATCGAGATCGTAACGCAGGCATTTATCATCGAGAGTGGTCAGGTGCCAGGTATGAATGGCTTCGGTGGCGATGCTGATAGCCTGGTCAGGGCTGATTTCGCTTTGCTCTGCACCCGGGTCTGTTTTCAGCATAATATCGCTGACTTTTCCCTGTTCAATATGGAACATCAACTGCTTTTTGCCCGACTGATAAACAAGCCAGTGCTGATTATCACTGTTATCTTCTTTTCCGGGTCCATAGGCTTGCTGAACCTGTTCCAGGCTGTCACCGACCATTATATTTCTGGCCGTCAGCACGCTGGCGTTTTCCAAAAGAATCTCAGCCAGAATCGGGTGCATTCCCTTTCCTGACGCCGCCGCGCTGAACAACTTAAACCCGTTATAGGTATGCTGGAAATATTTATATTGCTGATTATCAATCACTACCTCTCCAGCCAGATCGGAGCTCAGTGCCTCGCCTGCGCGTACGAAGCTTTCGTCACTCCAGGTATCACCGGGCGTGAAAACATAGTCATTAAGCAGAACCGAAAAATCACCCTCATTAAGAGCAGGAGCAAGCGACTCCGTGCCGGATTCAGCCCTGACAATGCAGGCTAAAAAGAGAAGAATAGGCACAATTATAAAGCTGGTTAATAAACGATTTACGATCATTATTTTTATCGAAGTTGGCAATTGCAAAAATAAAAAAATTTCATTCGCTAACTCAACGCGACCAAATTAACTCAAAAAAAATCAACGCATCAATAATATGCATGAGGTGGAGACGAAACATAACCACCTCAATAAACATCATAAATTAATCAACGTTACTATTATCTGAGTCGCAAAAAACTTTCGTTTGAGAAGAATAAAACCATCACTCCCACTTACCACTTTGCTCTACGAGTATTTTATTCTTCTGAGTTACTTTTAACACAAGCGGATCAAAGTTCACAATATAATTTACGCCGCTATTAGTGAAAATCATTCCATTAGCTATATTTGAGTTGACAGGCTGCGTGGTTTTGCCTTCAAGAGTGATTTGTTTCCCGTCCTTATTTCTGAGACCTAAGTACTTAACTTTATTACATACAGTATAAAACTCTCCACAACCATTCACTAAAGTAATGGTAAAGTCAGATGTCGAGAAAGTTTTCATGCCCGATTTTAAATTTTCCTGGCTAACTTCCTTTTCGAGCGCGTAAGTTTTTGGAGCGTAAAACTCGCCATTTTCAGGGTCTTTAATTAAATTCCATAAAACTTTATCATCTTTAATTTCTAAATTTGCTTTGCCCTTTACTCCACCAAATGAAGAATTAAATTCAATCAAAGCTTTTTTATCATTTGCAGTGCCTTTGAGGTTGCTGACATTATCCTCAGGACAATCTATTTTGTTGCCACCCCTGGTAACATAACAATAACTACCCGTGATGTTATTATTATCCTGTTTTAATTTCAACGTTAGAGTGGAGTATAATGATCCATTATCATTTTTTTCTTGCCCACTCCACTGACCAGTAAAGTCATCAGAAGCAAGCAGGGGTAATGAAGAGACTGACAGCAAAACCGCTAAGCTAAATCTAAATTTATTCATCTAATTAACCTTTGAAATCCAGACAATCGTTAACCCTATTGAGCCAGCCATTAAGATTAGGTAAGTTTTTAGGATCAGATATAGTCAGGTTAGTATAATATTGCTTTCTGATTTCAGCAATGCTATTGGTTAGCTTACTTGAATCCTCAACACTATTCATAGCAGAAATCGTATCAGGCCCAATTACACCATCAACCTTCACATTTTTTCCATATTGGCTATTTAGCAGTTTTTGAATCTGCTTTCCTGCCCCACCAGATGTAATGCTCCAGTCATAGGACATCAAAGCTAATTTAGGATCTTTAATGTCATTAAAACCACTTGGGTCCCAGTACCTTTTCTTATAAATAACTTCAGCCTGTTCTGGAGTAATTTTCTTCAGATTTTCTAATGTCGGCTCAACCCCTAAATCTTCTTTTGAGTATTTTTTCCATGTATTCCATGCAATGCCATGATTTGTTGGACCACCCTTATCAGATGCACGATTTGCATAGCCGCCTTCATGCCTTAATATTATTGGAGAAATCCTGGAAAAATTATCACCGTTTTTTAGTGTCGGCGCCCCTTTCGCCGGTGCCGCCGCAGCCTTTGGCGCAGCGGGTGCCGCCTGCCCTTTCTGCTTCGGCGGGAACAGGTTCTCTACGGCCTGGCTGATGTTCTGTTTATGACCTGAACCCGGAGCGCTTGTGCCCGGTTTAGCACCATCTGTGTTCAGATTAAGTTTGCCGCCGGATGTGGTGATATGCCCATCGCCCTGCACGAAAATATTGAATCCCTTGCCAACGATATTTATCTGGCCATTCGCGTTGAGTTCGATAGCGCTCTCTCCGCATTCCAGGCGAAGTTGAGTGCCTGAACCCACTACATAGGTATCGACTACCGCATCAAGTTTGCCCTTACCGGTCAGCCGCTCTTCGCCACCTTTCACGCCGTGGACACGGTTGGTTTCGACACGGTAAAGCTCATTGCCACCTGCGTAATGGCTGTGATTATTAGCAACTGAATGGCTGGCGTCATTTTTAACATGGGTATCCATGTTCTTCTGCGCCTGGATCCAGAGGTGCTCTTCACCCGCCTTATCCTCAAACCTCAGCGCGTTCGCGGTGTCCGCCGTGCCGTCCTTCGACCGGCTCAGGAACCCCATCTGCGTCGCCGCCGCCGGCAGCGCCCACGGCGGCATGCTCGCCTCGTTATACACGCGGCCGATGATCAGCGGACGATCCGGATCGCCGTTGATGAAGTCCACCACCACCTCGTCGTTCACGCGCGGGATCTGCACCCCGCCGAACCCCTGGCCCGCCCACGCGCTCGATACGCGCACCCAGCAGGAGCTGGTGTCGTCACCCTTCGCCAGGCGGTCCCAGTGAAACTTCACCTTCACCCGCCCGTAGCGGTCCGTCCAGATGGACTCCCCCTTCGGCCCCACCACCTTCGCCGTCTGCGGGCCGTGCGTCTTCGGCCACGGCGTCTCCGGCGGCGTGCGCCACGTCACCGACGACGGCAGCACCGTAAAGTCAATGTTGTGCCGGCTCTCCCCGCCGTCGCCGCTGGCGTAGGGGTTCTCGGCGAAGTCATAGGTCGCCGAGGTCACCAGGTATTCGCCGTTGTCGCTGAAGTGCGGCGCGTTGAGCACCGAGAAGGTGTACCCCGGCGCGATGCCGGTGGCCGTGCCCGACCCGCTGACGCGGTGGTGCTCCGCCTGCCACACCTCCTGACGGATGCGCGCGTAAGACTCGCCGTGGCTGTGGTCCACAAAGTGCCCCGGCCAGTCGTAGACGTCCACCGCGCCCGGCACCGGCGACGCCGGGTTCTGCCGCGCCTGCAGCATCCACGCGTTCGGCTTGCGGAAGTCGTAGTCGTCGGTGCTGTACATCCCCGGCGTCACGCTCTCCGACAGCGACCACTGGCTGATGCCCTCCTCCGTCACCACGCCCCCCGACGGCGTGACGTGATAGGCGATGGTCTCATAGCCCGGAAACGCCTGGTGCTGGTCCGGCGCGTCGCACAGCACCAGCGTATGTTTGTCCGCCTCGTGGCGGAAGAAGTAGTACATCCCCTCCAGCTCCATCAGGCGGCTGATGAAGTCCAGGCTGCTCTCCTGATACTGCACGCAGTACTCCCACACCCGGTAGCTGCCCGCCAGCCGCGTCTCGACGCTCACCCCGTACTCCTTCAGCAGCGTCTGCACTATCTGCGGCACCGTCTGGCTCTGGAAGATGCGCAGGTTGCGGTCCCGCTTCATCGGCCACAGGTCCGGCTCCACCGTCAGCTCATAGCACGCGTAGCGCGTGCCGTTCAGCTCCTGGCTGCGCACCGCCACCCGGGTGATTTTACCGTTGAGGTAGCGCGGGCTCAGCGCGCTCATCAGGCCGTCGGTGGGCAGCGTGAACGTCACCGGCTGGCCCAGCAGGGCGTGGCGGTCGATGCGCGCGTCGGTGGAGAGCAGCTCGGCGGTGAGCACAAACGGGTGCGACAGCGCCTCGGTGCCTTTCAGCGTGTGGAACAGCAGGCCGTCCGCCGGCAGCTGTGCGGTAATGCGTGAGAACATAAGTAATCCCTGACTATTAACTGTGTGGATCAAGCAACCAGACGCCTTCTTCGCTGACGTTCAGCGTCTGCTGGCGGGTGCCGCTCTGGCCACTGATGGCAAAGGTGTAGTTGCCCGGCGCCAGCTGCAGCGTAGCAAAGCCATTGACCGCAGGCACCAGCGCCTGCGGCTGACCGTTCACCTGAACCCGTTCACCCTGCTGCAGCCGGATATAGACCTGCGCCGCCGGGGCGGCTGGCGGGGCCGGTTGAGGATCGGGTTCACGTGCGGCGGTCTGCGCTGGCGCGGTTGTCTGAGCCTGGGTGCTGGCAACGCTATCCGGCGGGGTCTCAGCCTGCGTCGGTGGCGCAGCCACCGGCTGGTTAACCGGCGCGACGGTGACGGCAGGCGCGCTGTTTTGCGCGGTCTCCGCCGGGGCCGTCTGTTCATCACCACGCGACATCAGCAGACCGGCGCACAGCCCGACCAGCACGCCCGCGGCCACCAGGCCCGGCAGGGCAAAGCGGTGGCCCAGCAGCGTTTTCAGCCGCGAGTCGGGGCTAACCGCCTCCTCTTCTTCGATCGGCACCAGCATGGTGCCCGGCCCGCTCATTTTTGCGCTGAGCAGCGGCTCCGGTTCACGTTCCGGCAGCGCCATCAGCGCCGCAAAGTCATCAATGCTCTGCGGACGATCTTCCGGTTTCAGCGCCAGCGCACGATCGACAGCGCTGAGCAGCGCAGAGGAATACCCCGCCAGACGACGCTGCACCAGCGGCTGGTAGTTATCTTCGATACTGCGCACCACGCTCACCGGCGGCGGCGCGCCTGTGATCAGTGTATGCAGCACCGCGCCCAGCGCGTAGATATCGGTCCATGCGCCCTGCTCGCTCTCATCGTTGTCGCTGTACTGCTCAATCGGCGCATAACCGGGACGCAGCATCGTCTCGCTCTCATCGGAGAGGTTGCCGATGGTTTTACGCGCTGACCCGAAGTCCAGCAGGATCGGCTCACCGCTGCTCTGGATCTGGATGTTATCCAGCGAGATGTCACGGTGCAGATAGCCCGCTTCATGGATGGTTTTAATCGCCCCCAGCAGCGGTGGCAGCAGGCGGCGGATCCAGGTTTCATTCACCGACTGCGGCTGACGTTCACGGAAGGTCGAGAGCGTGGTGCCGCTGTAGAACACCGTGCCCATATAGGCGGTGTCGTTCTGCACCCAGAACCGCAGCACGTGCAGCAGGTTCGGATGGTTAAAGCGCGCCAGCAGCCGCGCCTCCTGGATAAAACTGTTCAGTCCGGCGTGAAAGGTTTTGCTGAAACGCTCACTGCGCAGCACCAGGTTGAGATCATCGCTGCGCACCGCCAGCGAGGCGGGCATGAACTCTTTGATGGCGATATCGCGTTCCAGCTGGTGGTCCCAGGCGCGATAGACGATGCCAAAGCCGCCACCGCCGATGACCTCTTTAATCTCAAATTCATTGAAGCGGTAACCCAGCGGCAGGGCGTTGGGGACATTCAGGGGTTGATCATGTTCCGACATATTCGAAAACTCTCTGATGACTAGGCTTTAAACAGCGAACTGGCAGACAAATTCGCCCTGCTCACAGCGCACGGCAACGCGGCGATAGCGTTCATCGCGGGCGTGGGCGCTGAGCAGTATCTGGCTCATCTGCGGTAACAGCGTGTTGGTGAGGATGGCGTCGACCATGCGTCCGCCCGACTCCACTTCGGTGCAGCGCTGCACGATCTGATTCACCACCGACTCGTCGATCTCCGCCTCGATGCCGTGATTGTCGGCGAGACGACGCACAATGCGCGCCAGCTGCAGCCGCACAATCTCCGCCAGCATGTCATCGCTGAGCGGGTAGTACGGCACCACCAGCAGACGCCCCAGCAGCGCAGGCGGGAACACCTCCAGCAGCGGTTTACGCAGGGCGGCGCTGAGGGCGTCGGGATCGGGCATCAGTTCCGGATCGGCACACATCGCGCTGATAAGCTGCGTGCCGACATTCGAGGTCAGAATGATGATGGTATTGCGGAAGTCGATGTGACGCCCTTCGCCATCCTCCATCCAGCCCTTGTCGAACACCTGGAAGAAGAGCTCATGCACATCGGGATGAGCTTTCTCAATCTCATCCAGTAGCACCACGCTGTAAGGGCGACGGCGCACCGCTTCGGTCAGCACGCCACCTTCGCCGTAACCCACATAGCCCGGCGGGGCCCCTTTCAGCGTCGAAACGGTGTGCGCCTCCTGAAACTCGCTCATATTGATGGTGATGATGTTCTGCTCGCCACCATACAGCGACTCGGCCAGCGCCAGCGCGGTCTCGGTTTTACCCACGCCCGACGGCCCGCACAGCATAAAGACGCCTGCCGGTTTGTTGGGGTTGTCGAGGCGGGCGCGCGTGGTGCGAACCCGCTTCGCGATCAGATCCAGACCGTGACGCTGGCCGATAACGCGCTGGTTCAGGGTGTCCGCCAGATTGAGTACGGCGTCGATCTCATTCTTCACCATCCGGCCCAGCGGAATGCCGGTCCAGTCAGAGACCACAGCGGCGACCACGCCCGAATCGACGGCAGCGAAGAGCAGCGGCGTGTCACCCTGCAGCGCAGTCAGCTGCTGCTGTGTGGCATCGCGCTGTTCACGCAGCGCCGCATCCTCTTCGGTGGCACAGCGGGCGCGCAGCGCAACCAGCGTCTCGACCAGTTCGCGCTCCTGCAGCCAGCGCTGTTGCAGCGCATCATGTTCCGCTTCCAGCGCCGCACGCTCTCCGGCAATCGCCTGCTGGCGGGTCACGTCACCGAGGCCGACACGGATTTCACGTTCCACGATCTCCGCTTCAATCTCCAGCGCGGCCAGACGGTGCAGACAATCCTCCAGTGCTGCGGGCTGCGCGCCCTGACTGACCGCCACGCGGGCACAGGCCGTATCCAGCAGCGCCACGGCTTTATCAGGTAACTGACGCGCCGGGATGTAGCGATGCGAGAGTTTCACCGCTGCGCTGACCGCATCATCCAGCAGCAGCACCCGGTGATGCTTCTCCAGTGCGCTGACGGTGCTGCGCAGCATCAGAATCGCTCTGGCCTCATCCGGCTCCTGCACCTGCACGGTCTGGAAGCGTCGGGTCAGCGCCGGATCTTTCTCGATATACTTTTTATATTCCGCCCAGGTGGTCGCGCCGATGGTGCGCAGCTGGCCACGCGCCAGCGCCGGTTTCAGCAGGTTGGCGGCGTCGCCGGTGCCCTGCTGCCCCCCCGCGCCGACCAGGGTGTGGATCTCATCCACAAACAGCACAATCGGCGTCGGGCTGGACTGCACCTCATTGATCAGCGCCTGCAGTCGCGCCTCAAACTCCCCTTTCATCCCGGCACCGGCCTGCAGCAGACCGATATCCAGCAGCCAGAGCTGCACGTCGCGCAGCGGCGCAGGCACATCGCCCGCCGCGATACGCAGGGCAAGCCCCTCGACCACCGCCGTTTTGCCGACGCCCGCTTCGCCGGTCAGCAGCGGGTTGTTCTGGCGGCGACGCATCAGGATATCGACCATCTGGCGGATCTCGTCGTCACGCCCGGTCACCGGATCGATGCTTCCCGCACGGGCGCGCGCCGTCAGGTCCTGGCCATACTGCGCCAGCGTGCTGCCGCTGGCCGCTGGCGGTGCGCCTGCGACATCCTGCGGTGCGCTCAGCGCCTGCTGCGCTTCTTTGCTGTTGCCGAGCAGCGTGTCGAACTCCGCCAGCAGGGCATCGGCGTTAATCCGGGCAAACTGACCGGAAATGCCTTTCAGCACGCTGGCGAGGTTAAAGGTTTTGAGGATGCCGATGAGCAGATGACCGCCGCGAATGCGGGTTGCGCCATATTTCAGTGAGGCGTAAACCCACGCCCGCTCAACGGCGCTGTCGATATGCTCAGAGAGGTCGGAGACCGCACTGGCGCCGCGCGGCAGGCGATCCAGCGCAGCGACAATGTCCTGAGTCAGGGCCTTTTCATCCAGTGAAAAATGTGTGATGACCTGCTGTAAGTCGCCATCCTGCTGCTGCATCAGCTGATGCAGCCAGTGCACCAGTTCAACATAGGGATTGCCGCGCAGTTTGCAAAAGGCGGTGGCGCTTTCCAGCGAGGTAAATAACAGCGTATCCAGTTTGCCGAACAGGACGGCACGGCTGATTTCTGACATAGGGGACTCTCTTCAATGAAAGACGCAGGCTGTGTAACAGGGAAAGCGGCTGGGCTAGCGCGAGGCAGCCTCAACCTCAAATATAAAATCTTCGCGATCCTGCGGCTGCGGCATCTGCCCCAGCCAGCTGGTGTAACCAAGCCGGGCACCGCCACCCAGTGCCACGCCCCCGACCTCGTCTGCGGCGAGGATCAGACTGAGATCCCACTGCATTTCGATGCCGAGGTAGTGACGTACCCAGTCGCGCACTTCGCGCGCACCGGGGGCATCGGGCAGGAAATGGGCATACTGCGCGGCGCTGAGCGGCCCCAGGTGGAGGCGGAAACGGTGCTGTACGTCGCGTACCGCCACGCCGAGAAAAGCGGAGGCACCCAGCCGGGGCATATGGCGTCCCGCACCCAGCCGGGCCTGATCGCGGCTGTCCAGCGTAAGCCAGTGCGGCAGGTTCTGCGTCAGCCTGACCGGCACGCCGAAATAGTGCTGCAGAATGCGCACCAGCCCCTCGGCGTCGTGACCGTGACGGCTGAGATGCCCCACCAGCATCAGCCGCGCATGCAGGCTGAGTGAGCTGGCCTGCTGCTGGGCCGGCAACCCGATGCCGGCGAGGCAGGCAAGATAGTTCAGAAAGCGACTATCGTCGGGCCGATCCAGGGAGACCGTCGGCTGCGCATCCGCCCAGGCGCGATAGAACAGCAGCGTGGCGCGATGATGAAACAGGTCAGCAAATGCCGACAGGCTGTGATCCTGATGATGCACAATCCGTTCGTGTACATATTCGGTCAGATGGGTTGGCAGCGGACCATTGGGTCCAAACAGACCAAAGCTGTAAATCGAGAGATCGTGGCGTCCCGTCTCCTCCCGCGGCGCGGCGCTGGCGACGGTAGAGGGAGCAAACGCCAGTGACGGCGTCTGCCCGATGCGCACCGCTTCAAACTTCGGCAGCGGCGCACGGCCCAGCGGATAACGCTGTCCGCCCTGCGCATCCAGCCGCCGCAGCAGCTGGAACAGATCGTAGCGCCACGGCGCGGCCATCACCTTCTGCCAGAAATCGTCCGGCAGGCGGGTCAGTCTTGGCAGCGTAATGACTTTTTCGCCACTCATATCAGCGCCTTCCGGCCCATGCGCGGCGGCCAGTAGCCGACTTCGCCGCGCTGCTGGCTGTTGAGGGTGAACTCGGTGAAGCTGTTCAGCGCCACAAGGCGGCTGCAGACCCGCTCCAGTACGCTGCCGAGCAGCCACGGGCTGGCACCCGAAAACGCCTGCTCATCCACCTCCAGCGTGATACTGACACCGCGCGCAAACACCACCGGGCCTGGCTCCGGTACGCGGCGGTTAACGGCGCTGAGCGTGCAGTGGCGGATGCCGTCAATCTGGCGGGCAACCGGTGCTTCCGCCAGGTTGGCGTAAAGGCTCAACAGCTGACGCAGCGCCGCCGCGCCCTCTCCGTCGCTGCTGTCCATCAGGCTGAGGTAGTTCATCTGCAGATGGCTGATCAGCCGCCATGCGGAAAGCCCCTCGGCCAGGGCCGGACGCGGCGGCGTCGGGCCTTTGCACAGTTTCAGCTCCGCCACCGGAATGGAGTCCGGCATGACGAAGTTGCCCTGATCCTGCTGCAGCATCAGCGGCAGATCGCGGCTGGTACACATCACTTCGGCGGAGAGATAGCGCATCTCATCGCGCCATGGCGCGTGATGCTCATCCACCAGCGAGAGAAAGAGTTCTGAACCGATGTAGCCGGTGCGGGTGCCATAGCGCTGCGCCTGTTCAGACAGGGTGCGCTGCTCGCGGCGCAGCGAGAAGTAGGCGCCATAGTCGCCCTGATCGCCACTGAAGGTGCTCCAGAAGGGGCGGAAAACCTGCTCTTCACGCTTACCCTCAATAGTGGCGAACAGGCGCTGCACCGAATGCACTTCATAATCCAGCGGCCGGATGTTATCCACCACCAGGTGATATTCATGCTGACTGTCGCTGACCTTCAGGCGCTCTGCCGTTTTCGGGAACAGGTTGATGACCGGGGTGCAGTGCAGCGCCAGGTGGCTGTGATCGACCACGCTCTCCAGCGCGCTGTCCGCCTTGTCGAGCAGAATGATGATGTCGAATGCCTGGGCGCTGTCGCAGCGGCGCAGAAACGGCGCGAGCTGGTTCAGGCTGATAAACTGGAAGCGCGCCGGGAACGCGAAATATTCCTGCAACAGACGATAGCCGTCGAAGTTGCGCAGATCGTCCGGCAGCAGCGCCTGCTCCGGCGCAAACCCTTCCTGCTGCAGGGCATCATCTGAAAGCACCTGACGCTGAGGGTGTTTCTCAACGGACTGCAGCACGATACCCACCCGGTGCGCCATCAGCAGCTCAAGCAGTTTCAGGGCCTGAATATCCGGGCCGCTGAGAAACAGCATCAGGTCATCCACGTTCAGCTGACTCAGCGAGGAGATCCCCTCACAGCTGATGCGGATGCGCAGTGCACTGGCTGCCCCCAGGCCGCTGAGTTTCAGCTCCCCCGTGGGCAGATCGCCGGGCACCCCGCCAAGCGTGACTTCGCTGATGCGCAGCGGATGCAGCATCACATCCTGGGCGGTGCTATAGCTGCAGGTGACGCCGGTTTTTTTCAGGTTCTGGCTTTCCATCATGGTGCCACGCGGCACATGGAATCCCTGGGTGATGTCCCCTTTCCGGCTGTCCGGGGTCAGCTGGGCGATCGCCATCGACGGCGTCGGCGACAGATAGGAAGGCGCAATCATCTCCAGCAGACGCTGCGAGAAGCGCGGAAACTCCGCATCCATCTTCAGCTGCACGCGGGAGGTCAGAAAGGCGAATCCCTCCATCAGCCGTTCGACGTAGGGGTCCGCCACATCGATGCCGCGCATGCCCAGACGTCCCGCCACTTTGGGATAGCGCGCCGCAAACTCCGCCCCCATCTCACGCAGATAGGCCAGTTCGCGGTTGTAGTAGTCGAGCAGATTGCTGTCCATGATTACCCTGCATCCTGAAGTTCGAAATGGCCGCTCTCCAGATCAACCTGGGTGCGGAACAGAAACGCCAGCGGATAAGGCACACACCAGAGCCGCCCTTTGATTTCAATCGACAGCACGTTGTGCAGGCTGAGTGAACTGAGATCGCTCACGCAGCGCACCTGCAGGCCCTGCGGCAGAATGCGCGGTTCGAAGTGGAGAATGGCGTTGGTCATTTTGCGCTGGATATCCTGCCACTCGATATCGGAGACATTCTGTCCGGCCAGGGGTGCCACGCCGAAATTCCAGACCGAGCGCTGCACCTGATCAAAGCCGCTGAGATCCTGCTGCGCTTCGTTATTGATGGTATTAAACAGCCACTGCAGATCGCGCAGAACGTGGCGGCGCAGCGTGCTGTGCGTAATCAGCATGCTGTTCTCCGCCTCCTGCTGCTTCTCCGGCGCGTTGTCCGTGAGACGATCCAGCAGCGAGGATTGCAGTTTGTCGCGGGACGTTAACGCATCGCGCTTTTTGCGCGCACGAAAGCCGCCATGCAGCTGGGCATAGCCGTCATTCTGCCCGCCTGAATCATGACTCATCAGCACTCTCAACGTTATCAAACAGGACCTGCTGCAGACTCAGCAGTGAAAACTCTGCGCTGTCGGTGAGCCACATTTTTTGTCCCTGACCGATGAACTGATCCGGATCGTCGCCCAGCGGCTGCCATTCGGTGGCACTGGCACGCAGAAAACGTTCTTCCGCCCCCGCCAGCAGCGGATAGCGCGCCGGGATCTGGCACACCTGCTCACTGCCATCAATCAGCTGCACGCGCGTATGACGCCACACCAGATCGGTGACGCTGGCGGGCGCCTGAAACTGCATTTCACGGATCGCCGCGAACGGGATCCAGTAGTAACGGCCCTGATTGATGACTTCACACACCGGCCCGAAGCGGCTGTCGCCATCCATCAGCCAGCTGAAGGCCGAAGGCTGATCCTGCTGAGTGGCGCTGCCGGGATTCGCGGCAGCGAGTTCGAGTGCTTCGGCACGCAGTGCAGAGCCGCGTGCGGCATCGCCCTCTGCCTCCGCCTGCAGTGCGGCCAGCAGCGTGTCGCACCAGTGCCAGGCACTGCCGGGCAGCACCGGCTGCGCCTCGCCACGCAGCACGGCGTCGCGCTGCAGCTCACCGGCAATCGCCTGCTGCAAAAGATTCACCGTCGGCTGCGCCTGCGGGCTTAACGCCAGCCAGGATTGCAGCTGGGTCTGCGCACGCGACCAGTTGCCTGCCAGGCAGAGCAGCTGCACAAACGCGGCCCGCAGGTCAGCGCTGGCCGGAGAGGCCTGGATCTGGCGGGTAACATCAGCCAGCGCTTCGCTCAGCGAGGCATTGGCCAGACGATGCTGTAAGGTTTCCATGCAAACTCCTTTTGCGTCAGTTGAGGGTGCGATAGACCGCAGCGGCCGGATCTTTCAGTTCAGGATGCAGCTTTTCCACCAGCTTCACGCTCAGCGCCGCATTGCCGCTAATCCACGGCGACCAGACTTTGCGCACCTCCTGCAGACGTGCCGCGACCGCGCTCTCATCCGCGGCTTCGCTGACCGGCATCTGCACGACGACCTGCGGGCTGGCCTGCCAGCCGTTAAACCGGTTGCTGAACGGCAGTATCAGCCAGCTGTCCGGTGATTTTTCGTTGCTCAGCACCATGCGCTCGCTGTTAACCGTGGTGATGTGCAGTTCGGTGGTCGACGACTGGTTGCTCAGCCCCATGATCGGGAAGCCCTGCAGGAAGGTCACACCCACCTGCGCCGTCGCGCCGTTACCCTGCTGCGTCAGGCTGCTGTGTCCACTGAGCCAGCCATCCGACCCGCAGACCAGCCCCTGCTTTGCCGGAACAAACAGCGCGCTACCCTGAGCCGGGTGTTGCCACCAGGTGCGGAAATGGCAGCCATCGAGCAGACTGAACTGCAGCCACGGTGAGGTGTCGGCCTGCGCGGCGTTGACCAGCGGATCGGCAGGCACGGCGGCGGCCGGTGTCGCAGGCGGCGTAACCACGGTTTTCCACTGCTGCGCTCTGGCGGCGCTGCCGGTCGCGATTTCACTGCCCTGCGCGTCGGTGAGCTGCCAGTGCAGCTGTTGCAGCGGTTTGCACTGGGACGCCATCAATCCGGCAACGCGCGGCAGGAAGGTTTTCAGCACCGCCGGGTCTTTTTCACCCAGCGTGACGATCCGCAGAGAGATCGTGCTGTTACACCAGCTCGACAGCTGATTGTTTTTTACATTATCGATCCAGACATCCAGTTTCTGTGCCGGGGACTGGACGATGCGATAGTTTTCAGCATAAGCGTGCGTGCTGAGCAGCAGCGCTGCCAGACCCAGTAATCCATATTTCATGTTGGCGTTCTCAATCTCGCAGAGGGAAGAACTGCGCCGCTTCAGAGAGCGAGTGCAGTAAAGTGGTGTCCTGAGGTGACCCAATCCAGACGGCCAGCGCACTGAAGTTATCCTGCTGTCCGGCATCCGGCTGGTCGTTTTTAATGATCTGCTGCATCAGCGTCAGCCACTCTTCCGGCGTATTCACCATGTGCAGCGACTGCTGCATCTGCTCCAGCGACACGCCGTGCCAGAAACCGTCGGTGCAGAGCAGAAAGGCATCGCCATCTTCAATCTCCACCACGTCGCTGTAGCTGGCGTCGCGCTGCTCATCACCCATCCCCAGCGCAAAATAGAGCAGATTGCTGTTGATCCCTTCGGTACGGTGTCCGGCATCCTTCATCTGCTGCACCAGACTGTGATCGGTGGTGACCAGATAGAGATAACCGCGCCGGAACAGATAGAGGCGGCTGTCCCCGGCGTGGGCCCAGCAGGCCAGATGGTAGTCCCGGTCGATAAACAGGCTGACCATCGTGGTACCCATCCGGCTGTGTTCACTGCTGACTTTCTGCTGCTGACGAATGGCGTGGTTGGCGTGATTGACATAGCGGCGAATCGACTGCGCATCAAGATGCGCATTGCCATCAAAGGCCTCCAGCAGGCTGCTGCGGGCGATCGACGCGGCAATCTCGCCGCCGGGGAATCCCGCCACGCCATCACACACGACAAAGCAGGCGGAGCGCTTGCCGATCACATCACCGATCTGGTCCTGGTTACTGGCGCGATCGCCCTGATTCGACGTCGAGGCAATAGTGATATTCATGCGTCATCCGTGTGGGTTTGTGAGTCTTTGTACTGATTGACTTCCAGGTCATAGGCGTGCAGGAACGCTTCGCCAAACAGGGTGTGAAAATCGTCCTCGATTTCGCCCGCCGTCTCGCCGTAACGCTCAACAAAATGTTCCCACAGGGCGGCTTTGCGGCTGCCCGGCAGGCCGATGCGTGACACCGAACCCGCCTGGCGCGCCTCCTCCTCCAGCTGTTCCGGATTAAAGGATTGCAGCATGGAGGCGATGATGGCGCGGATCCCGGCGATCATCCCCAGCTGGTGGGCCTGCAGGTCGATCAGCGCATCGCGCACGGCCTGACGCGGTGGCATAAAGCCCGGCATCCGGCTGCCGAACATCTGCATCAGGACGGTCTTGCCTGACGGCAGCAGCTTGAACGGGTTATTAGCGTCGTCGAGGATCACCGTCATGTCAGCTTTGACGCCGCGCTTGAGGATCGAACGCGATGAGAGCAGCGCGACCGTTCCCTGCGAGAACATGCTGAGCATCTGACCAAACTGCAGCATCTGTTCCCGGTCAAACTGGGGCGTCGGCTGCAGGTCACGCAGACCCATCCCTTCCAGCAGCGCATCCAGCAGTTCCCCCTTCAGGGCGTCGCCGCTGTTCTGGCCGGCGGTCGACGGCTGTTCCGTGGCGGCAGGCTGATATCCCGAGGCGACCGGATCGATACGCAGCCGCCCTTTTGGCGTCGGTGAAGGAGCGCGCTGTACGGCCTGCGGCGTGGGCAGCGTAATCCCGCCATACTCATTTTGCGGCGTGACCGCGTCGGGCTGAGCGGCGTCTTCATCTTCGATCAGGGGCGTCTGGCCCGGCGCTTCAGGGTGAGGCTGGCTCTCTGCTGCCTGCTGAGATGGTGGTGCGTCACTGAACAGCATCGAAAAATCCTGCGCATCCGGTGTGGCAGGCACCGCTTCCGGCGGGCGTCCGGTTGCCGGTTTCACGCTGGCCGGGGCTTCCGGGGGCACATGCAGGGTGGCCGGTTTCGCGGTCTGCGGCTCCGGCTGAGCCAGCGGCACCGCGTTGCCCATCATCAGTCCCAGCGGGTCGTCATGGTTGCGCGCATCCATGCTGCTTTCACCCTCAAACAGGCTCAGCGGGTCCAGTTCAGCGGCGGGCTTTTCAGCCTGAGGTGCCGCCGTCTTCGGCTGAGCAGAGAGCGTGCTTGGCGTTCTGTCGTCAAAAATGCTTTCCCGGGCGAACAGCGCATCGCCTTCATCAAACAGGCTGCTGTTTTTAGGCTGCTGACCAAAATTGAGCGGCGCGTCATTAGCCAGCTGGGAAAGCGGATCTTCCGGGTTACGCTCCGGCGCGGCAGGCGCGGTCAGCGGATGCGCCTCCGGCAGTTCCAGCGCGGCTTTGCGCTTAGAGAGATCATCCGAGATCGAAAACTCTTTCGCCAGGCTGTCCCAGATTTCGCTGGGAATGGCCGCCGTCGCGGTTTTTTCCACCGGCGGCTCAGGCACTATCGACGCAGGGCGCACCGGCTCAGGGCGCGGAGCCGTCCTCTCCGTCTGCGGCGGCTGCGCACTGTTGAGGTCACTGACCCGCAGCTGATAATCATCAATGCCCAGAATGTCCCCATCCTGCAGCTCGACCTGACGGCCACGCTCAAGCGGAATATCGTTGAGCAGCACCCGCGTCACATTGCCACGGTTGGTCAGGCGGCACTCACCGCTGGCGGTGATATGCACAATCGCCTGCAGTCGGGAGAGTGTACGGTCGTCATCTGGCAGGACCAGATTGTTGTCCACGCCGCGACCAATGGTGCCGCCGGGCGGAAAGAAGTCACAATGGGTCTGCGGCGGCTGTTGGCCCGGTTTAGTCGTTATTATCGTAAAGCGCATAACGGATTCCTGCGGTTAGCGGTTCGGCATCTATAGTGCGCACCTCTCAGGGAAAGGTGCGGGGTATAGGGAGCAATGAGATGTTACGGGCGATGGGTGAATATCAATGCGACGCCTTGTGGTGCGAAGCCGGTTCAGATTGATTAAAAGTGAACGTTGCAGGGTGTCAGTTAACCGGTTCAAGACGATTCGCGGGAATATAGCCTGATAACGGCCCCATCAGATCTGGCTGACTTTCGTCATATGTCGCCACATAAAACCATGCCTGGTTGATACTCTTAATTTTAATTAAAGATGTTTGTGAAGAGACCTTAGCGACAGACTGACTCCCCTGTTCCGGCCGACTCAGGAGTTTACTTTCCTGAATCCCCTGTTTTAACCGCAGGGTTATTAACCAGGGATAACTATCACAGCCCTGCTCAGCCCAGGCTTTTTTTATCGGTTGTGCTGTAAAAGAAACCAGATCAGCCTGATATACGTGTTCATCACACTCGGTAGTAACCGTGAGGTTATTAATCTTCACCATGCCATATTGTTCAGCATGACCTTCTTTATATTTAAAGAAGTCATCGGGGATCTGAGTGAAATACCTGCCAATAAATTCAGGCGACACGTCAGACCTATTGATGTTAATAATTTTATGCGCGCTGCTTTTATCATCTGCAACAAAGCGTAGCTGAAGCGATGGAGAATTAATATTGCCATGCCACTCCGGTAACCAGTAAGCCTGTAACGTACCGGACTTAACATTATCGTTTGCCATGACACTCTGGCTTAGCGATAAGCACAACAGTAAAAACTTTAAGACGCCTTTCATTTCCGTCACCACTGTGTCAGATAATAACAGGTCAGGCTCAGGATCGTTTTCAGCGAAAGCGAACCCGACTAGTGTAATAAGTAACGCTGAACATCAGATGGAAGAGATAACTCTACTACGTAAATCCTGGTCAGAACTACGTTTAAGCCTTCCTTTCCCGACGTTATTTCATGGTCCCAACATCGTGAGCGATAACCTTATCCCTCTTCGTGACTATGTAGTCCCAGAGGTCCTCACCTTTGGTGCTGGGGTAGAATGCGTAGTTAAACGTTCTGTTGCTGAACTCATAGCCCTTAAAGTCGCAAACGTCAGGACAGTGCGTGTTAATCGTTTTCCCCTTAAGCACGATAAAGGAGCCGTCTTTAAGGCTTACCGATTTGAGCAAGACCTTATCGCAGGTCAGATTTCCTTCTTCACAACCATACGTTATCTGCGCGTTGAAATGCTTACCTTCAAAACTGAACGTTGTCTCAGCAAACGCCATAAGAGGCAAAGAGATCAGAACAAAAAACCCCAGAAACACCTTCTTAATCTTCATGTTATTCAGCTCCTCCTCATTCTCTTTTAGTCTGGCTCATGTGAAGCTGAGTACTTTCTGTAAACCGTTTCTGCGTCCTGACATTGCGAGAGCAGTGTGCATTTCAACATACCGAAGTTTCCAGCGATCGAACCGGTCAGGTCCATCTTAAGATAATCATCAATTAACCTGTCGCCTTCACTGAAGGCGTCAACAGGGAGATGGCTTGCTTCCAGCCAGACTGAGGCACTTTTAAAGGCATCATCAGTAAACGCCTTATCAGAAGAAACTTTCCCTGCACATCGATTCAATAGCCAGTTGCTGAAAATCTGCGGTTGCGTATAGGCGTCTGTTGCAGGTGGCGATATCGATGTCTAAATTATGAGAAATTAATAAAAACCCTGACGCTACTTTATGACTGGGTTCTAAACAAAAGCCATATTACAATTACGTTTACAAAATAGAAGAAACTAAGCAGATAAGTTTTTATAAATTTAATTTGACAATTAATAAGATGAGGTGACTTAGATAAACATCAATTGAAAAAATGACGCCAGATAATAAAACCTATCCCACCACCAATCATCATAACTCCAGCAATCATGTTCAGACTATGCAAACGCACCAGCCAAATAATTTCACCTTCAGGTAATGACTGAATAAATTCGTATGATTCCTTGCTAACCATCTTGTTACTTTTATGATGGAGTTTTACGCCTTTGTAGAGGCGAGCAAAATAGGAAATCTTTAAAGGATGGAATGACGCACTCAAAAAATAGCTAACGTTCGTGCTAATATCCAGATCCAGCTTCCTTTTACGAAATTCGCTTACTAACGCATCAAACTTCCCAGCATTCCTTCTGAATATCACATACCCAATAATCTGCAAAACAATTGAGATAAGAAAAGAAATTACTGATGCCGAAATTAAAATGTAAGGCCAATTCATAAAATCCTATCCATCGTAAATCCAGTAAACCAGCTTGCAAGTTCCCCGGATACATATCCACCTATAACTGCTCCAACTACACTGCAGGTGAGAAAACCTACTGGACCAGTGCCAACTCCAATGGCAAGACATACTCCTTGCCCAACGCCAGCTCCCACTGAACCTCCATAGACACTTGCAGCAGTGCTACTGGCAAACTTAGCATACTCGGTTACAGCAACTTTAGCACATTCGTTTTGCCGGTCTACTGTACAAGCGTGATAAACCTCATTGGTCGTGTTAACAGCCCCAAACCCAATTGACACCCATCCACCCATTTTCATAATTTTTGCTGCCTTAGCTGCACCATCAACATAGGTAGAATAACCTCGTATTGTTGTGCTTCCTGCAGTTCGCCAGTCATGGAGAATAGATGAACTCGAAAGATTTAAAGCGTGCTTAATTTTTTCATAAGGCTGTAATTTTAATACTAAACGAGAAAGCCGGGTTAATAAAACTTCGAGCTCGCTAAACAACTTTCTGCGTTCAATGAAAAACTGTTGCCCGAATAATGTTCCAGCTGTTAGATATTGATTACGGTATGCGTTTTCGATAGCAGTTAGTTTTTTGCCAATTTCATTAAAATACTTTTCTCCAGCATCACCTATAATACCTGAGGATTTGTCCATATAGTTGGTTATGGCAGCAATTGAAGCATAATGACGATTGAAAAAATCCGCCTCATCCACTGTCAGATGAGTGACACTATCATTAGTTCTTTTTTTAGCCTCATCCAGAGTACGCATTGCTGCGGGATGATTGTTTCCATTGGGATCGGCAACAATTAGTATCTGGCCGGGTTAAGCCCAGGCAACATCAGCATTCAATTGCAAAAAGAAGTTCGCAGCAGCCATATTTCGAGTGCCATAGAGCCACATTGCCTGCTCGGTCAGCCTTCCCGGACGCTGGACAACACAAAACCCCGGTTCAATTGAATTTTTTTCAGCCATCACAATCTCCTTTTGCTATTAAACGCATGTCAGTTCCTGCTTTTAAAATACGCCCCTGCCAGGGGCGTACCTGATTACGCTTCTTTGTTGCCTTTAATGTCCCAGCCTGCGCTGCTTTCTGCGCCCTTGCCGCCGGAAGCACTCTGCTCCCAGTATTGCTGCTTCACTTTAGAAGCCTGGAAGGAGTAAGTCATGCCCAGCGTATCGCCGTTGTCAGAACCGTTGTAATTAACGGTGGTCACCAGCACATCTTCCAGAGTAATGCGTGCATACTCAACCTGAGTCCCACCCGCTTTACAGATAGAGAGTTCAACTTTAGCGAGGTGCTTACCGCTGGCACAGTTCTTCAGCAGTGCCGTGGTCGATTTGTCGATCAGGGCGTTAACGTGCAGGTCGTTAAAGTTAACTTTACCGGCACCGCCGCCGCCGCCAACAGACATGTTGCCTGGCTGAGAGGCACCCCATGAGAAAGAGGTAATATCGGTCCAGCCAGTGTGGTTAGAGTCTTTAGACTCGCCGGTGACACCGTCAACCTTCATAAACATATCAATAGCCATTATCTTTCACTCTTTATTGGTTGAGATTATTGCTTTCAAAAAAGCAAGGATATGGCAAAAAGAAAAGCATGGGGCTGAATAAAACAGTCCATATTTTACCTTTGCCTTGCTTCTGAAATAGCGTCATTAACGCTATTTCAGACTTCTTGCTGCCCGTTTTTTTAAATCGGACAAATACTTTTATTTCTCGCTTGTTCATAGCGAAACCTGACATGCGAATTAATGTTCTTCCATTCGCCTGAGATTGCAGCCGGCCATTCTGTAGACAGTAATATCATGCAAAGTTTATAGTAGCGGGCCTGTCAATTGCTCAAAAAAGGAATGAGCGTGAAGAAAATCATCTTACTTTTCCTGGCCATATTAATGTCACTACTTTCACTTTATTCGATCACTGAACTTGTCGGGTCGATATATCTCATTTCTCGCTATGAGCATTTCAATGCCTATTCACTCGGATTGATTGCCGGTAAAGCCGTTTTCATCGCAGTTTGTGTCGCGGTGACTTTTATACTGGTGAAAAGCGTACGCAAACGCACTCAGTCTGAAAAAGACCGGGCATAGCATTGCACACCAGGCTCAGGCAAACATCCGGTTAATAGCCTCATCAGCAGGGAAGCGCGCGATGCGGATTCAGACTCCAGCATCACGCCCCTTCTCACCCTTTAGGCGTTGTCATTTTTCAGTGACGGCAGCTTAGAAACCAGACGCAGTGACACCGTCAGTCCTTCCAGCTGGTAGTGCGGACGCAGGAAGAACTTCGCGGCGTAGTAGCCTGGATTATCCTCCTGCTCTTCCACATTGACCTCAGCCGCCGCCAGTGGCTTACGTGATTTGGTCTCCTGGGAGGAGTTAGCCGGATCGCCATCGACATAGTTCATCACCCAGTCGTTCAGCCAGCGCTCCATCTCATCGCGCTCGCGGAAGGAGCCGATCTTGTCACGCACGATGCACTTCAGGTAGTGCGCGAAGCGGCAGCAGGCAAACAGGTAAGGCAGGCGCGCCGCCAGACGGGCATTGGCCGTGGCATCCGCATCGTGATACTCCGTCGGCTTCTGCAGTGACTGCGCACCGATAAAGGCGGCGAAATCAGAGTTTTTGCGATGTACCAGCGGCATAAAGCCGTTTTTCGCCAGCTCCGCTTCGCGGCGATCGCTGATGGCGATTTCGGTCGGACACTTCATGTCCACGCCGCCGTCATCACTTGGGAAGGTGTGGCACGGCAGGTTTTCAACCGCCCCGCCTGACTCCACGCCGCGAATCGCGGTGCACCAGCCATACTCTTTGAACGAACGGTTGATGTTGGCTGCCATCGCGTAGGCGGCATTGCTCCACGCGTAGTTGCTGTGATCGGAACCATCGGTCTGCTCTTCAAAATCGAAGCTGTCGACCGGGTTTGTGCGGATGCCGTAGGGCAGACGCGACAGGAAGCGCGGCATGACCAGCCCCAGATAACGGGCATCTTCCGATTCACGCAGACTGCGCCAGGCGGCATATTCAGTGTTCTGGAAGATCTTGGAGAGGTCACGCGGATTCGCCAGCTCCTGCCAGGACTCCATCTGCATCACTTCCGGCGCGGTACCGGTAATAAACGGACAGTGCGCTGCCGCCCCGATACGTGCCATCTCACCCAGCAGCTCAACATCCTGCGGACTGTGATCGAAATAGTAGTCACCTACCAGACAGCCAAACGGCTCGCCGCCAAACTGACCATACTCCTGCTCATAAATCTTCTTGAACAGCGGGCTCTGGTCCCAGCCAGCGCCTTTGTAGCGCTTCAGGGAGCGGCCCAGCTCCTGTTTGGAGATGCTCATGAAGCGGATTTTCAGCATCTCGTCGGTTTCGGTGTTGTTCACCAGGTAGCTCAGGCCACGCCAGGCACTCTCCAGCGACTGAAATTCCGGATGGTGAATAATCTGGTTCACCTGCTGCGACAGCTTTTCATCAATCTCCGCGATCAGTGCCTGAATGGTGCGATAGGCATCGCTGGAGACGGTCACGGTATTTTCCAGCGCCTGCTGCGCCAGGGTTTTTACCGCGCTTTCCACGGCAGCGCGCGCCTGATCGCTTTTTGGCCGGAACTCTTTGTTCAGCAGCGCGCTGAACTCGTCCTGACTGAAGCTGGCCGCGCCCTGTGATTGCGGCTGTTGTGAAGTCTGGGTCATGCTTTAGGCTCCTCTGCGTCAGTGGTGTCACCCTGCTTTGGCAGATGGGTCAGGGCCTGTAACAGCGTCGGGTCCTGCAGCACTTTACCAATCAGCTCTTCCGCGCCGTTTTTGCCATCCATGTAGGTCAGCAGGTTGGCCAGCTGGGTACGCGCTTCCAGCAATTTGCTCAGCGGCTCGACGTTGCGGGCCACGGCATCCGGCGAGAAGTCATCCATGCTGTCAAAGGTCAGATCAATATTCAGTTTGCCTTCGCCGTTCAGGGTGTTGTCCACCTGGAAAGCGGCGCGCGGCTTCAGGGCTTTCATGCGCTCATCGAAGTTATCGATGTCGATCTCAAGGAATTTACGCTCGTCGATGCCCGGTTGCGGCTCCAGCGGTTTACCGACCAGATCCGCCAGCACGCCCATCACAAACGGCAGCTGAATTTTGCGTTCCGCGCCATAAATTTCCACGTCATATTCAATCTGAACGCGAGGCGCGCGATTGCGGGCAATGAACTTCTGCCCACTGGATTTGCTTGTTGCCATGGTTTTCTCCATTAATGATGCGCGGATAAAGTGTCACAGCAGGCGCGCAGGTCCCGCTGTGTGAGTGCGTTATGTCTGCTTAATCGCGACGGCCGAAAATGGTTTCCAGCTGATGCACCCCATCAGGGGCCAGTTCACGGATGATCTCCAGAAAGTCGCGTTCGATTAAACGCTGAACCCGGTCGATCATCAGTGGTGCCGGATGGCTCGGCTCGTGCTGGGTAAAATAGAGCTTTACCTTTTCCAGCATCAGCTGAGCGTCGGCGCGGGAGCCAATCTGCACACTGCGCCAGTCAGTGGCTGCACGGGGTGCCGCCGGTGCAGGCGCTGCTGCGGTTTCAGCCGGCTGTTCCGTCGCCGCTGCCGTGGGGACCAGGGCGCTGAGATCGGTGGCCTCGCCGCGCTCGGCGATCAGTGCAATCTGCCTGCGCAGCTGCGTCAGTTCCGGCACGGCGGCGTCGCCCAGCCGTTCGGCCACGGTTTCGCAGATGGTCTGCAGCCGCTCATGAATCTGCAGCACCGCCTCAATGCCGGGCTGATCGCCCCGCGCCAGTTCGTCGATCAGACGCGGCAGGCCACCCGGATAATCAGCCACCTCTGTCTTGCTGCCGTCGCACAGCGCAGCGGCATCACGCAGCGTGATCCCATCTGAGGGGTAGCGCAGCAGCCAGCTCTGGCGCACCGCGCTGCTCAGGGGCGACTTGTCACCCAGCAGCGCCAGCGCGTTGATGCGGTAGAAAGGATCCTGTTCGCCATACTCTTCCAGCCGCGGCCACAGCGGCTCCCAGTAAAGCAGTAAAGCCTGCTCAATCAGTTTCAGGCCCTGTGCGTAGCCCGGCAGCCCTTTCAGCTCGGTCCAGGCGTGAGTCAGCGCCAGCATCACCCGCAGATCTTTGCTGCGTTCCAGCAGCGCGATCGCCAGTCTCTCCACTTTGTTCCAGTCCGCCGGTTCCGCCGGAATGATCGTGCTGCCGAACTGCTGCTCCGCTTTACCGGCGCTGGCCTGCTCCATCGCCTGAAAATCGGCGTGATACTCCAGGTTATCCCCACCGGGATTGTCGTCGCTGACCGGAGCCAGCAAAGCCTCAATATTGGTCGTCATGCGTATCGCCTCAGGATTCAAACATCGGGGGATAAAGTCCGTTTCGTCCCGGCTTTGCCCCACCGGCCGGATCAAACAGCAGGGAAAAAAGCTGGGCGGTGAAGTTACCGCTGTGCACCTGGGTATAAAGCGGAAACCCGTCGCTCTGGTTCGTCCACCAGAAGCTGGTGTAGAACTGCGGGTCAAAGTTCTCACCCGGCAGCGTCCAGTTCAGCGTCGAAGGGGTATCGCCATGCCCGATCACGTTGAGAATGTCTGACGATTCGTCTGACGCCTGAGGAGGCTGCGGCTGCGGGATACTGAGCAGCGCCTGATCCAGCTGTTCCGGTGAGCCGCCGCCCTGCACCACCCGCAGCAGTGTATTGCCCACCTGCTGATACCACTCACCGGAACGCGCCAGCAGCGCGGGTGACCACTCGGCCGGAGTGAAATGACGCAGCGCACAGAGCGGGTAGTTACGCCCCACGCTGTCACGCGCGGCAATCAGGCAGCCCATCTGGATGAGCTGGCTGCCGAGCATCGGGGGAACCACAAAGTTCCATACCGGCGCATTGAGAAACGGCCGTGAAGGCGCGTTATCGCCTTCCTGATTGCTCTGCCAGTGGTGGAGCCCCACCTGAAACCAGCTGGACCACTGGCGATAGAGCACGTCCGGGAAGCGGCGCTTTACAAAGTCACCCGCGCTGGGCAGTTTGCCGTACCAGCAGGGTGCAGCGTATTGAGTCATTGTCGGATCCTGTTTCAGGGGCAGCTAAAGCCGGGAAGCTGGAACGGGTTACGAATGCTGCCAGGGGTAAACGACAGCGTCACCTGATGGCCTTCCACGCTGAACTTTGCTTCGCGGGTCAGTCCGCCAGCCGCGGTCACCCGGGCGCGGTCGAAGAAGCGATTGAGCGCCCACGGGCCGCTGGTGACCAGGGTGGACGTGGTGCCGTTGGTCAGACCGAGCTGCATCCGCACCTGGCTGGTGCCGCCGGGACCGGGCCAGCTGACCAGCTGAACCGCCTGCGGGCCGTGGCTGTAACGCAGAATCTGTCCATCCACATCCAGCGTCAGGTTAAGAATATCGTTGTCCATCCTGACGGTGCGCAGCGTCACGCGGAAGCCTGGGGTGGTTGCGCCGTTGGCAAAGAAGGCATCGCGAATCGACTGCGCCTGCTGGAAGGGACGCAGCAGGGCTTCGCCGCCTGGCAGGGTTTTACCGTCGATGCCCGGCGTAAAGCGCCACGCTGCGCGGGTGGTGTCCACTTTGCTCGCCAGGTTGTCACGGAAGAAGCTGTCCATCATGCCGCTGCCTGGCGCAAACATGCGGGCCAGGTCGTCGGGCGTTACCTCGCTGCGCGCAGAGCGCACCAGCGGATAGCGACCAGCAATCGCCTGACGGCAGAAGCTGCCGACCTCCATGGTGATGCGTTTGCGGACGTTATCCATGTCGCGACGCTGAGCATCGCTGCTGGCCCCCACGGCCATGCTGGAAACCATGTTCTGCAGCGACCCCGGCAGGCGACCGGCGCTGGCCTGCAGACGGCTGATGGCATCGCTGGCCGGTGGCGGCATCCCGCTGTTGGCGGCATCCTGCACCGCCGTGAGGTAACGATAAAGGTCGTCAATCTGGTGCAGGAAATCATCGACTGCCAGCACCTTGCTACCCTGCTGTAACGGCTGCGCCAGCTCCAGAATCGGCGCAAAGTGCAGCGCCACAGCCTGCTCCGGTGCGGCCTGCGCGGCAGCCTGGCCCCGTGCGGCGCTGGCGTCGGGCGAGGTAAACAGCGCTTCCAGCGTGCGGGTGGCGCTGTTATCTGACGGCTGCTGCGGCTGCGCGGTTTTCTCATCAGGCTGTGCCCGGTTCAGCGTCAGCAGTTTACTGAGGTTGATGACCATCTGGCGCAGCGGTGAGTGATTGCCAGAGAGCAGGCGCGCCGTGTTGATGCGCTGTGACAGATCGGCGCTGCTGTTGAGCTGGATATCGCTGAGGAACTGCTCCCACTGGCGGATATAGTCCTGCACATAGAGCTGGCGCACCGCGAGGTCGATCTCCTCACTTTTCTGCTGCGGCGCGGCCCCATCCAGCACCCAGAGATCGTCCTTATAGAGCGCCTGCGTCACCGGCGCGATCTGCTTATCCACCTGCTGCCAGTAGCCGTCCGGCGTGTAGAGCCCCTCTACCCCGTCGTTGACCGACTTGCCGCTTTTGCGTGAAAACACCAGCTCGCTCTGCGGCCCACCCAGCGCCGACAGCGTGACCGGCTGTAGCGTGCCGTTGCGCTGCAGCAGCCGCTTCAGTCGGCCATAGACCCGCTGTGAGAGCGGCATCTGGTTAATCAGCGTCTGTTCGCGCCTGACCAGCGCCTCATCCTTCGCGTAAGGCGACGACTGGATCTGCGTCTCCAGCAACTGTTGCAGGTGCCATGCCAGCTGTTTGACCTGCTGCTGGGTGACGTTCTGCGGCAGTTCGCGGGAGAGGTTAAGCATCAGCCACGCCTGCAGGAACTTGCCATCGTAATGCTTTGGCTGGTAGAGCATCTGATACGCCTTCAGCGCCTCATAGCTGTAGTCAGCGTCGCTGCCATTGTCATTGCGCAGCCAGCGGGTGATGTTCTGTGCCACCTGCGGCAACAGCAGCTGCTTCAGCGCTTTGTCATAGAGCGCCCGGGTTGCATCGCTGACCTCGGTGCCGCGATAGAGCCCCATCCGGCGCGTCAGCGGTGGCGAGTCGAGCGAGAAGTCGGCGCTCTCCGGCAGGTGCAACAGGGTGTTGAGATAGGGCACCAGCGCAAACAGATCGCCATTGACCTGCTGCTGTAACCGATCGCCCAGCTGCTCCACCTGCGGCGTTTTGGCAGCCATCTCCTGCAGATAGGCTTTGTTTTTGCTGTAGCTGGTGAGCCACAGCGCGCCAGCCACCAGTAACAGCACCAGCAGGGCCAGATAGCCCGACCACAGACCGGCGCGGTTGCGCAGCTCCCACCAGCGGTTGCTGCCCGCCAGGCCAGACTCCTGGAAAATCACATTTTCCAGCACCCCTTTCAGGAAGAAGCTCTGCCCTTTGTTCTGCGGGATCGGCGCCTCTTTATCGACATGGTCCCAGCTTCCCGACTCACCCGCCTGCTGGTTCGGCAGATTGAGTGCGCGGTTCAGCTCCCCCATCACCCGGTCAAACGGCAGACCTTCCTGGGTGCCGCTGGCAAAATAGATGCCGCGCGGGGCGAACTGGGTTTCAAAATCAGAGCGGGCAAACAGCGTGTCGAGCGCCTCTGCCAGCACCGGACGCAGTGCCGCAAACTCCTGCGGGAACAGATAGCTCTCGGCCCGCGCCTGCGCGTCGCTCTCCGTCAGCAGCCGATCCGCCAGTCCCGCTTCCAGCCGCTGCTGCAGCAGGGAGTACTCCTGCTGAAACTGGTTATTCAGCTCAAAATCGGCGGCGGAGGCCTGCGCCCACGGGAAGGTGAACCCCCACACCTGTTCACGCTGCGCTTTATCCAGCGCGGCAAAGTAGCTGCGGAACCCTTTGAGCAGGTCCGCCTTGGTCACCAGCACATAGACCGGGAAGCGGATGCCGAGACGGTCATGCAGCTCCATCAGGCGCTGACGCAAAGCGAGCGCCTGGTTGCGCAGCGCTTCAGGCGACTGGGTCAGCAGATCGGAGACGCTGAGGGTGACGACCACGCCATTGATCGGCTGACGTCCGCGATATTTGCGCAGGAGTCCGAGAAAGTGGTGCCATTCGCTGGCGTCGCGCTCCTGCTGACTCTCCTGGGTGCTGTAGCGCCCCGCCGTGTCGAGCAGAACAGCTTCATTGGTAAACCACCAGTCGCAGTTGCGTGTGCCGCCAATCCCGCGCAGCGCCGACTTCCCGAACTTATCCGCCAGCGGAAACTGCAGGCCGGAGTTGACCAGCGCGGTGGTTTTACCGGCACCGGGTGCGCCGATAATCATGTACCACGGCAGCTGGTAGAGATACTGGCGGCCAAAGCGCTGCGCCCAGAACGGTGTCCCTTTGCTGCTGTGACGCTGGAAGTGCGCCTTTTTCAGCATCTCTGTGGCTTCTGAGAAGCGCCCTGCCAGCACCTGCTCTTCGCTGGTCAGCCGCTGCCGGTCCGCTTCCGGGGCGTCACTCTTGCCGGTTTCCAGGCTCGACATCAGCTTGCGGTTAAGCCAGAAGTTATAGAACCGCGGGATCGCCTGCCCCAGGCCCCACACCAGATAGAGCAGCGCAATACTGATGATGCGATTCTGCTCCGGCTCAAGCGGACGCGAATCCACGATAGAGAAGACCGGGCCGATGACCCAGATGATAAAAGAGAGCGCGGTGATGCCGACAAAGCCCCACGCAAGGCGGCTGGTCAGTACCGCAAACAGGATATTCAGCATGGATCAGTTCCCTCTCGCCAAGCCGTTAAGTTCGGCATGGGTCGCATCCGGTGCTACCAGCAGCGTGATTTCAACCCGACGGTTACGTGCACGATTTTCTGCACTGGTGTTTGGCACCAGCGGATTGCTTTCACCGCGCCCTTCCGCTTTCACCCGTGAAGGCTGCGCCAGCTGCTGTTGCAGCAGGCTCTGCACCGACTCGGCACGCGCCAGAGAGAGTTCAAAGTTGGAAGCGAAGCGCGCACTGCGAATCGGCACGTTGTCGCTGTAGCCAATCACCTGAATCTGGCCGCTGACGTTATTCATGGCGGCGGCGATACGCCGGATGACGTCGGTATAACGTCCGCGCACCTCGGTGGCCGCCGATGCAAACAGCCCGTCCCCTTTCAGCGTCACGACGCTGCGGTCCGCTTCGTCGCGCACCGCCACCAGCCCGGCATCAATTTCCGGTTTCAGGAAGGCGCGCAGGTTCAGCGTGGCAGGCGGAGGCGGCGCCGGATTACCGATCTTCACTTCCGGCAGGGCCGTCTGGTAGATACGCGCCAGCACCGGCGAGGTGTAATCGCCCAGACGCCAGTTGAGCACGATATAAAACAGGCAGGCAGCCAGCCCCGCCACGGCCGCGCAGGCCCACAGCGGAATCATCGGCCGCCAGAGTTTGCGCAGTACCGGCTGATCGGTCGGGTGCGGTGACAGCGCCGCCGCGTAACTGCCGCGCACGCTTTTAATCATCTGCAGCAGCCGCTGTTTGATGGTCTCCAGCTGCGAACGGCCGTTGTCCAGCACCCGATAGCGCCCTTCGAATCCCAGCACCAGACAGAAGTAGATCAGTTCCAGCATCAGAATGTGACGACGCGGGTTCTGTGACAGCTTCGCCAGCAGCTGGAAAAACTTTTCGCCGCCCCAGGTTTCGTTGTGAAAGGTGACCAGCAGACCGTTGCTGGTCCAGACGCCGCGACTGCCCCAGGGGGTCAGCGCCGCCGCCTCATCCAGCGCCGTGCAGAGGCAGTAACGCGCGCCGATAATCACTTCATAGCCGAGCCCCGACTGCTGGCAGCTCAGTTCAAAGCGCCGGATCTGGTCGATCAGCTGCTGGCGCAGTTGGGCCGGATCGTCATGGGTGACGGAATGTCGGATCTGGGGAATGGCATTAATCAGGGGATTCGCCGCCGCGACCAGCACATTCTGATGGCTGGCATCCGGCGCAATGTCGCTGTGTGATTTTTCGTGTTCCTGCATCATGCTGCGTGCTCAGTTTATTATTCTGACTGACTGCGGATGGCCCAGAACTCCATGTTCAGGCCCGGAAACTCACCGGCAAGGTGCAGCGCAAAAGCGCCTGAGCGCTCCATCTCTTTCCATAGCTCGCTGTTCTTATCCAGTTCGAAATAGTTGTAACCGGCATGCCACGGGATCTGCGGCGGCGCACCGGGCATTGCCCTCAGGGCCAGACCCGGCAGCTGCAGCTGCACCAGATCGCGGATTTTGCTGACCGGCGCGACTTTCATCTGCGCCGGGAAGTGAGTCTGCAGGGTGTCGGCGGGGACGCTGGCTTTAACCGCCAGCACAAAGCCAAACTCATGCACCATGCTGCTTTCCGGCACGGTCGCGACATTGAGGCCGTGTGAGCGCTGGATCAGCGGCAGCTGAATGGCGCTCTCCTCCATCACCTGTGACAGCCCCTGACGCAGCAGCAGTGACAGGCGGCTGAAGCAGCCCTGCAGATCGTCATGATCGTAAAGCGGCAGCCCGTCCGGGGCGCGGGCGGGCGTCCAGGTGCTGAGTTCTGCCGCCAGTTGCACCCAGTGGCTGTAAAGCGTCTCCGGATGAAGCAGCGGCAGATGCTGCAGATGGCTGTGCAGGCCAAGCTGACGATTGAGCAGCGCCAGCAGCATAAAATCGACCATATCGGCGCTGTTGAAGCGGCCTGTGCCGGGCGCCCGCTGGCTCAGCTGCTGGCTGCGTTGCTGGATCAGCCCGTGCAGATCGTTGAACATGTTCTGCAGCGGACGGCTGCTGTTGAGGGTCAGCATCGGTGGAATGTAGTCGCTGTCGAGCCGGATATGGTTGTCGCTGCGTTTTTCAATCACCTGCGCTACGCCCATTGCGGTCCACTCAGCGGTCAGGTCCTGCTCCAGCATCAGACGCAGGCGCAGTTTGCCAAACTGCACGGTCGCGCTGCCCACCGCCTGAGCGTTGTCATCTTCCACTTCCGCTTCCCAGGCCAGATAGCGCGCCAGAGAACCCTGAGACTCCTGGAAGGCAACCGCCTCACGTCCGTTGCGGCGGGCCGGTATCGCCAGCACGACCTTGCTGCGGTCAATTGTGGCAGGCAGATCGAGCGGTGCCGGGCCATGCCTGGGCTGACTGAACGCAAAGAAAGTGCCGTCCGGCAGGCAGCCGCTGGCGGCACTCAGAGCCAGTTTGCCCTGACGCATCAGCGCCTCATCAAACTCCAGATCGTAAAAACCCCAGGTGAAGGGGCGCTGGGACTGACCCCATTCACGCAGGGTACTGAGAAGATAATTTTCTGACTGCTGGAAATGGTGAGGACGCAGAAACATCCCCTCCGTCCAGACCACCTTTTCGGCTCTGTTCATAGGCATCACTGTTTTTCCACTCGTAGGCCGTTAACGCCCGCGACGATGCGGGCATTCAGCTCGCCATCGTTACGTTTCCAGAACGCCCAGAATGCGGGGGCATCGCCTTCCGGGACCGGCAGCGACAGCCGCCAGACTTTGCCATCCAGCGCCTGGTATTCCGCCATGATGCCGATGAAGCGCGCCTCGGGCAGACTCCGGATGCGCAGCGTTTTGCTGCGCTGGTCCGGCGTCAGGAAGAACTGTTGCGTATTCAGTTGCGCACTACCCAGCGCGGTCGCCGGCTGGTTTTGCAGGGAGTAGAAATCGGCCGACATGAAATCCGCGTCGGAGGTCAGTAACATGACCCGCACTTTCAGCGGCGCACCGCCGTTAACCTGGTTCTGCGCCTGCACATCCAGGTTGTAGTAGGCCACCGGCGGCGTACTGCTGCTGCAGCCTGCCAGCAGCCAGGCCATCACGCCAATCAGCGCCGCGCACAGTTGTCGTGTCATCATCATCCTGCCCTCCCTGCTCAGTGCGATTAGTTAATGATCCAGGTTCCGCTGCTGCTGTTCTGGCAGGCAGTGCTGTCACCGTTGACCGCGACGCAGGTCTTCTTCTTGCTGCTGCTGCGTGCACGGCGTTTTGGCTGATCGGCTTTCACGGTCTGATCGTAAAGCTCGCTTTTCACGACGGCGCGGAACGGCACATACCCTGCCAGCTTAACGGAGGCCTGTGGCGCAGCCGATGGCGTCGCCTCTTTCGCGCTGGCGGCATCCTTTTCCGGTTCCGCAGCGGCCTGAGCCGGTTCACCCAGCGCCAGCCAGTTGTTCTCTACCTGACCAATGACGGTGTAGCTGTCACCGCTTTTCAGGGTCTCAACCACTTTGCCGCCAAAGCTGGGCTGGCTCATTACCGAGGCAGGATAGAGCGCACGGTAAGGCTGATTCACCGGCGTGAACTGGGCTGGCGGTTTAATCGCATAGCGGTGGCTGATCGCCACGCCATCGACTGTGCTGGTCACCAGCGTGTCATCCGTCATTTTTGGGGGCGTTTTACAGCCCGCAAGAGAGAAAACAACCATCAGGCCTAATGCAATGCGGAGCTTCACCATATTTTTCATGTTGTGTTCCATTCGTACCTAGAAGAGTGGCCAGGGGCCGGGTGTCAGTAATGAAAATCGGAGGGTGTTAAATGTCTGGCCGCTGATTAGTACCAGACCAAAAAGCAATCATTAAGCAGATTGCGCTGAATTAGCGTCTGCACTGCTGAAAAACGATCAACAAAGATTAAGTATGAAAAGCGACTTCGGCAGGCTAAGGCAGAGACGGGAAGAAATTACGCCTGAATGTAAATGATCAAATTGTTGATCTATTTCTTTCCGACAAAATTCCTGAGGCAGGGTAAATCCAGAGATTACTTAAGCCATCCATGACAGAAAAACTTTCGCGTTGACAATTCAGACGTCGCTGAAAGTTTAAGCAGACCGCACCAGCCACCCTTCCCTGACCGCTGTTAGTTGTTCATTTTAAACACTTTATCAATCCATGATCTCTCATAGCTACCGCACGAGTCAGGAAAATCCTGCCCGTGAGCCTGAAACCAAAATCCATTTGTAAATATTAGCTGCAAGTTTACATAAGACTGACGAAAATTCAACGGCACGGTTTTGGTGCAAAAAACATCAGATTTCATTAACTAATTTTGTTAATACAAATCTGCCTCACTTTTAACCATCTACATAGGAGTAATCTTAACAAGTTGCGTTAATATGAAGTATTTTTACTCAAAAATATGACAGGGCTGAAATCAGCATTAATACATCTCATGTAATGAGTGGCGCTATTAAGGAAAGATCAGAATGATTCGTGCCCCGGAAGCAGAGAGGCATCGGGCGTCGGTTCGCAAAGGAGGATTCGTATAAATGCCAGTTTATCAATACGTTAATATATTGATGTAGTGCCTGGCCGCAGCCAGGCACCTGGCGTGGGGAGGGGAAAGTAAGCGAAACGTTAAATAAACATGCTAAATTTTTTAACAGACTGATTAATTGTTCTTTACCGGACCGTCTGACGGTTCCCGAAGGCAAAAATCACCCGGTACATTACATCCTCTAATCGTACAAAAACCACGCCGTAGCGTTGTTCAGCGGTGATAGCGGAGAGGAATGAGAGCCGCAGGCAGCGGCTCCCCGCGTCAGGTTCAGAAAAAACCGAGCGGTTCGATACTGTAGCTGACCAGCAGGTTTTTGGTCTGCTGATAGTGATCCAGCATCATTTTGTGGGTCTCACGCCCAATCCCCGATTTCTTATAGCCACCAAAGGCCGCGTGCGCCGGATAGAGGTGATAGCAGTTTGTCCAGACGCGTCCGGCTTTGATTGCCCGGCCGACCCGATAAGCGCGGTTGATATCGCGGGTCCAGACGCCTGCCCCCAGCCCATAGATGGAGTCGTTGGCGATGCGGACGGCTTCAGCTTCATCCTTAAAGGTGGTGATGCCGATAACCGGGCCAAAGATCTCCTCCTGGAATACGCGCATGCTGTTGTTGCCTTTCAGCAGGGTCGGCTGAATGTAGTAGCCACTGTTGAGGGAATCATCCAGTTTCTCGACGCCTCCGCCCACCAGCACCTCCGCGCCCTCCTGCCGGGCCACGTCCAGATAGGAGAGGATTTTATCAAACTGCTGCTGTGACGCCTGGGCTCCCACCATCGTCTCTGTATCCAGCGGATCGCCCCGTTTGATGGTTTTCACCCGCTTCATGACGGCCGCCATGAACGGCTCATATATCGACTCCTGCACCAGCGCCCGTGACGGACAGGTACAGACTTCGCCCTGGTTCAGGAAGCCCAGCACCACGCCTTCGGCTGCTTTCTCAATAAAGCTCTCTTCCGCCTGCATGATATCTTCAAAGAAGATATTGGGAGATTTCCCCCCCAGTTCGACTGTAGAGGGGATCAGGCTCTTCGCCGCCAGCTCCAGAATATGACCGCCGGTGGCGGTTGAACCGGTAAAGGCAACTTTGGCAATGCCGGCGTGGGACGCCAGCGCCTCACCCGCCTCTTTACCAAACCCGTGCACCACGTTCAGCACCCCCGGCGGCAGCAGGTCTTTGATCAGATCGACAAACACGGTGATCGACAGCGGCGTCTGTTCCGCCGGTTTCAGCACCACACAGTTCCCTGCGCCCAGCGCCGGGGCCAGTTTCCAGGCCGCCATTAACAGCGGGAAGTTCCACGGGATAATCTGCGCCACCACGCCCAGCGGCTCATGGAAATGGTAGGCGGCGGTGAACTCATCGATCTCCGCCGCACTGCCCTCCTGCGCCCGGACGCAGCCGGCAAAATAACGGAAGTGGTCGACAGCGAGGGGCAGATCCGCCGCCAGCGTTTCGCGCACGGGCTTACCGTTATCCCAGGTTTCATAAACCGCCATCGTCTCCAGATTCGCTTCAAGCCGATCGGCAATTTTCAGCAGCAGCAGCGCGCGTTGCTGCGGAGAGGTTTTGCCCCAGGCTTCTGCGGCCGCCGCGGCCGCTGCCACCGCATTATCCACATCAGCCACGTCTGAGCGCGGGAACTCACCGGCCTCAGACCCGTTTACCGGCGAGGTATTGGTGAAGTAGTTGCCGTTCACCGGCGCGACGAATTCACCATTAATAAAGTTGCCATAATTCTTTTGTAACGTGATCAGAGAACCCTGTTCTCCCGGGGCGGCATAACGCATGGTCATTCTCCTGACAGGTGACTGATGTAACAATGACGAAACTTATTATTAACATGAATGATCATCGCCAGCCTGTCAGTTCCGATGACCGGAAACTGTGACCGCGCCGAAGGAATCGTCGCTTCCGCTTCGTTTATAGAAAATTCCGACTTTTTTCGGAAAGGCTGGCAAATAAGAAACTAGTGCGTCACAAAGGGGTCAACGAGAGGATGAATTCATTCGGGAGATAAGCATGCTGGCTTCGGCTTTTACCCAGATGCGCGCTAAAGCCAATTTCGTGCATCAGTTTATCCGCAATCCGCGCATGATGGGCAGCATAACGCCATCCTCAGAGGCGTTATGCCGCACCATGATTGCCTCGGTGGCGTGGCCTGAAACGTTACGGATTGCCGAGCTGGGCGCGGGCGATGGCGTCCTGACACGGCGGATACTGGCAGAGATGTCCCCTGACGCCACGCTGGATGCTTTTGAGATCAGCGCTGCGCTGGCCGACCAGCTCAGCGCGCTGGACGACACGCGCATGACCGTGCGCACCTGCTCCGCGGAGTACCTGAACGGGGAATATGATGCGATCTTCTCCGGCCTGCCACTGCTGTCCTTACCGCCCGCTCTGCGCGAAGCGATCCTGCGGGCGGTGTTTAATGCCCTAGGGCCGGATGGGATCTTCGTGCAGTTTCAGTACACCTCACTGACCCAGCCCGACCTGTCGCGTTACTTCACCTGGGAACGTGAGCGGGTGCTGAAAAATGTGCCACCCGCCTGGGTTTATCGCTGCCGGCGTCACTACGCGCCCTGAGCCTGCGCTGCGGCCGGGCGCGTCTGTTGCCAGAACTCCACCAGCAAGGCACGCGCCCAGTCTTTCCCCTCGATAACGTCCCCGCCATCAGACAGCCCTTTCGGCAGACAGACGTCCATAATGTGCCGTGAAAATTCGGGATGAAACTGCACCGACAGCGCCTGCGGGGCGTAACGCACAATCTGGCAGCCATCCTGCGCCGATGCCGCCAGCACCTGCGCCTGAGGCGGCGGAGTGATGACCGACTGCCGGTGTGACAGCCAGACGCTGAACCCGGCTGGCAGACCCTGCAGCAGCGGATCGCGCTGCGCCTGAGCGCTGCAGCGGATTGGGAGCAGGCCGCGTTCCCAGCCATGCGGATTATCCGCCACCTCGCCACCCAGCGCATACGCCATCAGCTGGTGACCATAGCAGACACCCAGCAGCGGCAGCTCCTGCTCAATGGCTGCCCGGACCCAGGCCGCACTGCGCTCACTCCACTCCTCATGATCGGTGACCATCGCCCAGGAGCCGCTGAGGATCGCCCCGGAAATTTCATCAAAAGCCGGTAACGCTTCACCGAGATGGGGCCGCACAATCAGGTACTCATGGGGTTGCAGGTCGAGGGCGTCGATAAACCAGCGTGGCTGTTCACCAATCTGCGAAACAACGTTAGCGGGCGGGACTTCAAGCTGAATCAGGGCAAGGGGTAAAGCGGGCGTCTGGGTCATACCGAATTGGGTCCTTTTCAGAAGTCGTGTCAAATCAGTCTGCCAGCATCACGTCCGAAAGTCTCACCGCTGCGCGCAGAAAATTTTTTCCGGCATTGGCTGGAATGCCGCAGTTCGTGCCATCATTAGCGGGCTAAGCAAAAAACATCGAAAGGATATTATCGTGGCTGTGCGGCATTTTTTTCTGATTCTGATGGTGGTCTCTGTCTGGGCCTTCAACAATGTGGCGGTGAAATGGGGCCTGCTGGAGCTGCCGCCCCTGTTTCTGACCTTTATGCGTTTTCTGGTCGTCGCCGTGGTGCTGGTGCCGTTTTGCCGTATTGAACGTAAGCAACTGCCCTGGCTGCTGCTGCTGGCTTTCACATTCGGGTTTATGCACTTCTCGCTGCTGTTCGTCGGCCTGCGCTACACCGATGCCGGCACCGGCGCGATTGTGGTGCAACTGGGCACGCCGATTGCCATGCTGCTGGCGATGCTGGTGCTGAAAGAGAAGCTGAAGCTGGTGCAGCTGATGGGCATTATGATCTCGCTGAGCGGTGTGGTGGTGCTGTCAGGCAGCCCGACGATTCCGTCGTGGTGGGTGCTCTGCCTGCTGTTGTGCAGCGCCACCGGCTGGGCTGTCAGTAACCTGATTGTGAAGAAGTCGCCGCCGATTAAGCCACTGACCATGACCGGCTGGATTGCCTTTCTGGCGATGCCGATTGTCGGTGCCTCCAGCCTGGTGATGGAGTCGAATCAGCTTTACGCCCTCGAACATGCAGGCTGGCACGGCTGGTTCGCCATTCTTTACAGCGCCATCGCCTCGTCAATTATTGCCTACACGCTCTGGTATGTGCTGCTGAAAAAATATAACGTCAACCTGATCATGCCCTACTCCCTGCTGACGCCGGTGTTGTCGGTGCTGATGGGCATCGTCGTACTGGGGGACAGTCTCAACCGCTTTAAGATTATCGGTGCCTCGCTGGTGATCCTTGGCACGGCCATCGCCGTGCTTAACCTGCGTAACCTGCGCATGCACGCCCGCTTCCCGCGCCTGCGGCGGCGTTGATCCGGCGTGCTATGCTTGAGAAAACGTACTCAGGGAGCACAACATGGATTCAGCGCGCACCGCCTCACTCTGGCAACAGATGGTGCAGGGATTGCAAGGCAGCGATAACGTCTGGCCTCTCCCCGCTTTTATTGATCGTTCAACATTCTCATCCGCGTTTGCCGTCAGTGAACTGGCGGCCACCAGCCTGGGTCTGGCAACCCAGGCGGTGGCGGCGCTTCTCGCCACCGCCCGCCCGACTTATCCCTCCCCACCTGTTACCGTCAACGTCAGGCAGGCGTCACGCTGGTTCCAGCAGAGCTTTCATCCGTTAAACCGCCCGGCCCCGGCAATGTGGGATGCTTTTGCCGGAGACTACCGCAGTCGCGACGGCTGGATCCGCCTGCATACCAACGCGGCTCATCACCGGCTGGCGATGGAGCAGGTACTGGGCACCCACGCCGATCGCCCGGCGCTGGCGCAGCAGGTTGAGCAGTGGCAGGCCAGCGAACTGGAGCAGGCAATTATTGATGCGGGAGGCTGTGCCGCCAAAATGCGCAGCGCTGAAGCCTGGCAGCAGCATCCCCAGGGTCAGGCGGTGCAGCACGAGCCGCTGTTTGACTGGCACATGACGGCTGCAGCGCCCGCGCCCGCGTGGCCGCTGGCTGAGGCGCGTCCGTTACAGGGGATCAGGGTGCTGGATCTGACGCGGATTATTGCCGGCCCCGTCGCCACCCGCTTTCTTGCCAGCCTGGGTGCCACGGTACTGCGCATCGATCCGCCCGGCTGGGCGGAGCCGACGCTGGATGAGGAGATGAGCTGCGGCAAGCGACGTGCGGTGCTCGACCTGACACAGCCGGTCGATCGCGACCGGTTTATCCGCCTGCTGCGGGACGCCGATGTTCTGGTACATGGCTATCGGGCCGATGCGCTGGAGCGGCTCGGTTTTGACGCCGAAACCCGCCAGTCACTCTCACCGGGCCTGGTCGATGCCAGCCTGAATGCCTGGGGCTGGCAGGGGCCGTGGCGCAACCGGCGCGGTTTCGACAGTCTGGTGCAGATGGGCTGCGGCATTGCCGAACGGGGCATGCAGTGGCAGCAGAGCGATAAACCGTGCCCGCTGCCGGTCCAAGCGCTGGATCATGCCACCGGCTATCTGCTGGCGGCCGCGGTGCTGGAGGGATTACGGCGGCGTCTTACCGGGGGGCACGGCAGCCAGGTCCGGCTGTCACTGGCGCGCACCGCATGGCTGTTGCAGCAGCATGCCGCAGGCCAGCACACCGGCTCGGGCATTGTGCCTCAGGTGAAGGACAACCTGCCCTTCCTGGAGCTGACGCCATGGGGGATTGGCGTCCGGCTGCGCGCCGCCGCCTGGCTGCCCGGCACGCCACAGTTCTGCGCAACGCCGGGGTGTGTGCCGGGTACGCACCCGGCGGCGTGGTGACTCAGGCGTCGGGCTGCTGTTCGTTACTCTCAAGCAGCTCGTTGTACATCACCTGAATGGCTTCGCGGCTCAGCATCGCCAGCGTGCGGTAAAACGCGGTGGTGGCATGCGCTTCCACTTTGCCCAGGAAAGCCCCGCACCACGGCAGCAGATACTCTTCGAACAGCGCCAGCTGTGCCGCGCTCTCATCTTCCGCCGACTGATCTTCCAGCCATGACGCAGAGAGCAGCAGAACACCAAAGTGATCCGCGGGCGCATCGCTCAGTGGCATACCGCGCGAGGAGAGAAACGCCCGCACTTCCGGCTCGGTTTTGCCTTCAGGCCACTGTGAAGCGTAAGGCGACACGTTACAGTCGCTGCCAACAAACAGCGCGTTGTAATCAGCGGCCAGCGCCTGAGGATCGCTGTTCTGTTGCAGACGGGTCAGCAGCTCATCCTGCTCCAGCGGCCACTGTGACTGCAGCTTACCCTCGCGTAGCAGGGTAAACAGCGGGACCAGCAGCGGGTCCTGCGGCTGACGATTAAACAGAGAGCCGATCACGCGGCACAGAATGGAAAACTCATTCATGAGTCAGATTTCCTTGAGGCAAAGTAAGTTAAAAGTCAGCCAGTTCAGCAATATGTTTGCCGCTGCGCTGCTCCAGAAAGTCGAGCTGGCGGCGCGGCGTGACATTTAACACCCGATCCTCCGGAAAATCCACTTTACGGGCGATGCGCAGGCAGTGTTCAAAATGGCCCAGCGTAAATGCAGTGTGGGAATCGGAGCCAAACGCCAGCCATCCACCGGCATTATAAGAGACTATCTCACAGGGTGTTCAGGAGAGGGAAATAGCTATGCACTGTCATTCCCTGTGCTCCCCTCTGGCTTTACCAAGGAAATAAGCGGCTCCATACCCCATCAAAACAGAACCAAAAAAGCCGCATAGCTTCAGAGCCAGACTATCAAACAAAAATAGCGAAGCGAGAGCCAGGAAACTCATCGCTGCTGTTATCGTCCCCTCAAGAAGGTGTGCCGAAAATTTACCCAGCCATTTTGCAAACTTCATTATTGATCCTTCGGCACGTCTGAGGGTGACTATTGATATAACCGAGGCAGGGCTGTTCAGATACGTTGGGTAGTATCCGAATAAAGTCATGCTTTTCAAACCAGAGAAAGATGGCCCTGAAAAGCCCCTATGCGGGGCTGAGTTCCCGACGAAGCAGTTAAAAGTCAGCCAGTTCAGCAATATGTTTGCCGCTGCGCTGCTCCAGAAAGTCGAGCAGGCGGCGCGGCGTGACATTTAACACCCGATCCTCCGGAAAATCCACTTCATGGGCGATGCGCAGGCAGTGTTCGAAATGGCCCAGCGTAAACGCGGTGTGGGAATCGGAGCCAAACGCCAGCCGTCCACCGGCGTCGCGCACCGCGGCGGCAATCGCGCGACAGTTAGGTTCGCTGCCGGGACGCGAGTGGGTAAAGGAGGAGTTGTTCAGTTCCAGCGCCACGTCATAATGCGCGGCAGCTTCAGCGATAGCCGGGATATCGACCGGGAATTTCGGGTTGCCCGGATGGCTGATGATGTGAACCTGTCCGCTGGCCATTGCGGCGATCATCGCGTCAGTGTGCTGTTTTTTGTCGCGCGGCGCATAAACCGGCTCGTGAAAGCCGGCAACGATCAGATCCAGCGCATCAAGCATCGGGCCGGAGCAGTCGATCTCCCCCTGCTGATTTTTAATGTTGGCCTCAATACCGCGCAGAATCGCCACGCCCTCGATCACCCGCGGCCAGATGCGCATATTCACAAAGTGCCAGTAGTGCGGCGCGTCAGCCATGTCAGGGCCGTGATCGGTAATGGCAAACAGTTTCAGGCCCGTTTGCTTCGCCTGAGCCACATAGTCGTGCAGCGTGCTGTAAGCATGTGTGCTGGCAACAGTGTGCATATGCAGATCTACCGGATACATTCTTCTCTCCTCCTGAGCGGCCCTGACAGGGCCGGTTAGTTAATAGCCGCGCTGCCGATCCACCCTGCCCTGCGGCGTTTCGCCTGCCTGGTCCTGAGTAATGGCGCGGGCAATATAGTCGATCGCTTCGTCGATCAGCGTGACCGCCGCATTATGGGGGGTAATTGTGACGCGCGGATGGGACCAGAGCGGATGCGCTTCAGGAAGCGGCTCCACCTGAAACACATCCAGGGCCGCCGCTTTCAGCTGACCACTCTCCAGTGCCGCCAGCAGATCCGCTTCCACCACCTGTGCACCGCGTGCGATGTTGAGGAAGAACGCGCCGTGCGGCAGCTGCGCTAAAAAGTGCTGGTCGATCAGGTTAATCGTCTCCGGCGTGCTCGGCAGCAGGTTGATTAACACCTGCGTCCCCTGCAGGAACGGCTGCAGAGCATCGCGACCGGCGAAGCTGGTGACGCCGTCAATGGTTTTCGGCGAACGGCTCCAGACGCGCAGCGGGAATCCCCAGGGCTTCAGGCCCTCGGCGACGCTCTGCCCCAGCACGCCCGCCCCCAGAATACCAACGGTAAAGGTTTCACGCGTATAGGGAGGCAGCGGCTGCCAGCACGCCTGCTGCTGCTGAAGCCGGTAGTCGTCAAAGCGGCGGAACCAGGTCAGGACGCTATGGACAGCATACTCCTGCATCTGGCGCGCCATGCCGGTATCTTCCAGCCGATAGAGCGGCACGCTGTCGGGCAGCATCTCCGGATGCTGCTCAAGCTGTTTCAGAATCTCATCGACGCCCGCGCCGAGGGCAAAAACGCCGCGCAGGGTGGCCCGTCCCCGCAGCATCTCTGCGGGAGGAGAACGGACCAGCGCATAATCGGCCGGCCCCTCATCGCCTGGCTGCCAGGCACGCACCCGCGCCTGTGGCAGACGCTGTTGTAAACCCCTAATCCAGGCCGTTGCAGACTGCGACGGGTGATACCAGATGATCTCCATCCTGCTCTCCTTTTTTTTCTTTCAGCGTCAGGGAAAATCCCGGTCAGCGCAAGAAAAAACCCGCGTCGGGCAGGGCTTTTTACCCTAAAAATAATTCCCGTGGCTTCACATTTCCGGCTCGCTTCAGGGTGAAGTGTCAGGATACGGTCTAAAGTTGGTCCTGTGGTCAATGCGTTACGCGCGGCCGCATTTCGGACAAGGAGAAAAACCGATGACAAAAATTGAGGTAAACGCCGCCCCACGGCGTCAGCGTTATGCGCCCTTTCTGCTCACTCTGCTGCTGAGCGTACCCGCCTTCACTGCTCATGCCGACGATCACAGCCGCATGCTGGATAATCAGCCGCAGCCGCCAGACGTTCGTCTGGGGCCGCTGTTTAATGCCGTGCAACAGGCGAAGTTCTACCCGGACCAGAAAACCTTTGCCGATGCGGTGCCGAAATTTGATCCCGCGTCGATACTTGCCGACTGGCAGATGCAGAAGAAACAGCGCAATTTCGATCTGAAGCGTTTTGTTGATGCCAACTTTACCCTGCCCGCCGCAGGCGACAAATATGTGCCGCCAGCCGGGCAAAACCTGCGTGACCACATTGATGGCCTGTGGCCGGTGCTGACGCGCACCACCAGCAGCGCCGGACAATATGACTCGCTGCTTCCGCTTCCCAAACCCTATGTGGTGCCGGGTGGTCGCTTCCGCGAGATCTATTACTGGGACAGCTACTTCACCATGCTGGGACTGGCCGAGAGCGGACACTGGGATAAAGTGCAGGATATGGTGGATAACTTCGCCTCGCTGCTTGACCGCTACGGGCACATTCCCAACGGCAACCGCAGCTACTATCTGAGCCGCTCGCAGCCGCCATTCTTCAGCCTGATGGTCGATCTGCTGGCGACGCATGACCAGGGCAAAGCGTACAGCCACTACCTGCCTGAACTGCAGAAAGAGTATGACTACTGGATGGCGGATAGCGACAAAGTGGCGGCGGGCACGGCCAGCAAGCGGGTGATTAAGCTGGCGGATGGCACGCTGCTTAACCGCTACTGGGATGCCCGTGATGTGCCGCGCACCGAGTCTTGGATGGATGATATCGCCACCGCGCAGAAAGCGCCGCAGCGCAATAAAGCGGAACTCTACCGCGAGCTGCGCTCCGGGGCAGCATCGGGATGGGATTTCAGTTCACGCTGGTTTACCGATGCGCATAATCTCTCCACCATCCGCACGACGCAGCTGGCCCCGGTTGACCTGAACAGCCTGCTGTTCCATCTGGAGCAGACGCTCTCTAAAGGGTACCAGATGAACAAACAGAGCGATCTGGCGAAGCAGTATGCCGATCGCGCAGAGAAGCGCCAGGCGGCGATTAACCGCTATCTGTGGGACAGCAAACAGAACTGGTATGCCGACTATGACTGGCAGAAAAAGCAGGTTCATCCGCAGCTGACCGCGGCCACACTGTTCCCGCTCTATCTGCAGGTCGCCAGCGATAAGCAGGCGGAAAGTACCGCCAGCGCGGTAGAGAAACAGTTGCTGAAGCCAGGCGGGCTGGTCACGACCACCGTGAACAACGGTCAGCAATGGGACGCCCCTAACGGCTGGGCACCGCTGCAGTGGGTTGCAGTCGAAGGACTGGAGCATTACAACCAGCCAGAACTGGCTAAAAAGGTGGGATTACGCTTCCTGCAAAATGTCCAGAGCACCTATGACCGTGAGCATAAGCTGGTCGAGAAATATGTCGTTGAAGGCAAAAATCTCGGTGGCGGCGGCGGCGGTGAGTACCCGCTGCAGGATGGCTTCGGCTGGACAAACGGCGTAACGCTGAAACTGCTGGATAAGTACTGCCCGAAAGATAAAACCTGTAACAGCGCCCACGATATTCCTCAGGCGTCAGCCTCTCAGCCCTGATTAGTCTCTGAATACCTCTGGCCTGGCCGGAGGTATTCTTTCCTCACTTCAGCGAATTTTACTTGACGTTCTCTCATCCACAGGCAAAATTGCAGCGTTTTTACAAAAGGTAATAATTCTCATTATGATAATGAGATTATGTATCAACAAACTGACTACACCTGCCTGAACCTTTGTTAAGAAAGGAATTTCGATGAAACTGTCATTGCCGCTGAAAGGTTATGTTCCCCTCTGCACTCTGGTGCTGGCCGCGCCTGCCCTGAGTTACGCTGCCGATATGGTCGTGACTGCCCAGCCGCAGGAAGATGCGACCTCTCCCACCCAGGGCTATCTGGCAACCACCAGCCAGGGCGCAACTAAAAGCGATCGGCCGCTGGTGACCACACCGCAGTCAATTTCGGTTGTGACCCGTCAGCAGATCCAGGACCAGGGGGCACTGACCCTGAATCAGGCGCTGGGCTACAGCTCCGGTGTCTTTACTAACTTTGGCGGTGCCGCCACCCGTTACGACACCATCGCGCTGCGCGGCTTCCACGGCGGCGATGTCGATAACACCTTCCTCGACGGCATGCGGCTGATGAGCGACGGCGGCAGTTTCAACATTCTGCAGGTGGATAACGCCTTCCTTGAGCGCGTCGACGTGATCAAAGGCCCCTCTTCGGCCCTTTACGGCCAGACGGTGCCTGGCGGGCTGGTAAACCTGGTCACTAAGCGTCCTCAGTTCGCGGAAGAGGGTCACATTCAGCTGCAGGCGGGAAGCAATGCCACCACCGGCACGATGTTCGACTACACCAATGCCATCAACGACCAGTGGGCGTACCGTCTGACCGGCGTGACCCGCAACAGCGACACCCAGTACGATCACACCCGCGAAGAGAAATATGCGCTGATGCCGCAGCTGATGTGGCAGCCGGATGAAGATACCCATCTGATCCTGAAAGCCTATCTGCAGAAAGATCCCTCTGGCGGCTATCACGGCTCCGTCCCGGGTGACGGCAGCATCACCGAACACAACGGCTATAAGCTGAGTAAGGGATTCTATGAGGGCAACAGCGACCTCGACCAGTTCAAACGCCGCGAGCAGATCTACAGCTTCGATTTCGCCCATCGTTTTAATGACGTCTGGTCCTTCTCCTCAACCGGCAGCTACAGCCACTCGAATGTCGATCTCGATCAGGTCTATCAGATTGGCTGGGACAAAAATAATCCCGATCTGCTGAACCGCTACTATTCCGGTGAGCGCTCTTCGCTGGCGGCATGGGCTACCGATAACCGTTTACAGGCGGAGTTTGCCACCGGTGAACTGGAGCATCGCGTGACGCTGGGTGCTGAATATCACCGCTACAAAAATGAGATCTCCGCGGCAGGCGGCTCGGCTTCACAGCTGAATGCCCTGACCGGCGAGCAGGTCGGTGACATGCCAGCCTATACCTGGGCGGATAAAACCCGTCGTTACTACCAGACCGGCCTCTATCTGCAGGATGAGATGAAGCTGGATCGCTGGCATCTGGATCTCTCTGGCCGGTACGATCGCATCGTCGCCAATAACAGCGGCAGCGATCGCCGTCAGGATGATCACATCAGCGGGCGCGCCGCGCTGCTCTATGCCTTCGACAATGGCATCTCACCCTATGTCAGCTGGAGCCAGGCAATTACGCCCACCGCCCTCACCGATCCGAACAATAACCTGCTGAAACCGACCACGTCAGAACAGTATGAGGCCGGGGTGAAGTATCAGCCGGTTGGCACACGCGATCTCTATACCGCTGCGATTTATGATCTGACGCAGAAAGATGTGGCGAACCGCGACGTGCTGACGGCGACCTATACGCCATCGGGTAAAGTTCATTCCCAGGGTATTGAGCTGGAGGCGCGTAATCAGCTGACCTCACGCCTGAGCACAGTGGCGAGCTATACTCTGAATCATCTGCGCTACAAGGATTCGGTAGATGGTAATGATGGGCACACGCCTTACGTGGCGCCAAACAGCATGGCGTCTCTCTGGGGCCACTATCAGTTTGATTACGGTCTGAGTGCCGGCGCGGGCGTGCGCTACATCGGCAAGCAGTGGGCGGACAACGAGAACACTACCCGTCTGCCGTCGGTCACGCTGTTTGATGCCTCCGTTCGCGCCGATCTCGGCGCCTGGAACAACAGCCTGAAAGGAGCCTGGGTGCAGGTTAATGCGAATAACCTGACCGATCGCACCTATGTGGCCGCCTGCTACGGCACCGGCTACTGCTACCGTGGCGCTGAACGCAGCGTGATGGCGACCGTCGGTTACGACTTCTGATAAGAGCCTCCGTGATGCAACCCTCCGGCCAGCCCGGAGGGTTTTCTCCTCTGATAACCCGCCTTTTTCAGCCTCTTCAAATCCGCTCAGAATTATCTTTCTCTGCCTGCAGATCTTTCCCTCCCGAACGTTCCTGAAATCCGCCCGGCCTTTTTTCTGCCGCTTCGCTCACAGATAGAACTATGGCCGAAATGGTGCGATGACACGCAGGCGGCCCTGACGTATAAAACAGAGGGTCCGGCGTTGAAAAGGAGTCTCTGACATGAACCCCTATGAACAATATTACAGGCAGCTTCTGGCAAACGGCGCGGTGGCCTGGGCGGGAGAAGGTTATCTCAGAGCCAAAAAACAGCAGGAAGAAATCTTCCAGTGGCTTCGTACTCACCACTATTTACCGGAGCCTGGCGCGCCGGTACTGGAGATGGGATGTGGTAATGGCGCCATGGCCGCACAGTCTCTCGCTGAGCAGGGATATTCAGTCTGGGGGGTAGACTGGTCAGAGACCGCAATAGAGTGGGCCGAAAAGCGTTTTCAGCAAGCCGGACTCACCGCGACATTTCTTGTCGGCAATGTCTGTCATATCGATCGCTGCCAGGCGGCAACGTTTGAGCTCATTATTGATGGCAGCTGCTTACACTGCCTGATCGACGACGATCGGCAGCGCTTTTTTGCCGAGGTAAGAAGGCTGCTCAGCCCGGAGGGACGCTTTGTGATCGGTTCGATGTGCGGCACACCTCGTCATTCAGCCGACATGGCTGCGTATGATCCCTGCAGCCACCATTTATGGAAAGCCGGCAAGCCCTGGCGGACCCTGAAGCCGCTCCCTGATTTACGGCGTGAAGTCGAAAGTGCGCATTTCACGGTGGAGGCAGTCAGCGTTAATGAAAATGCATGGTGGGATCACGCTACGATAGTCTGTTCGCAGCAAAAGAGGCTCATAGCATGATGGGCAAGGGCGTTAAAAAGCGATCCAATCTGAGTCATAAAAAAGGGGACGAATCGCTTCGTCCCCTTTTTTGTTTAAACCGTTACGGTCAACTGCGTACCTTGCGGTAGATAAACAGCACCACGATGGCACCGATCACTGCGACCACAAAGCTTCCGAAGTTAAACCCATCGACGCGGCCGAAGCCAAACAGCGTACTGATCCAGCCCCCGACCACAGCACCGATAATACCCAGCACCACCGTCAGAATGAAACCGCCACCGTCTTTACCCGGCATAATCCACTTCGCCAGAATACCCGCGATCAAGCCAAAGACGATCCAGGAAATAATACCCATCTGTTGCTCCTTCCTTTTTTGATTACATCGTGAACGCCTGATTAATCAAGCGGTTTACTGCGCTAAGTATAGCGAGCTTTTCAGAAAGTGCCTGCCTGCCCTCACGATTTTTTCGGCGTACCCTGGCTAAAGCTTTTTTCCGCTGCGCCGATAACCGTAATGAGGTAGTCAGAACGTAAAAATAATAAAACCCCTTGTGGAGCAGGATGTGAAAGAAGCCGACCAGGAACAATATTTAAAACGTGGCACGCTGGCGGTTCTGGGCGTAATGAAAGATCTGCTGCGACTGCAGACACCATTACTGGTGCGTTTTCCGCGCGGGCAGTTTATCAGCCGGATGCTGGCTGCCGACGCAGACCGCCTGCTGTTTGACCTCGGCAGTAATAATCTGGATAACGACTACGCCCTGACCAGCGACGATCTCAGCATCACGGCGGAAACCTACGGCGCAAAGGTTGAGTTCAGTCTCGCCTCGCTGGAGAAGGTCGATTTTGATGGCCTGCCCGCCTTCAGCGCGCCGCTGCCCGAGCTGGTGTGGCAGATTCAGCGACGGGAATTTTTCCGGGTCACTGCCCCGCTGGCGCCGGAGTTCTGGTGCCATACCGTGTGGCCGGATGGCCGGAAAACGCGTCTGCGCCTGCAGGATCTGTCGCTGGGCGGGATCGGTGTGCTGGTGGACGAGGCGCTGCCGGAAGGATTGCAGAATGGCGACAGTTTCAATCAGTTTCGCGTGGAGCTGGGTGAGTATGGTCATTTTGAGGTGCCGGTTAAGCTGCTGCACATCGGCGAACGCACTGTCGTGACGCATAAAAATGAAACCCGCGTGACGCCCCGTCTCAGCTTCCGGTTTGCCACGCTGAACCCAACGCAGGAGCGACAGCTTCAGCAGATTATCTTCTCCCTTGAGCGACTGGCCCGCGATAAATCGACCCGATTTCAGTAACCCCTTTCCGGATGCGTGCCCCCAAGGGGCCGCATCCAGGCTATGCTTCCTGCTTGATTTCTTTTAAACCGGAACCCAGCAAGGAGACCTTCCCCAATGGAAAACTGGCTCTCATCACGTCATTTTCACTCCCTCTTTTTTAACCAGACGTTCTGGCTCAACAGCGCCATCGTGGTGGTCGCCACCCTGGTGATCTACTGGGTGTTGCGCACCCTGATTCGCTTTATCTCCAACCGGATTGCCCTTTACAGCGAACACCGTCACGTTCGTGTCACGGCGATCCTGGTGGAGATCCTGCGAAGCACCAGCCAGACCCTGCTGCTGATCTTTTCGCTGCTGATCGCCCTGAAATTTGTCGATCTGCCCGCCTCATGGAGCGCCACCATCGCCCACGGCTGGTTCCTGGCGCTGATTGTGCAACTCGCCCTGTGGATCGACAGCGGCATCCGGCTGTGGCTGAAGAGCCTGATGCGCGATCCGCTGCACGTGCGTAATCCGGTGACCACGGTGATCCTCGGGATTCTGCTGCGGATCGTGGTCTGGATCATGATGTTCCTCGCTATTCTGTCGAACATGGGTATCAATATTACCGCACTGGTCGCCAGCCTCGGGGTCGGCGGTATCGCCATTGCACTGGCCATTCAGACCGTGCTGAGCGATGTGTTTGCGTCACTGGCGATTGGTTTTGATAAGCCTTTTGAGCATGGCGATTTTATTGTCTTTGGCGACATTGCCGGTTCCATCGAGCATATCGGCCTGAAAACGACCCGGCTGCGCAGCCTGAGCGGAGAGCAAATCGTCTGCTCAAACACCATTCTGTTGCAGCAGACCATTCACAACTACAAGCGTATGCAGCAGCGCCGCATCGTCTTTAAGTTTGGCATCAGCTACGCCACCCCGTCGGAGCAGGTTCGGGAGATTAGCCCGCTGGTTAAGGCGATCATCGAGGGTGTGGAAACCACGCGTTTTGACCGCGCCCACTTCCTGGCGTTTGAGGATTCGAAGCTGACGTTTGAAGTGGTCTATTACGTGCTGGATGCGGATTACAACAAATATATGGATATTCAGCAGGAGATTAACCTGCAGCTGATGGCGGCCATGGAAGCGCGCAATATTCGCTTCGCCTTCCCGATCCGTCAGGTCGAGTTCAGCGGCGGCAATCTGCCGCCAGTGGATCTGGTTGCCGTGGAGAATGATAAGGGCGATGTACGTCAAATGGCGCGCTGAAGTGTTGCCTGGCCTCAGGTGGTTTCAGGCCAGGCAATCCGTCACGCCGCTGCGCCGGATCGCGCTTAACGCGGCTGAAAACGGCAGCGGGCAACAGCATCGAGCCAGCCTTTGTAGTTTTCCTGCATAGCGTGCGCGCGCGCGTCACGGGGCAGGATAACGCTGCCCCCCTGCAGCGCCTGCATATCACTGCCCTGCTGCCACCATCCCAGTACTTTGCCGGCCAGCAACGCTGCGCCCAGGGCGGAGACTTCGGCGGTGGGCACCCGGTAGAGCGGACGCTGTAACACATCGGCCTGTAGCTGCATCAGCCAGCTGTTTTCCGTGGCGCTGCCATCCACACACAGCGCCGGAAGCTGCTGACCGCTCGCCTGCTCCATCGCAAAAAAGACATCGGCGATTTGCCAGACGATCGACTCCAGCGCCACCCGCGCCAGCACCGCGGGGGTGGCGGCATCCGTCAATCCGCACACCATGCCGCGCGCCTGTAAATCCCACCAGGGCGCGCCCAGTCCTGAGAGCGCCGGGACGAAGTAGATGCCCTGATTGTCATCGCAGCCCTGCGCCAGCGCAGTCAGTTCACGTGGGTCCTGCACGCCGAGCAGCTTACCCAGCCAGGCCGCGCCTGAGCCGGTGTGGGTAATATTGCCTTCAAAGGCGTAACGCAGCGTACCGTCGTGCCAGGCCACGGTAGTGCTGAGGCCATTTTCGGTCAGTAACGGCGTCGCCATGGACATCATCAGGGACGAGCCGGTGCCGTAGGTGGCTTTTACGACTTCAGCGTCTCCGCGTCGCTGCGCCTGCAGGGCGGCATGCGAATCGCCGATGCGCGCCAGAATGGGGGTGCCCGGCGCTAAGCCGGGAATGGTGTTCACCGCCACCACACCCTGCTCACTGGCGGAGGCGATGATGCGCGGCAGCGCGGCTCGCGGCAGCTGAAACAGCGTCAGCAGCTCGTCGTCCCAGTCGTTCAGGTGCAGGCTGTAGAGCTGCGTACGGGCGGCATTAGCATGATCGGTCACAAAGCATTCGCCCGCGCTGAGCTGCCAGCTGAGCCAGCAATCGACTGTGCCGATGCAGAGCTCGCCGGCTGCGGCCCGTGCCGCGCCATCGGGGATGGCAGCCAGCATCCCGGTCAGCTTCGCCGCCGGAAACATCGGATCGACGGCCAGCCCGGTCAGGCCACTGATCCGGGGGGCTTTGCCTGCCTGGTGCAGATCGCGACAGAACGACTCAGAACGGCGATCCTGCCAGCTTACCAGCGGCGTCAGTGGCTGCCCGTCGCGCCGCTGCCAGATCAGCACCGACTCCCGCTGATTACTGATCGCGACGGCGGCGACAGGCGCGCCCCCGCATGCCGCCAGACACCGGGTGATCGCTTCCCTCACCGCCTGCCAGATTGCCATCGGGTCCTGCTCAGCCAGCCCCGGCTGGGGATGGTGCAGGGTTAAACTCTGGCTGCCACGCGCCACCACCCGCCCGGCACGATCAACCGCTATCGCCTTGGCATTGGTCGTGCCTTCATCGATTGCCAGAATCAGAGGTCCCGCCATGTTCACACTCCTGCGCAGATGCGCGCTGCACTCTTCACCACGCTGCTGGCGTCAATGCCGTGACGGGCACGCGTGGCGGCCCGATCGCCGGCAATCGCATACTCCCCATCAGCAATGCCGAGCCGGACCAGCGGAATGCTGCAGCCGCCTTCTGCCAGCACTTCCGCGACCAGGCTGCCGACACCGCCATTGACGTTATGCTCCTCCACGGTCACGACCGCCGGATAGTGATTTAACAGGTTGCGCAGCTGTTGGGTATCACAGGGTCGAATCGATGGAACCGCGATCACGCCCGCTGAAATACCCTGCTCAGCCAGTTGCGCAGCGGCGTGAACCACCTCATGAACTGTGGATCCCATCGCCACCAGGGCGATATCGCGGCCTTCACGTAACAGGTCGATCGCACCGGGTCTGAAGCGGTAGGTGTCATCATGCAGCTGCGGCAGATCTTTGCCATCAAGGCGGATATAGACCGGGCCGACGTGTTCCAGGGCGTAATCAATAATCTGACGACACTCCAGCGGACAGGACGGTGCGTAGATCTCGATGTTGCCAAAGCCGCGCATCACGGCGATATCGTCAATGCTGTGATGGGTGCTGGCTAACGGGCCATAGCTGGCACCGGCATTCAGCCCGAACAGTTTGACGTTGGTGTTGTTGTAGCAGACGTCGACTTTTACCTGCTCATTGGCGCGTGAAACCAGAAACGGCGCGGCGTTGCAGGTCACGGCGATTTTGCCGCCCAGCGCCAGGCCTGCTGCCGTTCCCACCAGCGTCTGCTCCGCGATGCCGACGTTAATCAGCCGGTCGGGAAAGGCCTTGATAAAAGGCGCGATTTTGGCGGTGGAGGTGGAGTCCGCGACCACCGGTACCAGATCGACGCCGCGATTCACCGCATCGATAAAGGCCGTAACCATGACGTTTGCCAGGTGTTGTGCATTACTCATCTTTCAGTTCCTCCAGTGCCAGCGCGATCTCTTCGCCTTTCGGCACCCGGTGATGCCACTCCGCCTTGCTCTGAATAAAGGAGACGCCGAAACCTTTCTCGGTATGCGCCACAACCACCTGCGGCTTGCCGTTCTGCGGCAGGTTTTCAAGGGTGCTGACGACCGCCGCCATCGCATTGCCGTTACATTCACTGACCTCCAGCCCAAAAGCGCGCCATTTTTCCGGCAGCGGGTCCGTGTTCATGATGTCCCGGGTGGCGCCCGCCAGTTGCAGTTTGTTCTTGTCATTGATGATGATCAGATTGTCGAGCCCATAGTGCGCCGCCACCAGAGCGGCCTCCCAGTTGCTCCCTTCCGCCAGTTCGCCATCACCGGTCACGACAAAGATGCGGCGGGAACTGCGATCTTTTTTCGCCGCGAGGGCGATGCCTACCGCCACCGGCAGGCCGTGCCCCAGCGCACCGGTGTTCAGCTCCACGCCCGGTGTCTTCTGGCGCACCGGGTGGCCCGGCAGAGGAGAGTCAGCGTGCTGATAGGTGGTAAGCCACTCGGTCGGGAAATAGCCCGCTTCCGCCAGTACGCAGTAGTAGCCCCCTACCGCATGCCCTTTGGACTGAATGTAGATGTCGCGATCGTTATCCTCTGTGCGATCCGGTGCGCAGTTCAGAATACGGAAGTAGAGCGCGGTCAGGATCTCGACCTGCGACAGGTCAGCACCGGTGTGCCCGCCTGCCGGACTGCCCGCGTTAAGCTGGATAATGCGGCGGCGTATCGCCCGCGCCCGGCGTTCAAGCTCATCGACTGAAAGATTGAAAGGGTTCATGTTCTGCCTCTGAATTTTAAATCGACCGTGAATATATATTCACGATGGGTAAAAAAATTAACCGTTAACGTATCCGGTCCGGAATCGGCCACCTGTCATCCTGTATAAATGCGTCGTTAAACAGCGTGTCAGATCGGTTCATCACCTGACGGGTATCTCCATCCCCCCATGATCCCTTTAGCCTGACAACCGGCACCATGGGGACAAAAGGGCCTGCTCACGAATTTCAATGAATATATATTCAATTACGATTTTATATGCATAATGACTATGCGCCTCTGCTGAGGCATCGTCCAACAGGCGATCGTCAAAAAGCGAAAACGATCACAAATTCGCCTGCGTTGTGATTTTGATGATCCTGGTTAACAATACCGGGCAGACTCTGAGAGGGAAAACCGATGGCTAAACAGGATGAACAGCGACTGATGGTGAAGATCGCCACCCTTTACTATATCGAGGGGCTGAAGCAGTCGGAGATCGCGCAGTCGCTGTCCCTGTCGCAGTCCTTTGTCTCACGCATCCTTAATCGCAGCGTAAAAGAGGGTGTGGTCAAAATCAGCGTTGTGCCACCGGCCAATGTCTATCCTGAGCTGGAAAAAGCGATTGAGCAGACCTACCACCTGCCCCAGGCGATTGTGGTTGATGTGCCGGACCAGGCTTCTCCGCTGCAGATCAAACAGGCGATTGGATCGGCGGCAGCGCACTATCTCGAAACCCGCCTGCGCAACGATGAACTGATTGGCATCTCCTCCTGGAGCGGCACCATCCGGGCGATGGTCGATGCGCTGCATCCGCTCAACATCGCCTGCAAAGGGGTTATCCAGCTGCTGGGCGGGGTTGGCGCTAACGGCAATGTGCAGGCCACCATTCTGACGCAGAATCTGGCGGCGCTGCTGAACTGCCCCGCCTGGCTGCTGCCGTCTCAGTCAATCGAACATTCGGTCAGCGATCGCCAGCGGCTGTCAGCCAACGCGGAAGTTGCGGAGGTACTGGAGCAGTTTGAGCAGGTCGATCTGGCGATTGTCGGTATTGGCGACCTTGAGCCGTCAGCCCTGTTGCGCAATTCAGGCAACTACTACGATGGTGAAATGCTGCAGACCCTGGCGGCACGCGGTGCCGTGGGGGATATCTGCCTGCACTACTTCGATGCCTGCGGACAGCCGGTGCTGCAGCCGGAAGAAGATCCGGTGATCGGCATGGAGCTGGCGCAGGTTAAGCAGTGCCCGCAGGTCGTGGGACTGGCTGGCGGACGCGAGAAAGCGCCGGCGATTCGTGCGGCGCTGCTGGGCGGCTACATTAAAGTGCTGATCGTCGATTATCCGACGGCGCGGCTGCTGCTCGCGCCGTAGGGAGTGCGCCCGCTATCATGCCGAGGCGCTTTCCGGTCAGATCGTGCGGTAGGCGGTGGTAACCTTCCACAGATAGCGCGGAGCCTGCGCCGCCGGATGTTTGTTCTGGACATGCTGATAAAACTCATCCGGCGACATCGCATTGATCATCGCAATGGCACGATCGCGGTCGCGGGAGAAGGTTCGCAGCAGCGCACCGGCACCGTTGGCATAGGAGACGATGGTGGCATAACGCAGCGTCAGCGGATCGCGAATCCCTGACAGAGCGGAATCCTGCAGGATGCGGATATAGGCGGTGCCGATATCGATATTTTTAGCCGGATCGCGCAGTTCGGCATTCGATGGCTGACCGCGGCGACCCTGAGTCCGGTAAACTTCACGCCCGGCGGTCGAGGCTTTGATCTGCATCAGGCCCACCGCATTCGAACGGCTCACCACGCCAGGATTTCCCCCCGACTCGACACTGATAATGGCGCTGATAAGCTTCTCATCAACGCCATAATGACTGGCGGCATCTTCGGTAAACATTGACCATGCGCTGTTAACGCTGGAAGGCGGTGCCTGAGTGAGAGGCGTATTACGCTGTTTCACTGCGTGGTGCGGTGGCTCGCTGGCACAGCCGGTCAGGAGTAACGCTGAGAGTATAAGGTGTCGGATTTTCAGCAATTTTTCGTCTCATAGCGGTAGTGGCGAATGCTATCATACCCAGACAGCCTGAGAGCAAAATTACCGTTTATCCTAAATGCACGAAAAAGCGGCCCGTGTCGTGACTTCAGGGGTGTATTTCGTCATCATCGCCTCAGGTCAAGGGCGCTAACAGCAGGAAAGTATGATGATTTCACGTTCAGTTCGTCTTATCTCCCCCTCCGGTTACTGTCACAATCAGCCTGCGGCACTGTGCGGCATTGCGCGACTGCGCGAGGCGGGCCATCGGGTAGAGAATGAGCAGATCATTACCCGGCGTTTTCAGCGCTTCGCCGGGACAGACGCCGAACGGCTGGCGGATATTAACCAGCTTGCCACACTCAGCACGCTGCCCGATGTGGTGCTGGCGGTGCGCGGCGGTTATGGTGCCAGCCGGTTACTGGAATCGATCGACTATGTCGGCCTGCAGCGTCGCCTGCTGAATCAGCCGCTGGCGCTGTGCGGGCACAGTGATTTCACCGCCATTCAGCTGGCGCTGCTGGCGCAGGTCGGCTTAATCACCTTCAGCGGTCCGATGCTGGCCGGCAACTTCGGTGCCGCGACCTTATCTGAATTTACCCTGCATCACTTCTGGCAGGCTCTGACATCACCTACAGTAGACGTGGCATGGCAGAGCGAAACGCCTGATGAGGGTGAGTGGCAGGGGACGCTATGGGGCGGTAATCTGGCGATGCTCTGCTCGCTGACTGGCACGCCGTGGATGCCACAGATTGAAAACGGCATTCTGGTCATTGAGGATGTGAATGAACATCCGTTCCGCATAGAACGTATGCTGATTCAGCTGCAGCAGAGCGGCATTCTGGCGCGCCAGCGGGCGCTGGTCACCGGCAGCTTTACCAGCACCGCACTGACAGAGTATGACAACGGGTTTGACTTCAGCACCGTCTGGCAGCGGGTGCGTGAAACCACCGGCCTGCCGGTGATCAGCGGTCTGGATTTTGGTCACGCGGCTGACACCGTGACCCTGCCCCTGGGGGCCAGCGCACGATTAGCGGTCCGTCAGGGCCAGGCCAGTTTACAGGCAAGCGGGCATCCCGTTCTGCGGGAATAAAGAACGTTTCAGGAGATCGACATTGAAGCCGTTGTATGACGATTTGTGGATCTCAACCCCGGAATTTCCGGTGGAAGATGCCGTTAATGACCTGATGATGCATGGCTTTATGCTGCGTCACCCTCGCGGCAATCTGCTGATTGGCCGCGTAGAAAATCCGCTCGATCATGAAGTGCTGGCCGATAGCGGTGGCGTGATCCGCCACTATCTGACCCACTGGCACGAGTCTGCGCCGGGGGCGGCGGTGATCCAGCAGCGCTTCAGCAGCGCACTTTACTGCCATAGCCGGTCGCTGGGCCCCATCAGCCGCTTCGCGGAGCCTGATGACACCTTTTCGCAGCAGGAGACGCACTTCGGGGATTTTCATCTGCTGCCGACGCCAGGGCACACGCCGGGCAGCAGCAGTTACCTCTATACCTCGCCGCTGGGGCTGACCTATCTGTTTGTCGGGGATACGGTGACGCGGTCGCACGATAACTGGATCACCGTGCTGGTGCCGGACAGTAATCCGGCGGAGCTGAGTCAGACGCTGGAATTGTACCGTTCGCTGCGTCCCGACGTGGTGCTGATGAGCACCACGCGCGGACATCTCTCGTGGAAAAAAGTCACCCTGCAGAGCTGGCTGGCAGCGATCGATGAAGCTGAGCAGCACCCGCTCGATCTGCGTCAGCAGCCGCTGTTCTGATTACAGCGTTTTCGTCAGATAGTGGCGCTGGTGGTGGCGTGGATAGTTATCCAGGCTGAAACGCAGCGTATAGCCAAGCTTTTCATAAAACGGTCGCGCCTGAAAACTGGCGGTATCCACCTGGGCAAAGCGGCAGCCGCGATCCCGCGCCTCCTGCTCGGCGGCCTGAATCAGCGCGCTGCCCGCCCCCTGCCCGCGCAGCGCCTCACTGACCCACAGCATATCAATCCGCAGCCAGTTTCCGGCCGTTGACCCGGTCAGACCCGCCAGCTTTTTGCCCTGCTCATCACGGATGAAGACGCCAATTGAGCGGATCTCATCCACATTAATAAACTTACGGTTGAAGGCGGTCAGACCCAGTCTGACCTCATCCAGATCCTGTGCGGTAACCGTGTCGGTAATTTCAGGTTTCATCGTGGCTTCCGGTGTCAGGTGTCAGAGCGCGCTCTGTCGTCGTAGCGCTCAAGCGTCAGCGCATCCACATCGCGTTTTTCACTGCGGCTGCAGGGCAGCAGTTTATCGCTACCGCGATAAACAAAGAAGGTCGCCTGGGTGCGCTGATTCACAATCAGCTGATCGCCATTGCGAAAGCGGGTAATCGCCACTTTGTCGCCCGCCTCCAGGCGGGTACGCTGCTGGCCTGCGGCAATCTGGAAGTGTCCGGGAGGCCACATCAGGGTGGATAATCCATATTCGGCGCGTGAAATGGTCATGGTCGCCCGACCGGGACAGGTGAGCTGAAATTCAGTTTCGCTCCATGCGGGCGCGACGTGGCAGGCCATCAGGCCCAGAGCAATCAATGCTGCCTTCATGCTGTGTCTCCACTGAAGAGGATTTCTACAGGAATGAATAGCTTAACATATCCCTGCCCCCTGATGAGGCACAGGCGCGTCGGGAACAAGACCACGAAAAGATAGAATCGGGGTGAGAAAAAGCGGAAAGTTGAGAAAAGATAAAGTAATCCGGTCAGCATATCGGCGCCGCATGCTGACCGGATAACGGTTATTCGGCGGCAACCTCTGCGGCCACCAGCATCAGCGCCAGCCCGGCATTCTCGCTGTCATACGCCTGCATCGCTGCGCGAATACGCTCGGAGCAGGCAACGACCTGTTGCTTCTTATCGGCATCTAACTGGTCAATCGCGTGGCGAATAATCATTAGACTGGCTTCTTCTTCTTTCATCATTTATCCCTGGATTTGCCTAAGTGGTGCGCAAAGGAGCCAAGAATACCGTTTATTGATAAGCAAAGTCACCCTTTTACATTCCTGTTGCTTAACGATTAAACAAATCGCAAACAGGAAGCGCAGCGGAAACTGCTATGATTAACAAAATGATGGCCTGGCAGAAGAGACGCCACGCCACGACACGCCCAGGGATTGAAGCAGGTAGAAAATCATGATGCGACTCAGCATTTTTATCCTCATCACCATACTGACTGGATGTTCATCTGGCCCGAAAGGGGTCAACTGTCCGGGTGAGGTTTCGACAATTTATGGTCAGCCGATGGGGCAAACGCAGGGACGGATTTTTGATCTGGTCAGCGCCTTCACCGTGACCCGGGATGACGTCAGCGTGGAGAGTGGGCCGCTGCAGTCGCTGGATCGCTTTAAATATGTCCCCTCCGCAGTGACGCGGGAAGGCTACTATGCGCAGCGCCTCTCTGATAAGCAGTTCCGGCTGATCAATCCCTACCAGGATACCCAGATTACCTGGACCTGTCCGTAAGGGGTGAATCCTGCTGCCAGATGGTTTATTGTCAGGAAACGTCAAGCAGCAGGTTTCCCCGATGGAAAAGCGTCTGGATAACAACGGTTATATCGATTTCCCCTTTCCGGCCACCCGCAATGCGGATGGCTCCGTCAATCCGTGCGGTATTGATTTAACGCTGGAAACCAGCCGGCTGGAGGAGATTGCGGTCCTGAACCGCTCAGAAAACCTGCGCCGACTGGTCGAAGAGGTCAATCTGCAGGAGGGGCTGTTTATGACGCTCGCCTGCGACTGGCAGCAGCAGGCCGATGCGGTCTGCGGCTTTATCGATGTGGCCTTTCGTCCCGATCTGCCGCAGCACGGTCACGACGAGGCACTGGCGCTGGAAGCGCATTTCATTCGCTACCTGGCCGGGCAGGAGAAGCAGCATAAGCTGCCTGCTGAAACGCTGGTAAATTATGCCCGCTCGGTGCTCGACTGGAGCTGGTCGCCTCTTCGCCAGCGTCAGCGCGACTATGAAAAGATCACCGTTCAGTTCTATTGTCCGCAGGCTGACGACGCCGAATGGTGTTTCGATCACCTGCGTCATTTCCTGGTGAGCGTTTATCCGGCCTGCGTCACGGCCCGCTCACGCTGATCCCCCTGGCATCCGGAGTCGCTATGCGTTCTGCTGCACTGTCTGCTGTTACCCTCTTCTGTTCGCTCTTTTTCGCCACGTCTGCCCTGGCCGATCGCTGCCAGCAAATTCGCGCCGGTCTTGATATCGGTTCCGGCACCACCAAAATCGCGGTGGCCCGCGTCAATGTCTGCCAGTCGCGCATTGAAAAAGTGCTCTATCAGGATCAGCGCGCCGTCGCCTGGAACGATGCGCTGGCACATGCTCCGGACAATCAGCTCACGCCGGCGATCGCCCGCCAGGGCGCCGCGGCGCTGCAGCAGCTTCTGGCCCATGCTCAGCGCTTTCATCCTCAGCGTATCAGCGGCGTGGCGACCGCCGTGTTTCGCAACGCCCGCAATGGCCAGGCGGTCATTGACGATCTGCAGCGGCAGACCGGGGCGCAAATCAGCCTGATCTCACAGCAGCAGGAGGCGAAGCTCGGCTTCCTCTCCGCCAGAGCCGCGCTGAACGATCCCGCGATCCGTGATGAGCAGTTGCTGGTCTGGGATATTGGCGGCGGATCGATGCAGATGACCGCCTGGCGACAGCAGGCCGGTCAGCCGGTGGCCGATATCTATCAGGGAAAGCTGGCTTCCGTGACGCTGAAAAACTTTATCCTGCGCGTGCTGAAGAACAGCCCGGATGCCCCGTCACCCAACCCGATTGGCTCCTGGCGGCAGTCCGTGCTGCGCTTCGTGCAGTTTTATGCCACTAACGAGGTCAGCTCGCAGATCAAACAAGATGTGGCGGGTCGCCGGGTCATCGGTATTGGTGGTGTGCACGGGTTCTCCATCCGCAATCAGTTACCGGGCAGACCCCATCACTACACCCTGGCAGCATTGCGTCAGCTCTCTCAGCAGCAGGTCTGGAAGGGTGACAGTGAACTGTCAGGCGACTATCGCGCCACGGACGTCAGCAATCTGTTGCTGGTTGAAGGCTATATGGAGGCGCTGAAAATCAACGAGGTGACGATCGTGGAGGCCAGTCTGCTCCAGGGCGTGCTGTTGCAATAGCCCTGTCTCTGCCCTGCTTCGCCTCCGGCTGAGCCGCTGACACCGCGCCATTAACAGCCGGACATAATTTTTTAGCCTCTGATTTGCCTCTGACGGAGCAGGATTCACTATCTTTGCTACGCTTTGAGTGTCTCACTTAAAACCAAGGAGCAACAGATGTCAGGAAAAATCGAAGATAAAGTAAAAGAAGCCGCTGGCGCAGTTCAGGAACAATGGGGCGCAGCAACCGGCTCTTCTGAGCATCAGGCTAAAGGCGCCGCGCGCCGTTATGCCAACCAGGCAAGCTACGCGGCACGCGATGCTGCTGACTGCATCAAGGATCAGGTTCAGTCTAATCCTGTTGCGGGTCTGGCTGTTGCGGCAGGCGTGGGTGTTGTCCTCGGCTTTCTGCTGGGCCGCAAGTAATCCTGCAGAACGTCAGCAGAACGGAAGCCGGTGGCTTCCGTTTTTTTTTCGCTCACAGCGACGTGCCGCTGAGAAACATCTGAAAAATAACCCTTTTCAGGCCAGATCGCGGTCAGTCACTATGATTAAGTGAGCTTCCCTTTTTCTGACAACATCAAGGTGACCTTATGAAAACAATTCCTGCCCTGCTGCTCGTTGCAGCGACGCTGACCTCTCTGGCGGGCTGCTCACACCAGAGCAGTGCGATTAAAGAAGATGGACGTCCTCATGCGCCAAGCGGTCAGTCATCACCAGGCGGCACGCTCGGCTCCGGCCCGGTGGGTCAGCCTCAGTCCTGATTCCCGGCCCCGGCTCTGACGCCGGGGTCTGTTTTTAGTGCGCGGCATTAACCGATAGCACGCATAAAATAATGTCACTCATTGTTATCCTGCTATTAGTTATTACTGCAGTTAACATCACATGCAAAATAAAATAATTTTTTAAGATTCATCCCAGTCCTTTTCAATAAACCCCTACTCTCTTTACGCAATCCTGTAAATACACCCTGTATAAACAACACAGAAATTGTGGAAACAATTTAAACAGTTCCTCTACAGCGTTTAAAAAAACATTTCCGCAATGAACTTTCTCGCTGAAACTATTCTCTAATCACGCATAATGATTTTTTGTTTAATTTAATTGCTACGTGAAAGAGAATTGAGACGTGAAGAAAAAAAAGATTTATCTGATAGACCGCCTTTTAACGCTTTATTCTCGATTTTCCGGCAGAAGACAACCGCAGGCCCTGCAGCAGCTGAACCCGGAGACCGTGGTCATCTATTCCACCACCGCGCTGGGCGATTTCCTGATGAATACGCCCGCTATCTGGAGCCTGAAAAAACGCTTTCCTGCCAGTAAATTTATTCTGGTCTCCAGCCTGAAAAATAAGGATCTCGTCAGCCGCTATCCCTGGTTCGATAAGATTTATATCTGGGATAACAAACTGGCAAATTTTCTGCCGTTATTTTTCAAACTGCGTCGCCATAAACCAGAACTGTCCGTCATATTACACGCGCATTTCCCCTACGATATTATGAGCTCGGTACTGACCGGCAGTCAGGCTATTTTACGCGACCATTACGGCAGCGAATCGCCGGTACTGAATAAATATCTCGACCACTATTCGGGTTATTTCGACGACCACACCATCAAGCGTAAGCTGAAATTAATTGAAGCACTGGGCGCAGAGACGCAGCAGACCCGGATGCATCTGCCAGAGCTGAATAGCAGTGCCACGGCAAACGCGTCGCATCGCCGCATCGGGTTTCAGCTGGGGGCATCGAAAGATATCCGCCGCTGGCCGCTGGAGTCGTTCAGTCAGCTGGCCACCGCCCTGCTTGCGCGCTGGCCTGACAGTGAAATCGTTGTGACCGGTACAGCGGCTGAGCAATCGCTTGAGCAGGCGTTTATCGCCAGCCTGCCGCCGCACTGCCGGAAAAATGTGACGCCAATGGCGGGCAAAACAAATCTCAGTGGCCTGATTACCCTGATCCGCTCGCTGGATCTGCTGGTCACCGGCGATACCGGCCCGCTGCACATCGCCGTGGCGGCGCAGACCCCGACCGTCAGCCTCTTCTCCACCGCTAATCCACGCTATACCGGCCCCTGTCAGGACAGCGATCGCCACATTATCATTCACCGTCCGGATAAGACGGCGACGCAGCATCCCATGGCGTCGATTAAGGCGGAAGAGGTTGAGCAGGCCGTGGCGCAACTGGTGGGATAATGAACCGCTTATCTACCGCCATTATTACGCTGATTGAATATCATAATCAGCCGACCCCGCTGGGCTGGTTCCGCAGAGTGGACCGGCCGGGTTTTCACCTGCAACAGCTTCCGCTGAATGAGGTGGAATTTGCGCTGCTGATGAGCGACTTTTTTCTCACGTTTAACGTCAGCGCCGACCATTATGATGAGTCCCGCTATTTTCCGGCAGTGCAACGGCGACGCTTGGCTTTCACTCCCGGATTCAGAGCCGGCGCTGAACCGGCTTACCGCCCTGTCACCGTCGCGATGCTGTCTGAGGCGGCCAGCCGGGGATGCTGGCCTGAAGAGGATGACTGAATCAGGGTATGGACAACGGCGTCATAGACTTCACAGCTGTTCAGCGCGTTAACATTCCGTGACGCGGGTTGCAGCACCTGATAATTCACCTGCCAGGGATGCCAGCACGCCGGGTCGCTGTCGCCGAACAGCGCCACCACCGGCAATCCCAGCGCCGCACCGATGTGCATCGCCCCGCCATCACTGCTCACGAGCCCCTGACATAACGACATCGCCGCGATCAGTTGCGGCAGGCTGGTTGTTGAGACCGCTCTGATCGACAGGTGCGGACAGAGCGCCATGATGTCTGCGGCTTTTTCATCATCACCCGGATGACGCGGATTATCGCGACTGCCGGGTGACCACAGCAGCATGATCTGGCAGGGATGGTGAGCGGCAATCTTCTCAGCCAGTCCGGCAAAACGTGTCGCTTCCCACTGCTGGCTCGGCTTACGGGCGCTGATTTGCAGCGCATACACCGGGAGGTCGCTATCAATTGCGTAAGTGTCGCGCAGGCTGGCGGCAAGGGCGGCGTCAGGCCGCAGCGTCAGTCTGCCCGGTCTGTTTTCACGGAGATTGAAGGGGCGTCCCAGGCTGAACAGCGTTTCGCTGATATGGCACGGCGACGGGTCGGGCGGTGGCAGCAGGTCGGTAATCAGAGGATGGGACTGCTCTCCCAGGGCGATGACTCTTGCCGGACGCAGGCTCTTTACCCATTTCAGGCCATGCTGATCCCAGCGGCTTTTCGCCAGTATCACCACCTCATAGCGTTGCTTTTTCAGGGTCAGCATCAGCTTCAGTCGCTGCAACAGGCAGGTCACCCTTCCCTGCCCTGACTCCCGGTGATGCAGTTTGGTGTAAAAGAAGAGCTGCCGGATATCGGGGTTGTGCGCCAGCACAGGGGCGGCGTAGTTGTTCGTCAGTACATCGACCTGATACTGTCCCGACTGCGCCAGCGCACTGATGAGCGGCGTGGTCAGTAACGTGTCGCCAATATTATCCCTGCAAATAATTAAAACCCGCATGTCTGACATCCTCTGCGCACAGTCTGTGCTGGCTGGCTAAAAATAAGACGGCCCGTTAACGCTCGTGGAATGCTAACGTAACGGTACAATCAGCTGATTAGTCAGCGAAGTGTCAGATTGGTTCAACAGTTGCCATATTGTTAAAACATGAGGCCGGGCAGAGCGGACGAATACGCTTAACGGGTTTGGGCAATTAGCCGGTTTCCGGCAGGGAGAGCGTCAGGATCATTCGGCCCGGCACAGTGTATGCCGGGCACGCAGTTTTCAGGACGGGATTAATGGAGCCTGTCGTCTAACAGCTCAAGGGCGACCCGATAAATCAGCCCAGGCTGGGCATCGGGTAACATCCGCTTGATTTTCTCCTCCAGGGCGCGGTTCGTGACGGCCTTATTATCCGCCAGTAATTCCAGCACAGCCTGACCGAACATCAGGCGACAGATATAAATCGCGTCTTTAGTATATTTAGCGTCCATAAATCCTCCTTATGAATGAGTGTTTACAGTAACGGGATTCAGACGCTGAAGAATGACCGATGCAGGGACGCTGCCTTTTTTTGCAGTGGCATCAGACAATCCGATTTACAGAAATATTAAAACGCGATGATGTCACTGAAGGGTCAGGTGAGGCGGAGAAAGAGAAAAGCGTGGAACGCGGGCACAAAAAAGCCGGCACAGAGCATGACCCTGTGCCGGCCGCATCAGACATTACATATTTTCAATGATCGCGTCACCAAACTCTGAGCATTTCAGCAGTTTAGCGCCATCCATCAGGCGTTCGAAATCGTAAGTCACGGTCTTGTTAGCGATAGCGCCTTCAACACCTTTAACAATCAGGTCAGCCGCTTCGAACCACTCCAGGTGGCGCAGCATCATCTCTGCCGACAGGATCACGGAACCTGGGTTCACTTTATCCTGGCCTGCATACTTCGGCGCAGTGCCGTGCGTGGCTTCAAACAGCGCGCACTCGTCACCGATGTTGGCGCCAGGTGCGATACCGATACCACCGACCTGAGCCGCCAGGGCGTCAGAGATGTAGTCACCGTTCAGGTTCATACAGGCGATAACGTCATATTCAGCCGGACGCAGCAGGATCTGCTGCAGGAACGCATCCGCGATCACATCTTTAACGATGATCTCTTTGCCGGTGTTAGGGTTTTTGAACTTCATCCACGGGCCGCCGTCGATCAGCTCGCCGCCAAACTCTTCTTTCACTAACTGGTATCCCCAGTCTTTGAAAGAGCCTTCGGTGAACTTCATGATGTTGCCTTTGTGAACCAGAGTCAGTGAATCACGATCGTTGGTGATGGTGTATTCCACTGCCGCACGCACCAGACGCTTGGTTCCCTCTTCGGAGCATGGCTTAACGCCGATACCGCACTGCTCAGGGAAGCGGATTTTCTTCACGCCCATCTCTTCGCGCAGGAACTTGATCACTTTGTCCGCTTCGGCAGAGCCCGCTTTCCACTCGATACCCGCATAGATATCTTCGGAGTTTTCACGGAAGATCACCATGTCGGTCTCTTCAGGACGTTTAACCGGGCTTGGCGTGCCTTTGTAGTAACGAACCGGACGCAGGCAGACGTAGAGGTCAAGCTCCTGACGCAGGGCCACGTTCAGTGAACGAATACCGCCGCCGACCGGGGTGGTCAATGGACCTTTGATCGCAACGCGATATTCTTTGATTAAATCGAGGGTTTCCTGAGGCAGCCAGACGTCCTGGCCGTAGAGTTCGACTGACTTCTCACCGGTGTAAATCTCCATCCAGGAGATTTTACGCTCGCCGTTATAGGCTTTCTTCACCGCCGCGTCGACCACTTTCAGCATGACCGGGGAAACATCAACACCGATACCGTCACCCTCGATGTAAGGAATGATCGGATTGTTTGGTACTGTCAGCTTGCCCTGATTCAGGGTGATTTTTTGACCTTCCGCCGGAACAACTACTTTGCTTTCCATTAACCTCTCCTGGGCGTTTGTTAATTATTTGTAAGATGCGCGTCAATACTACTTGAATATTTCCGCCACGCCAATCACCGCAATTTCACGTTATAATGCGCCGAATGTTTCTGACTGCAAAGCCCATGCGAAAAACTTCTCAACGAATTCACCAGGATAAACGATTCAGCCGTCCGGCGCGTGATGCGCGACGTGCGCCTGCCCGCCCTGCGGCCCCGCGCCGCGTGATTCTCTTTAACAAACCCTTCGACGTTCTGCCGCAGTTTACGGATGAAGCGGGCCGCCGCACCCTGAAGGATTTTGTTACTGTTGCCGGGGTCTATGCCGCAGGCCGCCTCGATCGCGACAGTGAAGGCCTGATGGTGCTGACCAACGACGGCGCCCTGCAGGCCGCGCTGACGCAGCCCGGCAAACGCACCGGCAAAATCTACTACGTGCAGGTTGAAGGCGCGCCACAGGAGGCGGATCTGCAGCCGCTGCGGGATGGGGTTAATCTGAAAGATGGTCCGACCCTGCCCGCTGGCGTGGAAAAAGTCGATGAACCCGAATGGCTCTGGCCACGCCAGCCGCCGATCCGCGAGCGTAAAAACATTCCGACGCAGTGGCTGAAGGTCACGCTGTATGAGGGGCGTAATCGTCAGGTTCGCCGCATGACCGCCCACATCGGCTTTCCTACCCTGCGCCTGATTCGCTATGCCATGGGTCACTACAGCCTCGACGACCTGGCCCCCGGAGCGTGGCGGGAGATCAGCACAGACCCTGTCTGACAACCGAACTTTCATAACCTCAGGTTAACAATTGCGGAGAAGGGATGTTTAAACCTCATGTTACGGTCGCCTGTCTGGTTCAGGCGGAAGGTGAGCTGCTGGTGGTGGAAGAGACCATCAACGGACGCGCCACCTTGAACCAGCCAGCCGGCCATCTGGAAGCGGATGAAACGCTGCATGAAGCCGCGGCGCGTGAACTCTATGAAGAGACCGGCATCGTGGCGCAGATGGACTATTTCATTGCGATTAACCAGTGGATAGCCCCCGACACCACGCCTTTTGTGCGTTTTCTGTTTGGGGTCGATCTGCCGGAAAAAGTGGTGCCGGAGCCGCAGGACAGCGACATCGACTGCTGCTGGTGGCTGCCGCCAGCGCAGATTCTCACGGCTTCTAACCTGCGTTCGCCGCTGGTGGCGGAGAGCGTCCGCCTGTGGCAACAGGGCACGCGCTACCCGCTTCATCTGATCAGCCCGTTCCGGTGGCCGTTTCACGAGGGTGCGCGTCTGCCTTCTGCATGATAGAATGCGCCGCCTGTTTTTTTATCGTAATGCGAGCGTGTCATGTCTGACAACAGCCAGAAAAAAGTGATCGTCGGTATGTCCGGCGGCGTCGATTCTTCCGTTTCCGCCTGGTTACTGCAGCAGCAGGGTTACCAGGTTGAAGGCCTGTTCATGAAGAACTGGGAGGAGGACGATGGCGAGGAGTATTGTACCGCCGCGGACGATCTGGCGGATGCGCAAGCGGTGTGCGACAAGCTGGGTATGAAGCTGCACAAGGTTAACTTTGCCGCGGAATACTGGGATAACGTCTTCGAGCATTTCCTCGAAGAGTATAAAGCGGGCCGCACCCCTAACCCCGATATTCTCTGTAACAAAGAGATCAAATTCAAAGCGTTCCTGGAGTTCGCGGCTGAGGATCTCGGCGCTGACTTCATCGCTACCGGTCACTATGTGCGCCGTCAGGATGTCGCTGGCCAGAGCCAGCTGCTGCGCGGCCTGGATGGCAACAAAGATCAGAGCTACTTCCTCTACACCCTGAGCCACCAGCAGATTGCGCAGAGCCTGTTCCCGGTCGGCGAGCTGGAAAAGCCGGAAGTGCGCCGCATCGCTGAAGAGCTGGACCTGATTACTGCGAAGAAGAAAGATTCGACCGGCATCTGCTTTATCGGCGAGCGTAAATTCCGCGACTTCCTGGCACGCTATCTGCCGGCCCAGCCAGGCGAGATTGAAACCACTGACGGTCAGATCGTCGGTGAGCACCAGGGGCTGATGTACCACACCCTGGGACAGCGCAAAGGCCTGGGTATCGGTGGCCTGAAAGAGAGCAAAGATGATCCCTGGTATGTGGTCGACAAAGATGTGGCGCGGAACCGCCTGATTGTCGCTCAGGGCGGCGATCATCCGCGTCTGATGTCGGTGGGACTGATTGCGCAGCAGCTGCACTGGGTCGATCGTCAGCCGATCACCGCCCCGCTTCGCTGCACCGTGAAAACCCGTTATCGTCAGACCGATATCCCCTGTGAGATTATTCCTCACGGTGACGATCGGATTGAAGTGCGCTTTGATGAGCCGGTTGCTGCGGTGACGCCCGGCCAGTCTGCGGTCTTTTATCTTGGCGATGTCTGCCTCGGTGGCGGTATTATCGAACAGCGTCTGCCTTTCGTGACAGAGTAAGCGGGCGCAGCCCCCTATTGATGACGCGTAAACAGGAGTAACCGTGGCGAAAAATTATCAGGAAATTACGCTGGCGCTGGCGGGCATCTGTCAGTCCGCGCATCTGGTGCAGCAGCTGGCTCAGCAGGGTCACTGCCAGCCAGAGGCGCTGACCGTTTCGCTGCGCAGCGTGCTGGATCTCAATCCTGACTCCACGCTGGCCGTGTTTGGCAACAATGAAGCCAACCTGCGTCTCGGACTGGAAACCCTGATGGCGGTGCTGAACAGCAGCAGTCGCCAGGGTGCCGGTGCCGAACTGACCCGTTACACCCTGAGCATGATGGTGCTGGAACGTAAACTCAGCGCCAGTAAGTCTGCCATGGCAACTCTGGCGCAGCGCATCAGTCAGCTGGATCGCCAGCTGGCGCATTATGAGCTGGAATCCGATACCATTCTCAGCGCCATGGCGGGCATCTATGTCGATGTCATCAGCCCGCTTGGCCCGCGGATTCAGGTGACCGGTTCACCTGCCGTGCTGCAGAACAGCCAGGTTCAGAGTAAAGTGCGCGCCACCCTGCTGGCCGGTATCCGCGCGGCGGTGCTCTGGCAGCAGGTCGGTGGTGGCCGACTGCAACTGATGTTCTCGCGTCAGCGTTTGCTGCGTGAAGCGAAAACCCTCTTATCCCGGCTGCCACTGACCTACTAAGTCGGTGTGGCCAAACACTGCTAAATGATTCAGGAGTTGCACTGATGGAATTATCCTCTCTGACCGCCGTCTCACCTGTCGATGGTCGTTACGGCGACAAAGTCAGCCCGCTGCGTGCGATTTTCAGCGAATTTGGTCTGCTGAAATTCCGCGTTGAGGTTGAAGTTCGCTGGTTACAAAAACTGGCCGCGACCGCAGAGATCAAGGAAGTTCCTGCATTTGACGCTGACGCAAACGCTTTCCTTGATGCGATTGTCGCCGGTTTTTCCGAAGAAGATGCCGCGCGCATCAAAACCATCGAACGCACCACCAACCACGATGTGAAAGCGGTCGAATACTTCCTGAAAGAAAAAGTCGCCGACACGCCTGCGCTGCACGCCGTCTCTGAATTTATCCACTTCGCCTGCACCTCGGAAGATATCAACAACCTGTCGCACGCGCTGATGCTGGAAACAGCCCGCCGTGACGTGCTGCTGCCTTACTGGGAACAGCTGATTGGCGCGGTGAAGGGTCTGGCCAGCGAGTACCGTGATATTCCGCTGCTCTCCCGCACCCACGGACAGCCGGCAACGCCGTCAACCATGGGTAAAGAGATGGCAAACGTGGCGTACCGCCTTGAGCGTCAGTTACGTCAACTGAAGCAGATTGAAGTGCTGGGCAAAATCAACGGCGCAGTGGGCAACTACAACGCCCACATTGCTGCCTACCCGGAAGTGGACTGGCACGCGCTGAGCGAGAATTTTGTCACCTCGCTGGGGATCACCTGGAACCCCTACACCACGCAGATCGAGCCGCACGACTACATCGCCGAGATGTTCGACTGCATCGCCCGCTTCAACACCATCCTGATCGACTTTGATCGCGATATCTGGGGCTACGTGTCGCTGAACCATTTCAAACAGAAAACCATTGCGGGCGAGATTGGCTCGTCAACGATGCCGCATAAGGTCAACCCGATCGACTTCGAAAACTCCGAAGGCAACCTGGGTCTGGCGAATGCAGTCATGCAGCATCTGGCCAGCAAACTGCCGGTGTCGCGCTGGCAGCGTGACCTGACCGACTCTACCGTGCTGCGTAACCTTGGCGTCGGCGTCGGTTATGCGCTGATCGCCTATCAGGCGACGCTGAAAGGCATCTCTAAACTGGAAGTGAACCGCGAACGTCTGCTGGACGAACTGGATCACAACTGGGAAGTGCTGGCGGAGCCGATCCAGACGGTGATGCGCCGTTACGGTATCGAGAAGCCTTATGAGAAGCTGAAAGAGCTGACGCGCGGCAAACGCGTGGATGCCGCCGGTATGCAGGCCTTTATCGACAGCCTGGCGCTGCCGGAAGAGGAAAAAGTGCGTCTGAAGCAGATGACGCCAGCAAACTATATCGGTCGCGCTGTCCGGATGGTTGACGATCTGAAATAATGCCCGCCGCAGACCGGCTCACTCCGGTCTGCGTTAACATCCTGTTTAATACATTTCGCGTATACTTTCTGCAGGTTGACTCAAACAGAGTGTAAGGACTTTCTATGCGTGTTCTGGTTGTTGAAGACAATGCCCTGCTGCGCCATCATCTCGCCGTCCAGTTACGTGACATGGGCCATCAGGTCGATGCCGCCGAAGACGCCAAAGAAGCCGACTATTTTCTTCGGGAACATCTGCCCGATATCGCGCTGGTGGACCTCGGCCTGCCGGATGAAGATGGCATGTCGCTGATCCGTCGCTGGCGCGGCGACGCCGTGCGCCAGCCCATTCTGGTGCTGACAGCCCGTGAAGGGTGGCAGGCCAAAGTCGAAGCGCTGGAAGCCGGTGCCGACGACTACGTGACCAAACCGTTTCATATCGAAGAGGTGGCCGCCCGGCTGCAGGCGCTGATGCGTCGCAACAGTGGTCACGCCTCGCAGATTATCGATATGGCCCCCTTTCAGGTCGATCTCTCCCGCCGGGAACTGACCGTCAATGAACAGCCGGTGAAGCTCACCGCCTTTGAGTACACCATCGTCGAGACGCTGATTCGTAACGCAGGCAAGGTGGTCAGCAAAGATTCGCTGATGCTCCAGCTCTACCCGGATGCGGAACTGCGTGAAAGCCACACCATCGACGTACTGATGGGCCGCCTGCGCAAAAAGATTTTAGCGCTGCACCCCACTGACGTGATCGCCACCGTACGTGGCCAGGGTTACCGCTTTGATCTCTGACCATGTCCTGGTTTAATCGTTATCGCCCGATTTCGCTGCGCGCCCGCTTTCTGCTGGCCTCCGCAGCGATTGTTCTGTTTCTCTCCCTCTCTTACGGCATGGTCGCAGTCATTGGCTATGTGGTGAGCTTTGATAAAAACACCTATCGCGTTATGCGTGGTGAGAGCAACCTCTTCTTTACGCTGGCGCAATGGCATGACAACAAGCTCACCATCGCCCAGCCGGAGCGGATGACGCTCAACTTCCCGACGCTGGTGTTTATCTACGACGAGCGCGGCAAGCTGCTGTGGCAGCAGCGCGACGTTCCGGATATCCGCAAAAAGATCCGCCATGAATGGCTGCTGAAGCCCGATTTTTACGAGATTGACACCAGTAACCGCACCAGCATGCTGGCGATGGGGAACAACCTGAATGCGCAGCGGCGCCTCAACGACTGGGATAACGACAGCAACGATACCTTTACCCACTCGGTGGCTGTCAACCGTTACGATGCCACCACCAATCTGCCTGCGCTCACCATCGTGGTGGTCGACTCGATCCCGCAGGAGCTTCAGCACTCGGACGTGGTCTGGTCGTGGTTCAGCTACGTGCTGGCCGCCAACCTGATCCTGATTGTTCCGTTGCTGTGGCTGGCCGCGCACTGGAGTCTGCGGCCAATCGGTGCGCTGACTCAGCAGGTGCGCGAACTGGAGACCAGTCAGCGCGAAAACCTGGACGACAATCCCCCACAGGAGCTGCGCAGCCTGGTGCGCAATCTCAATCTGCTGCTGACCAATGAGCGGCAGCGTTATACCCGCTATCGCACCACCCTCTCTGACCTGACCCACAGCCTGAAAACGCCGCTGGCCGTATTGCAGAGTACGCTGCGCTCGCTGCGCAACGGCAAAGAGCTGACGGTGGAAGAGGCAGAACCGGTGATGCTGGAGCAGATCAGTCGTATCTCGCAGCAGGTCGGATATTACCTGCACCGCGCCAGTATGCAGGCCGATCACAATCCGCTGCAGCGCGATCTGCATTCGGTCTCTGGCCTGCTCGACAGCCTCTGTTCGGCCCTGAATAAAGTCTATCAGCGTAAGGGCGTGGCGATTACCCTGGATATCTCCCCGGAGCTGACCTTTGTGGGTGACCAGAATGACTTTATGGAAGTGCTGGGTAACGTGCTCGATAACGCCTGCAAATATTGCCTGGAATTTATCGAAGTGAGCGCGTTTCAGAGCGACAAGGCGCTGCATCTCTATATCGATGACGATGGCCCGGGCATCCCTGAAAGCAAGCGCGACCTGGTGTTTGTTCGCGGACAGCGGGCCGATACGCTGCGTCCTGGCCAGGGATTAGGTCTGGCCGTGGTGCGCGACATTCTTGAGCAGTATGAAGGTAACGTCATCGCCTCCGGCAGTGCACTCGGCGGAACCCGCATGGAAGTGATCTTTCAGCGGCAGGAAGTCGAACATCGCCGCGAGTAGAAAAGCCGCCGGGCTGTTATACTTGCTGGCATTTACAGCCCTAAGCGGAACTCTTTTATGGACTATCAGCTCGATCTTAACTGGCCCGATTTTATTCAGCGCTACTGGCAGAAACGCCCGGTGGTGCTGAAGCGTGGCTTTAAAGACTTTGTCGATCCGATTTCACCGGATGAACTGGCCGGACTGGCGATGGAAAACGAGGTGGATAGCCGCCTTGTCAGCCATCAGGATGGCAAATGGCAGGTCAGCCACGGCCCGTTTGAGAGCTACGACCACCTGGGCGAGAACAACTGGTCGCTGCTGGTACAGGCCGTCAATCACTGGCACGAACCCTCTGCTGCGCTGATGCGCCCTTTCCGTTTCCTGCCTGACTGGCGTATTGATGACCTGATGGTGTCGTTTGCTGTGCCTGGCGGCGGCGTCGGCCCCCATTTTGATCAGTACGATGTCTTTATTATTCAGGGAACCGGTCGCCGTCGCTGGCGCGTCGGTGAAAAAGTGCCGATGAAGCAGCACTGCCCGCATCCCGATCTGCTGCAGGTTGAGCCGTTCGACGCCATTATTGATGAAGAGCTGGAGCCGGGCGATATCCTCTACATTCCACCAGGATTCCCGCACGAAGGCTATTCGCTGGAAAACGCCCTGAACTACTCTGTCGGTTTCCGTGCCCCCAGTGGCCGCGAGCTCATCAGCGGCTTCGCGGATTATGCTCTGGCAAATGAGCTGGGCAGCCTGCGCTTCAGCGACCCGGATGTCCCGGCGCGCGAATGCCCGTCGCAGATCCTGCCGCAGGAGATTGAAGGTGTGCGTCAGCTGATGCTGGATGTCGTTAACCAGCCGGAGCATTTCGCGCACTGGTTTGGCGAATTTATTTCGCAATCGCGCCATGAGCTTGATGTGGCGCCGCCGGAGCCGCCTTATCAGCCTGATGAAATTTATGATGCGCTGCAGCAGGGCGATGCCCTGAGCCGCCTGGGCGGCCTGCGTGTATTAACGGTTGGCGATGCGGTGTATGTCAACGGTGAGCGGGTCGAATGTTCACGCCCTGAGGTGATGGCGGTGCTGGCGCATCACTCCCGCATCACGCTGGATGATCTGGGCGATGCGCTGGATGATCCGGCAGTGCTGGCGCAGATCGCCGGTCTGGTGAATGCCGGGTACTGGTATTTTGGTGACGAATAACCGGTAGTCCGCTTCCGGAATCAGGCTCTCTGCCCCTCAGGTCAGAGAGCCTTCTCTCATTATCCCTTCTTCTGCGCCGCCAGTTCTGACAGACGCACAATCACTTCCACCGTTTTCGCCATGATGTTCAGCGAGGCGAACTCGTGCTTGCCGTGATAGTTGTAGCCCCCGGTAAAGATGTTCGGACAGGGCAGCCCTTTCCACGACAGCGACGACCCATCGGTGCCGCCACGAATCGGTTTCACCACCGGTTCAATGCCGCAGTCACGCATCGCCTGCAGGGCCAGGTCAATGATATGCGGGAACGGCTCAACCTTTTCACGCATGTTGCGATAGCTGTTGGTGATCTCAACGGTGACGGAGCAGTCAGGATGCAGGGTTTTGTTAATCTCCGCAGCGATCTGCAGCAGCGTCTGTTTCCGCTGTTCAAAACTTTCCGTTTCAAAGTCACGGATAATGTAGAGCATCTCGGCGTGCTCGACACTGCCCTTGATCTGATGCAGATGATAGAAGCCCTCGTAGCCGTCGGTAAACTGCGGTTTCTCACGGGCCGGTACCGCCGCGTGGAACTGATTTGCCAGCTCCAGCGCATTCACCATCACCCCTTTGGCGGAGCCAGGGTGGACGTTGTTGCCGACGATGCGGACCGTGGCCGAGGCGGCATTGAAGTTCTCATATTCGAACTCACCCAGATCGCTGCCATCAATGGTGTAAGCCCAGTCGGCGGCAAAGCCTTCCACATCAAAGTGAGAGGTGCCGCGTCCGATCTCTTCGTCAGGCGTAAAGGCCACGCGGATCGCCCCGTGCGGCGTATCACTCGCCGCCAGCTGCGCCATCGCCGTCATGATCTCTGCAATCCCCGCTTTGTCATCCGCACCGAGCAGGGTTTTGCCGTCGGTGGTAATCAGCGTATGACCGATTAATTTGTGCAGCACCGGGAACATGACCGGCGACAGGATCTCATTGCCGCTTCCCAGCGCGATGTCACCGCCGCGATAGTTTTCAATGATCTGGGGATTCACATGCTTCGCCGTGAAATCAGGCGACGTATCCATGTGGGAGATGAAACCGATGACCGGGGTGGGCCAGTCGACATTGGCGGGCAGCGTGCCCATAACACAGCAGTGATCGCTTAAGGTGACATCGACAAATCCCAGCGCCAGCAGCTCTTCCTGCAGCTGCCGTGCCAGCGTCCACTGCCCTTCGCTGCTGGGCACCTGGCGCGCCTGCGGCTTAGCCTGAGTTTCAACGGCCACATAACTTAAAAAGCGCTCAAGTAACTGTTCCATATCCCATCCTTTAAAAGTGCTGTGCGGTATTATTCACCGATCGGCCAGTCACAACGTTGCGTAAAATCATCAGCAGACAGGTTAGCGCTGTCGCTGACCTTCAGCAAAGTAATAAGCCCGAAAAAAACGCCGGATGACGAGATTGTTGCATCGGGTCAGACGTCGTCGATAACAACAGGGGCGGCCATCGCCGCCCCTGTTTATTTATAAAGACCGCGCAGTAGCTTATGCACGAACTCCGGCACCACTTCACTCGCCAGGCCGTAATGCCGCTCGGCAAACTCGTTGCCCACCTGGCTCGGCTCCAGGTTCAGCTCAACGGTATGCGCGCCCTGCAGTCTGGCTTCGTGAACAAAGCCCGCCGCCGGATAGACGTGGCCCGAGGTGCCGATAGCGATAAAATAGTCGGCCTGTTCCAGCGCCTGATAAATCTGCTCCATGCCCAGCGGCATCTCACCAAACCAGACCACATGCGGTCGGAGTGCGGAGGGAAACTGGCAGCAGGTGCAGCGATCGTCAGGAGTGATATCGTCGCTCCACTCAATCACCTGGCCGCTGGTCACACACCGCACTTTTAACAGCTCGCCGTGCATATGCAGCACCCGGCTATTTCCGGCGCGCTCATGCAGGTTGTCGATGTTCTGCGTAACCAGCAGAAGATTATCGCCTAACACCTGCTCCAGCTCCGCCAGCGCCAGATGGGCCGCGTTGGGCTGAATCTCTGCCTGCTGCAGCTGCTGACGGCGCGCATTGTAGAAGCGCTGCACCAGCGCGGGATCGCGCTGAAAGCCTTCCGGTGTCGCCACATCTTCTACGTGATGCTCTTCCCACAGACCGTCCGCTGCGCGAAATGTACGAATGCCGGACTCGGCGGAAATACCTGCGCCGGTCAGGATCACCACATGCGGCAGAGGGTGGGCGGCCAGTTCGGCCTGACGATCGCGCTCAAATATGCGCTGACGAAAGCGCTGATGCACTTTTCGCCGGGTTTTCTTCAGGCGGGCAAGTCGTATGCGGCGACGTGGTGTTCGCATAAAATCTCCTGGCGTAGCAGCTGCGGCGAGCTGCTCTGAACAGATTCCGGGTAAACATCACCCGATAGTAACGGTTGCCGGGGGCAGAACCCCATAGCAAAGGTCTTAAACAAAAGCGGCGCGATAATCACTCGCGCCGCATTGTCCTACTGACCGCTTAAAACCCGAGCCGGGTCAATGCGGCTGGCGCGTCTGGCGGGATACCAGCTCGCCAGCAGACTCAACAGAATCGCAGTAATCAGTACTGAGAACACATCAATCCAGTGCAGTTCCGACGGCAGAAAGTCGATAAAGTAAATATCGCCCGCCAGCAGATGATGACCGGTGATCGACTCCAGTCCGCGCACCAGTTTCGTCAGATTCAGCGCCACCAGCACGCCCGCGACCACGCCGCTGACGCTGCCCAGCAGACCTGCCAGCAGCCCGTACCAGATAAAGATGGCACGGATCAGGCGGTCTTTGGCACCCAGGGTACGCAGGACCGCAATGTCGCTGCTCTTATCTTTCACCGCCATCACCAGCGTGGAGACGATGTTGAAGCAGGCGACGCCAATCACCAGTACCATTGCCAGATACATAATGGCGCGGATCATCTGAATGTCGCGGTACATGTAGCCGTAAGTGCCGATCCAGCTCTTAATGTAGACGTAAGAACGGGTCGCCTCACCAGCCTCGCGCACCAGCTTAACGGCCTGGAACGGGTCGGTCATCTTCAGGGCGATGCCGGAGACGCTCTCCCCCATCTCCAGATAGTGCTGGGCATCAGCCAGCGGCACCAGCGCCAGGCTGTGATCGAGCATACCGCTGAGTTGCAGGATGCCGCTCACCTGCAGCCGGATGCGTTTTGGCTGCAGCAGTTTATTATCACCATCGTTATTCGGGATCATGATGGTGATCCAGTCGCCCTGCTTCACATTCAGCGATTTGGCAATGCCGCCGCCGAGGATGATCTGCTGTTTACCGGCGGCAAAGGAGGACCAGGCGTTGTCTGCCACAAACTGCGGCAGCGCGCTCAGGCGCGGCTCCTGTGCCGGATCGACGCCCTTGACCTGCAGCGCTTCCAGCCGGGCTCCGCTCTCAATCAGGCCGGTGAAGTTAACGTAGGGGGCGGCGGCCGCAATGCCGGGCACCTTTTCAATCGGGGCGATCATCGATTGCCAGTGCTGAAACGGCTGATTCACCGCCTCGATCTCACCGTGCGGCACCACCGCCAGAATGCGGTTATTCAGTTCACGCTCAAAGCCATTCATGGCGCTCAGACCGATAATCAGCACCGCCACGCCCAGGGCGATACCGATGGTGGAGATCACCGAAATCAGCGACACCATGCCGCCCCGGCGGCGTCCGCGGCTGAAGCGCAGGCCCAGCAACAGGGATAACGATGAACCCATTACACCGCTCCTGCCAGGGTGAGCCGATCGCTTAACTGCCCGTCACGCATCTCCATCTGACGCGTCATGCGTTTTGCCAGCATCAGATCGTGGGTCACCACCAGAAAGGCAGTGCCCTGACGGACGTTCAGTTCGCCCAGCAGTTCAAAAATGGCGTCGGCGTTGCGCGCATCGAGGTTGCCGGTGGGCTCATCCGCCATCACCAGCCGGGGACGGTTGACCAGCGCACGGGCAATCGCCACACGCTGACGCTCGCCGCCGGAAAGCTCAGACGGCCGGTGCGCGGCACGATGGTCCAGCCCGACCGCGGCCAGCATTTCACGGGCGCGATCCTGCGCTTCCGCTTTTGCGGTTTTGCCAATCAGCAGCGGCATCGCCACATTCTCCAGCGCGCTGAAGTCCGGCAGCAGATGATGGAACTGATAAATAAAGCCCAGCTCGCGGTTGCGCAGTTCGGCTTTGGCCGGGGAGGACATCGCATTGAGTGACTGGCCGTCGAAGACCACATCGCCAGAGGTTGGCGCATCCAGGCCGCCGAGCAGATGCAGCAGCGTACTCTTACCGGAACCGGAGCTGCCGACAATCGCCATCAGTTCACCCGGCTGGAGGCTGAAAGCCACGTTGCGCAGCACATCGGTCTGCACGCTGCCTTCCTGATAGCGTTTGCACAGGTCGCGACACTGCAACAAAGGAGAGTTACTCATAACGTAAAGCCTCAGCGGGTTGAACGGCGGCAGCGCGCCATGAAGGATAAAGCGTAGACAGCAGAGCCACGATCATCGCGCTGAGGGCGATGGTCACCACCTGCCACGGATTAATATCGACCGGCAATGCTGCGCCATCCAGGAACAGGCCAATGACCGGCATTAAGGTGTTGAGCTGGCTGGCGAGCAGCACGCCCAGCAGGGTGCCGAGCAGCGTGCCGATAATACCGGCGCTGGCTCCCTGAACCATAAACACCGCCACAATCTGCCGGCGCGTCAGGCCCTGGGTTTGCAGGATCGCCACTTCGCCCTGCTTCTCCATGATCAGCAGGCCCAGCGACGTAATAATGTTAAAGGCGGCGACGGCGATGATCAGGCTCAGCAGCAGGCCCATCATGTTCTTCTCCATCCGCACCGCCTGGAAGAGATCGCCTTTGCGCTCGCGCCAGTCTTTCCAGACCAGGCCCGCCGGCAGCGTCTGCTGGCTCAGGCTGTCAACCTCAAGCGGTTTGTCGAGCCAGAGTCGCCAGCCGGTGATATTCCCGGCCGGATAGCGCATGACACGCGACGCATCCTGAAGATTGACCAGGATCTGATAACCATCGACTTCGCTGTTGGCAGCATAGGTGCCCGCCACGGTAAACAGGCGCTGGCTCGGCACGCGGCCCATCGGCGTAAACTGGCTGACCGACGGCACCATCAGACGCAGCTGGTCGCCGCGTTTAACGCCCAGCTGAGAGGCCAGCTGTTCCCCGAGGATGACATTGTACTGCCCGGCCTGCAGGACGCGCTGATCGGTATTGACCAGAAACGGCGTCAGCGGATCTTTCTCATCCGGCGCGATGCCGAGCATCACCCCAACCGAGACGCTGTGCGGGCTTTGCAACACCACATTCGCCGTGGTCAGCGGTGCAATACGGCTGACCCCGTTGAGGTTGAGGGAACGGGCGGGTTGCTGTTGCGGATTAATGCTGCCTTTGTCGCTGGTGATCAGCGCCTGAGGCATCAGGCCAAGAATATTGCCTTCGAGTTCACGCTCAAATCCGTTCATGACCGATAACACGGTCACCATCGCCAGCACGCCGAGCGTAATGCCAATCGTTGAGAGCCAGGAGACAAAGCGACCGAAGCGATCCGATGCTCGTCCGCGCATGTAACGCAGACCGATAAATAGCGCGACAGGTTGATACATGGAATCCAGTAAGCCGTTGCCTGAAAATAGGTAGTGGGATGATAAAGGAGAGGCTGGCTTTATGAAACCTCTAACCCTCTGAGTCGGCAGCAAAGTTGCATCAGAATGCGTCACATTCCCTGCCAAAGCCGGGGAATAGAGCATAAAGCCGCCGCTTATTGGCTGATTATCCGCCACCGCAGGGGGTAGACTACAATCAGTAACAGGATAAGAAGCGAGGTTATCGCCCGGCCACAGAGGTAGCGACCATGTTCAGATTTCCCAAAGGCAGCATCGTGAAACATCAATCCGGGGAGATCCGGGGCGAGATTATCAACGTCTTTGAGCAGGGAGCGGCATCGGCTGGCTACTACGTAAAGTGGGACGACGGGAACCTCAGTTTTCATCCTGAGCAGGAGTTATCCTGGGCGAATATCGACCGCCCACGCATGCATTACACACAGCAATCCATAAAATAACTGCCCGTTTAACCCCGTCGCTGCATGGCGACGGTGGTTTTTTCCGATCCCCCCGCCCGACTCCGTCTATTCTCTTTTTAGCCGCTGCGTTACCGCTGACACCCGGTAAGCACTGCCCGATTCGGGTTCAGCGCGGCGCGGCAGGAAAATTGTGCCGCAAAGGTGATCCCCCTGACATAATATGGAATGATTACGTCCTGGAAAAATGGAGCAACCCCGAGATCCCATGCCCGAACAGACTCGTTATACCCTGCCCGTTAAATCCGGCGATCACCGGCAGCTTGGTCAGCTTATCGGCGCTGCGCACGCGGTAGAGTGTGCCAGCATTACCGAGCGACATGCCGGTCCGGTGTTGATGATTACGCCCGATACCCAAACCGCCCTGCGTCTGCTGGATGAAATCCGCCAGTTTACCGATCTGCCAGTGGCCCATCTCGCCGACTGGGAAACGCTGCCCTACGACAGCTTTTCACCGCATCAGGATATTATCTCCTCCCGCCTGTCGACCCTTTACCAGCTGCCGGTGATGCAGCGCGGGTTGCTGATTATGCCGGTCAATACGCTGATGCAGCGCGTCTGCCCGCACAGCTTCCTGCACGGTCATGCGCTGGTGATGAAACAGGGACAAAAACTGTCGCGCGACAGGCTGCGCGACCAGCTTGAGCAGGCGGGTTACCGCCATGTCGACCAGGTGATGGAGCACGGTGAATACGCGACGCGCGGCGCCCTGCTCGACCTGTTCCCGATGGGCAGCGATCAGCCCTACCGCATCGACTTCTTTGATGATGAGATTGACAGCCTGCGTCTGTTCGACGTTGACAGTCAGCGTACGCTGGAAGCGGTGCCGGAAATCAATCTGCTGCCCGCGCATGAATTTCCCAGCGACAAGGCAGCCATCGAGCTGTTCCGCAGCCGCTGGCGCGAGATCTTCGACGTGCGCCGCGAGTCGGAGCATATCTATCAGCAGGTCAGCAAAGGCACGCTCCCGGCGGGCATCGAATACTGGCAACCGCTGTTTTTTGAGCAGCCTCTGCCCAGCCTGTTCAGCTATCTGCCTGACAACACCCTGATTGTGAACTGCGGCGACCTGGAAGGCAGTGCCACCCGCTTCTGGCAGGATGCGGAGGCGCGTTACGAGAATCGTCGCGTCGATCCGATGCGTCCGCTGCTGGAGCCAGCCACCCTGTGGCTGCGTCCGGACGGTCTCATGGGCGAGCTGAAAGCCTGGCCGCGCATCTCCATGACCAATGAGGTGCTGCCGGCGAAAGCCGCCAACACCAATCTCGGTTATACCCCGCTGCCGGATGTGGCCGTTCAGGCCCAGGCAAAAGCGCCCCTTGACCCGCTGCGTCAGTTTATCGACACCTTTAGTGGTGCCGTGGTGTTCTCGGTTGAAAGTGAGGGCCGCCGGGAAAGCCTGCAGGAGCTGCTGGCACGCATCAAACTGCGTCCTCAGCCGGTGCATCGCTTCGATGAGACCGGTGAGGATCGTTTCAGCCTGATGATCGGGGCCAGCGAACGGGGTTTTATCGACACCGTGGGGAACCGGGCGCTGATTTGCGAAAGCGATCTGCTGGGCGAACGCGTCAGCCGTCGCCGTCAGGATACCCGCCGCACCATTAACCCGGATATCCTTATCCGTAACCTGGCGGAGCTGCATCCCGGTCAGCCGGTGGTGCATCTGGAGCACGGCGTGGGCCGCTATATCGGCCTGACCACGCTGGAAGCGGGTGGCATCCAGGCGGAATACCTGATGCTCTCCTACGCGAACGACGCCAAACTTTACGTGCCGGTCTCCTCGCTGCATCTGATTAGCCGCTATGCCGGTGGGGCTGACGAAAACGCGCCGCTGCACAAACTGGGCAGCGACGCCTGGTCGCGCGCACGGCAGAAAGCCGCTGAAAAAGTGCGCGACGTGGCGGCGGAGCTGCTGGACATCTATGCGCAGCGCGCCGCCAAAACCGGTTTTGCCTTTAAGCATGACCGCGAACAGTATCAGCTGTTCTGCGAAAGCTTCCCGTTTGAGACCACCCCCGATCAGGCTCAGGCCATCAACGCGGTGCTGAGCGATATGTGTCAGCCGCTGGCGATGGACCGCCTGGTATGTGGTGATGTGGGCTTCGGTAAAACGGAAGTGGCCATGCGTGCCGCGTTTCTGGCTATTGAGAACCACAAGCAGGTTGCCGTGCTGGTGCCGACTACCCTGCTGGCGCAGCAGCACTACGATAACTTCCGCGATCGCTTCGCCAACTGGCCGGTGCGCATTGAGATGCTGTCCCGCTTCCGCACCGCGAAAGAGCAGGCGCAGGTGCTGGAACAGGCCAGCGAAGGCAAAATCGACATCCTGATCGGCACGCATAAGCTGCTGATGAGCGATCTGAAATGGCACGATCTGGGTCTGCTGATTGTCGATGAGGAGCACCGTTTCGGGGTGCGTCACAAAGAGCGCATCAAGGCGATGCGGGCCGACGTGGATATCCTGACCCTGACCGCCACGCCTATTCCGCGTACCCTGAATATGGCGATGAGCGGCATGCGCGATCTCTCCATTATCGCCACACCGCCTGCCCGCCGCTTAGCGGTGAAAACCTTTGTGCGCGAATATGATGATCTGGTGATCCGCGAAGCGATCCTGCGTGAGATTCTGCGTGGCGGCCAGGTCTACTACCTCTACAACGACGTCGAAAATATTGAGAAAGCGGCACAGCGTCTCAGCGAACTGGTGCCGGAGGCACGGGTGGCAATTGGCCACGGACAGATGCGTGAGCGCGAGCTGGAACGGGTGATGAACGATTTCCATCATCAGCGTTTCAACGTGCTGGTCTGCACCACTATCATCGAAACCGGGATCGATATTCCGACCGCTAACACCATCATCATCGAGCGGGCCGACCACTTTGGCCTGGCGCAGCTGCATCAGTTGCGCGGTCGCGTCGGGCGTTCGCACCATCAGGCTTATGCCTGGCTGTTAACGCCACATCCGAAGGCGATGACCACCGACGCGCATAAGCGACTGGAGGCGATCGCCTCGCTCGAAGATCTGGGGGCCGGTTTTGCGCTGGCAACGCACGATCTGGAGATCCGCGGCGCCGGTGAACTGCTGGGTGATGAGCAGAGCGGTCAGATGGAGACGCTGGGCTTCACGCTCTACATGGAACTGCTGGAGAACGCCGTCGATGCGCTGAAAGCGGGGCGTGAACCTTCACTGGAGGATCTCACCAGCAATCAGACCGAGGTAGAACTGCGGATGCCCGCGCTGCTGCCGGAGACCTTTATACCGGATGTCAGCACCCGTCTGTCGCTCTATAAGCGCATCGCCAGCGCGGAAGCGGAAGAGGAGCTGCAGGAGCTGAAAGTGGAGATGATCGACCGCTTTGGCCTGCTGCCCGATCCGGCGCGCAATCTGCTGGATGTCGCTATCATCCGGCTGAAGGCCCGCGCGGTGGGGCTGCGCAAGATTGAAGCCAGCGATAAAGGCGGCTATTTCGATTTTGCGCCGCAGAACAAGGTGGATCCGGCCTGGCTGATCAGCCTGCTGCAGAAAGAGCCTCAGCAGTGGAAGCTGGATGGCCCGACACGGCTCCGGTTCACGCGTGAGCTGACGGAAAGAAAGATTCGTATGGATTGGGTCCAGAGCTTCGTTTCACAACTGGCTGAGCATCAGGCGTAACCGGTTCTTCCGCGCCTCGCCCGTTTTCCGGCGAGGCGCGCAGAACGCCATGAAAAAAGGCGCATCCTGAGATGCGCCTTTTTTATTACGTCGTGCTGTGTGGCCGCGAGTGCGGCAAAGCTTTGCCCAATTACGCCTGGTCGCCGTTAAGGATCAGCTGACCATTGCGGTCCAGTGGAATACGGGTGCCGGGATCATTTTCCATACGGATTTTGCCCTGCTGGTCGCCTATTTTATAGGTCACGTCATATCCCAGTTGTTTCTCTTGTTTGTCGTAAACTGTTTTGCAGCGCTGCTCGGTTGTGGTGTAGGTATCCCGATCCTGCAGTCCGCCCTGGACCTGATTACCGGCATAACCGCCCGCTAACGCACCTGCGACGGTTGCCACGTCCCTGCCGCGTCCGCCACCAAACTGGTGACCTAACACGCCCCCGGCTACTGCACCCAACACCGAGCCAGCAATACGGTTCTCATCCTGAACCGCCCGGCGATGCGTCAGCGTGACGTTACGGCACTCCTGACGTGGCTGTCTGATGCTCTCTTTGATTGGCGTTGCAGCCAGTACCTGAGCGTATTGAGGACCGCGATCAAACACGTTCATGCCTGCTACGGCGGCAACACCCAGTGCTGCTGCCACACCAATACCGATACCCGCTAACATTGATTTATTCACAGGAAGTCCTCCTGAAAAGTGTTACCGCGCATTCCTGCCGTAAAGCATCCTCGTTAACTGAGGCATAACCGACGTGCGCGACTCGCCGTGTTTGTTGGGATGAAGTTTTACAGATGGACCGAAATTGCAACATCAGATAAATGGAGGAAATCGGTCACTTTGCTTTCAGGACCAGTTTTTAGGAGAGTTCTGAGGAGAGAAAAGCAGCAGTATCCGCTTTTATAAGCTATGAATAAATTTATTTAAATCAATCAGATAACAGCAAATACCCTGCACACTGTCAGGCACCGGCGTTATCCGCTAACACAGGGAGCGCGTCTGACGTCTGAACGTTGTTTATCGGGGTGAATGTGGAATAACCCCGGCCAGAGGACCGGGGTCAGAGAACCGAAGGTGGCTCAGAAACGGTAGCCGATACCGATGTTGAAACCATTGATGGCAAAATCATCGCTGTATTTCACGCGAGTGCCTTCATAGCCAACACTTACCGAGAGGTTGCTGACTGGATTCATGACAATACCTGCGCCCCAGGCCAAAGAGGTTTTATTTTCGCTGTACTCTTCGGACCAGCCATCGAGGTAGGTCGCGTTCTCATCCACTTTGGTATGGGCAGCACCAATCAATGCATACAGGCTGACATAGTCATTGAGGCGATAGGCCGGGCCTGCCATGAGTGAATAATATTTCACGTTGGTTTTGCCGTCATATCCGCTGATATCACCATAAAAATCTTCGCGCTCAGAAAAACTTTCATCGCCTTTCAGGTAACTGAATGAGCCAATCACGCTGAGAGGCGAGTCCCACTCATAGCGATACTGAACGTTAACGCCGCGTAGATTTTTAAAGTCTTCAACTTTGCTTTGAGCATAGCCGATAGAGACGGTGTGGTTATTTGCCAGCGCAGTATTGCCGGCTAACAGCCCTGCGCAGAGCACTGCCATGAGGGTAATTTTGCTTTTCATCTGAATCATCCTTTTAATAATTTCATACCTTATTTCCCTGCGCCAGGCGCAGGACTTCATTCCCTGAATTACCCACATCGGACAGAAAGACAATGCTGCCTGCCTCACCGCCTGTGTCGGACAGGAATTTATTCACATGATCCGTGCAGGACGCTTGCATGGCCGGTTGCCTGTCAGAAAAACAGGCAGGCCATTATTTAACGCGCGTCAGATTTGATCCGAGAAATTCTGGCCATGACGGCATAAAGCGTCAGGCTGTAATTTACGTTAACCGGCGAATTTATTCAGACCATTCCGTTGATTAATGACGTTAACGAAGAGAGAAGTCTGCAACAGCACAGCCGTTATTTAATGATTTAATGTCAGAAAAAACAACCTGCCGCGTGCGCTGGAAATGCCTGAAATAACCCTCAAACAACAACGCAGGTAATGAAAATATTAATTATTATGCAACCTGATAACCTTTTATTCGACTATGCCGGAACCAGGATGCGTGTCAGGCCATTATTCACCTGTACACTTCCCTCTCTTTTTATCATCGCGGGTCGGTTTAATCAGGTCATGTGAAAAGCAAAAAAAAAGCCCCCTGCCATGAGGGGGCTGATAGCAAAACGGTACTCGCCTGTGGCGAATCAGTGCAGCTTAAGCCGCGGGCGGATCACCCGGTTGATGCTGCCGACCAGCATCATCAGGCCGGTTTTAAAGTAGCCGTGCAGTGCGATCTGGTGCATACGATAGAGAGAGATGTAGACAAAGCGCGCAATGCGCCCTTCCACCATCATGGAACCGCGCATCAGGTTCCCCATCAGGCTGCCGACGGTACTGAAGCGGGAAAGCGACACCAGCGAGCCATGATCTTTATAGACATAGGCTTTCAGCGGTTTACCGTGACGCTGCGCCAGGATATTTTCCATCGCGCGCGAGGCCATCTGGTGCGCCGACTGAGCACGCGGCGGGACAAATCCGCCACCCGGCAGGGCGCAGGAGGCGCAGTCGCCAATCGCATAGATGTCATCATCCAGCGTGGTCTGCAGCGTCTCTTTCACCACCAGCTGATTGATACGGTTCGTTTCCAGTCCGCCAATCTCTTTCAGGAAGTCTGGTGCTTTGATGCCCGCCGCCCAGACCATCAGATCGGCTTCGATAAACTCACCGCCTTTGGTGTTAAGACCGTTGCGCTCGGCACTGGTCACCATGGTCTGTGTCAGCACCCGCACGCCCAGTTTGGTCAGCTCCTGATGGGCGGCGGCAGAGATGCGCGGTGGCAGCGCAGGCAGAATGCGCTCGCCCGCTTCAACCAGCGTCACGTTCAGCGCTTCGCGTCCCAGACCTTTAAATCCGTAGCTGTGCAGCTGTTTCACCGCGTTGTGCAGTTCGGCTGAGAGCTCAACGCCCGTTGCGCCGCCGCCCACAATGGCGATATTCACTTTCTCGACCTTACCTTCGCTGGCAGAGAACTTCAGAAACAGGTTGAGCATCTCATTATGGAAACGACGCGCCTGATGCGGGTTATCCAGGAAGATACAGTGATCTTTCACGCCAGGCGTGCCGAAGTCATTGGAGGTGCTGCCCAGCGCCATAACCAGCTGGTCATAAGCCACTTCGCGCTGTGGCACCAGCACTTCACCGTGCGCATCAAGCACTTCGGCCAGGCGGATCACTTTACGGCTGCGATCAATATCGGTGAGCGATCCCAGCTGGAACTCGAAACCGTGATTGCGGGCATGGGCCAGATAGCTCAGTGCATCAATGCCTTCGTCCATCGAGCCGGTCGCCACTTCATGCAGCAGCGGCTTCCACAAATGACTGTGGTTGCGATCGACCAGAATAATCTCGGCCTTCTTTTTACGGCCCAGTTTATGGCCCAGCTGCGTCGCCATTTCCAGGCCGCCTGCTCCCCCGCCGACGATAACAATTTTCTTAACAGATGTAGTCAACAAAGACCCCCTCAAATTGTGAACCAAAAGTTAACTGAAGGTTAAATTAAACCTTAATAAACATAGGGTTGGCGAAGTTAAAAATCGCAATCTGCTGGCAGAATAGCATGGCAGGAAGAGGAGGACATAAGAATATTGATATACATCAAAGAAGACGAATAAAACTCAGAGAATTACGCAATGAAAACAGGCACCCTGCGGTGCCTGCTCTGCTTAACCTGCTGTTTTAAAGGCTTTTATCCGCTGAAGGTGTGGGGATATATTTTTGAATTTGTGCCCTTCCGTTTCGTCCCAGACAATCTGATAAAAGGGATGCAGCTCACTGGCGATGCGCTGCGTATCCAGCGCCTCATCCTGACGGGAAAGAAAAGTCAGGCAGCGATCGCGGTTACGCTCGCGAAAGTCACTGACGCATTTTGTGGCGATGTCCTGATACTCCTCCGGACGGTCAATCTTCCCTTCCATGTTCTCCTGCGGAAACAGGTTAGGGTTGAAGATCGCCTGCCGGATGCCACATAAAAATCCGATGCGTTCTGACCAGTAGCCGCCCAGCCCGACACCGCAAATCAGCGGACGGTCATCGTCAGACAGGGTCAGCATTTTGTCCGTCTCTTTCAGCAGAAACTGCATGTCATGTTTAGGATGGCGAGTGCTGTAACTGATCAACCTGACGTCAGGGTCGATAAACTGCAGTTGCAGCACTTTTTCGTGATTGCCTGGACTGTTTGAATCAAAACCGTGCAGATAGATGATCATGTTAATCCTCAAGGTATCGATAGCGCCGGGCAATCCCTCCTTACCACGACGCTTTATGAGCCAGCCAGCGTTCCTGAAGTGCACTCAGTTGCCGGGCATTCTCTTTCCAGCGAGACGTTGCCTGCAGCGCATCGCGGGTCAATCTGCCCTGATGATACAGCTGCGTTACCCGCTCTGACCCGACCGGGATCAGGTTATCGAGCACACTGATAGCCCCCTGACGCTGATTACAGACCAGAATCATGTCGCAACCGGCAGAGAGAGACTGCTGTGCCCGCTCTGGATAGCTGCCCATTACCGCTGCGCCCTCCATCGAGAGATCGTCGGAGAAAATCACCCCGTTGAAGCCCAGCTGCTCGCGCAGGACGGTTTTCAGCCAGTAAGGCGAACCACTGGCAGGCAGCGGGTCCACGTCGGTGTAGATGACATGCGCGGGCATAATGGCATCCAGCGCCTGCTCGGTTATCAGCTGGCTGAAGATCGCCATGTCATGTTCACGCAGCGTTTTTTCATCGCGCGGATCGCGCGGGGTCTCTTTGTGCGAATCGGCACTGACCGCACCATGTCCCGGAAAATGTTTCCCGGTGGTTTTCATGCCCGCCTCATGCATCCCGGCGATAAAGCGACGGGCGACGGCAAGCGCGATAGCCGGATCGTCATGGAAAGCGCGGTCGCCAATCGCGGCGCTGATATGACCCACATCAAGCACCGGCGCGAAGCTGATGTCGATGTCCATCGCGATCATCTCTGCCGCCATCTGCCATCCTGCCTGCTGTGCCATCTCACCGGCGCGCTCAGCGTCGTGAAGGGCGGCAAAAGATTGCATGGCGGGCAGCTGGGTGAAGCCGTCGCGGAATCGCTGCACGCGCCCCCCCTCCTGATCCACCGCAACCACCAGCCGGGTGTGCGAGGCGGCGCGAATCTGACGCACCAGCTCGGCCAGCTGAGCGGGATCGTGATAATTGCGGGCAAATAATATCAAACCGCCGACCAGCGGATGCTGCAGGATGTCGCGCTCTTCGCCATCCAGTTCATAACCCTCAACGTCGAGCATCAGTGGGCCGGGTAAATGTGATTTCATAACCTGAATCCTGTAGCGTTACGCCTCTGCGTGACGCGATTAAATCTGTTGCCAGCTCTGTCGAGCCATCTGTTGTAGTGCTTCATCGTCACACTGAGCGGCACGGAGCTGATACCAGCTGGCTATCAGTAACCGCAGCCAGGGCTGCCAGCGTCTGACCTGCTTTACCAGGGCATCAGGCGGCAGCCGCATTGCCGCAGCATAGTCGGCCAGCCAGTCGGCCTGGTTTTGCGGATCGCTGGCGCAGAGTGCGGCCAGCTCCAGCGCCACATCACCATCCGCGGCATATTCCCAGTCAATCAGATGCAGCCCTGTCTCACCCTGGATAATATTCCCGGCATGCACGTCCATGTGCAGCGGTGCCAGCCTCAGCGGCTGAGGTTCGCCCTGCTGCGTCAGCCGCCGGAGCGCCCGCAGCCAGCGATGATTGCGCTGAGGAACCTGCTGCCAGTACCGCCAGAGCAGCGGCAGCAGCGACAGACGGTAGCCGGTCAGCGGCTGCTGGTGCAGCTGTTGCAGCAGAGTGACAATCTGCGGACGCTGCTGGCTGAAGCGCTGTTCATCCAGCGCCTCGCCAGGACACCAGCTCAGCACATTCCCCTGCCGGTGGCCTGCAACGGGCTGAGGGGCCACTCCGCTGGCGCGCAGTTTTCGTAACAGACGAAACTCGCGCTGCCGGTCTACAAAGGGAATCGGCGGCTGAGGTGCCGCCCGCGCGATAAAGAGACCACGCGGGCTGACGATTTTCTGACTGTGCCCGGTCAGCCCGGCGAGCGGAAGCGATGTCGTCCTCTCTGGCTCGCCGGTGACCTGATGAATCATCCGCGAAAATGCGGAATCAATGCTGTGCAATGCCGTTGCCAGACCAGATGATTTCGCCGGTCTGCACCAGCATCAGCTGCATCTGCAGGGTCGGCGCTTTCACATCGCCGCGTGCATTGCTGTAAAGCACATACTGCGCGTTAACATTGCGTGCCAGGCCAATCGCTTTACTGCGCGAGTTCAGGCTGTCATCCGGTGACAAACCCAGCGCCTGCTTGGCCTGTGCCAGTTGATCGGCGGAAACCAGAGTGAATTTGCCGTTGTTGTTCAGCGCATTCTGGATCGCCGCTGTGGCTTTCTCGCTTTGCAGCGATCCGTTGGTGCTGTTTTTAATCCGATCCACCAGCAGCACGCTGCCTGGCTCGGCGCTGGTCGCCTGGAGCATCTGCGCCACCAGCGGCTGAACGCTGGCGTCCCAGTTGATTGTCACCAGCTTCGGTGGCTGCGGCACCGGCTGTGGCTGCGGTTGCGGCACCGGTTCAGGTTGCGGAACGGGCTGCACCGGCTCAGAAGGCTGGGTCGGTTCAACCGTGGCGGGCTGCTGCTTCACGACACAGCCGGTGAGAATGAGCGCCATCAGGAGCGCTCCGGTACGATTAATACTGCGTATCACGTCGAAAATCCTTAAAGATAGAGATAGAGACGAACCTTGCTGGCAGTCAGGTTACCCAGTTGCGATGTGGCGACAATGCTCCCCTGTGCCGGAACGGTGACGGTCTGCGCCGGTTCCTGCGGGGTGATTTCCAGCCCCTTGTCGTCATACCAGTAGTAACGATAGTGCACAATGACCGGGGTTTCGCGCTGATTATAGAGCACGCTGGTGGCGCGTTTCAGTCCATCGTTCTCATCCAGCGTCGGCTCATCGGTGATGATCCCTGCCGACAGCACAGAGGACTCCATCACCAGCGACTGCGAGGTATTGATCATCGGTTTATCACTGCTACAGGCCGTCAGGCAGAGCAGGATCGGCAGGCCAGTCAGCCAGGATCGCATAGCACGTTTCCGTTGTCAGTTCAGTTTGAAAGCATCGGGCCCAGCGGTTCGCCACCCAGCAGATGCATGTGAATATGATAAACCTCCTGACCCCCATGTTGATTGCAGTTCACAATCAGCCGATAACCATTCTGATCGATGCCTTCCTGACGGGCGATTTTCGCCGCGGTGGTGAACATGCGGCCCAGCGCATGTTCATGCGCCGCTTCCGCCTCATTAACCGTCGGGATCAGTACATTCGGCACGATCAGGATATGGGTCGGGGCTTTGGGCGAAATGTCGCGGAAGGCAGTGACCAGCTCATCCTGATAAACCACATCAGCGGGGATTTCGCGGCGGATAATTTTACTAAAAATGGTTTCTTCAGCCATGGTGCAATTCCTTTAGCATGAGTCGTAATCAAGCAGTATGAGGGAGAAATTTGTTTTCTTTCAACCTCGGTGCCACTTTTCTTGTTTTGTTAGCCTGCCTTTGCAGCAGCGCGCTATCTTCCTGGCCAGTATGCCGTTTTGCTGGTCCTGCTGACCACCGCCTCATTATAAAAATGAAACGCTGTTTCATAAATAAGAGTTTCGCCCCCCTTTTCTTCATCTGGTTGCCATTCTGGCGCCATCCCTTGCCAAATCGCGAAGGTTTACCCCTCCGGTCAGTTCTACTTTGCTAACCAGTCCGGTTGAGATGTCCGGCGTCACCAGAGTTAACCGCCATACAACCTCAAGGAGCCTCTGCTATGCGCTCACGTAAAATTGGTCCGGGCCACTATCTGGCCTATGGTTCTGGAGATTTTCTTGGAGCCGGCACGACGGCACTGACTGCCGCCTGGTTGCTCTATTTTTACACCACCTTTTGTGAATTGACCCCGATTCAGGCCACCCTGATTTTCGCCGCCGCCCGCGTTCTGGATGCGATAGTCAGTCCGCTGATGGGGTTTATCACCGATAATTTCGGCTCTACCCGACTGGGTAAACGCTTTGGCCGCCGCAAATTCTTTATCCTGCTCGGCATTCCCGCGGTGTTCAGTTACAGCCTGATGTGGGTCAGCGACATGAGTTTCTGGTGGTATCTCTCCACTTATCTGCTGTTTGACATCGTCTACACCATGATCCTGGTGCCTTATGAAACGCTGGTCCCGGAAATGACGGACGATTTCCGCCAAAAAACGCACTTCTCCGGTGCACGCATCGGGCTGGCACAGCTGTCGGCCATACTGGCAGCGTTTTTGCCTGGCCTTTTGCTGGGCTGGCTGGGGAAAGATAACCCTCTCTCCTTTTTCTACGCCAGTCTGGTCTTCTCCGTCATCTGTGCGCTGGTGCTGACACTGGTGTGGTGTTTTACCTGGGAGCGTCATCCTGATGATTTTTCCGCGGAGTCGCGCCGGGCCGGGCTGGAAAAACAGCAACTGACGCTCCGGCAGAGCCTGAAACGGCTCTACGTTGAGCTGGCCTCTACCCTGCGCATCCGCATCTTCCGCCAGCACTTGGGCATGTATCTCGGTGGCTATATCGCTCAGGATATCTTTAACGCCGTCTTCACCTGGTATGTGGTATTTGTGCTGATGCAGAGCGCCCAGGTCGCCTCAAGCCTGATGGGCACGATGGCGGTGCTGCAGTTCATCGCGGTGATGGTGATGATCCCGCTTTGCATCCGTCTTGGTCCTGCGCCCGCCTACCGTATGGTGGCCCTCCTGTTCGCTCTGGCAGCGCTCTCCTATGCCGGATTATGGTATGCCGGCCTGAACGACAACATGTCACTGCTGCTCGCCGTCTCTGCCCTGGCTGGGCTGGGACGTGGCGGCATCAATTATGTGCCGTGGAACACCTACACCTATATCGCCGACGTGGATGAGGTGATCACCGGTCAGCGACGGGAAGGGATTTTTGCCGGCATCATGACGCTGACGCGGAAAGCGTCGCAGGCGGGTGCGGTGATGCTGGTTGGCATCATTCTGCAACTCTCGGGCTTCGTCTCTGGTCAGTCGACGCAGTTACCCGGGGTCAGCCACACCATCCTGGCGATTCTGAGCATCGGCACCGTCGCCGTTCTGGCCTGCGGCTTTATGGTGTCACTGCGCTTCAGGCTGAATCTGCAGACCCATACTGTGCTGCGTCAGGAGACGCAGAAAATGCGTGAAGCGGGCCGTATCGTGCCGGAAAGTATCACCCCGGACGCGCGCAGGATCGTTGAAACGCTGGCGGGCATGCCTTATGAGAATCTGTGGGGTAACAATAATATTGGCTTTCTCAATCGCAACAAGCCCGCTCCCGGCAAACTCCCGGCCCCCTCTCTGATCTCCCCTTCTTTAAACCCAACCTTAAACAGGAATAAATCATGATGCTCTTTCCCGTTAAACAGAGTCCGCTGCTGCGCCAGCCTGAGTATCTGCTGCCACGCCGTGAACTGGTACAGCTGATTGAGAAGCTGACACAAAATCTGATTAACATCACCGACGAAACCGGCGAATTTTTGCTGCGGCTGGATGATGGCCGGGTGATTGATACCAAAGGCTGGGCAGGCTGGGAGTGGACTCACGGCATTGGTCTCTATGGGATGCTGCACTACTACCAGCAGACCGGTGATGAGCAGACGCTGTCGATTATCGATACGTGGTTTTCGCAGCGGCTGGCGGAAGGCACGCCGACCAAAAATGTCAATACGGTCTGTCCTTTTCTGACTCTGGCCTATCGCTATGAGGAGACCGGTAATCCGGTCTGGAAGCCGGTACTTGAGCGCTGGGCGGAATGGGTTATGTATGAGATGCCGCGCACCGAACAGGGTGGCCTGCAGCACATTGTCTATAACAGCGAAAACAGGCAGCAACTCTGGGACGATACGCTCATGATGAGCGTGATGGCGCTGGCCAAAATCGGGCAGCTGCTGAAGCGCGACGCGTGGATTGAGGAAGCGGTTTATCAGTTCCTGCTTCATACCCAGTATCTGATGGATCGCGGGACCGGCTTGTGGTTTCACGGCTGGAACTTTGACGGTCGCCATCATTTCGCGAATGCGCGCTGGGCCCGAGGCAACAGCTGGGTGACGATAGTGATCCCCGACTTTCTGGAGATGATGGACTGGCCTGAGCATCACGCCACCCGCCGTTTTCTGCAGCAGGTGCTGGAAAGCCAGGTCAGGGCACTCAGCGCCTGTCAGCACAGCAGTGGATTATGGCACACCCTGCTCGATGACCCGCACAGTTATCCGGAAGCCTCTGCCACGGCTGGCTTTGCCTATGGGATCCTGAAAGGCGTCCGTAAACGTTACCTGCCCGCTGAATTTCGTGAGGTCGCTGAAAAAGCACTGCGCGGTGTGATTGCCAACATTGATGATGATGGCGAGCTGAAACAGGTTTCGTTTGGCACCGCGATGAGCAGCGATCTCGATGACTACCGCAACATTCCCCTGACCTCAATGCCGTACGGCCAGGCAATGGCGCTGCTCTGTCTGACCGAGTATCTGCGGGTTTACCTCTGAGTGGTAATAAAAAAAAAGCCCCGCAGTGCGGGGCTTTCTCATCAGCGTGTCTCGTTACATGCTGCGGATGTAATCATCCATATCGGTTTTCAGGTTATCGGACTTGGTGCCGAAAATGGCCTGCACACCTGAACCGGCCACCACCACGCCGCGGGCGCCGAGGTTTTTCAGTTCTGACTGATCCACTTTCGCCACATCGGCCACGCTGACGCGCAGACGGGTGATGCAGGCATCCAGGTTAGTGATGTTCTCTTTACCGCCAAACGCAGCAACCAGTTTGCCAGCCATCTCTGTGCCGGTCGCAGAAGATTGCTCGCTGCTGCTGCTCTCTTCACGGCCAGGCGTTTTCAGGTTCAGCTTAACAATCAGTACGCGGAACAGGGTGTAGTACACCAGACCGTAGATGATACCGATAATCGGGAACAGCCAGATTTTGCTGCTGTTGCCGCTCAGCACGATAAAGTCGATCAGACCGTGTGAGAAGCTGGTGCCATCACGCATACCCAGCAGGATGCAGATTGGGAACGCCAGACCCGCCAGAATCGCATGGATCACATACAGGATGGGTGCCACGAACATGAATGAGAATTCAATCGGTTCGGTGATACCGGTCAGGAACGAGGTCAGCGCAGCAGAGATCATGATGCCGCCGACTTTGGCACGGTTTTCAGGTTTCGCGGAGTGCCAGATAGCAATCGCAGCAGCCGGCAGGCCGTACATTTTGAACAGGAAGCCGCCTGAGAGTTTACCGGCAGTCGGGTCACCCGCCATGTAGCGTGGGATATCGCCGTGGAACACCTGGCCTGCGGCGTTGGTGTACTCGCCAATCTGCATCTGGAAAGGCACGTTCCAGATGTGATGCAGACCAAACGGCACCAGAGCGCGTTCTACGACGCCATAGATACCAAAGGCCACAACCGGGTTCTGGTAGGCCGCCCACTGCGAGAACTCCTGAATCGCGGCACCCACCGGTGGCCAGATGAAGGAGAGCAGCACGCCCAGCACAATCGCCGCCAGGCCGGAGATAATCGGCACAAAACGCTTACCGGCAAAGAAGCCCAGATACTCAGGCAGCTTGATGCGGTAAAAACGGTTAAACATATAGGCGGCGATGGAGCCGGCGATAATTCCGCCCAGCACCCCGGTGTCGGCGAGGTGTTTAGCCTCGATCTCTGCCGCCGGCAGATGCAGAACCAGCGGCGCCACGACCGCCATGGTTTTCACCATGATGCCATACGCGACCACAGCGGCCAGTGCGGAAACGCCGTCATTGTTGGTAAAGCCCAGCGCCACACCAATCGCAAAAATCAGCGGCATATTGGCGAACACCGAGCCGCCCGCTTCTGCCATCACATGCGAAACTACTGCAGGTAACCAGCTGAAATTAGCTGAACCGACCCCTAATAAAATCCCGGCAATCGGCAGAACCGATACCGGCAGCATCAGCGATTTACCGACCTTTTGAAGGTTGGCAAAAGCATTTTTGAACATAGCGTGAAGCTCCTGAGTATGAGTGCATATTTGCGCAGTGCGCGTGGTAAAGAGGGAGGATTCTTTACCGGGGTGGCGGTAACCGCCTTTTGATTTATTACGAAGGGTAAAATAATTACCGATTTTTTACTTTGACGGCTATCACGTTTCAACAATTACAGCGGCATGATTTGCGAAATTTCTGATTAATTCAGCGCTGCAACACGCAATAAAAAACTGACCCTGTTCAGAAAAACAGGGTCATTCGGGAAGATTGCAGATTAATTACAGAGACTGAAATAAACCGGCCGACTCAGGCACCCAGCTGGCTCATCGGGATATGAAACAGCGTGGAGAAGTTGCGGGTGGTCGCCTCCGCCAGCGTTTCAATATCAACCCCTTTCAGCACGGCCAGATAGTCGGCAACGTCGCGCGTATAGGCGGGCTGGTTCTCTTTGCCGCGATAAGGCACCGGGGCCAGATACGGGGAGTCGGTTTCGACCAGCATCCGGTCCAGCGGTACATAGCGTGCGGCCTCACGTAACTGTTCGGCATTACGGAAGGTAACGATACCGGAGAAGGAGATGTAGAAGCCCATATCCAGCAGTTTAGCCGCGGTGGGCTGATCCTCTGTGAAGCAGTGCAGCACGCCGCCACAGCGCTCAACCTGCTCTTCCCGCAGGATCGCCAGCGTATCGTCACGCGCATCGCGGGTGTGAACAATAATCGGTTTGTTCAGTGCAATACCGGTTCGGATATGTTCCCGGAACGAGCGCTGCTGCTGCTCCCGCGTCTCAGGCTGGTAGTGATAATCCAGCCCGGTTTCACCCAGCGCGACCACGCGGGGATCGGCAGCGAGCCGGCGAAACTCCTCAACATCGTATGCCTCTTCCTGATTCAGCGGATGCACGCCGCAGGAGAGCGCAATGTTTTTTCGCTCCCCCACCAGCTGCTTCAGGGTATGAAAACCCGGCAGCGTGGTGGCGATGGCCAGCATAAATTTCACATCACGCGCCGCCGCTTTGGCGAGCACATCATCCAGGTCACGGTGGTTCTTTTCATAATCCAGGCCATCAAGATGGCAATGGGAATCGACAATAAACATAAAGACTCTCAGAGTGATTTAGCCGATCAGGGCGGGCTTCTGGTTATCTGCCCAGCTCAGGAGCTGATCGGTCAGCAATAATTCACGGTTGACTGACGCCACATGCAGTAGCTGTTCACGGCAGCGCATCCAGGTCCGGGCCGTGTTGTTAAGCGCGCTGGCTGAAAAGTGGCTGGCCAGTAAGGCCACCACATCCTGGCGATCGATGTTGCTCAGCCACTGCTCCGCATTCTGCTGCCATTTCATGGCATCCAGCAGTAATGAAATCAGCCAGCCAATGCGTGCTGCCGCATCGTCTGCATTCAGCACAGGCAGCAGTTGCAGGATGTCATGCTGCAACGCCGCAGGCAGCGCGTCGCAGAGCTTCTGTCTGGCCTGCCACGGCCCGGTGTCCAGCAGGCTCAGCGCCGCACCAGGCGCGCCCGCGCTCAGGCGTAACGCCGCCAGCAGCATCGCTTCATCCTGTGAGGCGTGCTTCTTCAGCCAGATCAGGCTCTGCCCTTCATCCGGTGGAGTCAGGTGCAGCGTCATGCAGCGACTGCGCAGCGTTGCCAGCAGCCGTGACGGATCGCGGCTGCTGAGGAAGAACCAGCTGTTAGCGGGCGGCTCTTCCAGCGTTTTCAGCAGGGCGTTGGCCGCCGCTTCCGAAAGCTGTGCCGCATCCGGCAGCCAGACGACTTTTGCCCCCCCCTGCTGACCAAAGTGGTACATTTTTTCTGTCACCTGCCGCACTGCATCAATGCCCAGCGTGGATTTACCTTTCTCCGCCTCAAGCCGGTACCAGTCCGGGTGCGTATTGGCCTGCATCAGCTGGCAACCGTGGCACTGGCCGCAACTTTTCAGGCCATCCGGCTGCTGACACATCAGCCAGCGGCTCATTCCCCAGACCAGCGCCTCATCGCCCATGCCCGTCATCGCGTGGATCATCAGCGCATGGTGAGCGCGATTCTCCTGATGCTGGCTGATGATCTGGCGATAAGGCTGGTTCAGCCACGGATACCAGTTCATCACGCCTGCTCCGCCAGCCATGTATCCAGCGCTGCCTGAAGTGACGCTGTCACATCAGGCAGCGCCTGCGTGGCATTAATCGTGAGGATGGCCGGATCCGCGGCTGCCAGCGCCAGGTAGCGCGCCCGGGTGCGTTCGAAGAAGCGCAGCGACTCCTGCTCAATGCGGTCCAGTTCACCGCGTGCCCGGGCGCGCTGCAGACCGATCTCAGGTGTCACATCCAGATAGAGCGTCAGATCCGGACGGAAGTCGCCGAGTACCGCACTGCGCAGCGTCTGCATCAGATCGCTGTCGAGTCCCCGTCCGCCCCCCTGATAAGCCTGAGAGGAGAGATCGTGACGATCGCCAATCACCCAGGCCCCGCGCGCCAGTGCCGGTTTGATCACGGTTTCCACCAGCTGAACCCGAGCAGCGTAGAGCATCAGCAGTTCCGCTTTATCGGTAACCTGTTCACCCTCAATCCCCTGCTTGACCAGCACCCGCAGCTGTTCCGCCAGCGGCGTTCCGCCTGGCTCCCGGGTAAAGACCAGATCGGTGATGCCCCGGGCGCGCAGCGTGGCGACGATTGCGTCGCGCGCGGTGGTTTTTCCGGCGCCTTCCAGGCCTTCAATGACGATAAACTTACTGTCCATTTTTTTCCTTAAGCGTCTGCCGGTAGACCTGCACCGCCTTATTATGGCTGGCAAGATTCGTGGTAAAGGTATGCCCGCCCTTGCCATCCGCCACAAAGTAGAGATAGTTGGTTTTTTCCGGATGGGCCGCTGCCTGCAGCGAGGCTTTGCCCGGTATGGCGATCGGGCCAGGGGGCAGGCCATTAATCATATAGGTATTGTAACTGCTAGCCGTCTCCAGATCTTTGCGGGTCAGCGTACCGGTGTAGCTGTCGCCCATGCCATAGATCACCGTGGGATCGGTCTGGAGTCGCATCCCCGTACGCAGACGATTGATAAAGACCGACGCAACCCGCGCACGCTCGGCGCTGACGGCGGTCTCTTTTTCAATAATAGAGGCCATCGTGACCAGATCCTGTGGCGTTTTATAGGGCAGATTGTCTGCCCGGCCCTGCCACACTTCCTCAATGGTTTTTTTCATGCGTTCATGTGCGCGCTGCAGCAGCGAAACATCGGTGGTGTTTGCCGTGTAGAGCCAGGTATCGGGGAAAAAGTTGCCCTCCAGCTGATCCGCTGGCACGTTAAGCGCGCTGGCAACGGTAGCGAACTGATCGTCTTTCAGGGTATGCCGGATATAGGGTGCCTTGCGCAGTTCACTCAGCCACTCTTTCAGCCGCTGACCTTCCACGAACCGCAACGGGAACTGGGCTTCTTTACCGCTGGCCAGCAGCTGTAACAGCGAACGCACCGTCATGGTCGGCTCAAGGCGATAGGTTCCCGCCTTAAACGTCGCCAGTTCCGGCTCCAGCTTCAGCAGCGGACCGAACCAGATGCTCTCAGGTATGATCTTCTGCTCTTCCAGCTGCGCTTCAAGCGCCACCCGACCCGTACCGGCAGGCAGCGTGTAGATCGTTTCCTGATGCAATGTTAAAGGGGTGGCCGCAAACTGCTTAACCTGCCAGTAACTGACAACCGCGGCGAGACCCACTATCGCCAGCAGAGCGGCGAGAATTTTTTTACTTCGACTCATGATGCATCCATTATCTTTTCACAGCTTGCGAGCAACTGATTAAACAGCGAGCGTTCAGTAAAGTGCGACGCTTCTATCTGTCGGACCGGCAGAACCGGCATCAGCGCATTACATATCACCACTTCATCGGCGTCCAGCAGCTGCGCCGGTTCGCTTTTTATGACCTGACAAGCCTGACCTGCCGCCGCGAGTTGTGCCATCAGACTCCGCCGCATAATGCCATCCACGCCCGATTCTGACAGATCGGGGGTGTAAATCTGCGTGCCGTGACGCCAGAATAAATTAGCCGCACAGCATTCCACCACCCAACCTTCAGTGTCAAGCACCAGCGCCTCGTCGGCGTCTGTCTGGTCAAGATGAGCCCTGATCAGCACCTGCTCCAGGCGATTAAGATGTTTGATACCGGCAAACAGAGGATTACGCGCCAGACGAACCGGACTGAGGCTGAGAGACACACCGCGCTGCTGCAACGTGGCGTAATGGTGCGGCCAGGGCGCGAGCGAAACAATCCGTGTGGGTTCGGCGCAGCCCTGCCGGCTGTATCCGCGTCCGCCGCTACCGGCGCTGATAATCACTTTCAGAACGGCCTGCTCCTGCCCCTGCGCGGCCTGTTTCATCTCAGCCTCAAGCTGAAGCCAGTCAGTGCCGCCGATCCATAACCGTTCGCAGCCCTGCCTGAGGCGCTGAAGGTGGTTCTCCAGCAGCAGAATGTTACCCTGACGCACAGCCGCGGTAGTAAAGCAGCCGTCGCCAAACTGCAGGCCACGGTCGCTGGCTGCCAGCGTTGATTGTTTGATACCGTTAATCCACATCGTTCTCTCCCGGGGATGACGTGTGATTTCAGCGCATTCTGCAGGATAAAAAAAGGCCCGCATCGCGGGCCTTTTTACGCATCAACACCGATTACACTTTACGGAAAATCAACGAACCGTTGGTTCCGCCAAAGCCAAAGGAGTTACACAGCGTGTATTCCAGGCCGGTAACCTGACGTGCGGTATGAGGCACGAAGTCGAGATCGCAGCCTTCATCCGGATTGTCGAGGTTGATGGTCGGTGGAATCGCCTGATCGCGCAGCGCCAGAATCGAGTAGATCGCCTCCACCGCGCCTGCCGCACCCAGCAGGTGACCGGTCATCGACTTGGTCGAGCTGACCATCACGCTCTGTGCCGCCGCACCAAACACGGATTTCACTGCCTGCGCTTCCGCTTTGTCACCGGCCGGCGTTGACGTGCCGTGCGCGTTAACGTAGCCGATCTGCGCCGGATCCAGCTGAGCGTCCCGCAGCGCGTTGACCATCGCTGCCGCCGCACCAGAACCGTTTTCCGGTGGTGATGTCATGTGGTAAGCGTCGCTGCTCATGCCGAAACCGACGATTTCTGCATAGATCTTCGCGCCGCGTTTTTTCGCGTGTTCGTACTCTTCCAGCACCACGATACCGGCACCGTCGCCCAGCACAAAACCATCACGATCTTTATCCCACGGACGGCTTGCCGCCTGCGGGTTATCGTTACGGGTTGAGAGCGCACGTGCAGCACCAAAACCGCCCACGCCCAATGGCGTACTGGCTTTCTCTGTGCCACCTGCCAGCATCACGTCAGCATCGTTATAGGCGATGATACGTGCAGCATGACCGATGTTATGGACGCCAGAAGTACAGGCTGTCGCAATAGAGATGCTCGGACCTTTCAGGCCATACATGATGGTGAGATGACCCGCCACCATGTTAACGATGGTTGAAGGCACAAAGAATGGACTGATTTTGCGCGGGCCACCGTTGACCAGGGAGGTATGATTCTCTTCAATCAGACCCAGGCCACCGATGCCGGAGCCAATCGCTGCGCCCATACGGCCTGCATTTTCCTCGGTCACAACCAGACCGCTGTCCTGCATGGCCTGAATACCAGCCACGATGCCGTATTGGATGAATTCGTCCATCTTGCGCTGATCTTTGCGCGAGATGAAATCATCACAATTAAAATCTCTTACCAGACCTGCAAAACGCGTTGCATAAGCACTGGTATCAAAATGGTCGATCAGGGTAATGCCGCTCTGACCGGCAAGGAGAGCACTCCAGGTAGACTCTACGGTATTGCCGACAGGAGACAACATGCCAAGACCAGTCACAACTACACGACGCTTAGACACGTTCGTCCTCCAGGGAGGGGAAATAGGAACTATGTGGGACAAACAAAAAAATCAGGCGGTCGAGCGACCGCCTGAAGATATTCATTAGCCTTTATGGCTATTGATGTAGTCGATCGCTGCCTGAACGGTAGTGATTTTCTCAGCTTCTTCGTCTGGAATCTCAGTATCAAACTCTTCTTCCAGAGCCATCACCAGCTCAACGGTATCAAGAGAATCGGCACCCAGGTCTTCTACGAAAGATGCAGAGTTGGTGACTTCTTCCTCTTTCACACCCAGCTGCTCACTGATGATTTTCTTAACGCGTTGTTCGATATCGCTCATACTATTTAATTTCCTATCAAAACTCGCTTTCGCGATGGTTTTCGTAGTGTATAAAATGGTGAAAAAGATGCAACAAAATCCCGGCTGGTCTAACCACGATTTTGCGTTATTTTGCGGTTTTAACCGCAAATAATGCAAATGATTTCGTGATTTATCAGACCATGTACATTCCGCCATTGACGTGCAGCGTTTCACCTGTGATGTAGGCTGCTTCGTCAGAGGCTAAAAATGCCACAGCATTGGCGATTTCCTGCGCTTCGCCTAAGCGACCCGCTGGCACTTCCGCCAAAATACCGGAACGTTGATCTTCGTTCAGTGCCCGCGTCATGTCAGTCTCAATAAAGCCTGGAGCCACGACGTTGACGGTAATGCCACGTGACGCGATTTCGCGCGCCAGTGATTTGCTAAAGCCAATCAAACCCGCTTTTGCTGCTGCGTAGTTTGCCTGGCCCGCGTTACCCATGGTGCCGACAACGGAACCAATGGTGATGATACGGCCCACGCGCTTTTTCATCATGGCACGCAGAACCGCCTTAGAAAGGCGGAATACCGATGTGAGGTTAGTATCCAGGATATCCTGCCACTCATCGTCCTTCATGCGCATGAGAAGATTGTCACGCGTAATGCCTGCATTATTGACTAAAATATCCACTTCGCCAAATTCAGCGCGAATATTCTCTAAAACGCTGTTAATGGAGTCAGCATCAGTCACATTCAGTAACAGGCCCTTGCCCTTGTCGCCAAGGTAAGCACTGATGGCGTCGGCGCCACTCTGGCTGGTTGCAGTTCCGACGACTCTGGCACCGCGTGCCACCAGGGTTTCTGCAATCGCACGACCAATGCCGCGACTCGCGCCGGTAACCAGCGCAACTTTACCTTCAAAGCTCATGATTTTCCTCTTATTCCTTTCCGAGTGCAGCGTTCAGTGAAGCCGTATCGTTCACGGCAGCAGCGGTCAGGGTATCGACAATGCGTTTGGTCAGACCGGTCAGGACTTTGCCCGGACCCATCTCCAGCAGGTGCGTCACACCCTGTGCTGCCATCGCTTCCACGCTTTCGGTCCAGCGAACCGGGCTGTAAAGCTGACGAACCAGCGCATGGCGGATAGCCGACGCGTCGGATTCTGCTTTGACATCGACATTATTAATGACCGGCACCGCTGGCGTATTAAACGTTATGCCTTCAAGCGCCACCGCCAGTTTGTCGGCAGCGGGCTTCATCAGTGCGCAGTGGGAAGGCACGCTGACCGGCAGCGGTAAGGCACGCTTGGCACCCGCGGCTTTACAGGCAGCGCCTGCACGTTCAACGGCTTCTTTGTTACCCGCAATGACCACCTGGCCTGGCGAGTTGAAGTTTACCGGCGAAACAACCTGGCCCTGAGCACTCTCTTCACAGGCCTGACGGATAGCGGCGTCATCCAGGCCAATAATCGCCTGCATTGCGCCCGTGCCTTCCGGCACCGCTTCCTGCATCAGTTTGCCGCGCAGTTCAACCAGTTTCACCGCGTCAGCGAAGTTGAGCACGCCTGCACACACCAGTGCCGAGTACTCGCCCAGGCTGTGACCGGCCATCAGAACGGGCTGTTCGCCGCCCTGCGCCTGCCAGACACGGTAGATAGCTACTGAGGCAGTCAGCAGGGCTGGCTGAGTCTGCCAGGTTTTATTCAGCTCTTCAGCCGGCCCCTGACTGACTAACTGCCACAGATCGTATCCCAGCGCGTCAGAAGCTTCACGGAAGGTCTCTTCAACCTGCGGATAAGTGGCTGCTAATTCAGCCAGCATGCCCACGGTCTGTGAACCCTGACCGGGAAAAACAAATGCAATTTGCGTCATCTTTCGTTCCTGTCAATCAAAAGCGAACCAGCGCAGAACCCCAGGTGAATCCACCACCAAAGGCTTCCAGCAGAATAAGGTGTCCGGGTTTGATGCGGCCATCACGAACCGCTTCGTCCAGTGCGCTTGGCACCGAGGCGGCAGAGGTGTTGCCGTGGCGATCCAGTGTGACGACCACTTTATCCATGGTCATGCCGAGTTTTTTCGCGGTGGCGCTGATGATGCGCAGGTTAGCCTGATGCGGCACCAGCCAGTCCAGCATTTCACGATCGAGATTATTGGCCTGCAGCGTTTCGTCAACGATGTGGGCCAGCTCGGTTACGGCGACCTTAAAGACTTCGTTGCCCGCCATGGTGACATAGGCAGGCTGATCCTGATGCGCGCGATCCTGATAAGGCAGGGTCAGCAGCTGCGAATAGCGACCGTCGGCGTGCAGATGGGTAGAGATGATCCCCTGCTCTTCGCTCTGGCCCAGCACAACCGCACCCGCGCCATCACCGAACAGGATGATGGTGCCGCGATCTTCCGGATCCAGCGCGCGCGCCAGCACATCAGCACCAATTACCAGCGCATGTTTTACGGCGCCATTTTTGATGTATTGATCGGCCACGCTCAGTGCATAGGTGAAACCGGCGCAGGCGGCCGCAAGGTCAAACGCCGCGCAGTCTTTAATCTCCAGCATTTGCTGGATCATGCAGGCGGAGCTCGGGAAGGCATGGCTGGAAGAGGTTGTGGCGACAATGATCAGCCCAACGTCATTCGCCTCAATGCCGGCCATTTCCAGCGCGCGCTGAGCGGCGCTGAATCCCATGGTGGCGACGGTTTCGTCAGGTGCAGCAATGCGACGCTCACGGATGCCGGTACGGGTAACAATCCACTCGTCCGACGTCTCCACCATTTTTTCCAGATCGGCATTGGTGCGAACCTGGCTGGGCAGATAACTGCCCGTACCGATAATTTTGGTATACATCTAGGCTTTGTCACTCCTGGCTAATACAGCATCAAGGCGCGCAGCAATTCGTTCGGGAATTTGCTGCCTCACCGCCTGCTCTGCCTGTTCTATCGCCACGGCGAAGGCGTGTTGATTTGCTGCGCCGTGACTCTTGATCACTGTTCCGCGCAATCCTAACAGACAAGCGCCATTGTACTGGTCGGGGTTGAGATGCCCGAAGCGCTTTGCCAGACGTTTCTGAACCCAGCGCCCCAGCAACTGAAGCCACCATGACCGTTTTTTGCCTTCCCCTGAGGACTTCAGCAGAGAAAGAAACATTCTTACCACGCCTTCCATCGTCTTCAGCGTGACGTTCCCGACAAAACCGTCACAGACCATGACATCGGTTTTACCGGTCAGCAGCTCATTACCTTCGAGGTAACCAATATAGTTGATGTGCGGTGATTCTCGCAGCATAACCGCGGCGTCACGGATCGTTTCCAGCCCTTTGGTCTCTTCATGACCGATGTTGAGCAATGCAACACGGGGCTGAGAAATCCCCAGTACATACTCGGCCATCACGGAACCCATCACGGCAAACTGCACCAGCATCGCACTGTCTGAGTCCACATTCGCGCCCAGATCGAGTACCACCGTTTTACCCTGCTGCTGATGCGGCAAAACGGACATCAGCGCCGGACGCTTAATGCCGTCCAGCGGTTTTAATAAGAGTGTCGACAGCCCCATCAAAGCCCCGGTATTACCGGCGCTGATACAGGCCTGGGCACGTCCCTCTTTCACCATCTCCAGCGCCACACGCATTGAGCTGCCGCGACTGTTCCGGATGGCCTGAGCGGGCCGCGCATCACTTGCAATAACCGATTCGGCAGGGATAACCTGCAAACGCCCCATCAGGGAGGAATCCGCTTTGGCAAGCAATGGCATGAGAGTGTCGGGATGTCCGACAAGAAGAAGGAATAGTTCCGAATGAGAGGCCAGTGCCTGCAATGCTGCAGGCACTGTCACGCAGGGACCGAAGTCCCCGCCCATGGCATCAATCGCCAGGGTCAAACGTGTCAAGGTATCGCCTTGCTAAGCAAGAAACTTACTTAACGATAACCTTGCGACCGCGGTAGTAACCGTCCGCAGTGATGTGGTGACGCAGATGAGTTTCGCCAGAAACTTTATCTACTGACAGAGCAGCAGTGGTCAGCGCATCGTGCGAACGACGCATACCACGCTTAGAACGGGTGGGTTTATTCTGTTGTACGGCCATGGACCTTACTCCTATTACTTACGCTTTAAACTGGCTAATACGGCAAATGGATTTGGTTTCTCCGCCTCTGCAGGCAGTTTGCCAAAGACCATGTCCGCCTCGGACACTTCACAGTGTTCAGAATCGTGCACCGGAACGACCGGCAGCGCGAGGATCAGTTCATCCTCAACAACCGCCAGCAGATCGATCTCACCAAATTCGTTGACATCGACCGGCTCGTACGCTTCCGGCAATGCTTCGGCCTGCTCTTCAGAAGAGACGGGACTGAAACAAAAACTGACTTTTACGTGATGGGGAAAGGTCTGGTTGCAGCGCTGACAACGCAACGTCACCTGAACTTCAGCAGTACCCGTCAGTACCGCCAGACGTTGGCTATCAACCGCGAACGACATGGCACAATCCACATCACTGTCCACACTAACGACCGACTCGGCCACACGCTCCACCTGTGCAGATGTGTAGACACCCTGATAATCAAGGCGCTTCTGAGCGGTGCGGACAGGGTCCAGCGTTAGGGGTAATTTTACCTTTTGCATAGGGCGCGCATATTAACTTTGTAATGTCATAGAGTCAAAGAAAAAGGCCGTTAAACAGCATCTTTCAACCACTATTCGCATCCAGTGCGGCGCACAGTTTAAAATGACTGTCACCAATTCGCTATTACTATTGAAAAAAAATGACGCCATCGATTCTTTTAGCTTCGACCTCCCCCTTCCGACAGGCGCTGCTGCGCAAGCTGGGGCTGCCTTTTATTACGGCTGCGCCAGAAGTAGATGAGTCGCCGCTGCCGGGTGAATCGGCGCAGGCGCTGGTGACGCGACTTGCCAAAGCCAAAGCGCAGGCACTGGCAGAAACCTACCCCGGTCACTGGATTATCGGCTCTGACCAGGTCTGTGTACTGGATGGCGTGATTACCGGAAAGCCTCACACCGCAGAGAAGGCGCGGGCGCAGCTGCGTGCCGCCAGCGGCAAAGCGATCACGTTTTATACCGGCCTGGCACTCTGTCATCCCGCCAGTGGCACACTGCTGCAGGAGTGTGAACCTTTTGTGGTGCATTTCCGCACCTTAACCGAGGCAGAGATTACCGGCTATGTTGAGAGGGAGCAGCCGCTTCAGTGTGCGGGCAGCTTTAAAAGTGAGGGGCTGGGAATTTGTCTGTTTGATCGACTGGAGGGGCGCGATCCCAACACACTGGTCGGCCTGCCGCTGATTGCGCTCAATGCAATGCTGCAGCAGGCCGGCATCAATCCTTTAACCGCGTGATGCCTGAGCACTCACCCTTTACGCTGACGTAACCTGAGCAGACACTGCTTCAGGCCTTCGTCCAGCGGCGCTTCCACCCGCATCACGTCGCCCGTGCCCGGATGGGTAAAGGTCAGGGCCGCCGCGTGCAGGAAGAGGCGATTTAAGCCGGTTGCCGCCAGCTGACTGTCAAAGTCACGTTCGCCATAGCGATCGTCAAACGCGATAGGATGACCGGCGTGCAGCGTATGCACACGAATCTGGTGCGTGCGACCGGTTACCGGGCTGGCTTTCACCAGCGTGGCAAACTCAAACCGCTCTTCCACTTTAAAGCGGGTTTCAGAGGGTTTGCCTTCGCTGCTGACGCGCACCACGCGTTCGCCGCTCTGCAGGATATTTTTCAACAGCGGAGCCTGAACCACTTTCAGGTGTGACGGCCAGTTGCCGCGCACCAGCGCCAGATAATCCTTCTGCATCCCCTTTTCGCGCAGTTGCTCATGCAGGGAGCGCAGCGCCGAGCGCTTTTTCGCCACCAGCAGAATACCGGAGGTGTCACGGTCCAGGCGATGCACCAGTTCCAGGAAGCGTGCTTCGGGACGCAGTGCGCGCAGGCCTTCGATGACGCCGAAGGTCAACCCGCTGCCTCCGTGAACGGCGGTGCCGGAAGGCTTGTTCATCACCAGCAGCGCCTCATCTTCATACAGAATGGCGTCAGCCAGCGAGGCCACTTTTGCCAGCTTCGGTGACACGGCCTCGTCATCGCGTTCGGCGACCCGCACCGGTGGAATGCGAACCTCATCGCCCTCCTCCAGCTTATATTCGGGCTTGACGCGCTTTTTATTCACCCGCACCTCGCCTTTGCGAACGATGCGATAAACCATGCTTTTTGGCACACCCTTGAGCTGGGTGCGCAAAAAGTTATCAATGCGTTGTCCGGCATTTTCAGCCGTGATGGCGACAAAGTGTACGCCCGGATTCTCTGTTTTCATGGCGGCGATTCTAAATAGTGTCCCCTGATAGCGCCACCCCTTTTTCTGTGCTTAACTCTGGGGTTAATGTGGCGGCAGGTCGCCTCCCTGCTGACTTTTTCAGCAAAGCGCTGCTTTGTCCGACACATTAATAAGTTAAATGTAAAGAAACTTCACAAGCTGGCTAAAGTCGCCTTGCTATATGAAGGTTAGCAGTGGAATAATGCTTGAGTTTCTTACCTGAAGCATTTCAGGGCAGAAAAAGAGCGAAATTGTCATTTTGCCGGATTGAGCAGACACGCAGCAATGGCGTAAGACGTAATGCGAAATCAGGCACTTAGCGGGCTGCGGGTTGCGGCCTGGACAACAGTATGGGATGCACGGGTTTTTTAATTGTCTCAGGCATTTCCACTATCTGGTGCTGTTTTCCCTTATGAAAAACAGGCCACCGACGTTATTTGCGCCCCTCGCGCGGTCGACAGCCGTGAGGTTGACGACATTGCACTAAGTCACGGGGCCATCGGTTGATACTCGTCCAGGGTAACTATGCCCGCAGCTGTAATCACTCATGAAAGAATAACGAGTAAGTCACGATGAAAAGAATGTTAATAAACGCAACTCAGCAGGAAGAGTTGCGCGTTGCCTTGGTTGACGGTCAGCGTCTGTACGACCTGGATATCGAAAGCCCCGGACACGAACAGAAAAAAGCCAACATCTACAAAGGTAAAATCACTCGCATTGAACCCAGCCTTGAAGCTGCGTTTGTCGACTACGGCGCAGAGCGTCACGGTTTCCTCCCGTTAAAAGAAATTTCCCGCGAATACTTCCCCTCCAGCTACAACGCGCATGGCCGTCCCAACATTAAAGATGTGCTGCGTGAAGGTCAGGAAGTCATCGTTCAGATCGATAAAGAAGAGCGCGGCAACAAAGGCGCGGCGCTGACCACCTTTATCTCGCTGGCGGGCAGTTATCTGGTGCTGATGCCGAACAACCCGCGTGCAGGCGGTATCTCCCGCCGCATTGAAGGTGACGACCGTACCGAGCTGAAAGAAGCCCTTTCTGCGCTGGAGCTGCCGGAAGGTATGGGCCTGATCGTCCGTACCGCAGGCGTCGGCAAATCTGCCGAATCGCTGCAGTGGGATTTAAGTTTCCGTCTTAAGCACTGGGATGCGATCAAAAAAGCCGCAGAGAGCCGTCCGGCGCCCTTCCTGATCCATCAGGAAAGTAACGTGATTGTGCGTGCCTTCCGCGACTATCTGCGTCAGGACATCGGTGAAATTCTTATCGATAACCCGAAAGTTCTGGAGCTGGCGCGTCAGCACATCGCTGCGCTGGGCCGTCCGGACTTCAGCAGTAAAATCAAGCTCTACACCGGTGAAATCCCGCTGTTCAGCCACTATCAGATCGAATCGCAAATCGAATCCGCGTTTCAGCGCGAAGTTCGCCTGCCGTCCGGTGGCTCCATCGTCATCGACAGCACGGAAGCACTGACCGCTATCGATATCAACTCAGCCCGTGCGACACGCGGCGGTGACATTGAAGAGACCGCGTTTAACACCAACCTGGAAGCGGCCGATGAGATTGCCCGTCAGCTGCGTCTGCGCGACCTGGGCGGGCTGATCGTTATCGATTACATCGATATGACTCCGGTTCGCCATCAGCGCGCCGTCGAGAATCGGCTGCGTGAAGCGGTCCGTCAGGATCGTGCCCGTATTCAGATCAGCCACATTTCACGTTTTGGCCTGCTGGAGATGTCACGTCAGCGTCTGAGCCCGTCACTGGGCGAGTCCAGCCACCACGTCTGCCCGCGCTGTAGCGGCACCGGCACCATTCGTGATAACGAATCACTGGCGCTGTCGATTCTGCGTCTGATTGAAGAAGAAGCGCTGAAAGACAACACCAAAGAAGTGCACGCGATTGTTCCGGTTCAGGTGGCCTCTTACCTGCTGAACGAAAAACGTGAAGCGGTCAACGCGATTGAAAAACGCCAGGGTGGTGTGCGGGCGATCATCGTTCCTGATGACAAGATGCAGACCCCACACTACTCCGTGCTGCGCGTGCGTAAAGGTGAAGAGACGCAGACCCTGAGTTATCACCTGCCGAAGCTGCATGAAGCTGAGATGGCGATGCCATCGGATGAGGAGCACTCTGAGCGTCGTCGTCCTGAGCAGCCAGCTCTGGCCGCCTTTGTGATGCCTGATGCGCCGCCGGCCCCGGTTGAAGTCGCCCCTGAAGCGAAGCGTACCGAAAGCAAGCCCGCAGCAAAAGGCGCGCCGGCGGTGGCACCGTCAGCGACCGTCAGCACCGGTTTCTTCGGACGCCTGCTGGGTGGCCTGAAAAAAATGTTCGCGGGCGAAGAAGCCCCTGCTGCTAAGCCTGAGACCGCTGCCGTTGCTGAACCGCAGAAAGCCGCAGAAAGTGAGCAGGAGCAGAGCGCTTCCCGTGGCGGCGAGCGTCGCAACAATAACAACCGTCGCAACAACAATCGTCGTGAACGCACGCCGCGTAACGGTGACAATGCACAATCACGCGAAGGCCGTGAACCGCGTGAAAGTCGCGAGCCACGTGAACCGCGTGAGAGCCGTGAGCCACGCGAAAGCCGCGAGCCGCGTGATGGCAACGATAATCGCCGCAACAAGCGTCAGTCTCAGTCTGGCGAGACTCGCGAAGAGCGTCCGGCACTGAGCGAAGAAGCGCGTCAGCAGCGTGAAGAGCAGCAGCAACAGCGCCGTGAACAGCGTGCTGAACGTCAGCGTCGTCGTCAGGAAGAGAAGCGCGCGGGTGAAGAAGCCGCTAAAGTCGCTGAGCAGTCAGCCGTGGCAGATGCGCCGGAAGCGACTGAGGCACAGGAAGAGGAACGCGTTCAGGTTATGCCGCGTCGTAAGCCGCGCCAGCTGAATCAGAAGGTACGCGTTGATGACAACCGCCAGCCTGTGGCAGCGGATGCCAGCGACAATGCACAGCCTGCCGAAGGGCGTCAGCCTCAGCCGGCCGACGTTGCTCAGCCGCAGCCCGAACTGCAGAGCCCTCAGACTGACGATCAGGATGACAACGAAAACCGCGACGGTGCGAATATGCCGCGTCGCTCACGTCGTTCACCGCGTCATCTGCGCGTCAGCGGACAACGTCGTCGTCGTTACCGTGATGAGCGTTATCCGACGCAGTCAGCAATGCCTCTGGCTGCGGCAGCAGCCTCGCCTGAGATGGCGTCCGGTAAAGTCTGGGTTCGCTACCCGGTAAGCCAGGCCAGCGAAGAGCAGGTTCAGAATGTGACGCATGAGACACCGGCGTACAGCCCTGAAGAGAGCGCAGAAGCCACTGCGCTGCCGGTCGCGGCTGCGGCTGAATCCGCAGTACAGGCAGACGTCTCTGCAGAGCAGGCTGCGCCGCAAGCCGATGCGCCAGTTCAGCAGGCTGAAGCCGAAGCTGACGCCGCAGTACAGCAGGCTGAGCCACTGGCAGAAACGCCCGTGCCGGTGGTGAACACTGACGACACCCGTGCTATTGAAGCACCGGTTGATCAGCAGCCTTCTGTGGTCCCCGCTGCAGACGAAGCAAAAGCAGAAGTGGTCGCGGCTGAAGCCGTTCCTGCTGAACCGGTCACGGAAACCCCGGTTGCGACCTCTGCGGATACCGCACAGCCAGCTGACGTTGCTGAGCACGCTGCCGTTGATGTCAGCGAAGCGATTGCCGCCGAGGTTGAAGAGGTTCTGAAGGCTCCGGTCGCAGCCGATGCTGACACCGCGCCGGTTCAGGAACCTCACGCACCGGTTGCCGCGCGCGATGTTGCGCCTGCAGCTCCCGTGACCGCAGCCGAGCCGGTAGCAGCCGCGCCTGCTGCTGATGCGGTAGCCAATGACGGCACGCGCTGGAAGCACTTCGCCTCTGCGCCAATGACTAAAGCCCCGGCGCCAGCCTGGCAGTCAGAACCGGCTCCGCACAGTGACTGGGTACGTTCACCGTATCAGTTCGACGGTCGCGGTTCGGCAGGCGGTCACAGCGCCACGCATCAGGCAACAGCCCCGGCAACCAAGCCGTAATCTCTCAGCAGTTGTCATCTGAACCCCGGCCTTAGCCGGGGTTTTTTTATGGCTGCCATTCTGTCCCCCTGCTCTGCCAGTCGCTGAATCACAGGCAAAAAAAATCCCACTCTCCCTGAGGGGGAGAGTGGGAAAAACTAAGCGTATCCGGTTAAAGTACGCTCAAATTTTCAGGTCAGATTACGAGTTCAGTTTGAACAGTGACATCTTCGACATGTCAGTAAAGGTCTTATAGGAAGCCTGTAGTGCCGTCTGCTGCATGGTGTAGCTGGACACGGCCTCGGTGTAGTCCACGTTCACCAGGTCACTCATCTGGGAGTTATAGATCACGTCGCGGTCATCACCCTGCGCATTCAGCGTATCGATTTCAGACAGCTGCGTACCAATCTCAGAACGCACGGTTAAAACATTATTCAGCGCGTTGCCCAGGCCGCGGTTGGTTTTATCCATGGCGTCCTGGAAGGTCTTTTTGGTTGCGGCGTCAGCATCATCCTGCGGCACTTTCAGGGCGGCAATCGCACTATCCAGCATCTTAAACAGGTTGGTTTCGCTGGCGCTGCCATCCGGCTCTTTGGTTGCATTGCTGGTGATAGACATAAAGACATCATCACCGGTGTGCGCCACGGTCATGGTACGGCTGGAGTCCACCTTCTGAGTGATGGCTTCTGTGCCGCCCGCATAGCTGACGCCAGTTCCGGCACCATCAACAAAAGGCGCGCTGTCGGTTTTATAACCGGCAAAGATGTAACGTCCGTTGGCATCCTGGCTGTTTGCCTGGTTCAGCAACTGAGCACGGATCCCTTCCAGCTGGGTGGCGATCGAGCCACGGTCATCGTCGCTCAGCGTACCGGTTGAACCGTTGACGATCAGTGTCTGTGCGCTCTGGATACTGCTGGTCACGCCTTTCAGCGCATTCTCTTCCAGGGAGAGCCCCTGCTCAGCAAAGGTACGCGCCAGCGCATACTGACTCCCCTGCTGCTGGGTCTGTGACAGCACCACCGCGCGTGACGCGGCAATCGGATCGTCCGACGGATTAGTCACACGACGGCCGCTGGAGAGCTGCTCGCCCACTTTCAGCCAGGAGGCCTGCGAGTCGGTAATGCCGCGCACCTGCTGGTCAAAAATCATATTTGTACTGATTCGCATGTTATCTCCTGCCCTTAGCGAATATTGATCAATGCGTTAAACACGGTGCTGGCCGTCTGCAGCACCTGCGCATTGGCCATGTAATATTGCTGGTATCTGGTCAGATTGGCGTACTCCTCATCGAGGTTGACACCCGAGACCGACTGCTGGCGATCGGTCAGCTGACTGACCACGCTTTTCTGGGTGGTGCTGGTGGTTTCCAGCGAGCTGGTTTTGTTACCCACGGTGCTGACGATGCTCGCATAAGCCTGCGACAGCGTGGCATTTCCGCCCACCAGCTTCACATCCTGCAGGTTCAGCAGCTTTTGCGCATTGCGGTTATCACTTTCGCCGCCCACGGCGCTCGCCGCGGCTACCTGGGATTCACTGGTAATCGCTACGGACATGTCGTTAATCACGTTCTGAACCGGCTTCACCAGGAAACTGTCTTTCGCGGCAGGTGCCGGGGTGGCCGCGACGGTCAGTTTCAGACCATCAAAGCTCAGCGTCGTGTTGCCACTGGCGTCGGTTCCCTGCGCAATGGTGACCGCCGTGCTGTCTGAAGCACGGGTGGCAGTCCATTGGCTGCCGTCATAGCTGACGGTGTAGTTAGAGGCTTTCAGCGCGCTGGTGTCGGTCCATTCGGCGGTAACGGACGCAGCGGTGCTGTTTTTGCTGTTGCTGACTACCAGCGGAGTGCCGATGTTAAAGAAATCGACACCCTGGTCGCCGTTGCTGTCAAAGCCCTGTTTATGCACGTCGTTAAAGCTGGTGGTAAAGGCCGCCGCCAGCTGTCCGAGCTGATTCTGTGCCAGATCGAGATCCTGAGAGCGGAACGCCAGCAGACCGCCCAGCGATCCGGTGGTGATCAGCTTTTCCGGGATCTCGACGTTGCCTGCCTGCTTGTCGACATAGCCGATGGTGGTGCGTGTCGGATCGCTGCTGGAGTTCATCGCCACCAGATCGCTGGATTTGTAGCCGTTCACCAGCGTCAGGCCGTTGGCCATGGATACGGTGTAATTACCATCCTGCTGCGAAACCGTGACGCCAACCACGTTATTCAGCTCGTTAACCAGCTGATCGCGTTTATCCAGCAGATCGTTAGGTTCGGCACCGTTGCCGTTTGTCAGTTTGGCAATCTGCTGGTTGAGGTCGGCAATCTGCGAGCTGTAGGTGTTGATCTGTTTCACGCTGGAGGCGACATCGGCATTGACGCTGTTCTGCATGTTGTTCAGATACTGCGCCGTGGTCTGAAACTGGCTGACCAGCCCCTGAGCGTTACTGAGCATAGACTGACGCGCCGAGGGATCGTTGGCGTTGCTGACCACGTTCTGCAGGTTGGTAAAGAAGCCCTGCAGGGAGGTGGAGAGACTGGTGGTCGAGGTCGACAGCAGATCGTCAATGTTAGAGATCTGGCTATGCTGGAGATCGACAGCACTGTAGCTGGCACTGGCACCGCGCAACTGCGTTGCGATGAAAGCATCATACTCGCGCTGTACACCGGAGATTTTTACGCCGTTGCCGTAATAGCTGTTGCCCTGCAGGGTACTGTTTGCCTGCGCCAGCACCGTTGTCTGACGGGAGTAGCCCGCCACGGTGTAGTTCGTGATGTTATTACTGGTGGTGCTCAGGGCGGCCTGTGCGGCACTCAATCCGCTCATCGCGGAGTTAATTATGCTGGACATCTCGGTTCCTTACGTTCCCCCGTCAACCGGGCTGGCAGAGATCTGAATGAACGCCAGCGGGCGAAAACGCATCTGGCTTATGGTGATGTTATCGGCTTGCTTAAGTGAAACTTGAGGCGCAATGATCAGAACAGGTCGCCAATATCCTGGCTGTACGCTTTAACGACTTTGTCGCCCATGCTTTTGAATTGCTGAATCATTCCCACCAGCTTCTGCGCATATTTAGGATCGGTGGCATAGCCCGCCGCCTGCAGCGCCTGCGCGCCCTGTTCTGCACTGGATGCGGTAGTGACCGCCGCATAGCGTGGGTTTTTCGTCAGGAGCCGGACGTAGTCGGTCAGCGCCTCGAAATAGGAGTTATAGACCCGGAAGCTGGCCCGGACTTTTTTCGCTTCGCCCTGCTCATATTCGGTGGTCATGATGTCGGTGGTGTCACCCTTCCAGTCGCCACTCGCTTTGATGCCGAAGACGTTGTAGCTCGGTTTACCGTCGCGGGTCAGGATCTGACGCTGGCCCCAGCCCGACTCCAGCGCCGCCTGCGCCAGAATCAGGTGATGAGGGATACCACTCTGCTGACTGGCCGCCTGCGCGGGCTGCGTCAGCTGCGCGATGAACTCGCGGCTGTCGCTGGGCAGGCCGGTTGGCGAAGCGGCAGGCAGACGCGGCATAGCTTTACGCACCATCTGCTCCAGCTGCTGCGCCGGCATCGGCGTCGCCCCGCTGGTGCTGAGGATGAAGCTGTTATCCAGCTTCATCGGCACCGTTCCGGCTTTCTCATCCGGCGCGACAGCGGGCTGCATCTGTTTGACGATGGTTTCCGCCAGGCCAAGCCCGCGTTTCCCCATCTCCTGCGCAATCTGCTGGTCATACATAGAGGTGAAGAGTTTGGTCTGTTCGTTGCTCATAATGCCGTCCTGCGGCAACGCCTCGCGCATACTCTTCAGCATCATCTGTACAAACATCCCTTCGACCTGACGCGCCACCTGCAACGCATGCCCTTTCGGGTCGTTGCTGGCCTGGTGTTTCAGTTCATTCAGGGAGCGGCTGTCGTAAGCCGCACTCATCACAGATTGCATATCAGCCATCAGATAATTTCCAGTTTGGCACGCAGACAGCCGGCACTCTGCATTGACTGCAGAATCGACATCAGCTCGATAGGTGAAGCGCCCAGCGCATTCAGCGCACGCACCACGTTGTTCAGGTTGGCGCTGGCGTTGACGCGTTGCAGCGCACCGCCGCTCTGACGCAGATCGATCTGGGTCTGCGTTGTCGCCACCGTCTGACCACCGGCCAGCGGGGTATCAGGCTGGCTGACGTTCTGCTGCTGGTTGACCGTCACAGAGAGGTTGCCCTGCGCCACCGCACACTGATTCAGCGTCACTTCGCGGTTCATCACCACCGAGCCGGTACGGGAGTTGATGATCACTTTGGCATCTTCGACCGGAATCGAGACGTTAATGTTCTGGATATCGGCCAGCAGACGCACCTGCGCGCCATTGTTTGGCGAGACGCGGATCTGTACGGTACGCGCATCCAGCGGCTGAGCCGAGCCATATCCCCCACGTGCGTTAATGGCATCAGCAATCCGCTGCGCCATGGAGAAGTCTTCGTTGTTCAGCTGCAGGTTAATGGTGTTCTGCGAACCAAAGTTGCTCTGCAGTTCACGCTCAACCGTGGCCCCGCCGGTAATCCGGCCGCCGTTAAGCTGGTTAACCTGAACACTGCTGCCGCCTGCCGATGCGCCCGCACCGCCGACGAGGATATTTCCCTGCGCCAGCGCATAGACCTGGTTATCGACCCCTTTCAGCGGCGTCATTAACAGCGTGCCGCCGCGCAGGCTTTTGGCGTTACCCAGTGAAGAGACCACCACATCCAGGTTCTGTCCCTGACGGGCAAACGCGGGCAGTTTTGCGGTGACCATAACCGCCGCCACGTTTTTCAGCTGCATGTTGGTGCCTGCGGGCACGGTAATCCCCAGCTGTGACAGCATGTTGCTGACGGTCTGAGTGGTAAACGGCGTCTGGGTCGTCTGGTCACCGGTACCATCAAGACCCACAACCAGGCCATAGCCCAGTAACTGGTTTTCGCGAACCCCCTGGATGGTGGTTAAGTCACGAATCAAATCGGCTTTTGCCAGCAGGCTGACGCCCAGCAGCAGTGCCAGCCCGGCGCGCAACAGCGTTAACTTTTTCATTGAAACCTCTTACATCGGCGAGATGTTCAGGAAGAAGCGCTGTAACCAACCCATGGTCTGCGCCTCATTGATATAGCCATTTCCGACGTACTCAATACGTGCATCGGCGACAGCGGTAGATAACACGGCATTGCTGGCGCTGATGGTGCGTGGGTTGACTACACCTGAGAAGCGAATGAACTCCGTGCCCTGATTAATGGCGATCTGTTTTTCACCGACCACGTGCAGGTTGCCGTTCGACAACACCTGATCCACCGTGACGGTAATGGTGCCGGTAAAGGTGTTGTTGGCAGATGCGCCCCCTTTCCCGGCGAAATCATTTTTGCCTTCCGCGCTGATATTGGCTTTTTCGCCACCGGCACCCACCAGGCCCGCCAGACCGGTCGGCACGGCGTTCAGGCCAAAGCTGTTGCTGCCATCGCGGCTGGCATTGGCGGAAGAGCTTTTGCTGGCACTGACGTTTTCCTGCAGCGTGATGGTCAGGGTATCGCCAATGTTGCGTGGACGGCGGTCTTCAAACAGCGGCTGGTAGCCGTAGTTAAGCGGCGCGACGCCCTGGAAAATGGAGCCGTTTACCACCGGTGGCGCGGACGGCATCGGCTGTGCTGTGGTTGCGCCTTCGACCAGCGGGGTCCGGGGGACCAGGGCACAACCGTTAAGAGTTAGCAGCAGCGAGGCGACTAACCAATGTCCAGGCTTGAGAATCTGTTGCTTCGCCACGGCGTCACGACCTTATTAATGTCTGTCATTCAGGCCAGCATGGGCTGGCCCTGTTCGGGATTAAATCTGCGTTAATTTCGCCAGCATCTGATCAGAGGTACTGATCGCCTTGCTGTTGATTTCGTAAGCGCGCTGCGTCTGAATCATGGTGACCAGCTCTTCCGCCACGTTAACGTTTGAGGTTTCGGTATAGCCCTGATAGAGCAGACCCGCGCCGTTCTGGCCTGGGGTGCTGTCAGTCGGTGCGCCCGATGCCTGAGTTTCCTTGTAGAGGTTTTCACCCACACTATCGAGACCGGCATCGTTCATGAAGGTGCTCAGGGTTAACTGACCCACCTGCGCAGCCTGGGCCTGGCCTTGCTGCGTCACGCTGACCACACCGTCACGCGAAACCGTGATGCTGGTGGCGTTAGCCGGAATGGTAATGCCGGGCTGCACCGGGAAACCGGAGTTGGTCACCAGCTGGCCGTTCTGATCCACCTGAAACGCGCCGTCACGGGTATAAGCAGAGGTGCCATCCGGCATCTGAATCTGAAAATAGCCCTGGCCGTTAATGGCGATATCTTTTGAATTGCTGGTCTGTGACAGGTTGCCCTGGGTGTGCAGACGCTCAGTGGTGACCGGACGGACACCGGTGCCGATCTGCAGACCGGAGGGCAACGTCGTCTGTTCGGACGACTGCGTGCCCGGCTGACGCATGGTCTGGTACATCAGATCTTCGAACACGGCACGCGAACGCTTAAAGCCATTGGTGCTGACGTTAGCCAGGTTGTTGGCAATCACGTCCATGTTCATCTGCTGCGCATCAAGACCGGTCTTAGCGATCCATAAAGAACGAATCATGTTGTTATCCTCGCGCCTTAGCTCATGTTCAGGAGCTGATTGGCTTTTTGTTCATTTTCGTCGACGTTAGTGATGACTTTCATCTGCATCTCAAAACGTCGGGCGTTGGCGATCATATCGACCATGGTTTCCACCGGTTTGACGTTGCTGCCTTCCAGCACGCCAGGCATCACCTGCATGGTGGCGTCAGCCTGCAGCGCCGCACCGCGGGTCGCCTGTGTCGCAGCCGTGGGACGGAACATCCCGTCATCACTGCGCTGCAGCTCCTGACCGGTGGCCCTGACCAGCTTCAGCTTACCCAGCTGAACCGTGGCGTTGGGCGAGTCACCGGCATTCAGGCCGGTAATGGAGCCGTCAGCCGCGATGGTGATTTCGGTGCCCTGCGGGATCACAATCGGACCGCCGTCGCCCATCACAGGATTGCCCTGAACCGTCAGCGTGCCGTTCGGGCTAATCTGCATATTGCCGTTGCGGGTATAAGCTTCGCTGCCGTCAGCGGTACGCACCGCCAGCCAGCCATCCTGCTGCACCGCCACATCGAGTGGACGCTCGGTGTAATCCATCGCGCCCTGGCTCATGTCGGCGCCGGGTGTGGAGGCGGCGACCAGCGTACGGGTTGGCAGTGACCAGCCATTCACCGGCACCGCGCGCAGCGCATTGAGCTGCGCACGAAAGCCTGGTGTTGAGGCGTTGGCGAGGTTGCTGGCGGTGACCGCCTGCTGATCCAGCGTCTGGCTGGCCGCGCCCATCGCGGTATATATCGCGTGATCCATATGGCAATCCTGTTAGCGAATTAACGTAAGTTAACCAGCGTGTTGAGAATCTGGTCCTGAGTTTTGATGGTCTGCGCATTCGCCTGATAGTTACGCTGCGCCACGATCATGTTCACCAGCTCTTTACTCATATCGACGTTTGAGGACTCCAGGGCGCCCGCCGTCAGAGAACCAAAGGTTCCGGTATTAGCCAGACCGACTGCTGCCTGACCTGATGCGCTGGATGCCGCCCAGACGTTGTCGCCCTGTGACTGCAGACCTTCCGGGTTAGAGAAGCTCGCCAGCACAATCTGACCCAGCAGCTGGGTTTTCTGGTTGGAGTAGGTGCCGGTGATGGTGCCGTCATCATTGATGGCGTAGCTGGTCAGATCGCCTGGTGCATAACCATCCTGCGTCGGGCTGCCAAAGGTGGTGGCGCCGGTGTTCTGCTGCAGGCTGCCCAGCATGCTCAGGGTGATCGGCTGGTTCGCGACCGCGCCGTTGGCGCCGCCCACGTTCAGCGTCAGGCCAACGGTACCGTCGTTGGTGGTGCTCACTACCGCGCCGTTTGCATCCAGCTTAGAGACGCCTGTCAGCTTACCGCTGGTATCAAACGTCATGCGGAAGTCGCCCGCCGAGGTGCCGGTGGTGCCGTCGATGGTATGAACGGTCCAGCTGTTGCTGGTGGTGTCTTTCACGAAGTACATGTCGAGCGCATGGTCATTACCCTGCGAGTCGTACACGGTTGCCGTGGTTTTCTTGTTGTAGCTGTCTGCGTTCGCCGTCGAGAAGGTGGTCACAGATGGCGTGGTGTCCGTTGAGTTCAGGTTGGCAACCAGACCGGCCGTGGTGGTGGCACGGGCTGACATCTGCTCGGTCGGAATACGGATCGCCACCGGGTTTGCACCCGCCTGGATGGTAGCCGGTGAACCGCTGGCCGGATAGCCGGTCACGTTCAGGCCCTGGGTGTTGACCAGGTTACGGTTGGCATCAAGGGTGAACTGACCATTACGTGAGTAGAACACGCCGCCGCTGCTGTCGGTCATGCGGAAGAAACCGTTACCGCTCAGCGCCACATCCAGGCCACGGCTGGTAGTCGTGGTGGAACCGTCGTTGAAGTTCTGGATCACGGCCGCCACTTTCGTGCCGAGGCCGACGTTAGAACCGGCAAACATATCGGCAAACGCGATGGTGCTGGATTTAAAGCCCGCGGTGGCGGAGTTGGCGATGTTGTTACCGATGACATCAAGGTTACTAGAGGCAGCGCCAAGGCCGCTGACCGCTTGGGAAAATGACATGTGTGTGTCTCCTGTCTACAGGTTAATCAGAGAATCTGACGTACGTCGTCAAGGGTGGCGGAGCCCATGGTGCCGAGATCCAGTTTGGTGGTGTCGTTCGCGGTACTCACCCCATTGACGTAGGCGTAGTTCAGCGGTTGTGCCACCAGTTGTGTGTTGCCATTGCTTGCAGCAATCGCAACGCTGTATTTACCATCCGGGGCCACTGAACCATCCGTCAGCTTGCCGTCCCACGAGAAGGTGTGCACGCCAGCGCTCAGCGCGCCCAGATCGACGGTGTCGATCACCGCGCCACTGGCATCTTTAATGGTGGCGGAGGCGCCGGTCGAGGCGGAGCCCAGCTCAACACCAAAAGGCGTTGTGGTGCCGTTGCCGACCAGAATCTGGCTGCCGTTGACCATCACGCCGTGCCCAATCAGCGTGGAGCTCTGCAGCGACTGGCTGGTGCTGATCTGGCCGGAGATCGATCCCAGCGTGGTGTTCAGTTTTTCAATCCCGCTCAGGGTATTGATCTGTGCCAGCTGCGTGGTGAGCTGGCTGTTATCCATCGGATTGGTTGGATCCTGGTTCTGTAACTGGGTAACCAGCATGGTCAGGAACTGATTCTGCAGATCCTGTGCATTGTTGCCGGTGCCGGTGCTGGAGGAGCTGAGAACCGACGGATCCAGTTTTTCATTAACGCCTACCGCGATAGCCATGGTTTTTCTCCGTTATTGCCCAATCGTCAGGGTTTTCATCATCATCGACTTCACGGTGTTCAGCACTTCCACGTTGGCCTGGTAGCTGCGTGACGCCGACATGGTGTTGACGCTTTCGGAGACCACATCCACGTTCGGCATCTTCACGTAGCCTTTGGCATCGGCCATCGGGTTGCCCGGGTCGTAAACCAGTTTCGCTGGCGTCGGATCCTCGACAACCCGGGCGACTTTCACCCCGCCGGTTGCTGAGCCCGGCGCCGCATCGGTCTGGAAGACCACCTGCTTTGCCACGTAAGGCTTGCCATCGGGACCGGTGACGCTGTCGGCGTTCGCCAGGTTACTGGCACTGACGTTTAATCGCTGTGATTGCGCGGTCATCGCTGAACCGGCAATGTCAAAAATATTCAGCAAGGCCATAATTATTGCCCTTGTAACACGCTCATCATGCCTTTTATCTGGCTGCTGATGAGGGTGAGGTCGGTTTGATATTTCAGGCTGTTATCCGCGAACTGCGTACGCTCACGGTCCATATCTACGGTGTTGCCGTCGGCAGAAGGCTGATCGGGAATGCGATAAAGCATGTCCATCGAGGGTACGCCGTTTGTCTGTGCTTCAATGTGGCGAGCTGAAGTGACCTTCAACGCCATGCTGCTGCCTTCCGCACGGCCATTGGACATCACCCGACTCAGCTCGCTGGCAAAGTCGATATCCCGGGCCTGATAACCAGGGGTATCGGCGTTGGCAATATTTGACGCCAGGATCTCCTGACGTTGAGCACGCAGGTTGAGGGCCTCCGTACCAAATTTCAGCGCCGCATCCAGTTTGTCGAGCATGTTTCCTCCGCGTATGAGAATTTCGAGCTGGCAGCTTAATTTGAAAAAGCAAGGGGTCATCGTCTGAATAAGGCCTCAAATGACCGCTATTTTGACAATTGAGGATTTTTCTTAACGGTTACACTCGTTGCCATCATCAGTGAGGAATTGCACCATGCGTCGATATCTGACCCTGCTGACCAGCCTGCTGGTCGCGATCGCCCTGCCGGCTTCTGCGGGAGATCTCAATGCACAACTGAACCAGTTTTTTAAAGCGCGTGACGCCCAGCATGCTCAGGGCATGACGGTGGTGATTCGCACGCCGCAGGCGCAGTGGCCCACCTGTGAGGCGCCCCAGTTCACCCTGCCCGGCAACAGCCGGTTATGGGGCAACATGAGCGTGGCGGCTAACTGCGGTGAAAACCGTCGTTATCTCCAGGTTCAGGTCCAGGTGACCGGGAGCTATCTGGTGGCGAACCGGCTGCTGAGCCGGGGCAGCAGCGTCAGCGAAAGCGACTTCACGCTGCAGACGGGGCGTCTGGATACCCTGCCCGCACGCGCCCTGCTGAACAGCGACTCGGTGGCCGATGCGGTCGTCCTGCGTGACATCCCACCGGGACAGCCGATCAACCCCGCCATGCTGCGTCAGCCGTGGCGGGTTAAGGCGGGTCAGAGTGTGATGGTGATAGCCAGCGGCGACGGCTTTGACGCCAGTGGTGAGGGCAAGGCGCTGAACAACGCCACCCGTTCACAGTGGGTTCGCGTCAGGATGGGGAATGGTCAGATTGTCAGCGGTAAGGTGCGCGAGGATGGGAATATTCTTATAACGCTGTAAAGTGTTAAAGAAGCCCATCATGCTGCCGATAGAAGAATCAACAAAGCGATAACGCTATTATGATTCAGGTGGCAGACTTCCCCTGACCGTACAGGAGCCCGAATATGAGCATTGACAGAACGCAACCTCTGAAACCCGCCAGCACCGTACAGAGCCGCGATACCAGCGAGCCAGGCAGCAGCAAAGTGCGTCAGAGTGCCAGCCCGGCGGCAGCGCCGGCGGCTGCCGCTCAGGTCAATCTGAGCAGCGCGCAGTCTCAGCTGATGCAGCCGAGCAGCAAAGACATCAACGTCGAGCGCGTTGAACAACTGAAAACCGCCATTCGTAATGGCGAACTGAAGATGGATACCGGCAAAATCGCCGATGCGCTGATTGCCGATACTAAGGCGTATTTAGAGGGTAATTAGTTACCATGAGTAATTTGCAGACCACATTAGATAAGATGCAGGACGTGCTGGCATCGCTTTCTGCGGTGCTGGAAGAAGAGCAGCAGCAGCTGGCAAGCGGCAACATTAACAGCAACCTGCTGCAGCGCATCACTGAAGATAAAAGCGCGCTGCTCAGCACGCTGAACTATCTGGATGAGATGCGACGCACCGCTGAAAAGAGTCAGTCCGTGTCGGCACCTTATCGTGGTCAGAACGACATGGCACGCCGCTGGGACGTCATCCAGCAGCATAGCCGTCGTCTGCAGGATGCCAATGTGCATAACGGCATGCTGCTGCAGCATCAGATTCGCTACACCCAGGATGCCCTGGAGGTGCTGAAGCCGCATCAGACCCAGGCGTTCTATGGCCCGGATGGGATGGGTAAAGGCCAGGCCACGCTAAGCCGTAAAGCCTGAGCAGAAAAGTAGCAAAAAAAATCCCGCTGATGCGGGATTTTTTTATGGCAGAAGAGGAACCGCCTCAGGCAGCGGTACGGCGCGCATAGTCGCGCAGCCGGAATCCCAGCAGCGCCAGCGCCAGAAAGTAACTTCCCCCACCCACTGCACAGACCAGCGCCAGACGCAGCAGTCGCCACAGCATCGAGCCCTGCTCCCAGGCGGGCATCCATTGCAGCATGGCAAACAGTGCCCCGGCCATCACCGCCACGGCGATCAGCAGACGCACCAGAAAGCTGCTCCAGCCCGGCTGAGGCATAAAGATCTGCTTCTTGCGCAGCTGCCAGTAGAGCAGCGAGGCATTCAGACAGGCCGCCAGCCCAATCGACAGAGAGAGACCGGCATGTTTCAGCGGGCCGATGAAGGCCAGGTTCATCACCTGCGTCATGATCAGCGTGATAATCGCGATTTTAACCGGGGTTTTGATGTCCTGCCGTGAATAGAAGCCGGGTGCCAGCACCTTGACCACAATCAGGCCCATCAGGCCTACAGAGTAGGCGATCAGCGCACGCTGCGTCATCAGCGCATCAAAGGCCGTGAATTTGCCATACTGGAACAGCGCCACGGTGAGCGGGCCGGAGAGCATCCCCAGCGCCACAGCGCAGGGCAGCGCCAGCAGGAAGCAGAGGCGTAGTCCCCAGTCCATCAGCCGGGAATACTCATCGTGATTGCCGCTGGAAAAACTTTTGGCCAGCGACGGCAGCAGAATGGTACCCAGCGCCACGCCCAGTACGCCGGAGGGGAACTCCATCAGGCGATCGGCGTAATACATCCAGGAGACGGAACCCGACACCAGGAACGAGGCGAAGATGGTATTGATGATCAGCGAGATCTGACTGACCGAAACGCCCAGGATCGCCGGCCCCATCTGACGCATCACGCGCCAGACGCCTGCGTCACGCAGATTGATGCGTGGCAGCACCAGCATTCCCAGCTTCTTCAGGTGTGGCAGCTGATAGCCGAGCTGCAGCACCCCGCCCACGACGACCGCCCAGGCGAGCGCCATCACCGGCGGATGGAAATGCGGCGCGGCGAACAGGGCGAAGCTGATCATGCTGACGTTCAGCAGGGTCGGCGCAAAAGCTGGCACCGAGAAGCGGTTCCAGGTGTTCAGCACCGCACCCGCCAGCGACGCCAGCGAGATCAGCATAATGTAGGGAAAGGTCACCCGCAGCAGGGAACTGGTCAGGGCAAATTTATCCGCATGGTCGCTGAAGCCCGGTGCGGTAATCATGATCACCCAGGGCGCAGCGAGCATCCCTGCGAAGGTCACCAGCGCCAGCGCCAGTGTCAGCAGGCCTGAGACATACGAGAGGAACAGACGTGTCGCCTCCTCACCCTGCTTGCTTTTATATTCTGCGAGAATGGGCACAAATGCCTGGGAAAACGCGCCTTCGGCAAAAATACGCCTCAGCAGATTCGGCAGTTTAAACGCAACAAAAAACGCATCGGTCGCCATTCCGGCGCCAAACACCCGCGCCACGATGGCATCACGGGCAAAGCCCAGAACGCGGGAAAACAGGGTCATGGAACTGACCGCTGCCAGCGATTTTAAAAGATTCATAATTGACGGCGCATCCTGAAAAAATCAGTAAAAAGGAGAAGTCGCGCGGGCACCTGAAAGATGCCCGGCGACAGTCTACTGCCACGGAGGGAAATGACCAGCACGGAGTGTTACAAGGCGTTATTCCAGAATGGCACTATGCCAGAGGTTTTCCACCACACGCTGCGCCATCAGCGCCTGTTCACCGCTGGTTTCAGGCGTCGTCTGATTCTGCACGCAGTCGATAAAATGGCGTGCGGCCCCGCTGAACCCGCGCTGGGTCAGGTGGCTCTGCCAGGCGGCAGGCGGAGCGATCAGCACGCCGTCGTGCCGCTCTTCCTGCCAGTCGCGCATCTCACTGATGTCGATACATTTACCGTCGCCTGTCGCACTGACACGCTCACGCTGACTGCCTGCGCGCCGATGCATGCTGGTGGTGATCGACAGGCCCTCCAGGGCGAAGTGGTGCTCAGCGTAGAGCATCTGTCCCTGTTCGTTGGTGTCGATGCGCCCCTGAACATGCTGAACAGGCTTGCCGCCGAGCCAGAGTGCGGTGTCGACAACGTGCAGGTAGTCATCAAGCAGGGTAAAGCGGAGATCCTGGGGCCCGACGCTGTCGCTGCGGTGCTTTTCAATCCGCAGGGAAGCGACGTGTCCCATCTCCGCCCGCAGCTGCTGATAGCGCGGGGCGAAGCGGCGATTAAAGGCGACCATCAGCTTACGCTGCTGTTTCTCCGCCAGCGCCACCAGCGCCTCAGCCTGATCCAGAGTTTCCGCCAGCGGCTTATCGACGCAGACATCTTTTCCGGCCAGCAGCAGCGCCTTCACCACCTCATAGTGCGTGGCGGTGCTGCTGTGGACAAAAACGGCGTCGCAGGCCGCGGCCAGCGCATTCAGGGAACTGAAACAGTCCATACGGTAACTGTCGCAGAGTGGCCGGGCTTTGGCCTGATTCGGCGAAAATGCCCCCACCAGCGTCCAGTCTGTCGCCGCCGACAACACCGGCAGCCAGGCTTTCTGTGCGATACCGCCGAGTCCCACCACACCAATACGTAAAGTCATCTTAATGCTCCGGCTGCAGCAGTTGAGTGAGCTGAGCCTGAAGCCGGGCGACCTGCTGTTCCAGGGTGGCCACACGCCTCGCCAGATCGCCCTGCTCTTCCGGCTCATCGGCGGCCAGTGGCGTGTCGCTCTCCCCGGCCAGCAGATGCATAAAGCGGCTTTCGCGCTTGCCCGGCTCGCGCGCCAGGCGGATCACCCGGGCGCTGTCGTCACGCTGCATCAGGCCTTCCAGCGTCTGTTCTGTTTCGCTGACGTCACTGAACTCATGAAGACGGCCGCTGCGGGTGCGCAGTTCGCCTGGCGTCTGCGGACCGCGCAGCAGCAGTAACGTCAGCACGGCAACTTCGGCGCTGTTCAGCTTCAGCGTGCCAAAGGCGGAGTTACAGAAACGCTGCTCATATTTCACGACCCGCTGACCGGACGCGCTGCTGGCGGTAACCAGATGCCGCTTCACCAGCTGATCGAGTTCATCCTGTACCGCGCTTTCACTCAGCTCCATCACCGGCTCGCGGTTTGATTTCTGGTTACAGGCCACCACGACCCCATTCAGTGACAGCGGATACTGTTCCGGCGTGGTAACCTGCTTCTCCAGCAGGCAGCCCAGCACGCGCAGCGCCTGCGCCGATAAAGCCATCTTCATGCTTGCGTCCTCATTATTGTCCACGCCGGTCAGGCGTCCATTCCCGCTGGGTTAATGCTGTCAGCACGTGATCCTGCCAGCGTCCGTCAATCAGCAGATAGTCTTTCGCATATCCCTCTTTCTCAAAACCGAGGCGCGCCAGCAGGTCGCCGCTGCGCTGGTTGTGCGGCATGTAGTTCGCCATGATGCGATGAATATGCTGCTGACGCTGCATGTAGCGGATAGCAGACTGTAACGCTTCAAACATCAGCCCCTGTCCCTGCCACTTTTCGCCCAGCGAATAGCCAAGATAACAGGCGTGAAAGGAACCGCGCAGCACGTTGCTGAAGTTGGCTACGCCGCGCACTTCGGTTTCTTCGCTGTCCATCAGAATAAAATAGAAGGCCGAGCCCTGCTTATGCATGTCGGCGATCAGCCCCAGCCGCGCCTGCCAGCCGGAGGGATAGCAGTGACTGTCATCGCGCACCGGCTCCCACGGTTTTAAAAACAGGCGGTTTTCCGCGTAGTAATCTGCCATTCGCCAGGCGTCACGTTCGTGAACCAGACGGACCACCAGCCGATCGGTGGTTAAGCGCACCCTGGGCGCGGCAGAACGATAGCCAAACATCCTGACTCCTGAAATCAATGGCTGAGAGTGAAAGCCGTCATTATCTGGCTTTCACTATAACCGCCGCCTGGGCTGCGGTAAAACATTACGGATTTTTTGCCGTAAAGAGGTTGTTTTTGTTCCGTTATCACCGCGCAGACGCCCCTGCTCAGGCGTCATCAACGCCCGTTCAGCCCGGCCATCTGTCGGGCTGGTTTGCCGGGAGGGGGAATCTCTTCCATACTGTTCAGGCGCCCGGAACAGGATGAAATGATTCACTCTGTTAAACATTAACCTGTAAACGAGGGAGATCAGGATGAAGCTCTATATCTACGACCACTGCCCCTTCTGTGTGAAAGCGCGCATGATTTTTGGTCTGAAGAATTTGCCGGTTGAGCTGGTGGTCATGCTCAATGACGATGAAGAGACGCCTCAGCGACTGATTGGCCAGAAAATGGCGCCTGTCCTGCAGAAAAAGGATGGCAGCGCGATGCCGGAAAGCATGGAGATTGTGCACTATGTCGACCAGCAGGATGGCAAACCGCTGATTACCGGTGCGCTCAATCCGGCTATTGGCGACTGGCTGCGTCACATGAACAGCTACGTGAATAAGCTGCTGCTGCCGCGTATTGCCGAGGCCCCTTTTGCGGAGTTTGCCACCCCGGCGGCACGTGACTATTTCCGCGCGAAAAAGCAGGCCAGCATCGGTGATTTCGAGGAGCTGAAAACGCATTCGGCCGGACTGATTAAAAAAGTCAGCGGCGATCTGCGCAAACTGGACGGCCTGATCGTCCAGCCTAATGCGGTTAACGGCGAGCTGTCGGAAGATGATTTCAGCCTCTTCCCGCTGCTGCGCTCCCTGACGCTGGTTCCGGGCATCGACTGGCCAGCACGGGTCGCTGACTATCGCGACAATATGGCCAAACAGACCCAGGTCAATCTGCTCTCTTCTATTGCGCAGTAATCCCGCCCGGATGAGAGACACCGCGGTGTTTCTCATCCCTTTTCTGATGACACCTCTCACGCATTCAGGCACGCTATATCCTGTTAACTGACTTTGTTATCCAGGATATAGAACGATGAAAAAGGTATTTTTCGGGCTGACTGCCCTGATGTTTGTGCTGCTGGTGAGCGGCTGCAATAAACTGACCCAGTACACCATCAGCGAACAGGAAGTGAATCAGGCGCTGCAAAAGCATAACAACTACGAGAAAGACATTGGCGTGTCCGGTCTGGTCAATGCGCATATTGTCCTGAATAATCTCACCAGCCAGATCGGCCGCGCAGAACCTGGCAAAGTGTCGCTCTCCGGCAATGCAAAGATTAACGTCACCTCTCTGTTCGGCCCGCAGCAGGCTGACATGCAGCTGACGATGCGCGCACAGCCCGTCTATGACCCACAGCAGGGGGCGATCTTTCTGCGCGATCTGGAGATAACCGACGCACAGGTGGCGCCGGAGAAAATGGCTGCCATCATGAAAACCCTGACGCCTTATCTGAATCAGTCGCTGAAGAGCTATTTCGATCAAAACCCGGCTTACCGTCTCAGCGCTGATCGCAGTAAGGGTGAGTCACTGGCGAAAAAATTTGCCAAAGGACTGGAAGTCAGACCGGGCGAACTGGTTATCCCCTTCACGCAGTAATCCCGCTTGCCGCGCCATCCGGCGCGGATTTTTGCTGTCAGCAGAAAAAGCAGGTGCAAACGGTTGCCTGAATCCTTATGCTTAGACCCCGGCCAAAACATGCCTTCTGTTTCCTTTCTGCCGGAGCTTCACTGATGACAGCACAACCTCAGCAACTTACCCTGCGTCGCCCTGACGACTGGCACATTCATCTGCGTGACGATGAGATGCTTAAAACGGTCCTGCCCTACACCAGCGCGGTTAATGGTCGTGCCATCGTGATGCCTAACCTGGTGCCGCCGGTGACCAGCGTGGCGGCAGGAGAAGCGTACCGCGACCGCATCCTGGCCGCGCTGCCCGCCGATCACGCCTTTACGCCGCTGATGACCTGTTATCTCACTGACTCACTGGATCCGGATGAGCTTGAGCGTGGCTTCACATCCGGTCTGTTTACCGCCGCCAAGCTCTATCCGGCTCATGCCACCACCAACTCCAGCCACGGCGTTACCAATATCGCCTCCATCGCCCGCGTGCTGGAGCGGATGCAGCAGCTTAGTATGCCGCTGCTGGTTCATGGCGAAGTCACCGATGCCCATATCGACATTTTTGATCGCGAAGCCCGCTTCATTGACACGGTGATGGTGCCGCTGCGCAGTCAGTTTCCGGGGCTGAAAGTGGTGATGGAGCACATCACCACCCAGGATGCCGCGGATTATGTCGCTGCTGCCGATGAGACGCTGGGCGCGACCATTACGCCGCAGCACCTGATGTTTAACCGCAACCACATGCTGGTGGGCGGGATTCGCCCGCATCTTTACTGCCTGCCGATTCTCAAGCGCAATGTGCATCAGGACGCGCTGCGCAGGGTCGTAGCCAGCGGTCATCCGCGTTTCTTCCTCGGCACCGACACCGCTCCGCATCTGCAGCATCTTAAAGAGTCTGCCTGTGGCTGCGCGGGCGTATTTAATGCGCCGACCTCGCTGGCGGCCTACGCGACCGTGTTTGAAGAGCTGAATGCGCTGGAGCATTTCGAAGCGTTCTGTTCTGAAAACGGCCCGCGTTTCTATGGCCTGCCGCTGAATGAAGGCACAATTACGCTGGTGCGAGAGCCCTGGCAGGTGCCGGCGTCCATCGCGCTGGGCAGTGACGCTCTGATTCCTTTCCTCGCGGGTGAAACGCTCAACTGGCGCGTTGCATAATTTTGCTTGCCTCCGGCGGATGGATACTGTAAATATATACAGTATCTTATCCGGAGGCTGCTATGCGTGTTGAAATTACCGTATCAAATACCCGACCTCTTCCTGCTGGCGCGATAGAGGCGTTAAGCGATGAACTGTCGCGCCGCATTGACGAACAGTTCCCTGACTCGACCAATCACGTCAAGGTACGTTATGCCAGTGCCAACAATCTCAGCGTGCTGGGCGGTGGAAAAGAGACGCGCGACCAGATCAGCGAAATCCTGCAACAGACGTGGGAGAGTGCTGACGACTGGTTCATTACTGATTAACCGCCACTGTGCTTTTTTTTCCGGGTGTCGCCACCCGGTTTTTTTATCTTTTCTCCCCTCTCGCACTTCCCTCTTCATGCATCTAGACTCTTACTGATCAATGCCCTATCCTTGCGCTCGTCACGCATAACAGGAGGTGCGACACCATGACTACTGATAAACCGGAAGAGGCGATGACCTTTGGTGAGTTGTTAGCACTGATTGGTGATCAGCAGCGTCGTTTAACGGTGCTGGAAAATGCCTTTTCCAGTCTGATTTTCTGTCTTGACGATCGTGCCAGCCAGCTGCTGGTGCACAATCTGTCGCTGGAAGCCCAGAATCAAAACCATGATGAACAGCTTCAGCAACATTTTGCCCGTCTGGCAGAGTCCCTGCAGAAACGCGTCGGCGGCATCGTGCCAGACAGCCCGGCGCTCTGAACCGGCGGCCTGTCCCGCTTTTCGCCTGCCCACTGAATCGTAAAAAAATGCCTGCCTGCCAGGCATTTTATTTTTTGACTCCTGCCTGTTAAAAGCGAATATTCTGTGAGAAGCTGACTCACGGCATTTTTTAAACAGTGACACCCGGGTTTACTGTTATAATTGTTTCGCTATCGGAATAAAAAAGCCGCATTGAACCTCATCATGCACTTCGTTTAACGAGTAATAAGGAGGTTATAATGGACAGAAGAAAAGACGTTATTCAGACTCACCCGCTGGTGGGCTGGGATATCAGTACCGTTGATAGCTATGACGCCATGATGATCCGCCTGCACTCGCTGTCGTCGCAGGATCAAAAAGAAGAAGAAGCGGATGTTGGCCCCACCTACTGGCTGACAACGGATGTGGCAAGGCAGTTCATCTCGATCCTCGAAGCAGGCATCGCCAAGATTGAATCCGCCGAGCAGATGGAACGACTCCTCAGTAAGCATTAGTTTCTGCCACATCAAAGGGGCACCCTCAGGGGTGCCTTTTTCGTTTCTGTTTCGGTATGCTGTTGATTATCTGACTCTTAGAGCGTAGTTACCATGATTTATGATCTTATCGTCGTTGGCAGCGGCTCAGTAGGTGCGGCGGCTGGCTACTATGCCACCCAGGCAGGCCTCTCGGTATTAATGATCGACAGTGCCCACCCTCCTCACAATCAGGGCACGCATCATGGCGAGAGCCGTCTGATTCGTCACGCTTACGGCGAAGGCGAACGTTATGTGCCGCTGGTACTGCGGGCGCAGACGCTGTGGGATGAACTGGAACAGCGAGCCGGTGAGCGCATTATGCATCGCAGCGGCGTACTTAACCTCGCCCCTCACGACTCCCCTTTTATCAGCAACGTTATCGACAGCGCAAGCCGCTGGGAGCTTAACATTGAGGTGATGCAGCCCGGGGAAGTGCGTCAACGCTGGCCACAGATTAACGTACCAGAGGGCTACCTGGGCGTATTTGAGCCGCAGTCGGGCTTCCTGAAATGTGAACAGGCGGTGCGCAGCTGGGTTCAGCTGGCGGAGCAGGCAGGCTGTGCCCAGCTGTTCAACTGCCCGGTCTCAGAACTGGGACGGGATGGCGACCTTCAGCAGGTTACAACGCTGGATGGTGTCTATCGCGGCCGTAAAATGGTGGTCAGCGCCGGTACCTGGGTCGGAAAACTCATCCCGAATCTGCCGGTTGCCCCTACCCGTAAGGTGTTTGCCTGGTATCAGGCTGATGGTCGCTACAGCGAGAACAACAGGTTCCCGGGCTTTACCGTCGAGATGCGTGATGGCAGCCAGTTCTATGGCTTCCCGGCTGACAATAACGCTCTGAAAGTGGGTCGTCACGATGGCGGACAGCCGATGCAGCAGCCTGAAGATCGTAAACCCTTCGGTGCCGTGGCGGCAGATGGCAGTGAAGCTTTTGGCTTCCTGCGCCAGTTCTTACCGGGCGTCGGTGTCTGTCTGCATGGTGAAGCGTGCAGCTACGACTTCAGCCCGGATGAAGATTTTATTATTGATACGCTGCCGGGTGAACCCAATCGCCTGCTGATAACCGGACTCAGCGGACACGGCTTTAAATTTGCCAGCGTGCTGGGCGAACTGGCCGCAGAATTTGCGCAGCAGAAACCCTTTTCCTTTGATCTCTCTCCGTTCCGCCTTTCGCGTTTCTGACTCTGCAAACGGATGGCATCACAGGGTGCCATCCTGCTGACAAAGATTGACGCAAGCTGAATTTCCCTGACAAAAATTCGCCTTTATTTCGCCCCGATTGTTCATTTGGGCGGAATGAGGTTGACCGTTTTCCCCTCATCAAAATTATTATTCAGTAATATTGCCCATTTCCCTGCCTTTTTATTCAACCTTTTCCGATGATTTTTTTAATTTTATAGAAGCGTAAGGGCGATTGCTTTTATATTTCATAATGTGGATGCTTATTTCATATTATTTCTACGTGACGCTCAGATTATGTTATTACGTAATACACCGCATCAGTTTGGCCGGGTTGCTGTGCTGCTGCACTGGTCGATGGCGCTGGCCATTTATGGCATGTTTGCGCTGGGGTTATGGATGGTCGGTCTGGGCTATTACGACAGCTGGTATCACGACGCCCCGGAAATTCATAAAAGTATTGGCGTGCTCCTGTTACTGACGCTGATTATCCGCCTGGTGTGGCGCGTTATTTCGCCGCCGCCCAGGCCGCTGAGCAGCCATTCCCCTCTGGTGCGCATCAGTTCTGTCGTGGCACACCTGTTACTTTATACCCTGCTGCTGGCCATTCTGATCAGCGGCTATCTCATCTCCACCGCCGACGGTAAACCCATCGCCGTGTTCAGCTGGTTTACGCTGCCTGCTCTGTTCAGCGGTGCAGGCGAGCAGGCCGACCTCGCAGGCGATATTCACCTCTGGCTGGCCTGGAGTGTGGTGATCCTGTCGATCCTGCACGGTCTGGCTGCGATAAAACACCATGTTATCGATCGCGATAACACCTTAAAACGAATGTCAGGTTTACGCCTCCCCTTACCCTCTGAAAAGGACAGATAATATGTTGAAGAAAAGTCTGCTGACGATGACCGCGGCCAGCCTGCTGCTCGGTTCCCTGAGTGCCAGTGCCGCTGAGTACAAAATTGATAAAGAGGGGCAGCACGCCTTTATTCAGTTTCGCATCCAGCATCTGGGTTACAGCTGGCTCTACGGTACCTTTAAAGATTTCGATGGCCGCTTCACCTTTGATGAGAAGAACCCTGCCGCCGATAAAGTCGAGGTGACGATTAATACCAGCAGCGTGGATACCAACCATGCTGAACGTGACAAACATCTGCGCAGCGCGGATTTCCTGAACAGCAGTAAAAATCCGCAGGCGACTTTTAAATCCACGTCAGTGAAGAAAGAGGGCGATGAATTAGAGATTACCGGCGATCTGACGCTGAACGGCGTCACGAAGCCGGTGACGCTGGAGGCGAAGAAGCTGGGTGAAGGCAAAGATCCGTGGGGCGGTTATCGTGCTGGCTTTGAAGCGGAAGGTGAAATTGCGCTGAAAGATTTCAATATAACGAAAGATCTGGGACCAGCCTCGCAGAAGGTTCAGCTGATGATCTCGGTGGAAGGTGTGCGTCAGTAAAGCCGCAGGCCGCCTGAATCAGCGTTCAGGCGGCCACGTTTACCGCTTTATGACTTCTTCGGCGCGGGAATGGTCATGTTTAACAGGCCACGCGACTTGTTAAAGATTTTATTGCCATTCTCTCGTCCGGCACGACGGGCGCGCTGCTCTTCCGGAGAGAGCTTCGCCTCTTCCTGACAGATCGGACTGCAGCAGTTCTCAAACTTCTCTGCGCAGCTCTTGCACTGAATAAACAGCAGATGACAGCCGTCATTCACGCAGTTGACGTGGGTATCGCAGGGCTCACCGCACTGATGGCAGTTTGCCAGCACATCGTCAGAAATCCGCTCACCCATCCGCTCATCAAAGACAAAGTTTTTGCCTTTGAATCTGACCGGCAAGCCCTGTTCACGGGCGCGGCGGGCGTACTCGATGATGCCACCTTCGATATGATAGACATCTTCAAAACCGTTATGCCGCATCCAGGCACTGGCCTTTTCGCAGCGGATGCCGCCGGTGCAGTACATGACGATCTTTTTATCTTTCTGCTCCCTGAGCATATCCACGGCCATTGGCAGCTGGTCACGGAAGGTGTCTGCCGGCACTTCCAGCGCGTTGTCAAAACGGCCCACTTCATATTCGTAGTGGTTTCGCATATCGACAAACAGCGCGTCCGGATCGTCCAGCATGGCGTTGACTTCCGCCGCTTTCAGGTAGTGACCGACATTGCTTGCGTCGAAGCTGCTGTCCTCAATACCGTCCGCCACGATGCGATCGCGGACTTTCAGGCGCAGTACCCAGAACGACTTTCCATCATCATCCAGAGCAACGTTCATACGCAGGTTGTTCAGCGCCGGATCGAACGCATACAGCCAGGCCTTCATCTTTTCATACTGGCTGGCGGGCACGCTGATCTGCGCGTTGATGCCTTCATGGGCAACATAGACGCGACCAAACACCTTGAGGGCGGTCAGGCCAACATAGAGCGCATCGCGGAAGGCTTTAGGATCGGCAATCTGGAAATACTTATAAAAAGAGACAGTGGTGCGCGGCTCAGTTTCAGCCAGCATGCGCGCCTTCAGCTCTTTATTGGAAACGAGGTTATGTAACACTGGCATGGTGTTCTTTCCTGTTATCAATAGGAGAAAATTAGCGGGCACATGATACCTGATTTCAGGTGTATGCAAAGCGTTGCGTCAGGACCGATAGTCAGTTGCTGTTTTTTCCGGCACTCGCGGCGGCTTTCTCCCCGCTCATTGAGGCCCGGTTCCATCAGCGATATTTAAGCGAACGTTAAAAACTGGCACAATAGTGTAAATCAATGAGATATCAGCACCGCAGGGTGCATGACGCAGGAAAATTAACCTTCACATGACTCAGTTGCCTCAGTTTTCACGAGAACTGCTTCACCCGCGCTATTGGCTGACCTGGCTGGGTATCGCTTTTCTTTATCTTTTGGTGCTCCTTCCTTATCCCCTGCTCTATGTGCTCGGCTGCAATATTGGCCGTATCGCCATGCGCTTTATGAATCGTCGCGTCAGCATCGCCCGGCGTAATCTGGAATTAAGTTTTCCGGAGATGCCGGTCAATGAGCGTGAGGCGATGGTGAAACATAATTTCGAATCCGTCGGCATGGGCCTGATTGAAACCGGCATAGCGTGGTTCTGGCCCGACTGGCGTATTAACAAATGGCACAAGCCCTCCGGTCTGGAGCATATTCAGGCCGCGCGCGACAACCAGCGCGGTGTGCTGCTCATCGGCATGCACTTTCTGACGCTGGAGATCGGCGCGCGCATGTTTGGCATCCACAATCCTGGCATTGGCGTCTATCGCCCCAATGACAATAAGCTGATTGACTGGCTGCAGGTCAAAGGTCGCATGCGGTCAAACAAAAGCATGCTCGACCGTAAGGATCTCAAAGGAATGATCCGCGCCCTGAAGCAGGGGGACATTATCTGGTATGCCCCCGATCACGACTATGGCCCGCGCAGCAGCGTCTTTGTGCCCTTCTTTGGCGTGGAAAAGGCGGCAACGACGGTGGGGACCCATCTGCTGATCCGCGCCGGCAACCCCGCTGTCATCCCATTTGTGCCGCGTCGTCTGCCTGGTGGCCGGGGCTATGAACTGATGATCCTGCCCGACATCCGCAGCGAATTTACGCTGGAAAACGATGAAGTCACCGCGGCCAGGATGAACAAAGTGGTTGAAGAGGGTGTGCTGCTGGCACCTGAGCAATATATGTGGCTGCATCGCCGCTTTAAAACCCGTCCGCAAGGCGAACCCTCCCGCTATTAATCTGCTACGCTAAACGGTCTCACGGCCGTTTAGCGCCTCTTCTGCTGCAATGCTCTGTCCCGATAAATCAATCGCGCGGCTGCCCGATATTGCGGCTTCCCGGTTTAACGATCCAGCTATTATCAGATACGCTCGCAGGAGACGCTGATTTCCACCGCATTCAATCAGCCCGGCTTATTTATTAAAACCACAAAGAGCCGCCTGCTGCATAATCTGGCAGACATTCATCAGATTTTAATTATCCTGCTTTAATTTCCGCTGGCGCTAATTATTTTTATCACCAGGCCTATTCCTATTTAGCCAGGCTTAATGATTTCTGGTCGCTTATCAATCCACTAAAATTAACTTAATTAACAAGGGATTGTCATTCAAGCCGCCGACATATTCATTTTTACAAAAATTTAACAGCCCGATATGCCGTTATTGCATTTGAACCTGTTCCGACTTAACGGTAATTTCAGCAGTGACATTCAGGCTTTTAACGACTTCAGCTCAATTATAAAAAAACGATTTCACACAGCGAACCTCAGGGGATCCCTAATATGAGTAAAGGTCTCTACTATTACGTCACCATTACGACCGATCAGGAGAACTACCATTTTCTTCATCGTCAGGGATGCAGACGGATGCCCGGCAAGGAGCAGATGATTTTTATCGGCACCCTGTATAATCTCAGCCAGGCCTTATCCATCGCCAGAATCAATTTCAAGAAAGTTAAACCCTGCATCAAATGCTGTATTCGCTACGCGGCACCGGTTATTCATGAGTCGGTACAGCCGGTTCTGCACTTCCCGCAAAAAATGCGTTAATCCCGCTGCTGGCGGGAAGTGGTTTATTTCCCGCCAGTTACACGCCCCCGCCCTTTCCCTCCGGCAAATTTCGTCTATTCTTCACTGAAATCAAGTGAACCCGGTAAGGAGAAGATCGATGAGCATGTACAGTACATTAGAGGAAGCGATTGATGCTGCACGTGAGGAGTTTCTCGCAAATAACCCTGAAGTGGATGAAGAAGAGGCGTCGGTCAGCCAGTTCGGCCTGCAAAAGTATGTGATGCAGGATGGCGATATCATGTGGCAGGCTGAGTTCCTGGTCGACGAAGGTGACGCAGGCGAATGCCTTCCTTACCGCACTGGTGAAGCTGCTCAGGCTATTTTTGACGCTGATTTTGACGAAGTGGAACTGCGTCAGGAGTGGTTAGCGGAAAACACCCTGCACGAGTGGGACGACGGCGAGTTTCAGCTGGAGCCGCCGCTGGACACCGAAGAGGGTGAAGCCGCGGCTCAGGAGTGGGAAGATGATAACAGCGACTCCGATCGCGGTTATTCGTAAGGACCATGGCTGGCATCCACTGGCAACAGCAGGGTGTCCAGCACCAGCGACAGGGGCAGATCAAGGATGGTCAGCACCCGCCATCCGCTGTCGCGTACATCCCACTGTACGCCCGGATAGTACTGATTACCGTGTCCCTGTCCGGGCACGGTTCGGCTGATAATACTGCCGCATCCGCTTAAGCAGAGCACCGCGAGAGCGATAACACCTGCCTTTAAAACTCGTTTCACCACAAAACCCGCCTTTACCTGCCCCAGAGAGTGTCACGCGCGGCATGCGGTGACGGCCTGCGAGTAAATTATCATCCCCGCCCTGTTTTCATCCCATAAAAAAAGCGGCATCGCTGCCGCTTTTTCAGATTACGCGTTTTTTGCCAGCGCGTTAGGGTTGAGCGTCAGTTTCTGATAACTCTCTACCCACTGGTGATACTTCTCCGCATTTTCCCACAGTCGGGTATGGACGCGGGCCAGCACCACCGGATCGCTGATCAGCTGCAGACGCTGGTCGCGGCTGAGTTTTTCCGGTGCATCGCTCAGCGCCTGATCGACACGACGGTCGCGAGCGTAGTCGAGTAACTGACTCTGCCGGTGACGTGAAGTCGCCAGGGCTGTCGCCAGCGCGTTAAACGCCGGATGGAACAGCGCGTGCATAAAGCCGTTCTCCAGTACACGCTCGCGGTTGAGCTGCAGATAGCGGTCGGTGTCCACCAGCTCCTGCGGCGGTGAAGACTCTTCCGGGATCAGGAACAGCTTCGCGCGCTTGCTCTTCAGGCCCAGCGTTGCACGGCTCGACATCACCGACACAAACGGTGACAGGATCAGGGAGAAGACGATCGGTGCCAGCCACCACAGGAAGTTGAGATCCAGCAGTCCCATACCAATCGCCCACACCAGACCCAGAGCCATCTGTGAACCGTGACGTTTGAATGCCTCGCCCCATGGCGTCGCATCGTCATCACGCTGCGGGGAGTTCCAGACGACTTCCCAGCCAAGGAAGGCGCTGACCACAAACACGGTGTGGAACAGCATGCGCACCGGGGCCAGCAGCACCGAGAACAGCGTTTCCAGCACCAGTGACAACAGCACGCGCAGTGCGCCACCGTATGGCTTCGCCCCTTTAAACCAGATCAGCACCACGCTCAGCAGCTTCGGCAGGAACAGAAGCACCATCGTGGTCGAGAACAGCGCTATCGCCAGCTCCGGACGCCACTGCGGCCAGACCGGGAAGAGCTGTCGCGGCTGCAGGAAGTAGGTCGGCTCCATAAGCGTATGCACGACCTGCAGGGCCGTGGAAAGCGCCAGGAACAGGAACCACAGCGGAGCTGACAGGTAGGACATCACGCCGGTCAGGAACACCGCGCGGTGAACCGGGTGCATCCCTTTTACCAGGAACAGACGGAAGTTCATCAGGTTACCGTGGCACCAGCGACGGTCACGCTTCAGCTCATCCAGCAGGTTCGGCGGCAGTTCTTCATAAGAGCCCGGCAGGTCATAGGCGATCCAGACGCCCCAGCCGGCACGACGCATCAGTGCCGCCTCGACGAAGTCATGCGACATGATCGAGCCCGCAAACGACCCCTCGCCCGGTAATGGCGCCAGCGCACAGTGCTCGATAAAAGGTTTCACGCGGATAATGGCGTTATGACCCCAGTAGTGCGACTCGCCCAGCTGCCAGAAGTGCAGACCGGCGGTAAACAGCGGACCATAGACGCGGGTCGCGAACTGCTGACAGCGCGCATAGAGCGTATCCATTCCTGAGGCTTTCGGCGACGACTGGATGATCCCGGCGTTCGGGTTAGCCTCCATCATACGCACCAGGCCGGTCAGGCACTCGCCACTCATGACGCTATCGGCATCCAGCACGACCATGTAGCTGTAGTTGCTGCCCCAGCGACGACAGAAGTCATCGATGTTGCCGCTTTTACGCTTCACACGACGACGGCGACGGCGATAGAAGATCTTGCCTGCCCCACCGACGTCACGGACCAGTTCCATCCAGGCTTTCTGTTCGGCAACGGCGATATCCGCATCGTAGCTGTCACTGAGGATGTAGACGTCAAAGTGCTCTGCGTTACCGGTGCGAACCACAGACTCCCAGGTCGCACGCAGACCGGCGTAAACACGCTCTACGTCTTCATTACAGATCGGCATAATCAGCGCGGTGCGATGCGCCGGATTCAGCGGCTCATCCCCGACCGTGGAGTAGGAGATGCTGTATTTATCGCGCCCAATCAGCAGCTGCAGGAAGCCCATCAGGGCGGTCCAGAAACCGGCTGACACCCAGCAGAACAGAATGGCAAACAGGAACAGGATGCCGGTCTGCAGCACATACGGCAGGATCTGCATCACTGACTGCTGCCAGTTCTGGTTGATCATCTCCATCGGGTCCAGCAGCGTCCAGCCCTGATAGGGCAGAATGCTCTTCATGTACCAGGTGGCGACCACGGTCTGGAAAATCGTCAGGATCAGCAGAATGTAGCGACGTATCGAACCGACATGACGCCACTTCTCTTCGGCTCGCTGCTCTTCCGCACTGGCGTAGCGCGGCACAGATTTGCGTCCACGCAGAGAGTCCCAGGCGCGGGCAACCGGGTTGGTGCGCCACGCTTCCGGGAACATCAGTGAACGTTTGACTTTGGGCATCGCCTTCAGCGTGGTGCGGTCGAGGTAATCTTTACCTAGCTGCTGACCGCCCGCCAGTGCATCGGGCCAGGCCATTTCCACCCGCGATGAGACCGATTTTAACGGCGCATCGTCGGGACGGTCACTGGCTGCGACATCCCTGCCCAGCACATCATGAATGAAGTGAAACGCACTGGCATTCTGCAATGAGACGCTCAGGCGAGACTTCCCTGCCGCATCCAGCGGCAGAGATTCCACATAACGTTGAGGTGTAAAAGTCGATTTATTCATTGGCAGGTAACTGATAGCTCCAGGTTTCCGTCAATGTCTTGTCGCCGCTAACCAGCGCCGCACGCATTTCGGTGGACTGCTTGGCATCTTTCACACGCAGACGCAACACCAGACGCCAGCCTTTAGTGACCGGGTTATAACGTACGCTCTGCTCAACCACTTCAGCGTTTTTACCGACGCTGACCTGCGGGGTCACCTGACTGTTTTCCGCCATCTTGCTCATGTCTTTACCCACGAAGTCGATGGTGAAAGCCACGGTGCCATCCGGCTGACGCACCAGGTTCGACTGCTTCACGTCACCCGCTGAGCGCAGGGTGTTTTTGACCCAGGCAATGTCATCCGAGTGCAGCTGCTTCTCGTCGCGTGAGAAGTGCAGGCGATATTTGAAGTTCATCTCTTTGCCAGGCTCTGGCAGCGTCTCCGGCGTCCAGAACGCAACGATGTTATCGTTGGTTTCATCGGCCGTCGGGATCTCAACCAGTTCAACCCGGCCTTTACCCCAGTCGCCTAATGGCTCCACCCAGCCGCTTGGGCGCAGGTCATAGCGGTCATCCAGATCCTGATAGTTGCTGAAGTCACGCCCGCGCTGCAGCAGACCAAAGCCTTTCGGATTCTCGATAGTGTAAGTGCTCACCGCCAGATGACGCGGGTTGTTCAGCGGACGCCAGATCCACTCTCCGTTGCCATTGTGGATAGAGAGGCCGTCAGAGTCATGCAGCGCCGGACGGAAGTTATTCACTGTCGATGGCTGGTTCTGGCCAAACAGGAACATACTGGTCAGCGGAGCAATACCCAGTTTGCCGACGTTATCACGCAGGTAAACTTTGGACTGCACATCCACGGTAGAGGCTTCACCCGGACGCAGCACGAAGCGATACGCACCCGTCGCACGAGGCGAATCGAGCAGCGCATAGATCACCAGCTGTTTGTCCTGAGGTTTTGGACGCTCAATCCAGAACTCTTTGAAACGCGGGAACTCTTCACCGGACGGCAATGCCGTGTCGATGGCGAGTCCACGCGCCGACAGGCCATAGACCTGACCGGCACCGATTACACGGAAATAGCTGGCACCCAGGAAGCTGGCGATCTCATCGTTTTTACCCTTGTTATTAAGCGGGTAAAGCACTTTGAAACCGGCAAAACCGAGGTTTTTAACGGCGTCAGCGTCATGTTTTACGTTACCGAAATTGAAATAATCGGGGCTGTATTTGATCTCACGCACCGCGCTGGCGGTCACTTCGTTGATCTGCACCGGGGTATCGAAATACATCCCCTGGTGATAGAACTCCAGCTTGAACGGCGTGCGCAGTTTGCCCCAGTACGCTTTATCGTGGTTAAACTGGATCTGCTGATAGTCAGCAAATTTCATTTCACGAAATTGAGAGGGTAAATTGCTTTTAGGCGCTTCGAAGCTTTTCCCTGCCAACGCTTTGGCTTGTGTGGCAACATCATCAATGTTAAACGCCCAACTGTTATTGGCATATAACGCCAGCAGAACCGCAGTACCAATCCAGCGTACCTTCATCAGTCCGGCTTTATTTTTTTCTTTAGTCAGCACATCCCCCCCTTTCGTGTGCTTAAATCAAACCCGTTTATCTTAAAGGATTATTCGGTTTTCCGACAGCTTATGCGCAACATTGTTCCCGCATTTCGTCAGGCTTAACGCTACTTTTAGGACAATTAGACACTACGGATTCCACTGATAGTATACCCGGTTTATGGCAGGTAGAATTTTACCCGGACATAATCCGGTTTCAGGGTGAAACTGGCTAACCGTACTAACGAACTGGAACTTTATGAGTACTGTAAAACCTGAACGTGAATATTTCCTCGACTCTATCCGCGCCTACCTGATGTTGCTGGGGGTACCGTTTCACGTTTCCCTCATCTACTCCGCGCAGAAATGGGCAGTGAACAGCCAGGAAGCCTCGTTATGGCTGACGCTGCTGAATGATTTTATTCATGCATTTCGCATGCAGGTGTTCTTTGTTATCTCGGGTTATTTCTCCTACATGCTCTATCTGCGCTATCAGCCGCGGCGTTTCCTGAAGGTGCGTCTGGAACGCGTCGGGATCCCCATGCTCACTGCGGTGCCGCTGATTACGCTGCCGCAATTTTTCATGCTGAAAGCCTGGACAGATAAGCTGGCCGACTGGCCCCGCTTCACCCCCTATCAGAAGTTCAATAACCTGATGTGGGAGCTGATTTCACACCTGTGGTTTCTGGTGGTGCTGGTGATGCTGACTACGCTGGGTATGGTGACGTTTCGCTGGCTGCGCGACCAGCACCGCGCCATCGACTACACGCGGGTCGGCTGGGGGACGCTGACGGTGGGTGTACTGGCCTGGGCCTTGCTCTGGTGTGTGTTCCGCCGTCTGGTGTTTATCTTCCAGCCCGCCTGGCTGATGGATGGTCTGTTCAATATCATCGTGATGCAGACGCTCTTCTACCTGCCCTTCTTTATGCTGGGCGCACTGGCGTGGAAACATCCGCCGCTGAAAGCGCTGTTTGTGCGGTTTAATCCGGTGATGTGGATTGGCGCGCTGCTGCTGTTTATCGCCTACTGCACCAATCAGCGTCTGAGCAGTGGCGATGGCTGGCTGTATGAGCTGGATGCGCTGATTACCACGCTGATGGGGCTCTGCATGCTGAATGTCTGCTTCTGCTTTGGTCATAAGCTACTGAATGCGCATTCGCCGCGCATTATGTATCTGGTTAATGCGTCGCTGTTTATCTATCTGGTGCACCATCCGCTGACGCTGCTGTATGGCATTTATGTCACGCCACGGATTGAAAACAACACGCTGGGGTTCTTTGTCGGCTTACTGATGGTGTTTGGCATCGCGTTTCTGCTGTATGAGATCCACCTGCGCATTCCACTGCTGCGGTTCCTGTTTTCGGGGAAGTTTGAGCGTAAAGAGGTCTGACGAAGCATGGGAGACAGGGCGCACGGGCTTTCATCGTCGGGCGCCTTGTGAGCAGGCTCAGGGAGGCTGTGCCTTACGCAAAGACGCAAAACCGCCATCCCTGGCAGGCTCAGCGCGGGCCATCCCTGGCCCGCTATGCTTTGCTACAGGTACAGCCTCCCATCGCTTTACGTCGGGCAGTCGCCTGTGAGAGTCCCGCCCTGGAGTAATGGTCGCCATGAAGCAACGCCTCCGGGATGAGCCTGTGCATGTGCAGGTGCGCACGCAGGCGCAGGCTTACAGCAGCCACTCAATCGGCAGTCGCCACACCAGCCGCACCTGCAGTCGTTGCCACCAGGAGCAGTCCGGTTCGTGCTTATGCACAATCTGCTGCGGCTCGTCCGGATACTCCAGCCAGTTCACCCGCCCCCACTTATCCAGCCGCAGGGTCCAGGCCCGATCACGCATCGACTGACTGAAGCGCTGGTGCGTTTCTCCGGCCAGTGCCGCACTCTCAATCACCAGCCCCATTTCAGTATTCAGCACCGCTGAGCGCGGATCGAAGTTAAAGGAGCCGATAAACAACGTCTTTTGATCCACCGAGAACGTTTTTGCGTGCAGGCTGGAGCCCGAGTTACCGGTTAACCCCCGGTCGTGCGGCGCATCCTGCATGGCCGCCTGCGGTTTCAGCTCATAAAGCGCAATGCCGTGACGCAGCAGTTTTTTGCGCCACCGGGCGTAACCGGCATGAACAATCGACACGTCATTGGCCGCCAGCGAATTGGTCAGAATGGCGATCTTCACCCCTTTGCGTTTCAGCGCCAGCAGCTGAGCGACGCCCGCGCGGGTCGGCACAAAGTAAGCTGAGATAATATCGAACTGCTCTTGTGGCGTGCCAATCACCTCCAGCATACGCTGCGGCAGCAGGCTTTTCGCGCGCGCCTTACCCAGCCCCTTGCGCGGGTCATCACTCAGCAGGCGCGCTTTTGCCCAGGTCAGTTCCAGTGTGCCCTGCGCCATCTCCTGCAGCAGCGACGCATTTTCCAGCCGCTGAAGATAGCGCTGCACCGGCTCACTGTGACGCCATTCGGCGGGCAGGCTCACGCTATCCTCGTCCGGTTCATCATCATCCAGCACCTGCTGCAGCGGCGCGACCGGCTTACTGTGCCAGTAGCGTTCAAAATCCCCGGCCACCTCGCTGACTACCGGCCCAATCGCCATGACGTCGAGATCGGCAAACAGCGGCTCATTACCGGTGCCGAAATATTCATCGCCAATGTTGCGCCCGCCCACAATGGTGGTGACACCATCCACGGTAAAGCTTTTGTTGTGCATCCGCCGGTTAAGACGGGCGAAGTCAGTGAGATAGCCCAGTGCGCGCAGGGTGCGAAAAGAGAAAGGATTGAAGAGCCGCACCTCAATATTGGGGTGGCGGTTGAGCTGAGCAAGCGTTTCATCCAGGCCTGGCGTATTGTTATCATCCAGCAGCAGTCGTACCTTCACGCCGCGGCGCGCCGCCTCCAGCATGGCGCTGAACAGCAGGCGGCCAGAGAGATCGTTTTGCCAGATGTAGTACTGAATATCGAGTGACCGCGCCGCCTTTTGCATCAGCAGATAGCGTGCAGCGAACGCATCCAGCCCGTCGCTGAGGGGATGGATGCCGCTCAGCCCCGGATGGCGCTGACACTGAGGGGCCAGCTTTGTTTCCAGCCAGCTGGCAGGCTCCGGTGAGTGGGCGAGTTCAAACGCTTCGGTCATGACAATTCCCTGTATATGGCAGTTATTTTTATTATTCCCCGGTCCCACCGCTGAGGCTATACCTCTGTTCCGACTTAGCAAAAAGTCGCGGGCGTTTTTTAGTCTAGACTTAACCGGACGATCTGTGACCGGCAATGCTCCGGCAGGAGAGGAATATGTCTCATCACCCCCTTTTTGATGCCAGCCAGCGCCACCATCCCCGTCTGTTTCGCAGTTTTTTCCAGGGCAGCTTCCCCTGCTCCACGGCCTGCCGCACGCCCGGAAAACGGCTCGATATGGTCATCAGCAGCGGGCATGACATGCTGCTGGAAAAGGATTATGCGGCCCTGGCTGAGCAGCATCTGCTGACCGCCCGCGACGGCGCACGCTGGCACCTGATTGAGAAGGCGCCGGGTCACTATGACTGGCAGAGCTTTCTGCCGATGGTTGAGGCGGCGCGGCGTCAGCAGGTAGAGATCATCTGGGAGCTGGCTCACTTTGGCTATCCGGATCATCTTAATATCTGGAAAGCGGAATTTGTTGACCATTTTAGCCGTTTCGCCCGCGCAATGGCGCAGCTGATGCGCGATGAAGGCATTGAAAATCCCTTCTTTACGCCGGTTAACCAAATCTCATTCTGGTCATGGGCCGGGGCGGAGGTGGCCTGGTTCAATCCGCATGCCGCAGGGCGCGGCAAAGAGCTGAAGCGCCAGCTGGTGCGTGCATCTCTGGCGGCGATCCATGCCATCCGGGAGGTCTATCCGGGGGCGCGGTTTGTGCTGACCGACCCGCTGGTGCAGATCGCCCATCATCCCACTAATCCGGACAGCAAACCCTACGCCGATGCCCAGCATCAGGCGCAGTTCGAAGCCTGGGATATGCTGGCCGGTCGCGTGGATAAAGAGCTGGGCGGCAGCGAAGATTGCCTGGATATTCTCGGCCTCAACTACTATCCCGATAACCACTGGTTTTTCCCCGATCAGCCGATGTCGCTGGAGGAGCCGGAGCGGGTGCCGCTGCACATTCTGCTGGCGCAGTGCTGGCAGCGCTTCCAGCGCCCGATGCTGATTGCCGAAACCGGCGCGGAGGGCGAGGCCCGTGCCCCCTGGCTGCAGGAGGTCAGTGAGAACGTGGCGGTGGCGCTGGATCAGGGGATTGCCGTAGAGGGCATTTCGCTCTATCCCGTGGTGGAGTATCCCGCGTGGGCGGATGACCGCCGTTCGCCTGGCCCGCTGCTGGGATTAGCGGACCCCAATGGCAACCGTAATCTGCATGAAGCCCTGGCGCTGATACTGCGCAGCCAGCAGATCAGGTTCACGGCACGCGATCAGACGTGCTGAGCGGGTGGCTTTTTGGGGTGGCAGGACTGAACGTCGAGTGAAGGATCGGCAGGATGCCGGACATCGGTCAGCCAGACCATGGTAAACAGGAAGGTAACGCCGATCAGGCAGGCCGCCAGCAGACCGATAATGGCGATCAATTTGTCATCTCTGGATTCCATTGCCCTCTCCTTATTCCCTGCGCTGACGCAGCGGTCTCTGTCAGCTCATCCAGAGCGTAATCATCAGGACGAAGATTATAAGCGTTACCGAGGTCACCGCAAGCACCACTATCGCAAAGTGCGCATCGTCCATGGAGTGGCGAATCGGCTCATCGTGATCATCGGGCGGCAAAGGTAACGACATAACTATCCTGTGAAAAAGCATGGGCCGCCGGGAGTAATGCGGTGCGTGACAGTGTAGATGAAAGGCGGAGTGACGTCTGGTTCTTTCGTCCGGGAAATAAACCGGCCCGTGCCAGGGCGGCACGGGCCGGTGATCAGGCGCCGCGCCAGCGTCTGAAGATCAGTGAGGTGTTGATGCCCCCAAAGGCAAAGTTGTTGCTCTGAATGTAGTCGGTCTCAATCTCACGGGGCGCGCCCATGATGTAATCCAGCTGCCCGGCGTCAGCGGCAGGCTGCGTCAGGTTCAGCGTCGGCGCAAACCACCCTTCCCGCATCATCTCAATGCTCATCCAGGCTTCCAGCGCGCCACAGGCCCCCAGCGTATGGCCGAAATAGGATTTCAGCGATGAGACGGGTGTCGTGTCGCCATAGACCGCCGCCGTGGCGAGACTTTCAGCCATGTCGCCCCGCTCAGTGGCGGTTCCGTGCGCATTCACATACCCGATTTCAGCGGCGGTAATCCCGGCGCTTTGCAACGCCCGCTCAATACAGATCTGCATGGTTTCCCGCTGCGGCTGGGTGATGTGCGCCGCGTCGCAGTTGGTATGAAAGCCGGTAAGTTCCGCGTAAATCGTTGCGCCACGCGCCTGCGCATGTTCCAGCGACTCCAGAATGAGCGTTCCGGCGCCTTCACCAATCACCAGGCCATCACGCTGCTGGTCAAAAGGTGCCGGCGTGGTGTGGGGCGCATCGTTGCGCTGACTGGTGGCAAACAGGGTGTCGAACACCGCTGCTTCTGACGGGCAGAGCTCCTCTGCCCCGCCAGCGACCATCACCGTCTGATAGCCGTGACGGATCGCCTCCCAGGCGTAGCCAATCGCCTGGCTGCCGGAGGTGCAGGCGCTGGACGTCGGGATCACCCGGCCGCGCAGGCCGAAAAAGAGTCCGGCATTGACGGCGGTGGTGTGTGGCATCATCTGGACATAGGTGGTGCCGGTAATATTGTTGGTGTGCTTTTCCGTCAGCATGGTGGCGAACTCGCTGACCGGCCCGGTGCTACCGGTCGACGAGCCGTAGGCGATACCGGTTTCACCGCTGGTCAGCACCGGATGGTCAATCAGGCCCGCCTGGGTCAGCGCCAGCTCGGTAGCGCGCGTGGCCAGCAGCGACACGCGACCCATCGCGCGGATGCGCTTGCGGGTGTAGTGCGCCGGCAGCGCAAAGTCATCAATCGGTGCACCCAGCAGCGTATGCAGCCCGTCATAGACCTGCCACTCCGGCATAAAGCGCACGGCATTACGCCCGGCCCGGATCCGCGCCGAGACTTCAGCCCAGGACTCCCCGAAGGCGGTGACGCCGCCCATGCCCGTCACGACGACACGATGGATCACAGCATGCCTCCATTGATCGAAATGACCTGACGCGTCACATAACCCGCGATATCGGACATCAGATAGCTCGCCAGCCCGGCGACCTCTTCCGCCGCCCCCATGCGCTTCATCGGCACGATCTTCATCGCCTCATCGATGACCTGCGGGGCCAGCCCTTCCATCCCGGTGTCGATCAGACCCGGTGCAATGCAGTTAACGGTGATTTTGCGCTTAGCCAGTTCAATCGCCAGCGCTTTGGTGGCACCGATAATGCCCGCTTTCGCCGCGCTGTAGTTGACCTGACCGCGGTTGCCCATCATCCCCGACACCGAGGAGAGCGTGATGATACGCCCCCCGCGTCGCAGCGCGATCATCGGCATCACGCAGGGCTGGATCACGTTATAAAAGCTGTCGAGGTTAGTGTGGATCACGCTGTCCCACTCCTCATCCGTCAGCGCCGGAAAAGCGGCATCACGGGTGATGCCCGCGTTGCTGACCACACCGTAGTAGGCACCATGCTGCTCAATGTCAGCCTCCAGCGCGGCGCGGGTGGCGGCGCGATCGGCCACATCAAATCCCAGAACGCGACCGCTGCCGCCTGCGGCGACGATCGCCTCAAGGCACTGCTCAGCGCCAGCCCGATCGCGGTTGAAATGGACGATAACCTGAAAGCCATCCTGGGCGAGACGCAGCGCAATTGCGCGGCCGATGCCTTTACTGGCACCCGTCACCAATACCGAATCTGTCATGGTTGATTTCCTTGTGACATTAATTGCTGTAACTCTGCTTCATTGGGTTGATAAGTATTCAGACGACCGCTGGCCAGCAGCTGCGAGCCGTGGCGAATGTCGCCCTCAAAACTGCCCATGCGGTCGTCGCGCATCAGCAGCGTCATTCTGATATCCAGCGTGGCGCGGGCGGGAAAATGGGGCTGATGCGCCCGCCAGCCGCGTCCGCCGAGCAGCATACCGGGGGGGATCAGGGTGGCACCGCCCTGCTTTGCATGCCAGCCTGACCAGACGCCCACGGTCTGCGCCATCATCTCAACGCCAAACCAGGCTGGCAGTTCGCCCTGCGGCGTCAGAAAGGGCGTCAGGACGCCACCGGTGCAGGTCGAGACCTGACAGTGAACCTGATCATCGTCAACGCTAATCAGCTGATCGAGCAGCAGCATGGGTGCGGCGTGGGGCAGCCAGTGCGCGGCGGGAGAATTAAATGTCATCGGGGCGTCCCAGTATCAGACAGGTGTTATTGCCGCCAAAGGCGAATGAATTTGAGGCGATGATCGGCCGATCCAGCGCCTGCGGCTGTAACAGCAGGCCACAATCCGGCAGCGTCTCATCCTGTGCCGCCGCCCGGAAATCCTGGGCAGGCAGGGGCAGATTCTCCTGCAGGATCAGGGCGCTGAGCGCCGCTTCGCAGATACCTGCCGCGCCGAGCGTATGGCCGGTCAGGTGCTTGGTCGAACTGCACGGCACACGGTTACCAAACAGACGCGCGATGACACCGGCTTCCATCTGGTCGTTGAGCGGCGTCGCCGTGCCATGCAGATTGATGTAGCCGACCTGCTGCGGCGACAGCGCCGCCTGCTGCAGCGCCATACGCATCGCCCGTTCAGCGCCTTCGCCCTGCGGATGCGGCGCGGACATGTGCCAGGCGTCAGATGATTCGCCTGCGCCCAGCAGCGCCAGCGGCTGCGGTTCACGCGTCAGCAGCATCAGCGCCGCCCCTTCACCGATAGAGATGCCGTCACGATCGCGGCTGAAAGGCGCGCAGCGACGTTCAGAGAGCGAGGCCAGGCTGTCGAATCCGTTAATCGGCATCCGGCTGAGTGAGTCCGCCCCGCCCACCAGCGCCACATCCACCAGACCGGCTGCGATGAGTCGCTCACCGCTGATCACGGCGCGGGCGCTGGAGGAGCAGGCGGTCGAAATGGTATAAGCCGGGCCATTCAGTTGCAGGTAGTGCGCCAGAAATCGGGAAGGATCGCCCAGCTCCTGCATCTGATAGTGATAGTCAGGCTGAGGCGCACCAATCTGGCGATCGCCCTCATCCACACCCGAGGTACTGGTGCCCAGCACGATCGCGACCCGGTCAGCCCCATAGCGCGCCACGGCCGCGTCGAGTGCCGGGCGGATCTGCGCCAGCGCCGCCAGCAGCAGCTGATTATTGCGGGTGTTGTGCGCGCGTAAGGCAGCCGGAACCGGCGGCAGCTCGCCCACAACGCGGCCAAGCCAGCAGCTACGCTCACCGCTCAGCCAGCCGTCACAGCGCTGCATGCCGGGCGCGATGCCCTGTTGCAGATGGGTGGCAATTTCCCGGTTGGTATTGCCCAGCGCATTCAGCATGCCGAAGGCGGAGAGGTAAATCATGAGGCGTCCAGATGTTGAATGCGGATCTGATAGCCAAACGCATGCTGGCGGATGCTGATCGGCTGGCGCAGAGAGCCGCGTTGCAGGTAATCAATTTCGGTCACCAGCTGGTTATCGGCATCGAACAGCTGGCGCTTTAACCCCTGATCCTCCAGCCGCCAGCTGGACGGCAGCTGTTTCAGCCACACCTCCCGCGGCCAGTAGCTGAGCATGATGTCAGCCAGCACCTGGCTGGCTGGCGGCATCTGCGGCAGCGGCATCAGCTGCTGGGTGTGAATGCCACCGGCATTATAGCGCAGGCTGAACAGGCGAATGCCGACCGAGGAGAGTCCGGCCAGATCGATCTGCTGCTCATCGGCGCTGAGCAGCACCAGCAGCGACTGACTCTGACCTTTGACCTGTCCGGTCAGTAATTGCTGCTGCTGAAAAGCGGGATGGATACCCGGCGGCGGCAGCGTAACCTTTACGCCCGGTTTCAGCCAGGCGGTGGGACGGCTGCTGTCAGGTGCCGGTCCGGCGCAGGCGCTGAGCAGCAGCGCCGTCAGCAGAAGAGAGGCGGCGCGGATCATCGTTTACTCCTTGATCGGGTGGGTCGCATCGCCAGCGGCGACAGCAGGAAAGCGCTGAAAATGCCGCTGCATAAAACAGTGCCAAAACTGGCAATCGCGCTGGTGCTGCTGAAGACCAGCATGCCCAGCGTCAGTAACGTCGTGATCATCGCCAGCGACACCGCCAGCAACGACGTCAGGGGCGTCCCCTGCGGATTGCTGAAAAAGAGCGTGTAGTTAATCCCGATGCCCAGCACCAGAATCAGCGCCAGCAGCGCAAAGAGATTCAGTGACGCGCCGATCCAGCCCAGCGTGGCCAGCGCCACCGCTATCGACAGCGCCGACGGCAGCGCGCTGCGTAAGCCCGCGCGCAGGCCCAGACGCAGCACAAACGTTAGCGTGATGAACAGCAGCGCCAGCGCCAGCAGGCCGGTCAGCAGGGTGCGCCAGAAACTGAACAGCCTGTCGTAACCCGCCTTGCGGTCAATCCAGCTGACGCCGCTATGCTGCGCCGCGAGCGCCGCAAGGGCGGCGCTGTTTCTGACGCCGCTGGTGGGGATCAGCACGCCGCTGCGGCCATCCGGCAGCGTCAGCCACAGCAGTCGCCACCCCTCACTCAGCGGACTGGCCAGCCACGCCGCGGGCGTCACCGGCATCGGGGAGAGATCGGGCGCAGCCAGGGCAATCCCCGCCTGCTGCAGGCGGCTCGTCACGGTGGGCACGGCCTGTTGCAACAGCTGGCGATCCTGCTGCTGCTGCGCCAGCGATCGCAGCGGCAGCAGACGATAGCCCTGCAGCCAGCCCTGCTGCTCTGCCCTGCGAAGATCCGGTGCCAGTTTTTCCAGCCGCTGCAGGGTCTGCTGCGCGTCATCGCCCCAGACCACAAACCAGGTCTGATCGGCTCGCTGCCCCGTCAGGGCAGCCAGCTGGCGATCCTGTGCCAGCAGCGAGGCCGGCGCACTCTGCAGATGGGCGATATCATCATCCACATTCAGCCGGGCGATACCGGTGGCGGCGAACATCGCCAGCGCCAGCGGTAAGCCGACGCGCAGCCCGCGCTGCCGTCGCCAGGCGGCGAGCCAGCGAGCCAGCGGCACCATCAGCGGCACCGGACGCACCGGCAGACCGCGCACCAGCCATGGATAGATCAGAATCACCGTCAGGCAGGAGGCCGTTAAGCCGCTGGCGGCAAACACCGCCAGCTGACGCAGTCCGGGGAACGGAGCCAGCAGCATCAGCAGCCAGGCGATCGCCGTGGTGCCCAGCGCCAGCAGCAGCGTGCCGCGCACTTTACGCAGACTCTCCCACGGCGTCTGCTGATCGCCGTGAACCATCCGCTCGGTGAGATAATAGAGGGTGTAGTCGGCGGAGATGCCGACAATGCTCAGGCTCATCACCAGCGTCATCAGATGCAGTTCCCCGAAGCAGAGCAGCGTCACCACCGTGCCGGTCATGGCTCCCACCGCTACGGAGGTCACCGCGAGCAGCAGTGGTCGGAGTGAGCGGAAAACCAGCAGCACCAGCAGGATAACGCCCCCCAGCGTCACGCTGCCCAGCGTTCTGACATCATGCTGCGCCCGCTGGCTGGCGTTGTCGCTGAACAGCACCGTGCCGCGCGTCAGCAGTTTCGCCTGCGGCCAGCGGGCTTTCAGCTGCTGCTCCAGCGCGCTGAGCCGCGTCACCAGCGCATGACTTTGCTGCATACTGAAAGCGTTACTGGCCAGTTCAGCGTGCAGGAAATACCACTGCCGTCCCTGCGCATCGCGCACCGTCAGCCAGCCGTTGTGCAGCGTCAGACGTCCGGCATTCTGCGCCAGCGCCAGCTGCGCTCCCCGCACCAGCATCAGCGGATCGCCCTGCAGCTCTTTGCTGCTGACACCCGAAAATGCCGAGAAGAGCTGCGCCAGCAGCCACTCCGCCTGCGCCCCGCCGCCGTTCTGCAAGCGGCTGCGCGTCGCCTCGTCGATCAGGCCATTACGGTGTTGCCAGGCAAACCGGCCCCACGCCTCCTGCTGACCGGCATCGAGATCGCCCTGCACCTGCCTGAGGTCAGGCAGCGCGCGCAGCTGCGCCTGCCACCAGGCCGCGATGCCAGGATCGTCCTCTTCACCGGGTGAAACCAGCCACACCAGCTGGCGATCCAGCCGCTGCATAAAGGCCTGCTGCAGCGCGGGCGGCGCAGCCCCCAGATTCTGCTGCGGCAGCAGTGCCAGTACGCTGCTGTTGAGCTGGCTGCGCGGCAGCAGAAAAGAGAGCGCCGCCGCCAGCAGCAGGCAGATGGCGAGCCAGAGGATGGCAAGCCGTCGATCGTTACGGCCCGGCAAAACGCGCCTGCTCCTCGTCGCTCAGCTGCGGCGGTTCAGTACGGGTATTGCTGAGCTGAATCAGCGTTTTATCACCCTGCTTATCGTCCAGCCGGATGCTGTCCAGAAACGCATTGCCCGCCAGCGAGATACGGTTAAAGATTTTGTTAAGCGGCGCCGCTTTCGGGGTCAGCTCCAGCGCCCAGGCACCGTTGCCGCGATCGCTGAAGGCCACCGTGAAGTTCTGATTCAGCACCTTCTGATCGGCCTGGAACAGCGCCCGCAGCAGATGGTTGAACTGGAACATCTGCGGGTTACTGTCGGCAGTGATCACCTGCGGCTTCTGCCCGCTCAGGCTCTGCACCATGCGCTTATCATCCAGCAGCAGCGTCATCACAAAGGGGGTCTGCTGATGCCACCACAGTCCCTGCTGACGCGCGATCAGCATCTGCCCGTGTGACACCAGCGGCTGGCGCATCCCGGCAATGGTGCGCGTCTGGGTAAAGTCTGCCCGGATCACCGGCTGGCTGGCAAAACGCTGCTGCAGCTGATCCAGCGTGACCGCGCTGGCGGCACTGGCCCACAGCAGCAGGCCGGTTAGCATGATTTTCAGCATCCTTTCACTCCTAAACGTTCCAGTAAGATATCGGGTGAAACAAAGCACATGGCCTGACTCTCCTGCTCCACCGCCACCTGCAGGGTGTGTGCCTTAGTGGTGATCTGACCGGCGGCGTTTCGCACCTCATAGTCGATGCGCAGGCGGTTCTCAAACTCCGTGATTCGGGCGCTGACGCGAATCGTCTCTTCACAGCGCAGCGGATGACGGTATTTGACCCGGGTGTCGACCACCGGCCAGACGTAGCCGCTGGCCGCCATTTCGGCATAGCTGTAGTTGATGCTGCGCAGCAGGGCTTCGCGCGCGACTTCAAAGAAGCGGAAGTAGTTGCCGTGCCAGACCACCCCCATGGGATCGCAGTCGTGAAACGAGACGGTCAGGACGACGTCAGCCTGATGTTCAGTCATGGTCAGACTCCTTGTGGTGCGCCTGCGGATCAGGCAGCGTCCAGAAATCGAAAAAGTTAAACCAGTCGAGCGGTGCCAGCAGCGCGTAATGGGCCAGCCGCGCCGCATAGCGATCCACCGCCTCCTGCAGCGCCTGCTGACGTTGCGCACGCGGCAACAGCAGCGGATCGGCGAAGCGCTCACAGTGAATGCGCAGTTTACCCTGTTGCTGCAGGGCAAACATCAGCAGCACCGGACAGCGCAGCGCGGCCGCCAGCACAAAGGGCCCCTGCGGAAAGGGGGCGGGACGGCCGAGAAAGTCGCTCCAGATCACCCGTCGCTCGCCGCCACGCTGCGGATTGACCGCTGTGCGATCCCCGACGATCGCGACCCATTCGCCCGCATCCAGTTTCTGTTGCAGCAGGATCGCCGTCTCCGGCCCGATGTCGCTGACCGGCATCAGATTCACCCCGGCCTGCGGGGCAATGGTCTCCAGCACCGCGCGGAAACGGCGGGCGTTGTCGGTAAAGACCAGCGCGTTAATCACCAGACCGCTGACCTGCTGCGCCATGGCGCGGCAGGCTTCGATATCCCCCAGGTGGGAGGCCAGAATCAGCTTCCCCTGCGGTGCGGGCGTGCGGATCACCGCTTCCGCACCCGGGGCAAAATCGATATCACGCCCCCAGCGCAGATCGCCACGCCAGCTGGCCACTTTATCCAGCATCGCGCCGCCAAACCGCAGGAAATGGCGATAGCTGTTAAGCCGGGCCGGCAGCGCAATCTGCCGCTGCTGCGCGGCGTGGCTGACCTGCGCCAGCCACTGCCTGGAGGCGCTGCGCGCACGCTGGCCACTCAGCCAGTAAACCGCCACCACCGGCCAGAGCAGCAGGGTAAAAGGCAGGCGTCCACCGTAGCGATAGACGGCCAGCATAAAGCGCAATCCCCACTGCCCGCGCCGTTCCGTTTCCACAGACCAGTGCGTCTGCGGTCTGCGCATCGCCAGCAGGCGGGGGATGCGCGGCAGCATGCCGAAAAAGAGCCGGGTGTGCATCCAGGAGATGCGCAGGTTGTCATAGAGGGCATCGAAGTGCGACAGCCCGCTGACCGGATAGGTGACGCGGGTCGGGATAAAGCGACTGCGGGTGCCCTGCCAGTAGAGCCGCACCATGATTTCAGTGTCGAAATCCATGCGCTGTCCGACAGGCCGGCGGTCACACAGTGCCAGCGTGGCGGCCAGCGGATAGACGCGGAAGCCGCACATGCTGTCGCGGATCGACAGCGACAGCGTCTCAATCCAGACCCAGAAATGGGTAATGTAGCGGCCATACAGGCGCGATTTGGGGATGGAGTCATCGTAGAGCGGCTGACCGGAGATCAGCGCATCGGGATAACGCGCCGCTTCCGCCAGCATTAACGGCAGATCTTCCGCCTGATGCTGACCGTCCGCGTCGAGCTGAACCGCGTGGGTGAAACCGCGCGCCGCCGCGGCCCGCAGGCCGTGGATCACCGCCGCCCCTTTGCCCTGATTGGTATCGAGCCTTAGCAGGCTGAGCTGCGGGGCGTGCAGCGTCGCCAGCTGCAGCTGGGTCGCCGCATCGCTGCCATCATCCACTACGATGATCGGCAGGTTAAAGGGTGCCAGCCGCGCCAGCACCGACGCCATCATCGCGCCGTGGTTGTAGCAGGGGATCACCACGCAGGGTGAGAACGCAGTCGTTAACACAGCGCGATCTTCCCGCTGCTGGCACTCTGCTCGCCTGCTTCACTCAGCAGGCTGTAGCGAAAACTCAGGCGCGATTTTTCGGCGTGCCACTCAAGGTGCAGCTGCAACAGCGCGCCGGGGGGCACCGGCTGCTGGAATTTGATGTTATCGATGGCCGCAAACTGCCTGCCGGGAGCAAGCAGCAGCAGACCATAGTGCATCACCCAATCCAGCTGTGCCACGCCGGGCAGAATGGGCAGGGTCGGGAAGTGACCCTGAAACCAGAACAGTTCCGGCTCTACCTCTAACGTCAGCGTGACACTGTTCGCCTGTAACGTTCGGCTGCGTTCAATCGGCAACATGAAAAAGTTCCTCTATTTGCGGCCAGGCGCGTTTGCTCTGGGCGGTGACCGGAATGGTGGCCACAACCCGCCAGTAGCGTGGCATGGCCAGCGGCTCCAGCCAGCGTTGCAGCTGCTGTTTCCACTGCTGACGGCGCTGATGCAGCGCCGCCTCATCCAGCGGTCGGGTGGGCGAAAGCACGACGCCTATCGCCTGCCGTTCATGGCGGGTCACCACCAGTGCCACGGCATCCTCTATCTCCGGCAGATCCCGCAGACGGCGCTCAATCTCACTGAGAGAGATGCGCTTGTCCGCGATTTTGACAATGCGGTCATGGCGGCCTGCCAGCTGAAAACCGCCATCCGGCTGTTTGTGCAGGCGATCGTCCAGCGGGATGCCGTCCGCTGCGGCAATCAGCGGCGACCAGACCTGCCAGCGATCGGGCCTCACCTCCTCCAGCCGGACGCCGGGGAAACAGCGCCACGCCTCCCCGGGCCGCTCCCACTGACGCCAGGCCAGGGTGCCGGTTTCGGTGCTGCCATAGATCTCACTGACCCGACAGCCAAAGCGCTGCCAGACCTGCTCAGCATCCGATGCGCGCAGCGCGCCACCGGCGGAGACAATCAGTTCACAGGCGGGCGTCTGCAGCGACCTGTCAAGCCGCGATAAAAAAGCGGGACTGCTGATAAAGGCATAGCGCCAGTGGCGCGGAAGCTGAGCCAGCTGTTCGCCGTAAAACAGCGGCTGGGCGGCGAACGGGCGCGCCAGCGTCATCGGCAGGAAGATCCGGAACGATAAACCGTACAGGTGCTGATGGCTGACCGAAGCAATCACCCGGCACGCCCGAAGCTGTTCACCCCACAGGGCGCAGAGCCAGCGGCTCTCCTGCTCCATCACCGCCAGGGACTTTACCACCTGACGTGGCGTGCCGGTTGAACCCGATGTGAACAGCACCAGCTCAGCCCTCTCCGGCAGCGGCGGCAGCGCGCCCTGCGCTTCGGCCTCATCCCACGCCAGCCGAGGCAGGCTGACCGCCAGCGGCATGTCGCACAGCACGCCATCCAGCCGATCCTGCATCTCATCGAGCAGTGCGGCGCGGGTATGACCCGGCATCACCGGCGTTTTGCCGGCATACCAGCTCGCCAGCAGCGCCACGCAGAAGCGGTAGCTGTCGTCAAAACAGAGCGCCCAGTGTGTGCCCGCCTCTGCCGCTAAGCGCTGGCTGAGCGCCAGCACCTGACGGCGCATGGTGCTGAGCATCAGCGTCTGATCGCCCCGCCAGGCGACTTCCCGGTCGGCGCCCGTCAGCCAGTCGGCCACCCTCATGCTTTGCGCCTCACGCGCTGACGGACGCACCACTCCGCGCCCATCAGCGCGGCGATAAGCAGATAGCTGATCGCGCCGTTCCACAATGTCCAGAGTCGCAGATTCCCCAGCAGGCAGGTGAAGAGCGCCATGCTGCCATTGCCGATAAAGAACAGGCACCAGATTTGGGTGACGCGGCGGGTGTAGCGCACCGCAGCAGGCGGAAGCACGGGCTCACGCAGTCGGGCAATACGTTCCACCAGCGGCATCGCGCTCCAGAGCGAGGCGCCAAACAGCAGCAGCATCGCCAGATTGACCGCCACCGGATACCACAGCAGCAGATGCTGCGAGCGCAGCAGCTGGCTGCTGATACAGAGCAGCGCGCCGAGCAGGGCCAGCCAGCCCATCACAGCCCCCATGGCCGTATGCTGACGACGCAGCTGGAGCCAGCGCAGCCCAAACAGCAGCGCCAGCAGCCAGAAAAGTCCCTGCCAGCGCGGCTGGGTGAGCGCCAGCCAGACCAGCAACGGCCAGGCCAGCAGCGTCAGCAGATTGAGCAGGCGAAGAGTGGCAGCAGGCACGGCGGGATCAGGCGTCTTCGCGCATCAGTTGTTCGACCGCATCGACCACGTCCTGCACGGTTCGCACCGCGCGGAAGGTTTCCGGTTTGATTTTACGACCGGTGCGTTTCTGCAGGTGAACCACCATATCGACGGCATCGATGCTGTCGAGTTCGAGATCTTCATACAGGCGGGCCTCAGGATGGATATCCTCCGGCGCAATTTCAAACAGGCTGGTCAGCAGGGCCGACACTTCCTGATAAATCTCTTCTTTGTTCATCATAAAATGGTCTCCGCGTTCAGCTGCGCTGTTGGTTGACGAACGCTGCCAGCGTCGCAACAGAGAAGAAGTGGGCACGCAGGGTTTCACTCTCCGCAGAGAGCGTTACGCCATAGCGATTTTTCACCGCCAGGCCAAGCTCCAGCGCGTCAATTGAGTCCAGGCCGAGGCCGTCGCCAAACAGCGCATCTTCGGTCTCAATATCCTCGGGGCTGAGATCTTCAAGGTTCAGCGTGTCGATAATCATCTGTTTGATATCGTTGATTAATACATCCATACCGGTTTTCGTCTTACCTGTTCTGGGGGACCAGCGCCTGTTGTAAATGGCGGGTCAGGCGACGCGCGGCCAGCGGCTGCGCATCGGGATTGCTTTCACAAAACGACTGACTGTCGATTCGCGGTTGTACACGCACAGTAAACAGCGGTTTAACTGGCGGAATCTGATACCAGCGGCTCTGCTTATCGAGCATGCGCTGGCTGCAGGTGATGTGGACGACGCGCAGATCGCAGCCGGCGCGCACGGCGATATTGGCGGCGCCCCGCTGCAGGGAGAGCGGCTGACCGTAGCGGGTGCGGGTGCCTTCCGGAAAGATCAGAATATTGTCGCCGCGCGCCAGGCGCTGCTGACTGTCGGGCAGCAGCGTCTCCGCTTCACTGTTGATCAGATAGTCGGCCGCGCGGATCACCCCACGCATAAAAGGATTTTTCTGCAGATCGGCTTTCACCAGACAATCCATCTCCGGCAGCACCGAGGCGATCATCACGTAATCGATCAGCGAGGGATGGTTGGCCACGATCAGGCAGCCGCGATCCTGCTGCAGCAGCTCAGCGCCTTCGATACGGTAGTCGTAGACCCCGGTCAGCCGGCAGAACCGCAGAAAGCAGCGGAAGCTGAACGCGATAGCGCGTCGGGCCAGCAGACGGCGGCGCAGCGAATCACGCTGAACCAGCAGCAGCAGATTAAAGCCCACCAGCGACAGCAGCAGTCCACCCAGGCCAAACAGCGTGAAACTCAGCGCGGTCATCACCAGACGCCAGCAGTAGTTCAGGCGGCTGCCCGCGCAGAGTGCCGGTTGTGAACAGTCAGCCATGTTCTCTCTCCCAGTGCCATGTCAGGCGTTCACCCGGCAGGCTGAACGCGGGCGACGCCGCCAGCCACTGCTGCAGAAAACGCAGGCTCTGCGGCCACAGCGGCGCGTGGGTCTGCGCCGGTTCAGGGCGACCGCTGCAGCGCAATGCCTCGCCTTTACCCAGCAGCAGCGCCACCGCATAAGGCACATTCATGCCCTGCTCCGGCAGCCAGTGTTGATAATAATCGGGCACGCAGCCGTCGAAATCGACCAGCAGCACCTGCTGATAACCCGCCTGATGCAGGGCGCTGACTTCAATCAATCCCTGCTGGAAAGAGTCGATGCCGGCGGCGATGGAGGTGGAGACCAGCGGCGCTTTGGCCGCAATAGTCAGGCTGCCCACCGCCGAGTTGTGAACCGACATGGCAAAATCAGTGGGTGACATCATCTGCTGATCGGCCAGCGTGGTGAGGATGCGCAGGTTACGCTCCAGTTCGCCGTGACGGCTGGTGAAGACGATCGCGTCCACCCGCTGCCGGGCCAGCAGTGCCAGCCCGCACTCAACCGCCGCACGACTGCCGCCGCTCAGACGACGCGCGGTCATCATCGGTAAAAACTGCGGTTTCGCCATCTCTCCTGCGGGATCGATAGCGGTGCCCTGTCGCGCCCAGTTCTGCCAGGCCTCGTGCCCCTGTAATCCTGGAGCCATGGCCTGCCAGTCGAGCAGTGAGTAAGCGAGTCTCATCTCAACATTCTTTCGTCAAACGTGTGGTGTCAGCAATTATCAGGACGTTACGCCTGCCCGGTGCAGAAAAGTGCATTGCTGAACGCCTCTGCCGATCGCGCCAGGGGCGTTCACGGTAGAGGTTTAGGCTGAGGTTCAGCAATAGCAGCTCATCTGATTTGTCGGCCGGGTGGAGCCAATCTTTATACTCAGGTCCTCTGACGGGACGTTATTACGACGGGAGACGCCTTATTGCGCCGCCAGCGCCGACAGGCGTAACTGAATGTCCTGATCCAGATTGGCGATCCAGCGGTTGTAGTTACTGTGGATCTGCCCCTGCCCTGCTTTCAGGTTTTCACTGCTGACATAATCAATGCGGTAGTTCTGGCTGGTGTAGGTGATGCGAATGGTCGCCGCGAAACCACGCTGGGCCAGGCGGCCAGTGATCACGCCTGGCGAAACGGGGGTCATCACCCATTTACGGCCAATGCCGGCTTCAATGATCGCCGTTTTCATCTGGTTATCGCTGTAGCGTTGCGTCAGGCTCTGATTCACATTGTGAATCGGTGCGGTGCGGGCACAACCGGTCAATAACGCAGCAACCACGGCCAGCGTGAAAATCGTCTTCTTATTCATCAGGAATCCCTTCTTTTATGATATTTATCAGTAATATAAACGGATAATTCGCCGTGCGCAGCCTGCGCTTTTCGTGCGCTTTTCCGTCTGGCTGGTGTAAAACCCGCGCATGATACCATCGAATGTAAAGACAGGTAAGCAGAAGTATGCATGGCTTTATAGCGGATATTCGGGGGATTGCGGCGGAGGAAACAGGCTCTCCTGCTGTCGTCAGGGGGCCGATCCGCGCCGTAAAACTCTGGCGACGGCTGGATCGGCCAGGACGATTATGGCGTTGCGGCGGGCGTCCAGCCTCCCCCCAGCGCACGATAGAGATCGATCTGCGCCAGCAGGAGGTTATTTTTGACGGTGACCCGATTAAGCTGGGTGGAAAACAGGGTGCGCTGCGCATCCAGCTCATCCAGATAAGAGGCATAACCGTTCTGATAGCGGTTGCGGGCAATGCGCAGCGCCTCGGTCACGTAGGCCTCCTGCTTTTGCAGTTCCTGAAGCTGGGCCTCTCGCTGCCTGATGGCGTCAACCGCATCGTTGACTTCCGAGAAGGCGTTGCGCACCACTTTTTCATAGCTGTAAAGCGCCTGGTTCCGCGTGGCCATTGAAACATCGACCTGCGCCGTCAGCGCTTCACGGTTCAGCAAGGGCGCCAGAATGCTGCCGCCCACGCTCCAGAGCCGGAACGGATTATCCGCTAACTGATGCAGCACCGAACTCTGCAGGGTGCCGCTGGCGGTGAGGTTAAGCGACGGCAGCAGCTTCGCCTGTGACGACGCCAGGCTGGCATCGGCCGCCAGCAGCTGACGCTGCGCCTGCACGATGTCGGGACGGCGGTTGAGTAGCGCAGAAGGCAGCAGCGACGGCATCTGCTGCGGCAGAATCTGGTCAAACTGCTGACGCCGGGCAAGGGTACGCGGGTTCATTCCCACCAGAATGCTCAGCGCATTCTCCTGCTGGGCGATCTGATGCTGCAGCTGCGGTATCTGCGCTTTGGCCGACTGATATTCTGAGGCCGCCTGCATCCACTCCAGCCGGGAGGTGTAGCCGGTTTCAAACTGACGCCGGGCCAGCTTCAGCGAATTATTGCGGGTGGCCAGCGTCGCCTCGGTGACCCGCAGTTGCTCATCCAGCGCACACAGGTTGAGGTAACCCGACGCGACCGAGCTGGCGATGGTCAGCTCAGCGGCAGACGCCGCCGCCTGCTGCGCCGCTAAGGTCGCCTGCGCTGCCGTGATGCTGCTGCTGCGCGCGCCCCACAGATCAACCTCGTAGCTGCCCTGTAACAGTCCCTGAAACACATCGGTCTCATAAGGCTGCCCCGTCACTGACGAGAGCGTGCGTTCACGGGTCGCGGCCACACCGGCGCTGACGGTGGGGAAGTTATCACCCTGCGTGGCGCGCAGCTGGGCGCGATACTGATCGACCCGGGATCGCGCCGTAAGAATATCGGGATTGTTGCGCAGCGCCTGGCTGACCAGCCGGTTGAGATACTCATCATGAAAGGCACGCCACCACTCGGCCTCCGGCGCGGCGCCGGGGCCGACACTCTCCCGCCAGGCCGCCGGGATCGGCAGCGAGGCCGGTGCCTTTTCAACCTGTGTGGCGCAGCCTGACAGCAGCAGTGACAGGGCAGCGATCGCTACGCGGCCCCTCATGGCGCAGCCTCACCGGCGGGCCGGGCGGCCGTATCGATGCTGACCTCCACGGACATGCCGGGACGCAGCTGTGCCATATCCTGCTCCTTCAGGCGGATGCGAACCGGAATGCGCTGTGCGATTTTGACAAAGTTGCCGGTGGCGTTGTCGGGTGAAATGGCACTGAACTCTGAGCCTGCAGCCGGGGAGATAAACTCCACCTCGCCGTTAAAGCGCTTGCCGTCCAGCGCATCGACCCGAATCGTCACCGGCAGGCCGGGACGAATATGGGCCAGCTGGGTCTCTTTCAGATTGGCGATAATCCATTTGTGATTGGGCACCACCGACGTCAGGCGGGTTCCGGCAGTGACATAGGCGCCGGTGCGGACCGACAGCTGACCGAGCTGGCCGTCATCCGGTGCGGTAATCCGGGTATTCGCCAGGTCGATCTCCGCCAGTTCCAGAGCGGCACGCGCGCTGGCGACATCCCCCTCCAGCGCATCACGGTTTACAATGACCGTTTGCAGATTCTGCTGTGCCACGGCAATCTGTGCCGCCGCCTGACGCACCTGCGCCTGCGCCTGGGCGCTGGCGGCACGGGCGGCATCACGCTCACGTACCGACAGCGATCCATCCGCCGCAAGGTTCTCAACCCGCTTCAGATCGAAGCCGCTTTTTAACGCCTGGGCTTTGGCATTCTCCAGTGCCGCTTTGTTGCTCTGAATCGTCGCTTCTGCGCTGCGACGCTGCTGCAGGTTATTGTTCAGCGCCGCCTGCTTCATCTCCAGCTGCGCCTGCGCCTGATGCACCCGCTGACGATAGATCCGATCGTCAATCGTCATCAGTAACTGCCCTTTTTTCACCGGCTGCAGATCGATCACCTCCACCGAGGTGAGATAGCCACTGACCTGCGGGCTGATAAAGGTCACCTGACCGCGCACATAGGCATTTTCGGTGCTCTGCACCGCGCTGGTAAAGGGCCAGAGTTGCCAGGCGTAGAGAATAACCAGCACGCCCAGCACCACAATGCCGCTACCCACGGCGACAGAAAGAATACGGCGGCGATTAACACGTTCGCGTTCTGCAGCCTGAAGCTCATCCTGCTGACTCATTGTTTCTCCCTTAAATCCTGTAATGCGGCCAGCTGTTGCTGCTCACGCAGGTTAAATCGCGCCTGACGCCACTCCAGATAACGGCGACGGGTTAAACGCCAGATTACCCACATCAGCGTCGCCAGCGCCAGCGCGGCGGTGAGCAGATAGGTGTCGTTATAGGCGAGCACGTTCGCCTGCAGTGTGGCGACCGTCTGAAGCTGGCTGGTGCTCTGCGCACCGCGCAGCACGCTGTCACCCACCAGCGGGTTAAACAGCGCATTATACTGGCTGAGCCGCTCGGTGACATTGGGATCGAGCAGGGAAAGCTGATCGCCCAGCAGGCTGGAGTGATATTTTTCGCGCCAGACCTGAAAGGTGCCCAGAATGGCAGAACCGATCAGACCGCCGAGGTTCTGGCTCATGCCAAACAGCACCACAAAACTGACCAGATTCTTCGGCTGGGTCACGACGCTGCCAATCCCCATCAGCATGGCGGGCGCCATAAAAAAAGCGCTGCTGAAACCCAGCAGGAACTGGCTGAAATACATTTCGGGACCCCGGGTCAGCGGGCTGGATTGCGAATCCATCAGTGAAGCGATAATCATCACCACCAGCGAGGCGACAATAGGCCAGTTCAGATGAGTGGGTTTAATGGTCAGCGCGCTGGCAGCAATGCCGACAATGACCCCGGCGATAATGGCCAGCGCCAGACCACGCATCTGATCGTTCTGAAGGCCAAGCTGCTGTAAGAAGCCGACCGCGCCGGTGTTCTGTTCGGCCAGGACGATACGGATCATGATCATCACGATGCCCAGCCGCACCATGTTGCCGCTGCTGAGCCAGCGGGTATTGATCAGCGGATTGCGCCGGTTATGTTCGATCACCATCGCCGCGACAATCAGCGTCAGCGCTATCGCGGTACAGATACCGAGCCAGGGCGTGGTGAACCACCACTCAATCCGCCCCAGCGACAGCACGCCGCACAGCAGCGCCATGCCGGGTGCCAACAGAATGAAAGTAACGAAATCCATTTTCTCAAAAGTTTTGATGCGGTCACCCGGCGGCAGTTTCACCATCAGCACCCCGCCCAGCGCAATCATCGCCAGACCGAGTTCAAACAGATAGAGACCGCGCCACTCGTTGAGCTGCAGCAGTTCAGAGGAGAAGAGTCGGGCCAGCGGAATGGCGAGCTGCGACACCGTCAGGCCGATAACCAGCGCTTTCAGGCGATGTTTTGCGGGCCAGGCCTGCACCTGATAGTAGATGCCGAGTGAGCTGAGGGCGGCCGCCACCATGCCGTGCGCGGTGCGCACAATAATTGCGGAACTGAGGTCGTTGGCAAACAGATGAAAGAACGCCACCAGCACATAGAGCACCAGGAACGCCTCGGTAAAGACCCGCAGTCCAAACTGCTGGCGGAACTTCACCAGCAGCAGGTTGATCGAGATATTGCCCATCACATAGACCGCAGGCAGCCAGGCAATTTCATTCGACCAGGCACCAAAGGTGCCCTGCAGATTGACCAGATTTGCTGTGACCAGCGCGTTACTCAGCGCACCGGTCAGGGAAATTAGCAGACCGATCAGGCCAAACGCCAGGCGTTTGGGCATCGGGTGCAGCGGGGTCGAGGGCGAGCCCGGCAGCATGGGTTTTTCGTGCGGTAACCACTCGCGTGCAGCGTAGGGATTTCGCTTTGCCACTGCTACATACTTCCCATACGACTCAACAGTTGTTGCAGCACACGTTCGGTGACGGCCAGATCCTGCGGGTCGATGTCAGCCAGCATCTCGGTGCGCAACGCATCGGCCTCGGTTTTCACGCGGGCAAACGCCTCGTTGCCTTTTTCGGTCAGCACCAGGTGGCGCTTGCGGCGATCTTCCGGCGGCTGCACCCGCGTCAGCAGTGACTGTTTGACCAGCCGATCCACCAGCGGAACCATGCTGGCATCTTCCAGCCCCAGCAATTGCGCCAGTTCGGTTTGCGTCATGCGTTCCGGTTCGCTGGCGATGAGGCCAATAGCCATCCAGCTGCTCATACTTAAGCCGCTGTCTCTGAGATGACGATCTACCGCCAGGCGCCAGGCATGTGCGGTCAGGTGCAGTAAATGGGTGAAGGTACGGGTATGCTGAGACAAATGTTAGCAGCCTAATGGTTAGGATTCTGATTAAATAGAAGGGTTATTATACGCAAAGCAAAACGGGATTGAAAAGCGCCCGTTCTGTTAAAAACTAGTGGATCGCGGCAGAATGTCCAGAGTCCGCTATCGGGAGCCCGATAATATGAAACAGCCAGCAGCAAACTGGGTGGATCTCCGCCGTGACGCCATCAGCGGTATTGAGGCGCTGCGCGCTCATTTTACCGGTCACGCCTATGATCCGCACTGGCATGACAGCTATCTGATCGGTGTGACTGAGCAGGGAGTACAGCAGTTTCACTCGCGGCGCAGACAGCACCGGAGCCGACCCGGCACGGTGTTTATGCTGGAACCGGAAGAGCTGCATGATGGAGATGCCATCAACGAACAGGGTTTCACCTACCGTATGCTCTACCTTTCTCCACAACAGATTGCACAGCACCTCAACCCGGCCGGGCGTGACGCGCCGCCCTCCCCCGCATTACAGTTTGCTGCAACGCTGCGCGACGATCGGTCGCTGGCCTATGCCGTCTGGCATGCGTTCGAGGCGCTGTGGCACAACCATCCCGCCCTGATCAAAGAGGCGGTTCTGGATCGGCTATTCTCTCAGCTTACGCCGCACCAGCAGATCTTCCTGCCCGATCGCCACCCGGATAAAGATACGGTGCTGGCATTGCAGGCGCGTGACTGGCTGATCGCCCATCATGCGGAAAATCCTGGCCTGGCGCAGATGGCACAGCAGCTGCAGGTGGACCGCTTCCGGTTATCACGCCTGTTTCAGGCGCACTGGGGCCTGCCGCCTCACGCCTGGCTGGTGCAGTGGCGGCTGAGCCAGGCGCGCCGGCAGCTGGCGCAGGGCCAGCCGGTTGCCGACGTGGCCGCCGCGCTGGGTTTTGCCGATCAAAGTCATCTGGGGCGCTGGTTTAAACGCGCCTGCCAGCTCACGCCGTCACGCTATCAACACGCCTGCACAAATCTTCCAGACCCGAACTGACACCGTTGCCACAATGCGTTTTTTGAGTGAGGAGAAACGCAATGCAGGACTTACGATGTGTGATGATACTGAATGCCGCGCTGCCAGCCGGTAAAGCCACCAACGCCGCTGCCGTGCTGGCATTAACGCTGGGGCAGCGTCATCCGGAGCTGGTTGGCGACGCGCTGGAAGATGCGGAGCGCCATCCCTCCCCCGGTCTGATCAGCACCGGTATTCCCGTGCTGGCGGCCACCGATGAGCAGCTTCGGGCACTCCTGCTGCAGGCCGAAGAGGCCGGATACGATCGGGTGCTGTTTCCCGAAGAGGGACAGACCACCACCGATTATCAGGCGCTCAGCATCGCCCTGCGCCAGCAATCGCGGCGGCAGTGGCGGCTGCTGGGTCTCGCCATCGTCGGTGATAAAAAAGCGCTGCGTAAGCTGACGGCAAAGCTGGTGTTATTCAGCTAATCATCCGGTAACAGGCAGATTTTGGTGCTGCGCGTCTTCTGGCCCGCTTTAATAGCGACTTGTTGTATAGGTTATTTGTACAGATTTTTGTTCAGAATAATCCTTATAACGCTTTGATAAGGCGTAAATAGCACGTTTAATCAAAGAATACCATTGTACAAGTTGATCTTTATTGTATAACTTTATCGCCACGAGTTGTCATGCGACTCTGTAACGAATGATGCACTTGCGTCGCCTCTGAAGGTGTCAGTGGATTTCCACCTTCAGAGGTTATTTTTTATCTGCGTTATGTTCACGCTGGCACCATCGCATCTGTCCATGCGATGGTTTTTTTGATTGATTTTGTCCTGACATCCGAACCGGAATCGGGCTGTTATGAAGGGCTTACACATGCAAAATACACTTCCCCGGACTGACCAGGAAATTGCCGACTATTTCAATCCTGCAGCGAATAAACCCGCCAGCGAGATGGAAATGCTGGGTGTCCTGATCGCAGAAATCCTGCAATCGGGTATGCCTGTCAGTAATAAGGCCATTATTTCAAAGCTGATCCACCGACTGGAACTGGAAAGCGACAGGGATTCGCTGGATATCTACCGTCAGCTGCTTGACCTGGTGGTCCACAAAACCCCGGATGACTTTTAACTGTAGTCGCGATTCCAGGGAGGGAATCCACCGCCTTTTTCTGGTATCTTCGTCGATCCCCCGGTAGTATCTGCCTCTCACTGTTTATCCCATTCTTTCCGCCTTCCGCGCGGGAGCAAAATAACTAAAGAGCCTGCAATCCTTTATGACCCAGACTAATGATGTTACCGCAACTGACGTTGTGGCGGGCGATATCAGCACGGGGCGCGTACTGCGTTCGCCTGCGCTGCTGACCCGCGAATGCCTGGCCGGTGTGATTACCGCGCTGGCCCTGATCCCCGAAGTGATCTCCTTTTCCGTGATTGCCGGTGTCGACCCGAAAGTCAGCCTGGTGGCTTCGGTGGTACTCTGTCTGACCCTGTCGATTCTGGGCGGTCGCCCGGCAATGGTCACAGCTGCCGCCGGTTCCGTGGCGCTGGTCATCGGGCCGATGGTGCATCTGCATGGCGTGGAATATATTCTGCCCGCCGTTGTGCTGGGCGGCATCATCCAGATTCTGTTTGGCCTGGCCGGTCTGGCGCGCATGATGCGTTACATTCCCCGCTCGGTAATGCTGGGGTTCGTGAATGCGCTTGGGGTCCTGATTTTCTTTGCGCAGGTGCCGCACGTCTGGGGTCAGTCACCCCTGGTGTGGATCTTCTTTGCCGTCACCCTGGCTATTGTGCTGCTGCTGCCGCGCCTGATAAAAAGTGTGCCCTCCCCGCTGGTCGCCATCGTGGTGGTGACGGCGGTGGCACTGCTGATGGGCTATCGCATGCCGAACGTGGGTGACGAGGGGCCGATGAGCCCTGGCCTGCCCGGGTTGAATACGCTGCTGGTGCCCCTGAACCTGCAGACGCTGCAGATTATCTGGCCCACGGCACTGAGTATCGCGTTTGTCGGGCTGATGGAGTCGCTGCTGACCGCCAAACTGGTCGATGATCTGACGGATACCCCCTCCAGTAAGCGCCGTGAATCCTGGGGCCTGGGCGTGGCGAACATTCTGGCGGGCTTCTATGGCGGTATTGCGGGCTGTGCGATGATCGGTCAGACCATCGTCAATGTGGAACTGGGTCGGGCACGCAGCCGGGTCTCTACCGTCGCGGCCGGCCTGGTGCTGCTGTTACTGGTGACCGGACTGAGCCAGATTATGGCGCAGATCCCGATGGTGGTTCTGGCGGGCATCATGATGGTCGTCGCGGTGAAAACCGTTAACTGGCATAGCCTGCAGCCCGCCACCCTGAAGCGTATGCCGTGGTCAGAAACGCTGATTATGGTGCTGACGGTGGCGGTCACGGTCTGGACGGGCAATCTGGCGCTGGGTGTGCTTGCGGGGGTGATCCTTGCCATGCTGCTCTTTGCCCGCCGCATTGCGCATGTTATCCATGCAGAGCGTCACCTGAGCGATGATGGTCAGTCTGTGCGCTATGTCGTGCGCGGCCCGCTCTTCTTCGCCAGCAGCAACGACATGTTTGAGCATTTCGATTACGCTCACGATCCCAAAAAGGTCACGATCGATTTAACCCACGCGCAGATCTGGGATGCGTCCAGCGTCGCGGCGCTGGATGGCATTGAGTATCGCTATCAAAGATATGGTGCCGAAGTGACGATTGAGGGGCTGGATTCACGCAGTACCGACTTCCATCAACGTCTGACCGGTAACTTCGGTTAAGGTGCGCGGTTCTGCTGCCTCTGCGGCAGCAGAACCTGTTATGCCTGCTGACGCCGCGAACGGTAGCGGCCGACCATCGTCATGAGAGCCTGATAGATTAATCCCGCATAGAGACTCATCAGAATTGCCAGACCCGGCGCTTTGCCCTGCTCCTGCCATGACATAAACCACATGAACACGCCCCACAAGAGAGAAAAGACCAGCCAGCCGCGGACGAACTTCATTATGCCATTCATAACCACTCCTCTTAATTGATGCGCTACCTTAGCGATCTCTGGTCTGAAACGCATGGTTACCGTGCACAAGTTGCGAAGCATCTCAAATAATCGACAATAACATTGCCGTCTGCTTCACGTCAGGCGTTTTGACGGCGCTTATCTATACTTAACGCTCCGCTTAACCGATCAGGGAATTACGATGAAACGTACTGCTTATCTGTTATCGACGCTGACCATCCTTGCTACGCTGACCGCCTGCGCACCGACCCCACCGCCCCGACATGCCCCGCCTCCTCCGCCGCCAGGCAAAGATGCCCCGCCACCGCCGCCGCCGGGTGGACAGGCACCGGTGGGCGCACCCGGTGGCGTCGGTCCGGCAGGTCAGCCTCAGGCCTGATATTAATCAGCCATTCTGCCGGGAGGCAGCGACGCTATTCCCCCATCCTGCTCCTGTTCACGCTCATTACCCGACGACTGACCCGGCAGCGAAAGCGTTACCTGCTGTCAGCCAGGGTCGCAGAGAGCAAAAACCGTCAAGCCGGACTTTCGGGACAGGGTTATTCAGCTACCCTTAAGTTTCAGGCAGCCTGTTCCGGCGGCACGTAATGGTCAGATTATGCAGAGGTCAACACTATGCCTTCAGGACAATTCTACGTGGTTGATCAACCCGAGCTGAGTTTTACGGCGAATTATCATCTTGATACGGTCAATGACCAACCCTTTCCCTCACGGCTGGTGCTGGAGATCCAGAAGTCGGTTCAGCCCACCGACGCCTTTGCGACTTTCAGCATCGGACATGAAGTGACGTTTGTGTCATCCAGTGGTGAGGCACAACGGATGGTGCTGATCAGTGACACGCCGGATGAACTGGTGTTCAGCTCGCGTGGCTGAGGGGATGCAGGCAGAAAACAGAATTTGTGCGGTATCACAGGTACAAAAAAACCGCCCTTATGAGGCGGTCATACGACACTGCTTATCATTGATTTTATTGGTAAATCGATATGGTGCCCGGGGCGGGACTTGAACCCGCACGACCTTACGATCGAGGGATTTTAAATCCCTTGTGTCTACCGATTTCACCACCCGGGCAGGGTGTAACTGGAGGCGCGTCCCGGAGTCGAACCGAGGTACACGGATTTGCAATCCGCTGCATAGCCACTCTGCCAACGCGCCTTAAACTGATGTGCCGCCAGGTTAACCTGACCTGCGAATCTGGAGCGGGAAACGAGACTCGAACTCGCGACCCCGACCTTGGCAAGGTCGTGCTCTACCAACTGAGCTATTCCCGCAATTTTCAGCAATTTCGTCGAACCTGCTGATTTTACTTATCTTCTGACAGACACGCTGCCTTTCGATGCGTTGCATTCTACTGACCTGACGCGATGAGTCAATAAAATTATCCTCACCGCCTGTCCGTTTGCTGCTTTTTAAATCGTATCGATCACGGTTCGAGCAGATCGCCGCGCGCCGCGCTTAAATACTGGAACATTGACCAGAAAGTCAGCACCGCAGCCACATACAACGCGACGACACCCACCGCCACAATGGTGGCATCCGGACGCCACAGCAAGGCAAACAGTGAGAACATCTGAGCCGTGGTTTTGACTTTACCAATCCAGGACACAGATACGCTGCTGCGTTTGCCAATCTCTGCCATCCACTCACGCAGCGCAGAGATGATGATCTCGCGCGCAATCATGGTTGCGGCAGGAAGAGTAATCCACCAGGCGTGGAAATATTCTGCGACCAGCACCAGCGCAATCGCGACCATGACTTTGTCCGCCACCGGATCGAGAAAAGCCCCGAAACGCGTCGTCTGCTTCCAGCGGCGCGCCAGGAAGCCATCAAACCAGTCGGTGATGGCTGCAAAGACAAAAATCAATGCGGTAGCAAGCGGTGCCCAGGTGAACGGCAGATAGAAAGCCAGCACAAAGAACGGGATGAGCACGACTCGAAACAGGGTGAGACACGTCGGAATGTTTAATTGCATATGCCGGTAACTGTCTGGATATAGGTAGAATTTAGCCTATGTTCCTACATTGCCCCCCCCGTTTCAATGCTAGTGTTTCAGTGAGTAGTATATTTTTTCTGCCAGCGCATGAGAGATACCCGGCACATTGGCGATCTCCTCCACCGACGCATTCATCAGCGGTTGCAGGCCCCCCATGTACTTGAGCAGTTGCTGACGTCGTTTTGGCCCCACCCCTTCGATGCTCTCCAGTGCACTGGTGTTCTTTACTTTCGCCCGTTTTTTACGGTGGCCCGAAATCGCATGATTGTGAGCGTCGTCACGAATGTGCTGGATCACATGCAGCGCGGGCGAATCAGGCGGCAGCGAAACGCCCTCACCTTCTGCCTCAAAGAAGAGCGTCTCCAGTCCGGCTTTACGATCGCTGCCTTTAGCCACGCCGAGCAGAATCGGCCGCGTCTTATCCCAAGGCACGTCCAGTTCCGCAAAGACCTGTATCGCCTGCGCCAGCTGCCCCTTGCCGCCATCAATCAGAATGACATCCGGGATCTTCTCTTCTTCAATGGCTTTGCCATAGCGGCGACGCAGCACCTGGTTCATGGCGGCGTAGTCATCACCCGGCGTAATGCCACTGATGTTGTAGCGACGATAATCGGCCCGAAGCGGACCGTTCTGGTCAAAGACCACGCAGGAGGCGATGGTCTGCTCCCCCATGGTGTGACTGATATCGAAACACTCCATGCGCGTGATCCGGTCAAGCTCAAGGAACTCCGCCAGTGCCATCAGGCGTTGATGAATGGTGGAGTGCTGAGAAAGACGCGTGGTTAACGCGGTCGCGGCATTGGTGCGCGCCAGCTTCAGGTAACGGGCGCGATCGCCGCGCGGCTTGCTCTGAATGTTAACCCGGCGTCCTGCCAGTTCACTCAGAGACTCAGCCAGCAGCTCGCGCTCTGGCAGGGTAAAGTCCAGCAGGATGTCACCTGGCAGGGTGCGAGCCTCGCTGCCCTGCAGATAGAACTGCCCGACAAAGGTCTGCACCACCTCGGCCAGATCGGTATCCACCGGGACTTTCGGGAAGTAGCTGCGGCTACCCAACACTTTACCCTGCCGAATAAAGAGCACGTGAAGACAGGCCATACCGGCGTCGTAGGCCACGCCCATGACATCGAGGTCATCACCCTGATTTGAGACAAACTGCTTTTCAGTAATCCGCCGCACGGCCTGAATCTGGTCGCGCAGTCGTGCAGCCTCTTCAAAACGCAACCCGGTACTCGCCTCTTCCATGCGTCTGACCAGCTGATTGAGCACCTGATCGTCTTTACCGGCCAGGAACAGGCGCACATAGTCGGTCTGCTGCGCATACTCCTCTTCACTGACCAGCCCGGCCACACAGGGACCCAGGCAGCGGCCTATCTGATATTGCAGACAGGGCCGGGAGCGATTGCGGTAGACGCTGTTTTCGCACTGGCGGATAGGGAACACTTTTTGCAGCAGGCCCAGGGTTTCACGCACCGCGTAGCCATTCGGAAACGGGCCGAAGTATTCGCCTTTGGCATGTTTTGCGCCACGGTGCATCGCCAGACGTGGATGAGTATCGCTGCTGAGGAATATGTAGGGATACGATTTATCATCGCGCAGCAGGACGTTATAGCGCGGCTGATAGAGCTTGATGTAGTTATGCTCAAGCAGCAGCGCTTCGGTTTCGGTATGGGTTACGGTGACATCGATGTGCTGGATATTGCTGACCAGCGCTTCGGTTTTGCGGCTGCCGACCTGCGTGCGGAAGTAGCTGGTCAAACGCTTCTTCAGGTCTTTGGCTTTGCCCACATAGATGACGGTGCCTGAGGCGTCATACATGCGGTAAACACCGGGCTTGCTGGTTACCGTACTCAGAAAAGCTCTGGAATCAAAAACGTCATTCACTACTGATTAACGGCTCCGCATTGTAGAGGCCATGTCGAATGGCCAGATGCGTTAACTCGACGTCGCCACTGATATTCAGTTTGCTGAACATCCGATAGCGGTAACTGTTAACGGTTTTAGGACTGAGATTTAACTGCTCGGAAATTTCCGTCACCTTTTGTCCTCGGGTGATCATCAGCATAATCTGCAATTCCCTTTCCGACAAACAGCTGAAGGGAGATTCCGCTTTTTGTGGTTCAATCTGGCTCAGAGCCATCTGCTGGGCGATGTCTGACGCGATGTAGCGCTGGCCGGCATTGACCGAACGAATCGCGTTGATAACTTCCTGCGGCGCGGCCCCTTTACTGAGGTAACCCGCAGCCCCCGCCTGCATGACTTTGGCAGGCAGCGGATTTTCGGTATGGATAGTCAGCATGATAATTTTGATATCAGGGTTGTAGCGCACGATTTTTCGCGTCGCTTCCAGCCCGCCAATACCCGGCATATTCATGTCCATCAGAATGACATCCACCTGATTGGACCGGCACCATTTGGCCGCATCCTCGCCGCAGTTAACCTCTCCGACCACGGCCAGCCCTTTAACATCCTCCAGGATACGACGGATCCCGGCACGGACAAGTTCATGGTCATCAACAAGAAGCACACTGATCAACGGGGAAACTCCAGAGGCTAAAAAGAGGAAGCAATCAGGTAATGTGAGCGGTAATCATACCCGCTTTTGCCCCAAAAGCACATCAACAAAGCAAAACAGTGGACGCATTGCATCATTACCCTCAGCCGGGCGTGGCGCGTCGCATCAGACTTTTCTGCTCATCATCAGCATCGTTGCATATTGATTAAATGCTCTGTATTTCAGAAGATTAACAACCGCGTTCGGTAATCCTGTCTACAACGCATTGCTGTCCGCTCCGGGCCAGTCAATCGTGTGATTACTTTCAGCGATTGATTAGTTGTGCTGGACGAAACAGCCTTTAAAGGCAAAGCGGACCGGCACCATCAGCAACTTACCTCCCCTGTGGTATACTCACGCACTGCTGTACGGACAGATTGCCGACACATTGTCATTCACCAAGGAGAAACTCATGAGCGATGAAGATTTTGCAACTTCCCAGGAAGCCCGGAAATTAGCGGATGAAATCGCGGGGCTGAAGATGATGATCACCCTGATTCTGAAAGGGATGGGTCAGGCTGATGCGGGAAAAGTGATTATTAACATGGAACGCTATGTACAGACGCTGGGCGACAAACCGCAGGCGGAAGTGTTCAGCAATACCATCAAGCAGATTAAAACCGCCTACCGTCAGTAAGCGTGTTGTGTTGCCCCCAGCCGCGGGGGCAATTGACCTAATTATGCGACTGCCAGTTGACCGACACACCCAGCGTCGGCAGCACCTCTTCCGGGCTGAAGCGTCGGGTGCCCCGATACTTCTCTGCCAGCGCAGGCTGAGTCACCGGAATACGGATCGCAAACAGATTATCTTCTGACAGAATCAGGCCGGGTGTGAGCGGCTCATAGACCACCTGATGCTGCTCAAACATCTTCTCCAGCATTGGCGTTGCCGAACTGATGATGTACTCCATGCCGTGCAGTTCCGCCAGCTGTACCGCGTGCCAGAGTATGTTCAGCGGCAGTTCAGCATCCACATCCAGGCGTGCAGAGAAGCGCGACATTTCCCAGACTTTCTCATGGCTGAAGGGCAGCACGATGCCTTCACTCTGCTCAGGCTCAAACCAGGGCATCAGGCGGGCACAGCCGCAGATCCCTGCACGGGCATTCCATGCGATCAGCCAGGTCACATCTGAACGATCGTAGCGATCATACTCCTGTCCTGGCGTGCTCAGGCGCGGCGGAATAGACCACCCTTCGCCGCGCGCAAAGACGCTGTAACGGTAGCTGCCCAGTTCAGCGAGCAAAGAGGATGGCATATCCTTTAACTGCGTTTGCACTATTTTCATCATGCGCCTCTGACATCCCCATGTTGCAATGATTTTTTGCGCCAGCCTGGCAAAGTTCCGGCGCAGGGTAGACAACTGACCCGTACAAAGAAACTGCCAAAGGTGGCAGTTGTTGATGTTCAAATCAGTCCGATTGCGGCTGCATAACAGGCAATCTGCGTTTTATTGGAAACATTGAAACGCTTTTGCATATTTTTTTGATGAAAGTTAACGGTATGTTCAGAGATGGATAAAATAAGTGAAATCTCGACCGCCGTTTTTCCTTCGGCTGTCCATTTCAGAATTTCCAGCTCGCGCTGACTTAACGCATTTTTCAGTACCATCATCGCATCATCGCTAAAGCGTTCCAGCGTATCCAGGCTTAGTTCCGCTAAAAGGTGGAGTTTCACCTCCAGCTCAGCATGGCAGAGCTGGACAGAAATGGGCTGTTGGGACGATATAGATAATATACCAATGACGCGATTTGGTGCCATTGCAGAGCAAGAAAAACCGCTCTGAAGCCCATATTCCCGCGACTCCCGCCACAGGTTGCCTGCGTCAGCAAACTGCGCCTCCGTCCATGCCATCCCCCTCCCTGGTCGCTGACACAAGCTGAGCACCGGGTCTACCGCGTAATAATTCTGCTTCTCATAGCGCTTAACCCATAATGTGGGATAGGTGCTGTATAAATGAATGCGCGGTCGGGTAAATGGCACCGGGTGCTGAATCAAAAAAGCAAAATAATCGAAGCCTAATGATTCCGTAAAATGTTGCAATAACGCCTTCAATTCAGATGAGGTCGTTAATGCCTGAAATTGTTCTTTCACACTGCTTCGCCAGGCGAAATAATTTTCACTACTCATATTGCCTCAGCATTATTTTCACCCGCCCTTCCGATGCTATTCAATCAGACTCATCAGAGAGTTTAAATTTTTCAGAAAAAATGAATATATCGTCAGAGATGAATCCGTTGCCTGATGAAGCGCCTTTTACCTTTCATCGTCATGGCGGAGTGAAAACGTGTCCCTGCCCGGGCAATGTGAGGTTGGTCACGCCATTTTCAATCACACCCTAAGAATAAGATTTTTCTTATAGGATTTCAATGCCTGTCACCTGGTGACACTTTATCGCAAATTTGCAAATGAAGCGGAAATAATAAATAGCGCTACTGCTTATTGAGTAAATAATGAGTAAACAAGACGTTAATTCAATTCGATTAACGCTGCCTCCCCAAGAACCGCCAACATATTTCTCATCAGGAAATAAGATCTCCGTTTTTAAACCTCTCCGGCATGCAGCTGGCTGCCGGATCATCCAGCCGCCGGGAAACGCGGCGAGGCAGGCGGAGAGGCTCGCTGGCCTACCGCTGCGGGCTCAGGAGCGCAAATGTTGTGCTGCGTTTTTCTGCAGACCTGCGCCGGTTCTGTTGCTTAAGTTAACCCGTGGCCCCTGACCACCCTCTATTTTTCTTCTGCCATCCGGCGGCTTTTTGCTGTTTATCATCCTGACAGCCTGCAAAAGAAAAGGTCAGGCAAAAACCGCTTCCTGATAAGCCTCACTTATCTCTTCAGCCTGATTTCGATCCCGTTAAAAGCGAAGCGGCTGCTTCAATAGCAGGCTCGCCCTTTATCGTAGTTTAGTCAGCAGAATGACATTAAAGGTAGTCACCGGGTTAAACTATCTGAAAAATAATCCTGCCTGTAAAAAAACAGAGATAACGCCCCAGCGCATTTGTTAATTTTCCCTTCTCATTTCACTTAATTCGGCTGTCTGCATGGTGAAATATTTTCATTCTGCCGCTCAGTGACGAGAATTTGATGAGAGAAGAGAAAAAAGGGAACAGCGCATTTATTCGACGGACAGTTTTACTCTTTAAATAGATGGCACTAAAATCAAATGCCTTAATGTTGTTCTGTCAGCGAATGAATGATTTCCGGCTGATGCCAGATTCCAGCAGATAACTGGACTGAATTTTTACAGATAGCTGATCAATTATTAATCAAAGATGGTATTAGTCCTGACTGATGATTTACCGGCAATAGCCCGCGCCCCGCATCCCCAGATGAAAATGTGAAGCGTGTGCCGTGTTGTAATCCGGGCCCAGCGCATTGCCAAACACCTCACATCCCCCCCGCCACAAGGTATGCAGCATGGCCGCTTTTTGCCCGGGCTGCTGCCAGTGACGACTGACCTCAAGCCGCTGACCATCTGCCAGCTGGAAGCCGGTCACATCCCAGGCATCGGCGGTGGCATGTTCACTCAATCGCCCCTGCGCGCGATGATAAATGTTACGGCAGGCGTAGCTGCCAACATGCGTAATCCGTACCAGTGGACTCTGCATATCCCTGGCGGTCTGTTGGCGACTGCGCAGGGCATACATCGTACTGGCAACCGCCATCGGACAGCTCGCCAGAAAGCTGCTGCTGAGGCTCACCGGACCAAATCGCTGAATGCGCAGCGGGTCGCTGAGGGGACAGTTGCCCGTCACTGCCGGTCGTTCGCTGAACGTCACCCACCCGGCCTGCTGAGCGCGGCGCATCACGGCGAGGCAGGCGTCAGGATCGCTGGCCAGCCGTTTCATCTTAAGCTGCGTCATCCAGCCCGGAGGATCGGTAACGGCGAGCGGGGTAAAGGGATTAAACTGCGGTGGCAGATGCTGCTTCAGCCATGGCAGACTCATCCAGCCCAGCGCGATTAACAGCAAAAACAGGATAAGCGTGCGCATAACCCCTCTCGCAGCATGATGATTAGCAAACAAAAAGTGTAGAAGCCAGATTCACGCTGCGCTGTGCAACTGACATAACGTGATGAATCCTTACCCTGGCTGACGCAGGATTAACCAGAATGCGCAACGATTGCTCTGGCTGACCATGGCCGGTGTCACATCAGGTAAAAAACTGTTACCGGCTTTGGGGTGACTTCCTCTATCTTATGCCGACCAGCCCTTCGGGTAAGGCTATTCATTATCAGCCAGCAGAGCTGACACAACATCAAGACAGGAAAGAGTATTCTATGGTCGATCAATCTAAAGATGCCCCCTTGACGCAGGAAGGCCCCGACAAGCTACGGCGCAACCTGCACAACCGACACATTCAGCTGATCGCCATCGGCGGCGCGATCGGAACCGGCCTGTTTATGGGCTCAGGTAAAACCATCAGCCTGGCCGGCCCCTCGATCATTTTCGTCTATATGATCATCGGCTTTATGCTGTTCTTTGTCATGCGCGCGATGGGAGAACTGCTGCTCTCCAATCTGGAGTATAAATCGTTCAGCGACTTTGCCGCGGATCTGCTCGGCCCCTGGGCAGGCTACTTTACCGGCTGGACCTACTGGTTCTGTTGGGTGGTCACCGGCATCGCTGACGTGGTGGCCATCAGCGCCTATTTCCAGCTCTGGTTTCCGGGCTTCTCGATCTGGATGAGCGCCCTGCTCTGCGTGGTGGTCTTTCTGGCGCTTAACATTGCGACCGTCAAGCTGTTCGGCGAGATGGAGTTCTGGTTTGCAATTATTAAAATCGTCGCCATTGTCGCGCTGATCGTGACGGGCATTGTGCTGGTCTCCATCCACTACCCCTCTCCGGGCGGCGGTACGGCGGCACTGAGCAACATCTGGGATCATGGCGGACTGTTCCCGAAAGGGCTCAGCGGCTTCTTTGCCGGATTCCAGATTGCGGTGTTCGCCTTTGTCGGGATTGAACTGGTTGGCACGGCGGCGGCAGAGACTCACGATCCGCATAAAGTCCTGCCACGCGCGATTAATGCCATCCCGCTGCGGGTCATTATGTTTTATGTGCTGGCGCTGATGGTCATTATGGCGGTGACGCCATGGACCCAGGTGATGGCCGATCGCAGCCCGTTTGTTGAGATGTTTGTCCTGATTGGCCTGCCCGCTGCCGCGAGTATCGTCAACTTTGTGGTGCTGACCTCAGCTGCCTCCTCTGCGAACAGCGGCATCTTCTCCACCAGCCGGATGCTCTATGGTCTGTCACAGCAGGGGGTTGCCAGCCGCGCCTTTGGCCGTCTCTCAGCCCGCGCCGTCCCGACCACCGGTCTGTTTTTCTCCTGCTTCTGCCTGCTGGCGGGCGTGGCGTTAATCTACCTCATCCCGGATGTGATGACGGTCTTCACCCTGGTAACCACCGTCTCGGCGATTCTGTTTATGTTTGTCTGGACCATTATCCTGTGCAGCTATCTGGCCTATCGCAAAAAGCATCCGCAGCGTCATGCGGAATCCGGCTTTAAGATGCCGCTGGGCAAGCTGATGTGCTGGGTCTGCATGGCCTTCTTTGCCTTTGTGCTGGTGCTGCTGACCCTGCAGGATGATACGCGTCAGGCGCTGATGGTGACGCCACTCTGGTTCGCCCTGCTGGGGGTGGGCTGGTGGCTGCGTCATCGCGGCTCACGCAGTCGCTAATTCTGCCTGTCAGAGAGGAAGCCCGGTCGGATGACCGGGCTTTTTTACAGGCGTTCGCCCAGCGCAGAAAAGCTGGCGGACAACGACGGCCGTTCAGAAGGTAAGCGCTGCGGCCGGGGATCGGGCTGCTGAGGCGTGCCGAGACCAAAGGTAAAGGTATAGTTTTCCCCTTCGCCCATACGCAGGTCAGCTATCGTCGTCTGCCCATCCTGCTCACGCAGGGCATAAAAACCGTGGCTGAACCAGGCGACGCGTTCTGCATACCAGCTGCCACGAAACCCTTTGTAAAGTTCGGGATGACGCGGATACCACGTCACCTGTAGCGGACGCGAAGGCGACAGTAACGACCAGTAAGCTTCGCCATAGCGGTCGCCGGTCAGGATCACGCTGCGCCAGACCAGCGTATTGAACGCCGTTGGCGTCACCAGTACCTTATCGGTCGGAATCCCCTGCCCGGTCAGCGACTGCCGGATCTGCCAGCCTGCCATGCCCTGAATCACCACGCTCCAGACCAGATAAAGCGAGCTCAGCGTTAATCCCAGCCAGTTGCCGCGCAGTCCCCGTTCGCCGCCACGCCAGAGCGCCACAGCCAGCCCCACCAGCAGCGGTAGCGTATAGAGGGGATCGATAATGTAGATGCTGCCAATCGCATAGGGAAAGTCAGTGAGCGGCAGGCCAAGCTGGGTGCCATACACCGTCATCAGGTCGAGCAGCGGGTGCGTGATCAGTGCCAGCCAGATGGCAGGCCACCACGCCCGCCATGCCACCCGTTGACGACACAGCCCCGCCACCAGCCAGGCAACCAGCGGGGAGATCAGCGTGAGCCAGAGCAGCGCATGACTTTCGGTGCGATGCAGCGTCATGTTGCGTATTGCATCACCATGATCGATAAAGACATCCAGGTCGGGCAGGGTGCCGCAGACACCCCCAACCAGTGCCGCCTGCCAGATCGGAACCCGACGCCCCATCACCGCGACGCTGACGGAGGCGCCCAGTACCCACTGCGAAACAGAATCCATAGATTAACTCCGTTACCGAACCGTGAATCTGCGCGGAATCAGCGTACGCGGATGCCTTCAATGATCATGCGCTGAACGTTCTCAACAGTCTGCTCAAAGAACGCGGCGTCGCTGAGGGTCTGTCCGGTCACCGCCTCCACCTGCGTGGCGAAATCGGCATAGTGCTGCGTAGTGGCCCAGAGCATAAAGATCAGATGCTGCGGCTGGACGCCAGCCAGACGCCCTTCATCAATCCAGCGCTCAATTATCGCCGCCTTATCATCCACCAGTTGCTTGAGGTCGCCCGCCAGCTCCCCTTTCAGCAGCGGTGCGCCCTGCAGCATCTCCAGGCAGAACAGCCGGGAGGCCTGAGGATGATCGCGCGACACCTCCAGCTTCAGCCGGATATAGCGCCGGATGGCCATCAGCGGATCCTGATCGTGTGCCAGCGCGCGCAGCGGCGCCAGCCAGACATCCAGAATCTGTTTCAGCACCGCCACATAGAGCGCCTCTTTCGAGGGGAAATAGTAGAGCAGATTGGTTTTGGAAACGTCTGCCAGCTCGGCCACCTTATCGAGGCTGGTGCCATGAATACCAAACTGCGAGAACAGGGTCAGCGCCGCATCCAGTATCGCCGCTCGCTTTGCCGCCACCGCGCGTGAACGACGCGTTGGCTTTTTTTCATCGGTTTTCACTGCCTTACCTCATCCGTCAGGTGTCATCGCATCATAGCAAAGGGATCTCTGGCTGCCTAACCAGCGTGCTGCACCTTTTTTGCTCAGCCTGCATGGAAAACGTGCAGCGAATTTTGACCAAACGGTCTGAAATGGACCATCCACTCCACTTTTATTTTTGCTCTTCATTTTAACCCATTGTTATATAAACAATTAAAAATTGTGGCACAGGGTTTGCAGAATTGTGACTGAGCGCAGCCCACAGGGATGAGGCAGGATGCAGTGCCGCGCGTGAAACACCTTTCCCCCATCGCAACGAGGTTTCACATGAAGATAGGCGTCTTTATTCCGATTGGTAACAATGGCTGGCTGATCTCCTCCAATGCACCGCAGTACATGCCAACCTTCGAACTCAACAAGGCAATCGTACTGAAAGCAGAGCATTACCATTTCGACTTTGCGCTTTCGATGATCAAACTGCGCGGCTTCGGCGGAAAAACAGAATTCTGGGATCATAACCTGGAGTCATTCACCCTGATGGCTGGTCTGGCGGCCGTCACCTCACGTATTGAAATTTATGCCACTGCCGCCACCCTGACGCTACCACCCGCCATTGTGGCGCGCATGGCGTCCACCATTGACTCCATCTCTGGCGGTCGTTTCGGCGTCAACCTGGTCACCGGCTGGCAGAAACCGGAATATGAACAGATGGGCATGTGGCCAGGCGATGAGTACTTCAGCAGCCGCTACGCCTATCTGACCGAATACGTTACCGTGCTGCGCGACCTGTGGGGCACCGGAAAATCGGACTTTAAAGGTGAATTCTTCACCATGAACGACTGTCGCGTCAGTCCGCAGCCGCAGCGCCCGATGAAGGTCATCTGCGCCGGTCAGAGCGACGCCGGTATGGCCTTCTCCGCACAGTATGCCGATTACAACTTCTGCTTTGGCAAAGGGGTAAACACCCCTGCCGCGTTCAGCTCAACCTCGATTCGCATGAAACAGGCGGCGGAGAAAGCCGGTCGCGACGTCGGCTCCTACGTCCTGTTCATGATCATTGCCGCGGAAACCGATGAGGAAGCGCGGACGAAGTGGGAACACTACAAAGCCGGTGCCGATGAAGAGGCGCTCTCCTGGCTGACCACCCAGAGTCAGCAGGATACCAAATCGGGCAGCGACACCAACGTGCGCCAGATGGCCGACCCCACCTCTGCCGTTAACATCAACATGGGTACCCTGGTCGGCTCCTGGGCCAGCGTGGCGCGGATGCTGGATGAAGTGGCTCAGGTTGAAGGCACCCACGGCGTGCTGCTGACCTTTGATGATTTCCTGGAAGGGATCGAGAACTTCGGACAGCACATCCAGCCGCTGATGCGCTGTCGCAGCGCACTGCTGGATGCCCGGAAGGAGGTGGCATGATGAATACCGTTTACTGCGCTCACACGCCTGAGGTGACTCAGGTCGAACTGCCAGCCCGGCCGGAGCCGATTGCTTTTCCCCCCGCTCAGAGTGCGCTGATCGTGGTCGATATGCAGAACGCCTACGCCACTGAAGGGGGTTATCTTGACCTGGCGGGCTTTGATGTTTCCGCCACGCAACCGGTGATAGCGAAGATTCATCAGGCAGTGACGGCGGCGCGTGCCGCAGGCGTGCAGATTATCTGGTTCCAGAACGGCTGGGACAGTGACTATGTTGAAGCCGGTGATGCCGGCTCGCCCAACTTCCACAAATCAAATGCGCTGAAAACCATGCGCAAACGACCTGAACTGCAGGGCACGCTGCTTTCCAAAGGCGGCTGGGATTACGCACTGGTGGATGAACTGGTGCCGCAGCCCGGGGACATTGTGCTGCCCAAATCGCGCTACAGCGGCTTCTATAACACGCCGCTCGACAGCATGCTGCGCAGTCGCGGCATTCGTCACCTGATCTTTACCGGCATTGCCACCAACGTCTGTGTGGAATCGACGCTGCGCGACGGCTTCTTTCTGGAGTACTTCGGCGTGGTGCTGGAAGACGCAACCTACCAGGCAGGCCCGCCATTTGCCCAGCAGGCGGCGCTGTTCAATATCGAAACCTTTTTTGGCTGGGTATCGGATGTCGATACCTTCTGCGAAAGCCTGAAAGCCCCCTGATCATTGAGGATGACGCTATGCCAAAAAGTATCATTGTTCCACCGGGCACCACGACGCCCATCGCCCCGTTTGTCCCTGGCACGCTGGCAGATGGCGTGGTCTATGTTTCGGGCACGCTGCCGTTTGATGCTGACAACAATGTGGTGCACGTCGGGGATGCCGCCGCGCAGACCCGCCACGTGCTGGAAACCATTAAAAAGGTGATTGAAACCGCGGGTGGCACGATGGCGGATGTCACCTTCAACTCTATTTTTATCACCGACTGGGCAAACTATGGTGCGGTGAACCAGGTCTACGCCGACTACTTTCCCGGCGATAAACCCGCCCGATTCTGTATTCAGTGCGGGCTGGTCAAACCGGATGCGCTGATTGAGATCGCCAGCGTGGCCCACATTGGCAAGCCGGAGGTCTGATGCAGCTGGATATTCTGGGCCTGCAAAATCCCGATGCACCGACGCTGGTGCTCTCCTCCGGGCTGGGCGGCGTAGCCGGTTTCTGGCAGCCACAGCTGGCAGCGCTGACGACACGCTATCGGGTGGTCTGTTATGACCAGCGCGGCACCGGACGCAGCGCTGACACGCTGCCGGAGGGCTACAGCATGGCGATGATGGCGGCGGAGCTGGCCGATGCGCTGGCGCAGCACGGCATCCTGCGCTTCAGCCTGATTGGTCATGCGCTGGGTGGCCTGCTGGGGATGCAGCTGGCACTGGATTACCCGGAGCGAATCGAGCGGATCGTGGTCATTAACGGCTGGCTGTCGCTGCATCCCCATACCCGCCGCTGCTTTCAGGTGCGCCAGGATCTGCTGCTGAACGTCGGCGTGGAGGCCTTTGTCCGTGCTCAGCCGCTGTTTCTCTATCCGGCAGAATGGATGGCGCAGCATCAGACGCGGCTTGAGCAGGAGGACAGTCATCATGTCGCCCATTTTCAGGGCATGGAAAACCTGATGCGCCGGCTGCACGCCCTGATGAGCGCAGATTTCAGCGCCCGGGCAGCCGCGATCCCGCAACCGGTGCTGGTGATCGCCAGTGAAGATGACCTGCTGGTGCCGTGGAGCTGCTCATCCGTGCTGGCTGCCGCACTGCCCAACGCCACGGAGCAGAGAATGGCCTGGGGCGGACACGCCATGAGCGTCACCGACGCCGAAACCTTTAATGCCCGGCTGCTGCAGTGGCTGGATCAGACTGATGACGTGCAGCCCCTGCAGCGCGTCGTCTAAGCTTTTGCGGAGAAGATTATGAGCCTGAATACCCTTACCCCTGCCGTTGACAAAACGGCCTTTCGTCATGCGATGTCGCGCCTGGGCGCGGCGGTCAACATCATTACCACGGAAGGTCCTGCCGGACGCGCAGGCTTCACCGCCTCTGCGGTGTGCAGTGTCACGGATGCGCCCCCTACACTGCTGGTCTGCCTGAACCGTTCGGCCTCGGTTTATCCGGTGTTCCGCGAAAACATGCAGCTCTGCGTCAACACCCTGGCAGCGGGCCATGAAACGCTCTCCACGCTGTTTGGTGGTAAAACCCCGATGGCTGAGCGGTTTGTGGCTGCAGAGTGGTCGACGGCCGTTACCGGCTCGCCGGTGCTGAGCGGCGCGGTCGCCTCCTTTGACTGCCGGATCACTCAGATTGTCAGCGTCGGCACCCATGACACCCTGTTCTGTGAAGTCCTGGCCGTGGTGCGCAACGACGATTCTCACGGCCTGGCCTGGTTTGACCGGGGATACCATCCCCTGATGCGGCAGGAAGCCTGATAACCCTTCCCTGAAACCCACCGGCATTCATAACGCTCTGGAGTAGACGATGGCACGATCCTGGTTTCCGCAATGGCAAAAGAAGTCGGCTTTAACAGAAAACGGTATTATCGCCCCGGATGAGACACTGCCTGCGGGGCAGACGCTGGTGCTGGGTTTACAGCACGCGGTGGCGATGTTTGGCGCAACGGTGCTGATGCCGCTGCTGATGGGACTGGATCCCAATCTGGCGATTCTGGTCTCCGGGATAGGGACCCTGCTGTTCTTCTTTATTACCGGCGGTCGCGTGCCCAGCTATCTCGGGTCAAGCGCCGCGTTTGTGGGCGTTGTGATTGCGGTGACCGGTTTCAGCGGTCAGGGACTGAACCCTAACCTCAGTGTGGCGCTGGGTGGCGTCATCGCCTGCGGCCTGCTCTATACGCTGATAGGCGTGGTGGTAATGAAATCCGGCACCCGCTGGATTGAGAATCTGATGCCGCCCGTGGTGACCGGAGCCGTGGTGATGGCTATCGGGCTGAATCTGGCACCGATTGCGGTGCACAGCGTCTCTGCCTCCGCCTTCGACAGCTGGATCGCGGTGATGACCGTGTTATGTATTGGCCTAGTGGCCGTCTTTACCCGCGGAATGGTTCAGCGCCTGCTGATTCTGGTGGGGCTGATTCTGGCGTGGGCGATCTATGCCCTGCTGACTAACGTTCTGGGACTGGGCAAGCCGGTGGATTTTACGGCGCTGTCACAGGCGGCGTGGTTTGGTCTGCCGCATACCACCTCGCCGACCTTTGATCTGCATGCGATGGTATTAATCGCCCCCGTCGCCATTATCCTGGTGGCGGAGAACCTCGGCCACCTGAAAGCGGTAGCGGGCATGACCGGACGCAACCTCGACCCGTATATGGGACGCGCCTTTGTGGGCGATGGTCTTGCCACGATGCTCTCCGGTTCAATCGGCGGCAGCGGGGTGACCACCTATGCGGAAAACATCGGGGTGATGGCGGTGACCAAGGTCTACTCGACGCTGGCATTTGTTGCTGCGGCGGTCATCGCGATCCTGGCCGGTTTCTCGCCGAAGTTCGGTGCGCTGATCCACACCATTCCGGCGCCGGTGATCGGCGGTGCCTCGATTGTGGTCTTCGGACTGATTGCGGTAGCGGGCGCGCGCATCTGGGTTCAGAATCAGGTCGATTTAGGCCAGAACAGTAACCTGATCATGGTGGCGACGACGCTGGTCCTTGGCGCAGGTGACTTTGCGCTTAAAATCGGTTCATTCACGCTGGGCGGCATCGGCACGGCGACCTTTGGGGCGATTATCCTCAATGCCATTCTGCGCCGTAACCGCGCCATGCAGCAGGATAAGCTGGCGCGTCAGCAGGGTTAACTACTCCAGCGGTGTGGCAGCAGGCTGCACCGCTTTCTTTCGTTTCAGCCGTAGTTCACTGACAATCACGCCACAGACAATCAGGGCCCCACCCACCAGCGCCAGTGCAGGCAGCCGCTCACCGGCGATACGTCCGACCACGCCCGCCCAGACCGGCTCACCGGCGTAAATAACCGTGGCACGCGTGGGTGACACGCTGCGCTGCGCCCAGTTCATCGTGACCTGAATCAGCGCGCTGGCGGCGCCCAGTCCCAGCGCACTGAACAGCAGCGGCATGGAAATCACGGGCACCGTCTCCCCATTGGGGATCATCAGCGCAAAGGCGCACAGCGACGCCACCCCGAGCTGGATCAGCGTCACGCGACGCACATCGACCCGACTGGCAAAGCGGCTGATTAAGATAATCTCAGCGGCAATCGCCAGCGTACTGAACAGGGTGGCTATCTCCCCTGCATTCAGGCTGATACGGCCATCCTGCGGCCCGGCCACCAGCAGCAGACCGGTAAAGGCCAGCAGAATCCCCAGCCACGACATGATGCCCGGCGGACGACGTAAAAACAGCCATTGCAGCAGCGGCACCACCGGCACGTAGAGCGCAGTGAGAAACGCGGACTGACTGCTGGAGATGGTCTGCATTCCCCAGGTCTGCAGACCGTAACCGCCGGCAATCGACAGGCCAATCAGCGTCCCGGCTTTCACTTCCAGCCAGGTTATTCCTTTGAGATAGCGCCGGAAAAAGAGCGCCAGCAGCAGTGCGGCGGTGGCAAAACGCAGACCGACGAAAAAGAACGGTCCCGAGTGCTGCATCGCCCGATGCACCACCAGAAAGGTCCCGCCCCAGATCATAGTTATAAAGATTAACACCAGCTCCTGCCGCGTCAGGCGCAGGGATAAGCCGCGGAGAGTGTCCGACATAATTCACCTGATAAAAGATTCGGACAACATTGTGGAGGAGAGCGAGGGGGAAAAGCAACGACGTTAACCGCCGGATCTTACCGGCGGCTATCAGGGGGTTAAGCGTCCGTTTTCTTCGGACTGCTGCGTCCGCCCTTCTCGCCGGCACGCGCGGCACGCTGCGGATCGTTTTTAAAATTACCGCCGCTGTTTTTGCCCCCTTTACGTCCCGCCTCTGCGGCACGTTCACGGTTTTCAGCAAAATTACCTGAACCGCCACGATGTGTTGTCATGATGTCCTCCTGTCGCGTAGTGCGATAAATAAGAATGAGAAAGTTGAGAGCTGACGGCCCGGGGCCTGGATTCAACCCATGGTTAAAGAATAGCCAGATTCTGCTTTCATCCCCCGCACAGTCACATTTAGCAACAGACTATTCACCACCGATTTGAGTAAATAACGAACATTCCTCTGGCCTACAATCGATTAGCTACGGAATTATTACACAGCTAAACCCGCCCATTCCTTCCCTCCCCTGCGTAAAACGAAAGCTCTTCTATACTTTTTCTGGACGTCTAAACCACCTGGAGAGATCAATGGCTAAGATTCTGGTGCTTTATTACTCAATGTACGGACATATCGAAACGATGGCGAACGCGGTCGCTGAAGGCGCTCGTCGGGTTCCCGGCGCGGAAGTGGATATCCTGCGGGTGCCAGAAACGATGGAGGCCAGTCGCTTTGCGGAGGTGGGCGGCAAAACCGATCAGCTGGCGGCAGAGGCGACGCCGGATGTGCTGCCGCAGTATGACGCCATTATCGTCGGTACCCCGACTCGCTTCGGCAACATGTCCGGTCAGATGCGCACCTTCTGGGATCGCACCGGCGGCCTGTGGGCATCAGGTGCCCTGTTTGGCAAGGTCGCCAGCGTCTTCACCTCAACCGGCACCGGCGGCGGTCAGGAACAGACCATTACCTCGGTCTGGACCACCCTGGCGCATCACGGCATGGTGATCGTGCCCATCGGCTATGGCACCAAAGAGTTGTTTGATATCTCTCAGGTGCGCGGCGGAACACCTTATGGTGCGACAACCCTGGCAGGCGGGGATGGCTCCCGTCAGCCCTCGGAAGCGGAGCTGAACATCGCCCGTTTTCAGGGCGAACATGTTGCCAGCCTGACCACTAAACTGCAGGACTGATTTAATCAAAGGAGAAAAGTATGTCTACTGAACAATCAAAAGCACATCACGTTGGCGAATGGGCCAGTCTGCGTCATACCTCCCCTGAAATTGCTGAGGCCATTTTCGAAGTGGCTGATTACGATGAGAGACTGGCAGAAGAGATCTGGCGTCAGCAGGGCAGTGACGATGTACTGATTCGCGCCTTTGAAAAAACCGATAAAGATCTCCTGACCTGGGATGACAAACCCGTAGAACGTAAAAACGTCTGATTCAGGGGCGGGATCTTCCCGCCCTCAATTTTTTCGCTCACCAAGGAGAACGCTATGTCTTCCTATCAAAGCATTAATCCCGCCAACAACCAGTTGCTGAAGAGCTGGCCATCCCATGATGATGCCGCCGTCAGCCATGCCCTGGAGGTCGCTGACCAGCTGTTCCACTCCTCCTGGAGCAAAGGGGATATTCAGCCGCGCCTGCAGGTACTGAAAAAGCTGGCTGACCTGATTGATAGCCGTGCGGAAGAACTCGCTACCATCGCCAGTAAAGAGATGGGTAAACTGATTGGTCAGAGCCGGGGCGAAGTCAAAATCTGCTCGCAGATTGCCCGCTACTACGCTGAGAATGCTGAGCGCATCCTGCAGCCGCACACCTACCCCAGTGAGCTGGGCGAAGCCTGGGTTGAGTATCACCCGATTGGTGTTCTGGTGGCCGTTGAGCCGTGGAACTTCCCCTACTATCAGCTGATGCGCGTGCTGGCGCCTAACCTCGCGCTGGGTAACCCGGTGCTGGCAAAACATGCCAATATCGTGCCGCACTGTGCCGATGTCTTTGAAAAACTGGTTCGCGAAGCAGGTGCGCCTGAAGGAGCCTGGACGAACCTGTTTATCTCTACGGAACAGGTCGCGGATCTGATTGCTGACGATCGGGTTCAGGGGGTTGCCCTGACCGGTTCCGAGCGTGCCGGTAGTGCCGTGGCCGAACAGGCCGGTAAGCACCTTAAGAAATCGACGCTGGAGCTGGGCGGCAACGACGTCTTTGTCGTGCTGGATGATGCCGATCTTGATGAAGCCGTGCGTCAGGGTGTGCAGGCGCGCCTGAGCAACTGCGGTCAGGTCTGTACGGCGGCAAAACGGTTTATTCTGCATGAGAAAATTGCCGATCGCTTTATCAGCCAGTTCAGCGCGGCGCTGAGCGCGGCGAAGCTGGGCGATCCGCTGGATGAGAAGACCACGCTGGGTCCGCTTTCCTCGGCAGATGCGCGCGACCGTCTGGTTAAACAGGTTGATGAAGCTGTCGCCAGCGGCGCAAAACTGCTGACCGGCGGTAAAGCCGTTGAAGGCGTGGGCTGCTATTACCAGCCCACGATTCTGACCGGCATCACACCCGATAATCCGGCTTACTATCAGGAGTTCTTTGGCCCGGTGGCACAGGTCTATGTGGTGGCAGACGACCAGGCCGCGGTGGCGCTGGCCAACGACTCTCACTATGGTCTTGGCGGCTCCGTCTGGACGCGGGATATTGCCCGTGGCCGCAGGCTCGCTTCTGCCATTGAAACCGGCATGGTGTTTATCAACTTGCAGAGCGACACCTCCGCAGAGCTGCCTTTCGGCGGCGTGAAACGTTCCGGCTATGGTCGTGAACTTTCCGATCTGGGTATCAAAGAGTTTGCTAACCAGAAACTGGTTGTTGTGGCGGGATAGGCTGCCGCAGGTATAAAAAAACCCCGTCTCGACGGGGTTTTTTATTGTCAGCAGGATGGGGAAATTACGGTGTCGCTTCAGCCGCTGACTTTGTTTTATCGTTCTGCGCGCTGGCAGACGGTGTTGCAGTATCAGCCTTATCAGCCGGGGCGTTGTCACTGGCTGATTTCGCCGCTGCGTTATCCGCTTTGGCAGCAGCCGCGTTCTCCGCTTTGGCCTTCTCAGCCGCCGCTTTATCAGCGGCAGCTTTTTCCGCTTTAGCCTTCTCCGCTGCGGCTTTGTCAGCGGCAGCTTTCTCCGCTCGGGCCTTCTCTGCTGCGGCTTTATCGGCGGCAGCTTTCTCCGCTCTGGCCTTCTCCGCTGCGGCTTTGTCGACGGCGGCTTTATCTGCAGCAGTCTTATCCGCATCCGACTGCGCTTTGTCTGCGGTCGCCTTATCGGCTTCGGCTTTATCAGCGGCAGCATCCTGCGTCGCAGCAGCTTTCGCACTGTCGTCATCAGACGGCGTCGCGGCGGCTGGCTGTGGTGCAGCGGCTGGCTGCATTGGCGTGCCCTGCAGCGCCGCGTTCAGCGCCTGAGAGAACTGATCCCAGCTGCAATAGCCGTTAGCATCCGTCGGGCAGCCCGCCAGTTGCAGCGTCACACGTTTTGGCGGGTTTTTCAGACTCAGCACGTCCGCATTGCGCAGCTGATCGGCGCTCTGATAGACATATTCGACTTTGAGCAGGTCTTTGTCATTCTTTGCGTCGTGCCAGCGTTCAAAGACAACCTGACCGCCAATCGGCGTTTTTTCCCAGGTATCAGGCAGCTCATACGGCTTCACCTGCAACGCGCTCAGCAGCGAGGCAATGTTTGAATCGTGCCCCACCATCAGCGTAATAGCTGGTGCACTGGCTTTATCCTGATCGACCAGCTGACTGCGGATGTAATCCACCAGCGGGGCCGCCACTTCGCGCGAGATATCCGGACTGGTAAACAGCGCGTCCTGATACCCATTTTTAATGGCCGACAGCTCTTTCCACTGTTCAGGCGTCTTGATCTGTCCCCACGCCACCTGCTCCAGCGGGAAACCTTCATAATATTGCAGGGTGAACGCATCCATCAGCGAGTTACCCACTTTCAGCGGGCCACTGACATTCGGCTCTTTGCCATTTTCCGCGCTGAAGGTGTTCTGACCGCTGCTCAGATCGCACTGCTTTTTATTGTTACAGGCAGGCGAAGATTTATAGTCAACAATCTTCTCAAGACGCTGGAAAGCAGGCTTCAGCGAGAGTTTTTCATTTTCGGCAGCCATCGCGGCCAGCGCTTTCTTGTTGAAGGCTTCGCTGCCATCCGTGATGACCGGATTAAAGATAGGATCCATGGTGCCCATCGCATCCTGATGCGTGACCGCGATGTCACAGCCCGGGAAGGCGCCATTGACAAAGAACTGGGCGGTCGCAACGGTACGCTGCAGGCTGTTGGCATAGACAAAGACATTATGGCTGTCAGGACAGCTGCCGTTCTTCGCCAGCCCCTGCTGGGCCAGCCACTGACGGGTATAGTTACCCATGTAGATTTCCAGCACGCCACCTTTGGTGGTCAGCTGACCGCCAGGAACGTCCCACTGCGGCCAGCTTTTTTTAGTGGACTGCTCCAGCACGCTGCCGTTATCGGCCAGCGGCGCACGCAGATTGTGACGGCTTAGCATCAGGACCTGCTGCAGCTGCATATCACCTTCAGCCGCCAGCGCGACGGTTCCGACCGGCAATGCTGCGAGCACTGACAATGCGCAAAGACTCAGTTTCTTGATCATTGTGCCTATTCCATTCATTCAGTAAAGAAACACTCTGGCTATCAACCGATTAGCTCGCCTCAGAGCGACGTAATCCCTAGTGTAACTCAGCTCGCCTCAGAAAAGCGCCAGATGTTTGCAAAAACGGTGAGTAGACTATAGCAGAGAGGATAAAGAGAGATGAATGCAAAGCCGGATGCGGCTCAGTGCGCCTTTTCGGCATGGCAGAAGAACAGAGGAATGCAGAAACGAAACAGGCCAGCACTGAGTGCTGGCCTGTAAAATCTGGCGGAGGAGGAGAGATTCGAACTCTCGGATGGTTTCCCATCGGCGGTTTTCAAGACCGCTGCCTTAAGCCACTCGGCCACCCCTCCGTTTTGAAACAGTACTGCATTGGCAAAATAATCAGCTGACATTTTGCCACTTTATTGCCCGAGGCAGATAAAGTGGCGGAGGAGGAGAGATTCGAACTCTCGGATGGTTTCCCATCGGCGGTTTTCAAGACCGCTGCCTTAAGCCGCTCGGCCACCCCTCCGCAATGACGCGCACTATAAACATCCCGATTATCGATGTAAAGCCTGTATCTGACTGTTCGCATGAAAAACAGCCATTTCCTGTTTTTTCGCTGTCAAAATCACCACTCTGCTCAAACAATTAGCAGATTAGCGCGTAAAGAAGGGTAAAACGGCTTTTCCCTCTTTAATGGCCTGCGTATTCTCGGCTCATATTTAGTGTTCTGCTTAAAGGAGCGCAACATGGAAAGAATTGTCACCTCATCGCAGTCCTCACTGCTCTCAACGCACAAAGTTCTGCGCAATACCTATTTTCTGCTGGGATTAACCCTGGCTTTCTCAGCCGTGACGGCCACGGCCAGCACCCTGCTGGCGTTACCCGCTCCCGGTCTGATCCTGATGCTGGTCGGCTTCTATGGTCTGATGTTTTTAACCTACCGTCTGGCTAACAGCCCGATGGGCATCCTGGCCGCCTTTGCCTTCACCGGCTTCCTGGGTTACTGCCTGGGTCCGATCCTGAGCTCTTTCCTGACCGCAGGGATGGGGGATGTAATCGCACTGGCGCTGGGTGGAACGGCGCTGGTCTTCTTCTGCTGTTCCGCGTATGTGCTGACGACCCGCCGTGATATGTCCTTCCTTGGCGGAATGATGATGGCAGGCTTTGTGGTGCTGCTGGTCGCGGTAGTGGCCAATCTCTTCCTGCAGTTACCTGCTCTGCATCTGGCTATCAGCGCCCTGTTCATTCTGTTTTCAGCCGGCGCGATTTTGTGGGAAACCAGCAATATCATCCACGGCGGAGAAACAAACTATATCCGGGCCACGGTCAGCCTCTATGTTTCACTCTATAACATCTTTGTCAGCCTGCTGAGCCTGCTCGGTTTTGCCCGCAGCAACTGACAGACACGTGCATCAGCGTTGAAAACCCCGCTCCGGCGGGGTTTTTGCTTTTACTGTTACGCCAGTTTGCTACACTGCGCCGTCATTTACAGAGAGGAAGTCACGTGAATTTTAACGGTAACGAAATCGCCGTCGATGCCGAAGGCTATCTGAAAAATCCCAGCGACTGGAGTGCAGCGCTGGCTGAACATATTGCCGCGCAGGAAGGCCTTACGCTGACCGACGCCCACTGGGAGGTCGTCCATTTTGTACGCGCCTTCTATCTGGAATTTAACACTTCCCCCGCCGTACGAATGCTGGTGAAGGCGATGGCGAAGAAGTATGGAGAAGAGAAAGGCAACAGCCGCTATCTGTTTCGTCTTTTCCCTGACGGGCCGGCTAAGCAGGCGACGAAAATCGCAGGCCTGCCCAAACCGGCCAAATGTCTCTGACTATCCGGTCGTAAAGCCGCGTGGGGGCGATGACGGCTGCTGCGGCTCCACCCGTACACTGTCCACCCGCGCGCTGCGTGGCCCGCCCGCTTTAAGCCAGGCGATGAGGGCCTCGACCTTTTCCGCCTCGCCCCAGGCCAGCACTTCGACACTGCCATCCTCCAGGTTACGCGCATAGCCCAGCACATCCAGCGCGCGGGCTTCAGCCCGGGTGCTGTAACGGAATCCGACGCCCTGCACGCGGCCATAAACCCATGCTTTAAAACAGGCTGCTGACATACTGCCCTCCTGCTGCTGTTCGTTGCAATTTCCCGTTATCCACCGGACAATGGCACCTCATTTTTTCAGGTAAGCATAGCAAACTATGACAGTCAGATTGATTCTCGCAAAGGGACGTGAAAAGTCCCTGCTCCGTCGCCATCCCTGGGTCTTTTCAGGCGCTGTCGCGCGTCTGGAAGGTAAAGCGCAACTGGGTGAAACCATTGACGTGTGTGACAGTAACGGCAAATGGCTGGCGCGCGCCGCCTATTCTCCTCAGTCACAGATTCGCGCCCGTGTCTGGAGCTGGCAGGCCGATGAATCCATCGATATCGCCTTCTTTGTGCGCCGTTTTGAGCAGGCGCAGCAGTGGCGCACATGGCTGGCAGCGCGCGACGGTCTGGACAGCTATCGTCTGATCGCCGGTGAATCTGATGGTTTACCGGGCGTCACCATTGACCGCTTTGGCAATTTTTTTGTTCTGCAGCTGCTCTCCGCTGGAGCCGAATACCAGCGTGCGGCGATCATTACTGCCCTGCAGCAATGTTTCCCCGGCTGTGCTGTCTATGACCGCTCCGACGTCGCCGTGCGGAAGAAAGAGGGTCTGGAACTGACGCAGGGCACGATTACCGGCGAACTGCCGCCGCCTCTGCTGCCGATTACTGAGCATGGCATGAAGCTGCTGGTTGATATCCAGGGCGGCCATAAAACCGGCTACTACCTCGATCAGCGAGACAGCCGTCTCGCCACCCGCCGTTACGCTCAGGATGCCCGGGTACTTAACTGCTTCTCCTATACCGGTGGATTCGCCGTCTCGGCATTGATGGGCGGCTGTAAAGAGGTGATCAGCGTTGATACTTCGCAGGAAGCGCTGGATGTGGCACGTCAGAACGTCGAACTGAATGAACTCGACCTCTCCCGCGCGCGCTTTGAGCGTGATGATGTCTTCAAACTGCTGCGTCGCTATCGTGACAGTGGGGAGAAATTTGATCTGATCATTATGGATCCGCCGAAGTTCGTCGAAAACAAAAGTCAGCTGATGGGCGCCTGTCGCGGCTATAAAGATATCAACATGCTCGCCATTCAGTTGCTGAATCCCGGTGGCGTTCTGCTGACCTTCTCCTGTTCCGGTCTGATGGCCACCGAACTGTTCCAGAAGATCATTGCCGATGCCGCACTGGATGCCGGCCGCGAGGTGCAGTTTATTGAACAGTTCCGTCAGGCAGCGGATCATCCGGTGATCGCCAGTTACCCGGAGGGACTCTACCTGAAAGGTTTCGCCTGCCGCGTCATGTGACTTGAAAAATTGGCTCCTGCCCCCATATTGGAAAGAGAGCTTTTTTTCGGAGGTCACTATGATTGCCAGTAAATTTGGTATTGGTCAGCAGGTTCGTCATCGTTTGTCCGGCGTACTGGGCGTTATTGTCGATGTCGATCCTGAGTACTCGTTAGATGAGCCTAAAATTGAAGAGGTTGGCGCGGAAGAGAAGATGCGTTCGGCACCCTGGTATCATGTCGTGATGGAAGATGAAGAAGGCGATCAGGTGCATACCTATGTTGCTGAGATTCAGCTTTCGGGCGAAACCAGCGTTGAACACCCTGAGCAGCCCTCAATGGATGAACTGGCGGCCTCAGTGCGTCAGCAGCTTCAGGCGCCTCATCTGCGACATTAATCTGTGGCGGCACCCTCTGCCGCCACACATCTCTTCTCAGCGCGTGATCCCCAGCCGCGGAATTTCAATCTTCGGACAGCGATCCATAATCACCGTCATACCCGCATCCTGTGCCAGCACGGCCGCCTGCTCATTAATCACACCCAGCTGCAGCCACAGGGTTTTTGCGCCCACTGCAATCGCCTCCTGGGCGACGCCCCACGCGGCTTCAGAATTGCGAAATACATCCACCATATCAATATGGCCCGGAACATCTGCCAGGCTGGCATACGCCTGCTGCCCCAGCAGCGTCTTGCCCGCCAGCTTCGGGCTGACCGGAATCACGTCATACCCCTGATCAAGCAAATATTTCATCACGCCGTAGCTGGGACGCTCAGGGCGATCGCTTGCCCCGACTAAGGCGATGCGTTGGGTGCGGGTCAGCACCTCGCGAATTGTCTGGTCGTTCATCGTTATCTCCTTTCAGGCAAGAGTTGAGTGTAGATGGGCACACCCCCGAACGGTTAAGTCAGTGACGTAATTAATTGAGCCAGCGCACGATTAAATATGTTTAAATGTAAACTCACTGCCATAATGTAAGAATTTGCTACACATAATCCTGTGTGTCATCAGTTACCGGAGTTGAAATGAAGCTGTCGCTGGCTGTAATGGGGTGGGTCGCTCTCCTCGTTTCGGCGTCCTGTTCTGCCATCACGTTAAAGCTCGATCCGCAAATCGATCTGCTGGTGCTGGATGGCCGTAAGATTTCAGGCTCGCTCCTCAAGGGCGCAGACAGTTTAGAGCTGGACCGGGGTCAGCATCAGTTTCTGTTTCGGGTAGAGCAGCAACGAAAAGGTCAGAAAGATAGCACCCTCGCCTATCAATCGGTGCCGATGATCGTCACCTTCACTGCCGTGGCTAAAACCATTACCATCCGGCTGCCTGCGCTGGAGACAAAACGCGAGCGCTATCACTTCGATCGCAGCCTGAATTTTCTGCTGGTGGATGAGAAAGGGAACGAAATCACCAGCCTGCGCGATCGTCTGCCTGCCGCGCCCGCAGTCGACATGGAAAAAGCGATGGTGAACTACAATCGCACCGGTCAGATCGCCTCTGTGCCTCGTTTTGCCCATTCGGCCTCTGAGACGCCTTCTGCGGTCAGTCTTACCGCCGATCTCGACTGGACGATTGAGGCGGAGCATCCCTCACTTCACCGCTGGTTTCAGCGCTTTGACGAAGCGACGCGTCAGCAGTTTCTGACGCTGGTCAAAATGCTGCGCACCAGTTGATAGCGCTGAAAGCGCAGAGGTAAACTCGCACTATCGCTTTTTCCGCATGACCCTGAATGGAGACGTTTGTGGAGCAGACTACCCGTACCCTTGGCAAACAAAAACATATCGCACTGGTCGCCCATGACCATTGCAAAGCCGCTCTGCTTGAGTGGGTTAAACAGAATCAGCCTGCACTGGAATCCCATATCCTCTATGCGACCGGCACCACCGGGAATCTGATCAACCGTGACACCGGCCTGAATGTCACGGCCATGCTGAGCGGCCCAATGGGCGGCGACCAGCAGGTAGGCGCGCTGATTTCAGAAGGAAAGATAGATGCGCTGATCTTTTTCTGGGACCCGCTCAATGCGGTACCTCACGATCCCGATGTCAAAGCGCTGCTGCGTCTGGCAACCGTATGGAATATCCCGGTCGCCACCAATCGCTCCACCGCAGATTTTATTATTCAGTCGCCGCTGTTTGCACAAAGCAGCGAGATCATGATCCCTGACTATGCGCGCTATCTGGCTGGACGGCTGAAGTAACTCAGGCTTTACGCAACACCGGTACACCCAGCTCACGGAAGTGCCCGACAAAAGGTGACGGCGCGCTTTTATCAAACAGCAGAAAAACCTGCTGGCGCGCCCGTGTCAGGGCGACGTAGGCCAGGCGGCGCTCTTCTGCATCCGGGAACGCTTCCGGCTGCGGTAACAGGCCCTGTTCGATAATCGATTCGCGCACGTTCGCCGGAAAGCCCTCTTTGCCCTGCTGCAACCCCAGCAGAATGACGTAGTCCGCCTGCTGGCCTTTACTGGCATGGATGGTCATAAATTCCAGATTGAGTTTCGGCCAGCGGGTTCTGGCTTTGTCCAGCACATCCGGTCGCAGGTAGTGATAGCGCGCCAGCAGCAGGATGCGCTCATCAGGCTTTACATAGCCGCTGAGTTTATTCAGCAACGGTTCCAGCTGATCGTCCGCCAGCAGTGAAATCGACTTTTTATTCCCTTTGGTGATGCTGTTAAGCGGCTTCGCCAGCTGCTGCGGATTCTGCTGGATAAAACGGTTCGCGATGTCGCCGATGCGATCGTTAAAGCGGTAAGTGGTATCCAGCACACAACGGTCACCCTCACCAAAGTAGTGATGAAACGCCGTCGTCAGCGTCATCTCTGCACCGCTGAAGCGGTAGATGGCCTGCCAGTCATCGCCAACGGCAAACAGGGCGGTGCGCCTGTTCTGCTGGCGTAAAGCGCTGAGCAAGGCGGCGCGCTGCGGTGAGATATCCTGAAACTCATCCACGAGAATGTGTTTCCAGGGGCTGATAAAGCGCCCTTTTTCCAGCAGAGCAATCGCCTGATGAATCAGCCCCGAAAAATCGACCGCGCCCTCCTCTTTTAATGCACTCTTCCACGCTTTCAGCAGGGGAGCCATCAGCCTGATACGTTTGCTGAACAGATCGCGCACCTCTTCAGGCACCTCTGCGATCATCGCGGCCTGCGCGCCGCCATGCATACGCATCAGCCCCAGCCAGCGTTCGAGCCGGGACGCCAGGCGCTTAGCCAGTTTGTCATCCTCCCAGAATGGCCCCTCCGGCACCTCCCACTCCAGCTCGTCACGCAGCCATTGGCGCCAGCCGTTGGCCTGGGCCTTTTTTTCATGACACTGCTGCCGCCATTCCTGAATCAGCAGTGCACGACGCGCATCGGCATCGCTCTCCAGCTTGCTGATGACCGGCTGCTTGTTGCTGCCTTCACGAATAATATGCAGGGCCAGAGAATGGAAGGTTCGCGCCTGAATATCACTGGCTGACAGCCGCGACTGGATACGGGCGTTCATCTCTTCTGCAGCCTGTCGGCCAAAGGCCAGCAGCAGAATTTGATCGGCGCTGGCGAGATTGCGCTGCATTAACCAGCCCGCACGCGCCACCAGCACGGAGGTTTTACCGCTCCCGGCGCCCGCCAGTACCAGCAGTGAATCTTCGCCGTTGACTACCGCCTCGCATTGCGATTGATTGAGAGGCGTACTCTCAACCGTGTCGAAGAATGCCCGGTAGCGGGTCAGCATTGCGGCGGTCCAGTCACGGTTTCGCTGCCGCAGGGCCGCCTCGCCCTGCTCCAGCCAGCGCTGACAGAAAGCCTGGTTTTCACGACAGTCAGCAAAATCCTTCAGGCGGGAGAGCGGCAGCGGCAACGCATCGAACTGCTGAATAATGGTGTTTTTCAGCGCCTGCAGTTCATGCCGGTTCAGCCAGCGATCCTGCGCACTGAATGCCTCAATGTCATCACGCAGGGTCTGCAGCACGTCGCGGCATACCGCACTCATCTCCAGGCTCCAGCTCTGCCAGGCCTGCAGCAGGTAGTGATAAAAGCGCTGCGTTTCCTGCCATTCCGTGCCATGCAGCCGCACCACTTTTTCATCAGCCAGCAAAAATTCCAGTTCGCCCCACACCACGCCGCGTTTGCAGGCGATATCCAGCAACTGATTAAAAGGGATCAGGTACTCATGCTTATCGCCACTGACTTCGACGCCCGCTGCCATCAGACGGACACGATTATAGGGATGCCGGGCAAGTCGTTTGCCCATCGAAGTTGCTTTCAGTTCCACGCCGACACTCACGTCAGAGAATAGGATTCGGGGAAGTTTACCTGTCAGACCCTTGGCGCTCCAGCCTTAAAACAGGCTAAACTTGGCGTCACATCTTGCGGAATGCAAAAGGAAAAGAAGATTATGCGCACCGTCTTAAACGTTCTTAATTTTGTCCTGGGCGGTTTTTTCACCACCCTGAGCTGGCTCTTTGCCACCCTGATCAGCATCGTACTGATTTTTACCCTGCCGCTGACCCGCTCCTGCTGGGAAATTACCAAACTCTCGCTGCTGCCATTTGGTAACGAGGCGGTGCATGTGGATGTGCTTCGCCCTGAAAACAAAAGCCACATCATGAACACCGGCGGAACCTTTCTGAATATCTTCTGGCTGATTTTCTTCGGCTGGTGGCTCTGCCTTTCCCATATCTCTGTCGGGATTGTGCAGTGCATCAGCATCATCGGCATTCCGGTCGGGCTGGCTAACTTCAAGATCGCCGCGATAGCACTCTGGCCGGTCGGACGCCGGGTGGTGTCAGTGGAAGAGGCGCAGGCTGCGCGCGAAGCCAATGCCCGCCGCTATTAATATGATGTCAGCTACGCTGCCGGGCTGGCGCAAATATCTGTTTAACAGCGCCTGGCGCTATCTGCTGCGCATCCTGTTTGCGCTGAGCGGATGCGCCGCCATTCCCTGGTGGCTGCACCAGATTGAGTGGACCATCCCGCTGACGCTGGGTGTGGTAGCGGCGGCGCTGGCCGATCTCGATGATCGTCTGGCGGGCCGCCTGAAGAATCTGCTGATTACCCTGCTCTGCTTCTGCATCGCCTCGGTTTCCGTCGAGTTACTGTTTCCCTGGCCTCTGGCCTTTATCACTGGCCTCGCGATCTCAACCTGGGGTTTTATTCTGCTGGGTGCGCTGGGTCAGCGTTACGCGACGATCGCCTTTGGCGCGCTGCTGATTGCGGTCTACACCATGCTTGGCATCGGGCTGTTCAGTCAGTGGTATATGCAGCCGATCCTGCTGCTGGTCGGCGCGCTCTGGTACAACCTGCTGACACTGCTGGGTCACCTGATGTTCCCGGTGCGACCGGTGCAGGAGCAGCTGGCCGGCAGTTTTTCACAACTGGCGCGTTATCTGGATGCGAAAGCGAATCTGTTCGACCCGGATGCGGGTGAACAGGATGATGCCGCCTTTGTGGAGGCGGCAATGGTCAACAGCCAGTTAGTGGCCCAGCTCAACCTGACCAAAACCACGCTGCAGAGTCGTCTGCGCGGCGATCGCGGCTCACGCGGAACCCGCCGCAGCCTCCACTACTACTTTGTGGCGCAGGACATTCATGAACGGGCCAGCTCATCTCACCTGCAATATCACCTGCTGCGGGGTGACTGGCGCTATAACGAAATTCTGTTTCGCTTCCAGCGACTGCTGAATATGCAGGCTCAGGCGTGTCGGCAGCTGGCGCATTGCATCCTGATGCGCGAAAGATGGGTGCATGACAGCCGGTTTGAGCGCGCGTTTGAACGTCTGCAGAAAGCCATAGAGCGTCTGGAGCAGCGTGAACCGGAAGCCGCCCATACGCGTGCGCTCTTCTGGCTGCTGCGTAATCTGCGCGCCATCGACGCTCAACTCGCCTCGATTGAATCTGAACAGACCCTGTCAGGCGAAGACACTCAGCACAGCGACAATCTGCTGTCGCGAGAAGGGCTGAGTGGCTGGAGTGATATCCGGCTGCGCTTCAGCCGACATCTCACGCCCGCGTCGGCGCTGTTCCGGCATGCTGTCCGGATGTCTGTGGTGCTCTGTATCGGCTACGGTTTTATTCAGGTGACCGGACTGGAACGCGGTTACTGGATTCTGCTGACCAGTCTGTTTGTCTGTCAGCCTAACTACAATGCAACGCAGCGACGCCTGGCGTTGCGTATCGGCGGGACGCTGGCCGGTATTGCGATTGGACTGCCCGTTTTATGGCTGGTGCCCTCCATAGAAGGTCAGTTAATCCTGATCGTTATCTCCGGCGTGCTCTTTTTTGCCTTCAGACAGGTCCAGTATGCGCAGGCCACGCTGTTTATTACGCTGCTGGTGCTGCTCTGTTTTAACCTGTTAGGTGAAGGATTTGAGGTCGCCCTGCCACGGGTGGTGGATACCTTACTGGGCTGTGGGCTGGCCTGGCTGGCTGTGGCCTTTATCTGGCCTGACTGGCGGTTCCGTCAGTTACCGGCCGTGGCAGAACGGACTCTGCAGGCGAACTGTCGTTATCTTGACGCCATCATGGAGCAGTATCATCAGGGCAAAGACAACCGACTCGCCTATCGCATTGCGCGTCGTGATGCGCACAATGCCGATGCCGAGCTGGCGTCGGTGGTGTCAAATATGAGCAGTGAAAGTCGCACCAGCCAGAAACTGCGTGAATCCGCTTTTCAGCTGCTCTGTTCTAACCACTCGTTTCTGAGCTACATCTCAGCACTGGGTGCCCACCGCGATAAGATCAGCGATCCGGCACTGCTGACGCTGCTGGATGACACCGTCTGCTATGTGGAAGATGTGCTGCAGACGGAGGTGGTCAGTGATGAACAGGCAGAGGCGATGCGCCAGCCGTTAGCTCAGCGCATCAGCCAGCTGGCCGCGGATGCAGACACGCGTGCGCCACTGGTGCTCCAGCAACTTGGTCTGCTGGTGGCATTAATGCCTGAAATGGCTCGCCTGCGCCGCACGCTACTCGCCGACTAACCTTTGCTCCTTCCGGACGCTGTGTCAGACAACAGCATGCGCTGAAACCAGGCGTTCAGCTCGGCCCGGGTTGCCTGCGGCAGTGCAGCAGCATGATGACCGGTGATTGCGCCCTGCAGCGCCAGCAATGTCTGAAATCCGACGTGCTGGTTGATGGCTTTCAGCTTCAGCCAGCACTGTTTGGCCCCCATCTGGTAAAGATGGTTGACGCTCATGATACCCGCGTCATACAACATCATCTCCAGACGGACACTGAGGTTGGGCAGATCTTTGAGTCGCGGTGAACCCTGCCTGTCCTGCAGCTCCAGCTGCGCCGTTTCCAGTGAGGCGGCGGAGAGCGCCAGCAGGTGCTCAGGATCGTGCCATAACGTCTCATCGACGCGGTAGTAATTGAGACTGACCAGCTTCCCCCGCTTGCGAAACACCAGCGGCTGCAGAGGCCGCTCGGTGATGTACGCCTGCAGGGGTTCACTGGCGCGCAGGTAGAGCTCACCCTGATTAATTAACGCGAAAACCACACTCTCTACCGCCAGTGCATACCCGCCGAACTGGGTACGGGACTCAATGGCTCCCAGTGGGGCCAGATGCGCTCTGGAGCGCTCTACAACCGGATTCACCTTTTTCATTGCACCACCTCCATGTCAGAAACAGACCGTAAATTGCCTTGGGTATCAGGCAATTAGAAGATAGGAAAAAGCGTAAGCGGGTTCAACGAATAAATAGGGGTTCGCCTAATCTTGTCGCGTTTTTGCGAGGCGTTTTCAGAAATTTGGGTTGATCTTTATCCAGGATGACAGTACTGTATATTCATACAGTCAACTGCTGGTGATTAACTTATGCGAACCCAACATCCTGATAATGCACGCTATGCTCATCGTTATGCGGCCTCTTCTGTTCCGGCGGCTCAGCCTGGTGGAATTACAGAGTTACGTTACAGTGAGCAGCCCGGAATGATGCAGATGTTACTGCTACCGTTATTGCAGCAATTGAGTCAGCAGTCACGCTGGCAGCTGTGGTTAACCCCCGCGCATAAGCTGAATCGCGCCTGGCTACAGGAATCGGGATTACCGCTGAATAAAAGCATGCACATCGCCGATTCAGAACGACTGAATGCGGTTGAGGCGATGGTCAGGGCGTTACGCACAGGCAATTACAGCGTGGTACTGGCATGGATCCCCTACGAGCTGGATGAAGATGAGCGTCGTCAACTGGAAAATGCGGCAGCAGAGGGTGAAGCGCTGGGGCTGATTTTGCGTTCAGGCGGGACATCGGAAGCGCCTCTCAGACCACAAAACCCCATAAAAATTCAGTCGGATTTGTTTCATTAAGTAAAAATAAGAAGTTTCTCAAGCTATTTTTCTTATCTGTCGTCGCTAAACCACTGATTCTGTTAGTTCGAGCATTGACAATGGTTTAGCAGGTTTTTCAGGCTTGCTGCCGCGACAATACTACCAGGCTAATTGTTAGAAATTGTGTATAAATCGCTGTTTTTTTACAGAAGCGCCTCACATCATACTTGTAAGTTTCCAATCTCGTTGTAGACTTTATCTCGCCAGGGTGCTCAATAACCTCCGTTTTTTTGCGGTAGAGTCATAAGCGAGCGTTTTGACCCGGCGAAGGATTTAAACCAAGAGCAACCTTTTTGCTCATTGCCTATTTGGATGATAACGAGGCGCAAAATGAAAAAGACAGCTATCGCAATTGCAGTGGCACTGGCTGGCTTCGCTACCGTAGCGCAGGCCGCTCCTAAAGATGACACCTGGTACACCGGTGCTAAACTGGGCTGGTCTCAGTATCACGACACTGGTTACTACGGTAACGGTTATGAGAACAACAACGGTCCAACTCATGAAAGCCAGCTGGGCGCAGGTGCGTTCGTTGGTTATCAGGCAAACCCATACCTGGGTTTCGAGCTGGGCTATGACTGGCTGGGTCGCATGCCTAACAAAGGCACCGTGACTAACGGCGCATTCAAAGCACAGGGCGTTCAGCTGGCAGCTAAACTGAGCTACCCAATCTATGACGATCTGGACGTGTACACCCGTCTGGGTGGCATGGTATGGCGTGCAGATGCTACGCAGACTAACCCAACTACTGGCCGCATCAGCGACCACGACACCGGCGTATCTCCGCTGGCTGCTGTAGGTGTTGAATACGCACTGACCAAAAACTGGGCTACCCGCCTGGACTACCAGTGGGTTAACAACATCGGTGATGCACAGACCGTTGGTGCACGTCCAGACAACGGCATGCTGAGCGTAGGCGTTTCTTACCGCTTCGGTCAGGATGACGTCGCTGCACCAGCTCCGGCTCCGGCCCCAGCTCCAGCACCAGTTGTTGAAACCAAGCGTTTCACTCTGAAGTCTGACGTTCTGTTCACCTTCAACAAAGCGACCCTGAAGCCAGAAGGCCAGCAGGCTCTGGATCAGCTGTACAGCCAGCTGAGCTCAATGGATCCTAAAGATGGTTCCGTTGTCGTACTGGGCTTCACTGACCGTATCGGTTCAGAGCAGTACAACCAGAAACTGTCTGAGAAACGTGCTCAGTCAGTCGTAGATTACCTGGTTTCTAAAGGTATCCCTTCTAACAAGATCTCTGCACGTGGCATGGGTGAATCTAACCCAGTTACCGGCAACACCTGTGACAGCGTGAAAGGCCGTAACGCCCTGATCGACTGCCTGGCGCCGGACCGTCGCGTAGAAATCGACGTTAAAGGCATCAAAGACGTTGTAACTCAGCCACAGGCTTAAGTTAACACGTAATAAAAAACCCCGCTCAGGCGGGGTTTTTTATGCCAGTAATAAAGGGATGTTCGGAGCTGGCCACCCTGCTCCACCTGCCACGGCTAGTCGTTTTCTGAACCTGATTTACCCAGAATCGCCTGCAGGTCCTGCTTCAGACTCGACATCTGCGTAGCATATTTCTCTTTGCGTTCCGCATCCTCGATCAGCTGAACAATGGTCTCAGAGAGGGTACAGCCGCGCCGCTGTGCCAGTCCGGCCAGTCGCTGCCAGACCAGATACTCCAGGTCGATCGATTTTTTTCGGGTATGCTGATGTTCTGCATTAAAATGGCGTTTCCGCCGTGCGCGGATGGTCTGTTTCAGCCGGTTATCAAGATCGGCATGGATATGTTCAGCAATCCATTCATTCACCGTCACCGGATTATTTTCCATCGCCAGCAGTTTATCGACTGCCGCCTGCGCCGCACTCAATTCAAGGTGACGCGTGATCAGTTCACCTTCCCGATGTTTTTTCACCAGGTATTTCCACTTCCATCCACTTTCAAGATTTTCGAGTTGCTGGTATTTCATCGGAATCTCATCGTGATCACGTAACGAGCTAAGAATAACAGCTTTTTTCCCGGATGCAGCAACGAAAAACATGCTGTCAGCTTCACAACTTCACCAGGAAGTCTGCAGTGCTTAACCAGGGTGAATCCTGTATAATCTCGCTTTTCTTAAAACAGATAAATGCGATTATTTTGACCAGCACCCAACTTACGTGGCAGACCTTACAGCCGGATAGCGCACCATACCAATCCGTTTTCTCCCGAATTGCTGATGAAGAAACTGATGCTCTGGCAACGGTACAGCCCCGGTTGCTGAATGCGCTGGCGCATTTACATCATCAATCGCAGGGATTCCCGTTACTGCTGGTTCGAAGCCAGGAGAATCGCGATTATCTGACCTTCATTGCCCAGGCCGCGCAGCGGGTGATGCCCGACAGTACCACGCTGTACGGCGGTGATTACCATATCATGGGTGACACTATCACGCTCCTGCCGCCCTCCGATCCTCAGCGCCCGTTCACCAGTCAGGGTGGCATTCATTTTGCTGAATGGGTTGAAATGGAGCAGCTGTTTGGCTGCGTACGCCAGTATAAAGATCGCCTCCAGCCTGAACCGGGCCTGATCCATCGCGCCAATGGCGGTACGCTGGTGCTCTCACTGCGAAGCCTGATGACCCAGCCGATCCTCTGGTTGCGCCTGAAAAAAGCGATTGAGCAGGGCTACGTGGAGTGGACTTCCCAGGACGAGCGCCGGCCCCTGCCCGTCTCTGTTCCGCCTGTGCCGCTCAGGCTGAATCTGGTGCTGTGCGGAGATCGCGAGGTGCTGGCCGATTTTCAGGAGCTCGATCCTGAAGCGCATGAAATGGCGATTTATACCGAATTTGAAGAGAACATTCAGATTCTGGATGAAGATGACATGCTGGCCTGGTGTCGCTGGAACGAAGAGCTGGCGCGTCAGGCGGGTCTGCCGGTTCCGGAAGCGGACTTCTGGCCGGAACTGATTAAAGAGGGTGTCCGCTATAGCGGTGACCAGGAGACATTGCCTCTCTGTCCGCGCTGGCTGCAGCGCCAGATGCGCGAGTCAGCCCTGATGGGTGACACGCTCAATGCCGAAGCGCTTCGCGACGCACTGGAAGCCCGCTTATGGCGTGAGAACTATCTCAATGAGCGGATGCGGGATGAAATCCTGCTGCGACAGATTCTGATTGAAACCGAAGGCGAAGTGGTCGGTCAGATCAACGGCCTCTCGGTCGTTGAATATCCTGGCCATCCCCGCGCCTGGGGCGATCCGACACGGATTACCTGCGTCGTTCACCCCGGTGATGGGGAGTTCATGGATATTGAGCGTAAGGCGGAGCTAGGCGGCAATATCCACGCTAAGGGCATGATGATCATGCAGGCTTACCTGATTGCAGAGCTGGAGCTCGATCAGCAACTGCCCTTTTCAGCGTCAATGGTATTTGAGCAGTCATACTCTGAAGTTGATGGCGACAGCGCCTCTCTGGCCGAGCTCTGTGCATTGATCAGCGCGCTGGCTAACCAGCCAATCAATCAGCAGATTGCCGTCACCGGATCGGTTGATCAGTTCGGCAACGTCCAGCCGGTAGGCGGCCTGAATGAGAAGATTGAAGGTTTCTTCGAGATCTGCCATCAGCGTGAACTGACCGGCCAGCAGGGCGTCATTATCCCGGCCTGTAATGTGCGTCATCTCAGCCTCAGCCAGGCAGTGGTCAGCGCGGTAGAACAGGGCCGTTTCCACATCTGGGCTGTAGAACGTGCTGATGAGGCCCTGCCACTGCTGACCGGTAAAATATGGCGTACGGAGGATGGCGAGGGCGATTGCCTGCTGCACACCATCCAGGAACGCATCAGCCTGTTCAACCAGCCGGATGTCCCGCAACGTCCCTGGGCGCTGCGCTGGCTTAACTGGTTCAACCAGCGTTAATCCGATTTGCTCAGCGTACAACTGTTCGCTAATATTCGTGATTCACTAAAACAAGGCTTATTGAAAACATGGTAGATAAACGCGAATCCTATACCAAAGAAGATCTGATTCTGTCAGGTCGTGGTGAACTGTTTGGCGAAAATGGTCCGCCGCTTCCTTCCGGCAACATGCTGATGATGGACCGCGTGGTCAAAATGACCGAAGACGGCGGCAAATATGACAAAGGCTTTGTTGAAGCAGAACTGGATATCAATCCCGATCTCTGGTTCTTCGGCTGCCACTTTATCGGCGATCCGGTGATGCCAGGTTGCCTGGGTCTGGATGCCATGTGGCAGCTGGTAGGTTTCTATCTGGGCTGGCTGGGCGGCGAAGGTAAAGGTCGTGCGCTGGGCGTGGGTGAAGTGAAATTCACTGGACAGGTCCTGCCGGACGCGAAGAAAGTCACCTACCGCATTCACTTCAAACGCGTGATCAACCGCAAGCTGGTGATGGGCGTGGCAGATGGCGAAGTGCTGGTTGACGGTAACCTGATCTACACCGCCAGCGATCTCAAAGTGGGTCTGTTTAAAGACACCGCGGCATTCTGAGCATTCTGCACAGAAACAAAAACCTCCGCGCCAGGCGGAGGTTATTTTCCTTTTTCAGTGACATCCGGTTATGCTGCTACCGACCTGTCCTCCATGGCTTGTCGCCAACCTCCCAACCAGTGAGACTTAGCGTCAATCAACTGATACGGACACATCTCTTTTGAGCGTCCAGTAATGCCTGCCTGATAACCACGTGAATGGGCGCGTTCGAGGCGGTCTCGTTTCTGTCTCTTCATACTCCGTGTCCCTCATGTAAGGTCTGTGGAATCTGGTGGAAAGAAAAGTGGTGAATTAATGTTCAACCACTCTTACGTTCTACCCCCTGCGCACCTAAAGATCAATGCGCAATCTTCATGCCACTGTCATAAATGTGACCTTAATCGGAAAAGAAAGCGCGGTTTTGTGATGGAGACGGCAACACTATCGCCCTGATTGAGCTAATAAAAAGCCCCTGAATCATGCCGTTATATCGCGACATTTCATCAGGGGCTTAGCTTATTTATTCATAATATTCTTAATTTAGCGCAACCAGACTATTGGCGATCTGCTGCGCCGTCTGCTGCCAGCCGGTGGCCAGCGTTCTGACCATGGCATCGTAGCCATCTTCAGTCTGCGGCAGGACAATATTAAATGCCTGTTTGGTCAGACGGCCCTGATGCTCCAGCGTCCATTCACCGCTGATAATCGCCTTGCCGTCGTAGCGCCCCTGAAAGCCTGTAATAGTCACATTCAGCGTGTCGTGCTGCGCGCCCAGCGGCGATCCGGCTACCAGCCGCCCAGGCAGCGCCTTGCTCAGATTGGTGATCAGCGTCTGCTGCAGCTGCTGATCAAGCGGACTGGCCCAGAGGTTGTTGGCGGCAATGACATATTTGACGTCACTGGTCTGGTAGACCAGCCCGTTACCGGCCAGATAATCCGGCACCGTCACCTGCTGCACCCACAGCATCGGCTGAGCTTCGTTCATCTGGCTGCTGCTGACCTGCATGGAAGCCGCCCCGGAGGGCAGCTGATACCAGGTATTGTCAACGCTGCTGCTGCATGCGCTCATCACCAGCGCGGCACAAAGTATCAATCCTTTTTTCACTGTTTCGCCCTCTTCGGCTGGGGATCCTGTCCCGGTTTCGCCTCAAATACCAGCGCATTGCTCTTGGTGTTGAGTGTCCTCAGTACCGGCTGAAGTTCACGCAGCACCTGATCCAGTCGTTGCATATCCCCGACCAGCTTACTGTAAGCAGGCGAACCGGGCTGCAGTCCTTTCATGCTGCGATTCAGCTCACGCAGCGTCTGCTGCAGATCTTCCGGCAGGGTCTTCATTGCCGGACTGGCGGTCACTTTGTTGATATTGTCGATAGTGCGCTGCAGATCGCGCATCGTCTTCTGACTCTCTTTCAGCGTACCGGTCGCTTCATTGACCATGCCGTTCAGAGGCAGGCTGTTGATCTTATCCAGGGCCGCCATCAGTTTCTGCTGAATCTGGCTCAGTCCGCCGCTGACGGTTGGGATCACTTCATAGCCTGAGACTTTCTGCGGGCCTTTGTAGGCTGGCGCATTGTCATAGAAGTCGAGATCGACATAGAGCGCACCCGACAGCAGGTTGCCGGTTTTCAGCGTGGCACGCAGGCCACGTTTCTTCCCATCCTGCAGATGCTGCTCCAGATCGAAATTCTCGCCCAGTCGGCTGATAAAGCGATCCGGCTCAATGCGAATCAGCACCGGAACGCGGTAATCGTTGTTCAGTGCCTGATCCAGACCCGCTTTCATCAGCGGTGCCTGTGACACGGTACCGAGGCGAATGCCGCGGAATTCAACCGGTGCACCAGCCTGCAGACCGCGAATGGAGTCTGAGAAGAAGAGCACATAGTCGACGTGATTGGTGTAGAGCGAATCCTGAATGCTGCGCTGATCGTCAAACAGATGATAGTCGGCATGATTTGTCGCCGCTTCACCCAGATCCCAGCCATCCGGCACATCGAAACTGACGCCGCCACTGAACAGCGTGGTCAGCGATCCCATTTCGACCCGCATGCCTGACGCGGACATATCCACGGCGATGCCGCTGTCTTTCCAGAAACGCACGTTGGTGGTCACCAGGCGGTCGTAAGGCGCGGCAATAAACAACTGATAGGTCATCATGCGTTTATCGGTGTCAAACGAACTGGTTTCCACTGTACCGACCCGGTAGCCGCGGAACAGAACCGGATCGCCCGGATTAAGCTGACCGGCTTTTTTGCTGTCCAGTATGATGCGGATCCCTTTGGCATCCGGTGGCGCCAGCGGCGGAGCATCCAGCAGCTTGTACTGCTCAGGTGCCTGGTTTTTCGTGCCGGGCTGCAGTTCGATGTAGGCGCCTGACAACAGCGTGCCAAGGCCGCTGATACCTTCACGGCCCACCTGCGGTTTCACGACCCAGAACACGCTATCGCTGTGCAGCAGCTTGTCCATGCCCGCGTTGAGGCGCGCTTTAATTTCCACATGATGGAGATCGTCGCTTAGCACCGCGCTTTCCACCACACCGACATCCACGCTGCGGCTTTTAATGGTGGTTTTACCTGCCACAATGCCCTCAGCGTTTTCGGTAATTAATGTCACTTCCGGCCCCTGATGGCTGAAGTGATAGAAGAGGATCCATCCGCCGATAAGCAGCGTGACGATGGGGACAATCCAGACCGGCGACCAGCGCTTAATCTGTTCCACCTTTGCATGGCCGTGGTTAGTTTCCGTCAAGGCGCGACTCCTTCATTGTGTTTTCACGTGCACGATCCCAGAGTAATCGCGGGTCAAAGGTCATGGCAGCGATCATGGTGATGATCACCACCATCGCAAACAGAACTGCCCCCCACGCGGGATACACATTCATTAATTGCCCCATACGCACCAGCGCAGAGAGCACGGCAATCACAAACACGTCGATCATCGACCAGCGGCCAACAAACTCGACCACTTCATAAATCTTATGCATTTTGTGGCTGTCCCGTCGCCCGCGTCCGCTGGCATCCCAGCAGAGCCAGCCAATTGCCAGCATTTTCAGCGTCGGCACCATGATGCTGGCGATAAAGATCACCAGCGCCACCGGATAGGAGCCATCAGCCCACAGCACAATCACTCCCGCCATGATATTGGAGGGATAGGCGCTGCCCAGCGTCTCCGTGACCATAATCGGCATCAGGTTAGCCGGAATGTAGAGCAGCACTGAGGTGAGCAGCAGCGCCAGCGTCCATTGCAGGCTGTGCTTACGCCGGGCCTGTGCCTGGACGCCACAACGCGGACAGACGGGCTCATCCGCAGGCAGAATGGCGGTGCAGCAGGGACAGGATCGCAGGCCCTGTGCCAGGCCACTGACGCCCACCTCGGGCGCATGCGGCAGTGCGGGTCGGGGTGAGAGGCGATCCCACAGCGCACGCCGATCGACGCACTGAAAGGCACGCAACTGCAGCAGACAGAACAGAACCCAGGGCCAGAAGCTGGTTTCCAGTCCGATTTCACCATAGGCCATCAGCTTGACGAAGCTGACCAGCACGCCAGCCATGAAGATTTCTGACATGCCCCAGTTGCGCAGATGAAACAGGATTCGGGCGAGACCCACCCTGAGCGATGTGGGTAACGATATCGGATTGACCAGCAGAAGGATGGTTATCATGCAGAAGGCGGGAACCGCCTGCACGAACAGCAGAAACAAAGTGGCGAGGCTGCTGTAATCTTCCGACACCATCACTCTGGGTATCTGCATCAGAGTGATCTGACTGGTCAGCCCGGCCACCTTCATGGAGACGAATGGAAACAGGTTCGCCAGCACCAGCATAAACAGCGCTGCCAGCGCATAGCCCGTTGGTCGTTTACGCGGTTCATGCCAGTTCGCCGTCAGAGCAGTGTGGCAGCGCGGGCATGATGCCCGGCTGCCAACGGGAATGTCCGGCAGCCTGATCGTTAAATCGCACTGTGGACAGAGCATCCACGCGTTACTTTTCACTGCTGAACACATCCGCTAGCCCTGCCCTACGCGCCGTTTTTCAGTGACTCAAGCTCTTCCCAGCGCGCAAACGCGGTTTCCAGCTCCTGCTCGGCCTGAGCAAGATTATCCAGCACCGGTTGCGTCTGATCGTGTGGCTGACTGAAGAAGTCCGGATGACTCATCTTCGCCTGCAGTTCACCGATGCGCGCTTCAAGCTGCTCCAGTTTTTGCGGCAATTGTTCCAGCTCACGCGCCAGATTATAGCTGAGTTTATTCACGTTACGCTTCGCCTCGCTCTTCTCTGCGGCGGGCTTCGCGGTGCTGGTTGCCGCTCTGGCTGGGGCTGAGGCCTTATGCTGCCGGTAGGCTGCACGCTGCTGTTGTGCATCGTGGTAGCCGCCAACAAACGTGCCAATCTCGCCATTCCCTTCGAAAATCCAGCACTCGGTCACGGTATTATCGACGAACTGACGATCGTGGCTGACCAGCAGTACCGTGCCCTGATAGCCATCAATCAGCTCTTCCAGCAGTTCCAGCGTTTCGACGTCGAGGTCGTTAGTCGGTTCATCGAGAATCATCAGGTTGCTGGGACGCAGGAACAGACGCGCCAGCAGCAGGCGGTTACGTTCACCACCAGAGAGCGCGCGCACCGGGGTCATGGCCCGTTTCGGGTGGAACAGGAAGTCCTGCAGATAACCCAGAACGTGGCGCGGTTTGCCGTTAACCAGGACTTCCTGCTTGCCTTCGGCCAGGTTGTCCATCACGGTGCGATCCGGGTCCAGCTCCGCACGGTGCTGGTCAAAGTAGGCCACTTCCAGCTTGGTGCCAGAATGCACGCGGCCATGATCGGCCTTAAGCTGTTGCAGCATCAGGCGCAGCAGTGTGGTTTTACCGCAGCCGTTTGGCCCGATTAAAGCAATCTTATCGCCACGCTGTACCTGGGAAGAGAAGTCCTTCACCAGCACTTTGCCATCGACCGCGTAATCGACATTTTCCAGTTCAAAGACAATTTTGCCCGAGCGGGAGGCTTCGCCCACCTGCATGTTCGCTTTACCCATTACTTCACGGCGTTCAGAACGCTCGCGACGCAGGGCTTTCAGCGCACGCACGCGACCTTCATTGCGGGTACGACGGGCTTTGATGCCCTGACGGATCCACACCTCTTCCTGCGCCAGCTTGCGGTCAAACTCCGCGTTCTGCATCTCTTCGACGCGCAGCGCTTCCTCTTTACCCGCCAGATACTGATCGTAGTTGCCCGGCCAGGAGACCAGTTTGCCGCGGTCAAGGTCGACGATCCGCGTCGCCATGTTGCGGATAAACGAACGGTCATGGGAGATAAAGACGATGCTGCCGCTGAAATTCTTCAGGAAGGTTTCCAGCCAGTCGATGGTTTCAATATCTAGGTGGTTCGTCGGTTCATCTAGCATCAGAACGCGCGGATTGCTCACCAGCGCACGGCCCAGCGCCGCTTTACGCAGCCAGCCACCTGAAAGCGATGAAAGCTCGGTATCGGGCTTCAGGCCAATCTGCTCCAGCACATCATGGATGCGGCTTTCCAGCTGCCACAGATTCTGATGGTCGAGAATGCTCTGCAGACGCGCCATCTCATTGAGGTTTTTATCGCTTGGATCGTCCATTACCAGATGGGAAATGGCGTGATAGGCTTTCAGATGCTCTGCCTGCTCTTCAACGCCTTCAGCCACGAAGTCATAAACCGAACCGGTAATATTGCGTGGGGGGTCCTGTTGCAGACGCGCCACGACCAGGTCGGTTTCATAGATAATGCGACCATCATCCAGGGGCTGTTCACCATTGATGATCTTCATCAGGGTGGATTTACCTGCACCGTTACGGCCGACCAGACAGACGCGCTCGTTCTCTTCGATATGCAGTTCGGTGTTGTCTAACAGCGGCGCATCGCTGAAGGAGAGATAGGCGCCGTGGATACTGATTAATGACATGTAATCTTATTCCTTACCGGCGTGTGTGATCAGCCAGCAGTTGTGAATGTGTCGGTTGCGTGCAAAATCCTGCGACTGCGTTTTCTGGGTAATATCCTGCGCCTGCAGGCCCAGAGATTTCAGGCCATCCATGTCCATTTTGAAACCGCGTTTGTTGTTGGAGAACATGATGGTGCCGCCGCGACGCAGCAGGCGCTTCAGGTTACGCATCAGCATCATATGATCGCGCTGAACGTCGAAGCTCTCTTCCATACGCTTGGAGTTGGAGAAAGTTGGCGGATCGATAAAGATCAGGTCAAAATTCTCATCACTCTCATGCAGCCAGCTCAGGCAGTCCGCCTGCATCAGACGGTGCTGACGACCGGTCAGCCCGTTGAGACGCAGGTTACGTTCCGCCCACTCCAGATAGGTGCGTGACATATCGACCGTGGTGGTCGAGCGTGCGCCGCCCAGACCGGCATGCACACTGGCGGTGCCGGTGTAAGCAAAAAGATTCAGGAAATCTTTACCCTTGCTCATATTACCGAGCATTTTGCGGGCAATGCGGTGGTCGAGGAACAGACCGGTATCGAGATAGTCGGTCAGGTTCACCAGGAAACGCGCATTAAACTCTTTAACTTCGAAATAGTCGCCCTTCTCACTCAGCTTCTGATACTGCGCTTTGCCCTTCTGGCGTTCGCGGGTTTTCATAATCAGACGGTCTGCAGGCAACGCCAGTACGGTGAGCGTCGCACTGATCACATCGAACAGGCGCTGACGCGCTTTATTGGGATCGATGGTTTTCGGTGGCGCATACTCCTGGATAATCACCCAGTCAGCGTAGCGATCAACAGCCACGTTGTAGTCTGGCAGATCGGCATCGTAAATGCGGTAGCATTCAATGCCTTCCTGACGCGCCCACTTCTCCAGCTTCTTCACGTTTTTACGCAGACGGTTTGCGTAATCTTCCGCAATCTGCCCGGCGCTTTCGCTGCTGTTCACCGCGAGCTGATAGTTTTTCTGCACGCAATCCAGCGGGCCGTTTTTGGCTTTAAACTGACGGTCGGCGCGCAACTGCAGGCAGCTCAGCAGCTCCGGTGAGGCGCTGAACAGAGAAAGCTTCCAGCCGCCAAAATGCTGTTTCATCAGGCGTCCAAGCTGACTGTGCAGCGCGATCAGCGCCGGTTCGCTCTCCAGGCGCTCACCGTAAGGGGGGTTGCTCAGCACCGTGCCGTGAACCGCCGCATCCACCGGATTGGTCAGCTTCAGCAGATCCTGCTGTGCAAAGGTAAAGAGCTCTTCCACACCCGCACGGCGGGCATTCGCCTGCGCCCACTCCAGCACCCGGCCGTTCGTGTCATAGCCAAAGAAGCGCGCCTGCGTATTCTCCGTGCCGGTGCGGGCACGATTATGCGCCTCGTTTTTCACGTCCTGCCACAGCGCAGCATTAAACTGGCTCCAGGCCATAAAGCCCCAGTGGCGGCGCAGCAGGCCAGGCGCACGATCGCAGGCGATCAGCGCAGCTTCAATCAGCAGCGTACCTGAACCGCACATCGGATCGATCAGCGGGGTGGATGGCTCCCAGCCAGAACGCAGCACAATCGCCGCCGCCAGATTCTCTTTTAACGGTGCCTGACCGGTCTGCTGGCGATAGCCACGCTGATGCAATGAACTGCCGCTCAGATCCAGCGCGATGCTGGCGCGATCGTCATTCAGCCAGACGTTGATACGGATATCCGCCTGCTCACGATCGACATTGGGACGCTCCAGATTCTTACGGGTAAAGCTGTCCACAATGGCGTCTTTGACTTTCAGCGCACCAAACTGGCTGTTGCGAATCGAGTCATTGGTGCCGCTGAAATGGACGACAAAGGTTTTGTCGCTGCCGAACATGGACGGCCAGTCCACGCCCTGCACACCCAGATAGAGATCGAGGTCGCTGTAGACGCCAAACTCTCCCAGCGGCAACAGGATGCGTGATGCTAAACGGCTCCACATCAGGCTTTGGTACATGACGCGATCGTCGGCTTCGTAGTGAACGCCTCCCTGCACCACTTGCAAATCCTGCGCGCCCAGCGCGTCCAGCTCACTTTTTAACAGCTCTTCGAGCCCACGCGCCGTGCTGGCAAACAGAGAATTCATATCGTCACTTTTTAACTCTTGAGAAAATTGTCGCGCATTATAGCGAATCACAGACCTATGTCATAAAGTTAGCTTCTTTTGTCTTGCGCGTCGGGTTTCAAGGAGAACACCATGATCACGCTTTCCCGCTTATTTATTCATCCTGTGAAGTCGATGCGGGGGCTGGCGCTGTCACACGCCCGGGTTTCTGGCAGCGGGCTGGCTTTTGATCGTCTGTTTATGGTGACGGAACCTGACGGCACCTTTATTACCGCCCGGCAGCATCCGGAGATGGTGCGCTTTACACCCGCTATTTTACCTGAGGGGCTGTTACTGGAAGCGCCGGACGGCAGTCACATGCTTATCCGCTTCAGTGATTTCGGGGAACAGGAACACCCGACCGAGGTCTGGGGCAATCGCTTCAGCGCACGCATCGCCCCGCCCGCCATGAATCAGTGGCTGAGCCAGTTCTTTCCCCGTGACGTCCAGCTGCGCTGGGTCGGACCTGAACCCCGTCGCCGGGTCAAAGCATTTGACCATGTCCCGCTGAGTTTTGCCGATGGCTATCCGTTTTTGCTGGTGAACAGCGCCTCGCTGCATGACCTGCAACAGCGCTGCCCGGCCAGCGTACGTGCCGAACAGTTTCGTCCTAATCTGGTCGTGAGCGGCGCGGCTGCATGGGATGAAGACAGCTGGGCGGAGATCCAGATAGGTGAAGTCATCTTTGAAGTGCCGAAACCCTGCAGTCGCTGCGTGCTGACCACGGTCAGCCCCGAAACCGGACGCAAACATCCTGCCGGTCATCCGCTCGCCACTCTGCAGACGTTCCGCAGCGCCCAGGATGGCAGCGGGGATATCGATTTTGGCCTGAATCTGGTGGCCCGTAATCAGGGTATGGTACGTGCCGGTGACGAAATGGTGATCCTGAAGCGCCATGCTCCGCGCCTCTACGGTGCCGGAGAGGTCATTGAGACGCTGAAACCGCAGCCACAGGCCCCTGATGATGTGGCTATCACCTTTCAGGGACAGACCTTCCGCGGGGATAATCAGCAGGTGTTACTGGATCAGCTGGAAATGCAGGGATTTCGTATCCCCTACTCCTGTCGTGCGGGACTGTGCGGCAGCTGTAAGCTGAATCTGGTGTCGGGCGAAGTTAAAGCGCTGAAAAAAGGCGCCGTGCGTCAGGACGGAACGCTGCTGAGCTGCAGCTGTATTCCGGCAGGCGATGTCGAACTGAAGTAGTCAGACCGCGCGGGCATAGCGCGGCGCGACATCCTGATACCAGGGCTGCAGGCGGTCGTTCATCACCTTGATGGCATCGCCGAGCACCATATTTTTGCCGGCCAGCGTCAATGCAGGCTGAGCCAGCAGGCAGAGCGCCGCGTTACTGCCGCTTTCAACCACCAGCAGACGCGCCTGCGTTCCCTCTTCTGCCAGCGTAACCTGCACCATCTCACCGGGCCGCGGCTGCATAGCCGGGGCATACGCGGTGAAGTGCCAGCTTTTCGGCATCAGCGGTTTCAGGAAGCGCGCGGCGACCAGGGCATTCAGCACCAGTTCAGCGCGATGGCTGCCACTGAGTTTGCACTGACGGCAGGTCTCTTCAAAGGTGTAATAGAGGGCGGCATCATCAACACAGAAACCCGACTCTGAGAACGCATCGGGCGTGAGCATTTTGCGGGAATAGCGGGAGCGAAAAAGCATACCGTCTGCCAGGTCGAGCATCATTCGGTCGTGGCTGTTGTCAAAATACCAACGCCAGTTATCGTCGGGTTTAATGTTCATCGTCTGCCCTGTCTTTTACCGCTGCGCCATACGTCACGCAGAATTCAGCGAAAATAGAATATAAGGAAAAGCTGAAAAATCGTGCAACAGGACAAAATATAAACGAGCCGAGGGGATAAATAAACCCCCCGGCGAAGCATTGTGAGAATTGTCTTAGAGATGTGTGACGATATCTTTAATTAATCCTGGCCCCTGATAAATAAAGCCTGAATAGATCTGAACCAGCGTAGCCCCTGCCGCAATCTTTTCACGCGCAGCGGTCAGAGAATCAATGCCGCCTGCGCCGATAATCGGCAGGCGTCCCTGCAGTTCCTGTGAGAGGCGCTGAATGACCGCCGTGCTGCGCGACTGGACAGGCCGTCCGCTTAAGCCACCGGCTTCCTCAGCATGCTTAAGCCCCGTTACCAGGGAGCGATCGAGCGTGGTATTCGTCGCAATCACGCCATCAATCTGGTGACGTACTAAACTGTCCGCTACCTGAATTAACTCCTCTTCAGAGAGGTCCGGAGCAATTTTTACGGCCAGCGGAACATATTTGAGATGACGCTGTTCCAGCGCTTTTTGTTTCTGTTTAATGGCGGAAAGCAGATCATCCAGAGCCTCACCATATTGCAGTGAGCGCAGACCGGGAGTGTTAGGTGAGGAAATATTGATGGCGATATAACCGGCGTGGGCATACACCTTTTCCATGCAGATCAGGTAATCCTCTTTTCCCTGCTCAACCGGCGTATCTTTATTTTTGCCGATATTAATCCCCAGTACGCCGTTAAAACGCGCTTTTTTCACGTTTTCGACCAGGTGATCGACCCCCAGATTATTGAATCCCATGCGATTGATAATCCCGCCCGCTTCAACCAGTCGGAACATGCGCGGCTTATCATTGCCTGCCTGAGCGCGCGGCGTGACGGTGCCAACTTCAACAAACCCGAAGCCCATCGCCGCAAAGGCGTCAATGCACTCCGCGTTTTTATCCAGGCCCGCGGCCAGGCCAAGGGCATTTTTAAAGGTCAGTCCCATACAGGTGACCGGACGCGACGGCAGATTCTGGCGATAAAACCGTTCCAGCGGGGTGCCATTCATAAAGCGCAGTTGCTGAAAGGTGAGTTCGTGCGCGCGTTCGGGGTCGAGCTTAAACAGCGCCGGTCGGACGATAGGATAAAACATGCACTCTCCTGAAGGACGGAAGCAATCGTGAAAGTCGGTGCACGGGAAATTGTGCGCCAGAATGGTAAAGTGCTCTGGCGCAAAAGTAAATCGAAGGGCGGAAAGGCGGAAAATTAAGTGAGTTTGCTTTGATCTTACGCAGCGGAATCGTTTACGGGGCGATTTTCCACCTGAGAGGGAAAGAGATATTCCCGCAGGATACCGTGACGATGCATGATGCCAAAAATGCCGAGACAGACAAACGCTTCCGCACCCACCATCGACCATGCCGCGCCGATTGCGCCAAACTTCCAGGCCAGGAAACAGCAGAGCGGTACGTTAATCACCCCCGCCGCCATCATGACCCACATACGCTGGCGCGCCAGACCGTGTGGGATCAGGATCTGTAATCCGGCCGGATAGGCGATGTTGCCAAACAGGAAGCAGAGTACGAAGACGCGCAGCACATCCGCCGACGGAATAAAGTCTTTACCCAGTAAAATCGAGACGACCAGGTCAGCAAAAAACCAGGTAAAGATGACAATCGACAGACTCAGAGAGAATGAGAGCAGCAGACTTTTGCGTGTTGCGGCAATCGCGGCGCGTTTATCCCGGCCAAACAGGTGGCTGACGCGCGGAAAGAAGGCGCTCCCGATCTGCTCCGGCACGGAGTTTGCCGCTTTACGCAGGCGATCGGCACCGTTATAGATCCCCACTATATAGGTAGAGGTAAAGGTTGCCAGGATCACCACGTTGACGCTGTTAAACAGGTTGGCCCCGGCAATGGCAATAAAGACATCCATGCTGTCGGTGATGCGCTGTTTAATTTCACGCGGTTCAAAGCGGTAATGGCCAATGACTTTCATCTCCAGCACAAACTTCAGCGTTATCGCCGCACTGATCATGGAGACGACGCCAGGGATCAGCGCAGCCAGCCAGGTGTCCTGCGGAGATTTCACCAGCAAAAAGGTCAGCGGAATGGCGCAGAAGTTACCGAAGGTGGCGATAACTGCGGTTTTGCCCAGCTTCTCAAAGCCCTGCATCAGCCAGCCAAAGGAAAACAGCGAGCCAACCAGCGTCGTGCAGTTCGCCAGCACAATAAAGAACAGTGAGTGCCAGGCGGGATTAAACCAGGTGGCGGTGAGCAGCGTGCCACTGGTCAGCAGCAGCAGCATCAGCTTGGCGTTAAAAGTGGACCAGAAGAGCTGACTGACACGCTCCTTGTCGTCACGATGGTGAGCAATATCTTTAGTGGTAAAGACATTGAATCCCCAGTCGGAGATGGTACTGCAATAGAGCACGCAGGCGATCGCCAGCGCCAGCGTACCCATCTGTTCTACCCCCAGAACACGGGCCAGATAGGGCAGCGTAGCCAGCGGAAACAGAAACGACGCGCCGCGATACGCCAGCAGCGAAAAAATATTAATAATCAGACTTTTATCGAGTACTTTTGCCATGACGCAACAACCTTATACACATTGCATGTCTCACCTTCTCATTTCGCTAAGGCATAAACAATATCGCTTCAAATTTTTCAGAATCCGGCTGCTTTTGCAGGATCAGGCGGCACGACTGAGCTCTTTTTTAACCTTGTAATGCTGTAACGCAATAAAGAGTTCAGGGCGATTGAACAGTAGCCACTCCTTGACGTTTTCTGTTTTGACATTACGGCCCAGGAAGCGGATGGCATTCAGGACATATTCCGGCACGGGGGTGCCATTATAGAGTGACAGGTAGATCATCAGGCGAAACGAATGAACTAAATAGGCTTTCTCCAGCGAACTGCGCCAGGCGGATTTCGTGATCGAGCTGTTTAACGTACTGTAGGCGTGCATAAAAGCGTTATAACGCTGATAGAAAAACTCATTACTTTTGGTACTGTTGGTCAGCGAGCCATTACGGATACGCTGTTTATAATAAACCTGACGGCTGACCCAGGCCTGCTGGCTTTTTACAAACACGGAGAGCGTGAAGTTGTGATCTTCATGAACGCGTCCAACAAAGCGTAATTTATGCTGCTCAACAATTCGCTTACTGACGATATAACTCCAGGCCGCCGAGGTATATCTGCCGTTTCGCAGCAGATGCAAAAAGACCTCCTGCGATTTCTGCTGGCCAAAAATTTCGTGTCTGACTTTAGGTGAGGTGACATCAATCTGCCCATCCCGAAAAACGCAGGAGTTGAAACAGAACAGGTCGGTTTCCGGGTGCTGTTCCGCGACCGTCGCAAGTTCCGCCACCAGCCCATCAACCACGACATCATCCGGGTCGCAGAAAAAGAGGAACTGGCCTCTGGCCTGCTCAATGCCCACATCGCGAGCACGACCGGCGCCGCCGTTTTCCGTGGTAATTATTTTCACCTGGGAAAGATGCGCATAATTCTGTTCAAGTAAGGCCAGCGTTCCGTCGGTGGAGCCATCATTCACAATGAGAATTTCATTGGGAGATTTAACCTGGCGCAATAAGGAATCAACGCACTCGACAATATATTTCTCAACGTTGTAGGTTGGAATAATTACGGATAACAGGATGTCAGACATAGGTAATTCTCAGCTGTTAAAAATAACAAAACGATTCACCTGCCTGATGCAGGTCCTGACCAGAGGCGAAGCGATGAAAAGAGTGAGAGGCTGATATTCTGTTTCTTTGATTCAGCCCGATTATCTTAAACCGGCTTCGTAAAAAAAGACCAGTCGTAAAAAATATCTTAACGTTTCACAGGACTATCACTGTTAAAAGACGTGCATCAATATCCTGCTGCAATGTTAAAACCGTTGAGGATTGATTTAAAAATAGGTGATAAAGCAGACGTAACCAGATTCAGGAATCTGTAAGCGAACGTCTGAATCCGTGAAAAACGTCACCATTCCTTCATTTTTATTACACTCTGCCTTATGGCATAAATCCTAATAGCAGACGAAGGAAGCCCACCACCAGTCAGTTTCCGTGCTGCTTCTGACCCGGCCGCTGCGCTTAATGAGGTTATTGGTCACAATCAGAATGTTCAGGCAATCAGACGAGAGCGATTTTTTTCGGGCATCCCGCCTGTTTTTGCGATCTCGCATCACCCTCCTTAATGAATCGTTTCTCTGTTTGCCCTGAAATTAAGAATATTCGGAACGCTTACGGATGCGCGCCGGTTTCCGCCGCTTCTATTTGCAGTTTTTACGCTTACTTTGCCGGATAAATCATTTAAGCCCACTGCCCTGCTCTGACAGTATGAAGGCATAAGTTCTCAACATTTGATAATCAATAACTTTTAGTTATAAGGAGTGATGATGCGAGTTATTACGCTGGCAGGCAGCCCACGGTTCCCCTCCCGCTCAACTTCCCTGCTGACGTTGTGTCAGCACAAGCTGGAGGCGCGTGGCGTTGAAGTCATTCCCTGGAATATTCACAACTTTCAGCCTGACGATCTGATCAATGCGCGCTTTGATGCGCCTGCCCTGCTGGCATTACGCGAGGACCTGGCCTCAGCGGATGGGCTGATTGTGGCGACCCCGATCTATAAAGCCTCATTTTCGGGGGCGCTGAAGACCCTGCTTGACCTGCTGCCGGAACGCGCGCTGGAACATAAAGTGGTGCTGCCACTGGCCAGCGGCGGCAGTGCCGGTCATATGCTGGCGCTCGACTACGCCCTGAAGCCGGTTCTCAATGCCCTGAAGGCGCAGGAGATTCTGCACGGCGTTTATGCCGAGGATCATCAGGTGGTTCATTATGACCGGCAGCCTGAATTACAGGCCTCTCTGGCAGAGCGTCTGGATGAAGCGGTTTCCGCCTTCTGGCTGGCGCTGACCCGTCCCCACCACCCCGTTGCGCAAGCGGTTTAAGGAAAGAGCAATGAAGCAGAGATTAGGAAAGTGGCTGGTTGCGGGACTTCTGCTGGCGGGCCTTCAGGTTCAGGCCGCCGAATCCGATCCGGCTGAGATTCGTATCGGTTATCAGAAAGGCTCAGTCAGCATGGTGCTGGCAAAGTCGCATCAGTTACTGGAGAAGCGTTTTCCCCATACGCATATTAAGTGGGTCGAGTTCCCGGCGGGCCCTCAGATGCTGGAAGCGCTGAATGTGAACAGCATCGATCTCGGCAGCACCGGCGACCTTCCGCCACTGTTTGCGCAGGCCGCGGGCGCTGATCTGCTCTATGTAGGTTCTGAACCGCCGAAACCGAAATCAGAAGTGATTCTGGTGCCGAAAAACAGCCCCCTGAAACAGGTGGCGGATCTGAAAGGGAAAAAAGTCGCCTTCCAGAAAGGCTCCAGCTCGCACAATCTGCTGCTGCGCGCGCTGCAGCAGGCGGGACTCTCCTTTAACGATATTACGCCGGTCTATCTGACGCCCGCCGATGCCCGCGCCGCTTTCCAGCAGGGCAACGTTGATGCCTGGGCTATCTGGGACCCCTACTACTCCTCCGTGCTCCAGCAGGGTAACTCGCGCCTGCTGATCGACGGCAGCTCGCTCAACCTGACCGGCTCGTTCTATTTAGCGACCCGCAGCTATGCCGAAGCCCATGGCGCCTTTATTCAGCAGGTGCTCGACACGTTCAGTGCGGCCGATGCGCTCACCATCAGCCAGCGGCAGCAGAGTACAACCCTGCTGGCTCAGGCGATGGGCCTGCCCGAACCGGTTATCGCCAGCTATCTGGATCACCGGCCGCCGACCCGCATTTCACCGGTCAGTGCCGAAACGGCCGCCGCGCAGCAGCGCACCGCCGATCTCTTTTATGCCAATCATCTGTTGCCAGTCAAAGTGACGATTCAGGATCGTCTCTGGCATCCCCACACCGTCACGCAATAAGGAGCAACAATGAGCGTATCTGTTTTCTGGTTCCTGCCAACCCATGGCGACGGACACTATCTTGGCACGGCTGAAGGGGCGCGACCGGTTGATCATGCCTATCTGCAGCAGGTGGCGCAGGCCGCTGACCGTCTGGGCTTTGGCGGCGTCCTTATCCCGACCGGCCGCTCCTGTGAAGATGCCTGGCTGGTGGCCGCCTCGCTGATTCCGGTCACTCAGCGTCTGCGTTTTCTGGTGGCGCTGCGGCCGGGTGTGATTTCACCGACGCAGGCCGCCCGTCAGGCCGCCACCCTGGATCGCCTCTCTAACGGGCGGGCGCTGTTCAACCTGGTGACCGGCGGCGATCCGGAAGAGCTGGCGGGCGACGGGGTGTTCCTCGATCACCGCGAGCGTTACGCGGAGTCCGCCGAGTTTACCCGCGTCTGGCGTCGGGTCCTTGAGGGGGAAACCGTCGACTATGAAGGCAGGCATGTGCACGTTCGCGGGGCGCGACTGATGTTTAAACCGGTCCAGCAGCCTCGTCCGCCGCTCTGGTTTGGCGGCTCCTCAGAACCGGCGCAGGAGCTGGCCGCGGAGCAGGTTGATGTCTACCTCACCTGGGGCGAGCCGCCTGCGCAGGTCAAAGAGAAGATTGAGCAGGTGCGCGCGAAAGCGGCCGCTCAGGGCCGGACCGTGCGGTTCGGTATTCGTCTGCATGTGATTGTGCGAGAAACTAATGAAGAGGCCTGGCAGGCGGCTGACCGGCTGATTGCCAATGTGGATGACGCCACCATCGCCAAAGCGCAGGCGGCATTCCAGCGCGCCGATTCTGTCGGGCAGCGTCGCATGGCCGCGCTCCACGGGGGTCGCCGCGACAAGCTCGAAATCAGCCCGAACCTCTGGGCAGGTGTCGGTCTGGTGCGCAGCGGTGCCGGAACCGCGCTGGTGGGTGATGGCCCGACCGTTGCCGCCCGGATCAAAGAGTATGAAGCGCTGGGTATCGAGACCTTTATTCTGTCAGGCTACCCGCATCTGGAAGAGGCTTATCGCGTCGGGGAACTCCTGTTCCCGCATCTCGACCTGCAGGTGCCGCTGGTCCCGCAGCCTCGCGTCGTTCAGGCGCACGGTGAAGCGGTAGCCAACGATTTTACCCCTGAGAAAAAAGTCGCCCGGGGCTGAGGAGAGCAGAATGGCCAGAACCCGAAAACGTCTTGCCGATACGCTGGTGCCATGGCTGCTGCCTCTCCTGCTGATCGTGGTGTGGCAGATTGCCTCGCAAACCGGCTGGTTATCAACCCGCATTCTGCCCGCGCCGGAGAAAATCGTGACCACCTTCTGGCAGCTGACGGTCAGCGGCGAACTGTGGCAGCACCTGGCGATCAGCAGCTGGCGGGCGCTGGTCGGTTTCGCTATCGGCGGCTCCATCGGTCTGATACTTGGACTGATTACCGGCACCTCAAAAACCGGTGAGCGTCTGCTCGATACCTCGGTTCAGATGCTGCGCAACGTGCCGCATCTGGCCCTGATCCCGCTGGTGATCCTCTGGTTCGGTATTGATGAGTCGGCCAAGATTTTCCTGGTGGCGCTGGGCACGCTCTTCCCTATCTACCTCAACACCTATCACGGCATCCGCAATATTGACCGCGGGCTGGTTGAGATGGCCCGCAGCTACGGCCTCTCCGGCTGGAGTCTGTTTATCCAGGTGATCCTGCCCGGCGCGCTGCCGAATATCATGGTCGGCGTGCGTTTCGCCCTCGGCCTGATGTGGCTGACGCTGATCGTCGCGGAGACCATTTCCGCCAACGCCGGCATCGGCTATCTGGCGATGAATGCACGGGAATTTCTGCAGACGGATGTGGTGGTGGTCGCCATCATTCTCTACGCCCTGCTCGGTAAGCTGGCGGATGTCGCCGCGCTGCTGCTGGAGCGTGTCTGGCTGCGCTGGCATCCCGCTTATCAATTAAAGGAGGAGAACGCATGAGTTCGATTCTCTCACCGGCACGCCTCAACACCGGCACCCCGGTTGGCGTCAACGGCGTCAGCAAACAGTATGGCAACCGCACCATTCTCAATAAAATTGACCTGCATATCCCTTCCGGTCAGTTTGTGGCGGTCGTGGGCCGCAGCGGCTGTGGCAAAAGTACCCTGCTGCGCCTGCTGGCTGGACTGGAGCACTGCTCCAGCGGTGAGCTGCTGGCGGGCAATGCACCGTTGCAGTCGGCGCGCGACGATACCCGTCTGATGTTCCAGGATGCGCGACTGCTGCCGTGGAAAAAAGTGATCGATAACGTCGGCCTGGGGCTGCGCGGACGCGAATGGCGCAGCGCGGCGCGGGATGCGCTGGCGGCAGTCGGACTGGCCGATCGTGCTGATGAATGGCCTGCCGCGCTGTCGGGAGGCCAGAAACAGCGGGTTGCGCTGGCCCGGGCGCTGATCCATCGTCCCGGTCTGTTGCTGCTGGATGAGCCACTGGGGGCGCTGGATGCCCTGACCCGCATCGAAATGCAGGGACTGATTGAGTCGCTGTGGCAGCAGCATCACTTTACCGTGCTGCTGGTCACGCACGATGTCAGTGAGGCGGTTGTGATGGCGGATCGGGTGCTGTTGATTGAGGAGGGAGAGATCGGGCTGGATCTTCAGGTCGATTTGCCCAGGCCGCGACGCCGGGGATCGGCACGACTCGCCGAGCTGGAAGCGGAGGTGCTGGATCGGGTGATGCAGCGTACAGAGCGCACTCCACCGGTGCGACTGGCGCAGCAGCGCTAAAAAAAGGCGGAGGCCGTCTCAGACGCTCCGCCTTTTTATTATCAGGCGTTCAGCGCCCGGGTGATTTTCTCGTAGAGATCGCCAGAGAGTTTATCCAGCGTCAGCAGTTCTTCCAGCGCCTCGCGCATCATCGTCTGACGCGTTTCGTCATAGCGTTTCAGGCGAATCAGCGGCTCCACCATCCGTGCCGCCACCTGCGGATTACGGGTGTTGAGGTCAGTCAGCATCTCGACCAGAAACTTATAGCCGCTGCCATCTTTTGCATGGAAAGCAGCAGGGTTCGCGGAGGCAAAGGCACCCACCAGCGAGCGAACGCGGTTCGGGTTACTCATCGTGAAGGAGCGATGCGTCAGAAGCTGACGCACGTTGCGCATCACGTTGGCAGCCGGACTGGTCGCCTGCAGCACAAACCATTTGTCCATGACCAGACCATCCTGATGCCAGCGCTCATCATACGCCGCCAGCAGCGCATCGCGGCACGGCAGCTGCGCCGCCACAGCGGCAGAAAGAGCGGCCAGCGCATCAGTCATGTTGGTCGCCTGCTGATACTGCGCCTGCACCAGTTTGTCCGCCAGCTGCGCATCGCTGAAGGCGAGATAGGTCAGGCAGATATTTTTCAGGCTGCGCTGACCAATCGCCTCATGCTCCACGCGATACTCTGGCTGCTGATTGGCGTTGTAAATTGCAAAGAATTCATCGGCCAGTTCGCGCGCCAGCGTACGTTGCAACGCATCCCGCACCAGTGAGATGGCCTGCGGATCGATAACGTCAAACAGCTCGGCAATCTCATTTTCTGACGGCAGCGTCATGATCAGCGCGGTCAGTGCCGGGTCGCAGTCGGTATCAAGCAGCACTGCGCGGAATGCGTCGGCGACGTGCAGCGGCAGCGACAGATGCTGACCCTGCTGATAGCGGGCGACATTGAGGCGGATATAGGTAGCCAGCAGGCTCTGAGCCGCATCCCAGCGGGAGAAGTCGTTGCGGGCATGGCGCATCAGGAAGGTAAGCTGCGCGTCACTCCACTTATAGTCGAGCTTCACCGGCGCAGAGAATTCACGCAGCAGCGACGGCACTGGCTGGAAGTAGACGTTGTCGAAAATAAAGGTCTGGAACTCCTCGGTAACATTCAGCACATGATGTACCGGCTGACCATTATGCTGCAGCGGGATCACCTTGCCTTCACCATCATAGAGTTCGATATCCAGCGGAATGTGCAGCGGCAGCTTCTCTTTCTGGTCGGCGGTGGCTGGCGTGTGCTGGGTAACATGCAGAGTGTACTGTTCCAGCTCCGGATTATAGTCGTCACGGACCGTCAGGACCGGTGTACCCGACTGGCTGTACCAGCGGCGGAACTGCGACAGGTCGACGTTTGAAGCATCTTCCATCGCCTGAACAAAATCATCACAGGTTGCCGCGCTGCCGTCGTGGCGCTCAAAATAGAGCTGCATGCCTTTCTGGAAATTCTCCTCACCCAGCAGCGTGTGCATCATGCGGATCACTTCCGATCCCTTTTCATACACGGTCAGGGTGTAGAAGTTGTTCATTTCGATCACCTGATCCGGGCGGATCGGGTGCGCCATCGGGCTGGCATCTTCGGCGAACTGTGCACCACGAACGATGCGCACATTATCGATGCGGTTCACCGCGCGCGAGCCCAGATCGGAGCTGAACTCCTGATCGCGGAAGACCGTCAGCCCCTCTTTCAGGCTGAGCTGGAACCAGTCGCGGCAGGTCACACGGTTACCGGTCCAGTTATGGAAATATTCATGACCAATCACGGCTTCGATACCGAGATAATCTTTGTCGGTCGCGGTTTCAGCTTTGGCCAGCACATATTTGGCGTTAAAGACGTTGAGGCCTTTGTTTTCCATCGCCCCCATATTAAAGAAGTCCACTGCCACGATCATAAAGATGTCGAGGTCATACTCCAGACCGAAACGCTCCTCATCCCACTTCATACTGTTTTTCAGCGAGGTCATTGCCCAGTCAGCGCGGTCGAGATTGCCGCGGTCGACGAAGATCTCCAGCGCCACATCACGGCCTGAGCGGGTGGTAAAGCTGTCGCGCAGCACGTCGAAGTCGCCCGCCACCAGCGCAAAGAGATAGCAGGGTTTCGGGAACGGGTCCTGCCACTTCACCCAGTTGCGCCCCTGATCGTCCTGGCCGCCGTCGATCCGGTTACCGTTGGAGAGCAGGTAGGGATAGCGATTGCCGTCGGCATAAATGGTGGTAGTAAAACGCGCCAGCACATCCGGGCGATCGAGATACCAGGTAATATGACGGAAGCCTTCAGCTTCGCACTGGGTGCAGAGCGCCTCACCCGATTTGTACAGTCCTTCCAGCGCGGTGTTCTGATCCGGATGAATATCGTTGATGATTTTCAGGGTGAAGCTTTCCGGCAGCTGACTGATGACCAGCGCCCCCTCTTCTTCACGGAACGCCGTCCAGGGCTGCCCGTTGATTTCCAGCGCAATCAGCGTTAACGCCTCTCCGTCCAGGCGCAGCTCAGCCTGGCTGTCGCCCAGCCGTTTGACCTGGCTGATGGCCGTTACGCGGGTGGTCGACGCATCCAGTTCAAAGGTTAAATCGATGTCGGTGATGGTGTAATCAGGCGCACGATAGTCGTGGCGATACTTGATTTGGGGCTGTTGCGTCATATTCCGTCTCGCGTTGTTATAAGTTTACCGGCAAAGTCTAAGCTTGTTACAACAAGCTTGCCACGCACAATGCAGCTAAAGGGTGAAATGTCTACAGTTTGTTAACAAAGGCACAGATTGGCCTCGACCCGCCGGACTGAAATATGCTGTGATCGGCGTCAGATAGTGAATTATACTTTTGCGTCTTTATGACTGTGTACAACACCGGGCTCTGCGCCACCGAACAGGATGCTGAAACGCGCCATGACAGGACATGCTTCCCCGATACTGACCTCGCTGCTGGATACGGACGCCTATAAGCTCCATATGCAGCAGGCCGTTTTCCACCGCTACCACGACGTAACGGTGACGGCGGAGTTTCGCTGCCGCGGCGACGAACTGCTGGGTCTCTACGCTGACGAAATTCGTGACGCGATAACCGCAATGCAAAATCTGGCGCTGACTGAAGATGAAGCGACCTGGTTGTCTCATCTTCCCTTCTTTCGCGAAGATTACCTGAGCTGGCTTCGCCAGTTCCGCTACAAACCGGAGCAGGTTGAGGTGCGCAATCACCACGGCAAGCTGGACCTTCGTATTCAGGGGCCGTGGCGTGAAGTGATACTGTGGGAGGTGCCGCTGCTGGCGCTGATCAGCGAGATTGTGCATCGTAATCGCACACCGCAGGTCACCACTCTGCAGGCGATTGACCACCTGCATCATAAGCTCAGCGACTTTAACGCGCAGGTGGCCGACCTCGACATGTCACGCTTCCGCCTGATGGATTTCGGCACCCGCCGTCGCTATTCACAGGATGTGCAGCAGTCGATTGTCGCAACGCTGAAACAGGATTTCCCCTGGCTGATTGGTACCAGTAACTATGACCTGGCGCGCCGCCTGTCACTCACGCCAGTGGGAACCCAGGCGCACGAGTGGTTTCAGGCGTTCCAGCAGATTAGTCCCGTTCTGGCGAACAGCCAGCGGGCAGCACTTCAGGCGTGGCTGGATGAGTATGACGACCAGCTGGGTATTGCGCTGACCGACTGTATCGCCATGGATGCGTTCCTGCGCGACTTTGGCCCGGTGTTCGCCCGCCGTTATCAGGGTCTGCGCCACGATTCCGGCGATCCGGTTGAGTGGGGTGAGAAAGCGCTCGCCCACTATCAGAAGCTGGGTATCGATCCCTTAAGCAAAAATCTGGTCTTTTCTGACAATCTGAATCTCGACAAGGCGCTGGCGCTTTACCGCCATTTTGGTCAGCGAACGAATGTGGTTTTCGGTATCGGGACCCGCCTGACCTGCGATATTCCGGGCGTCACGCCACTGAATATCGTCATCAAACTGGTGCAGTGCAACGGTAAACCGGTGGCGAAACTCTCCGACAGCCCGGGTAAAACGATCTGTCAGGACAAAGCTTTTGTCAGAGCGCTGCGTAAAGCCTTTGACCTGCCGCTGGTGAAAAAAGCGAGTTAAATCCCCTCTTATCGGGGCGTCAATACGCCCCGCCTCTGCTGTAATAAATCTGTTTTCAGCCTGAATTTTGCTTGTTTCCTGAAGACTCGCAAGTAACATAGCAAAACCCCGGATGGGGCAACTTTTTTTACTCACTTCTTCTATATAGAGAGATATTTATGAGCGTAGTGCCTGTAGCGGACGTACTGCACGGTCGCGTCGCGGTTGACAGTGAAGTCACCGTACGTGGTTGGGTGCGTACCCGAAGAGATTCCAAAGCCGGTCTTTCCTTCATCGCCGTGTATGACGGCTCCTGCTTTAATCCCGTTCAGGCTGTCGTCAATAATTCTCTGAATAATTATCAGGATGAAGTGCTGCGTCTGACCACGGGCTGTTCGGTTATCGTCACCGGTAAAGTGGTGGCTTCGCCGGGCCAGGGCCAGGCGTTTGAGATTCAGGCGACCCATCTGGAAGTGGTGGGTTGGGTGGAAGATCCGGACAGCTACCCGATGGCGGCTAAGCGCCACAGCATTGAGTATCTGCGTGAAGTGGCTCACCTGCGTCCGCGCACCAACCTGATTGGCGCGGTTGCCCGCGTCCGCCATACTCTGGCGCAGGCGCTGCACCGTTTCTTCCATGAAAATGGCTATTTCTGGGTCTCCACCCCGCTGATCACGGCGTCAGACACCGAAGGCGCAGGCGAGATGTTCCGCGTTTCGACGCTGGATCTGGAAAACCTGCCGCGTGACGATCAGGGCAAAGTCGATTTCGCTGAAGATTTCTTTGGCAAAGAGGCGTTCCTGACCGTATCAGGTCAGCTGAACGGTGAAACCTATGCCAGCGCCCTGTCGAAGATTTACACCTTTGGTCCGACCTTCCGCGCCGAAAACTCTAACACCAGCCGTCACCTGGCGGAATTCTGGATGCTGGAGCCGGAAATTGCGTTTGCTTCGCTGGATGATGCCGCAGCACTGGCCGAAGCCATGCTGAAATATGTCTTTAACGCGGTGCTGGAAGAGCGCGCTGACGACATGGCCTTCTTTGCTGAGCGTGTCGATAAAGAGGCTGTTGAGCGCCTGCAGCGTTTCATCACCACCGATTTTGCTCAGGTCGACTACACCGATGCGATTGAAATCCTGAAGAACTGCGGTCAGACCTTCGAGAACCCGGTGTCCTGGGGTATCGACCTCTCCTCTGAACACGAGCGTTATCTGGCAGAGAAACACTTCAAAGCGCCAGTGGTCGTGAAAAACTATCCGAAAGATATTAAGGCGTTCTATATGCGCCTGAATGAAGATGGTAAAACCGTGGCGGCGATGGACGTTCTGGCGCCGGGCATTGGTGAGATCATCGGCGGTTCACAGCGTGAAGAGCGTCTGGATGTACTTGATGCGCGTCTGGAAGAGATGGGGCTGAATAAAGAGGATTACTGGTGGTATCGTGACCTGCGTCGCTATGGCACCGTTCCGCATTCTGGCTTTGGTCTTGGCTTTGAACGTTTAATCGCCTATGTCACCGGCGTACAAAATGTCAGGGACGTTATCCCCTTCCCACGCACCCCACGTAATGCGAGTTTCTGACATTCGGCATTAAATATAAGAAAATCATATATATAAAGAGGTCGGCACTGCCGGCCTTTTTTTATTTTTGTAAATTTTGAGTTCTCTCACAAAGTTCCGTCTTTTTTACATTTTGTAATACATATTTTCCTTTAGAAACCAGATTACGAGTTTAGTAGCATTTTCGCGCTAGAATTACGGCGGGGGGGATGGAAAGATGCGTGCAGACACAGGAAGACACCAAACTTCGTTGAGGGTTCTGTAAAGATTTCCTTACGGCAGTGGCAGGTGTACAAATAACTCCAATGAGGGTAATGAATAATGATGAAGCGCAATATTCTGGCAGTGGTTATCCCTGCTCTGTTAGCCGCCGGCGCAGCCAATGCTGCAGAAATCTATAACAAAGACGGCAACAAACTGGACCTGTACGGTAAAGCTGTTGGCCTGCATTACTTCTCTGATAATGATGCACCAAATGGCGATGGCAATAACGGCGACAAATCTTACGTTCGTTTTGGCTTTAAGGGCGAAACTCAGATTAATGACCAGCTGACCGGTTACGGCCAGTGGGAATACAACATTCAGGCGAACAACTCTGAAGGTTCTGACGCACAGAATGGCAACAAAACCCGTCTGGGCTTTGCTGGTCTGAAATTCGGCGATGCGGGTTCAATCGACTACGGCCGTAACTACGGTGTGGTTTATGATGCAATTGGCTGGACCGATATGCTGCCAGAATTCGGTGGCGACTCAGGATACTCAGATAACTTCATGAATGGTCGTAGCACCGGTCTGCTGACTTACCGCAACACCAACTTCTTTGGCCTGGTAGATGGCTGGGACTTCGCTGTTCAGTATCAGGGCAAAAACGAACGTGACTCAATTCGTCGTTCTAACGGCGACGGCTACGGTGTGTCAACCTCTTATACCTCACCAATCGGTCTGGGTATCGTTGGTGCATATAGCAGCAGTGACCGTACCAATGCTCAGGCAGCCGGTGCACAGACTACTGTCACTCCTTCCGAAGCGAATGGCGGCGGTGATGCAACGACCACTGTTACCGGTCAGGGCGCGGGTAAACGCGCTGAAAACTGGGCAACTGCTCTGAAGTACGATGCAAACAACATTTACCTGGCTGCAATGTACGGTGAGACACGTAACTCAACCCCAGTCACTGCTACCGGTACTCTGGCTAACGGTAACACCTTCTCCACAACTGGCTTCGTAAACAAAGCACAGAACATTGAACTGGTTGCACAGTATCAGTTCGACTTCGGTCTGCGTCCATCCATTGCCTACGTTCAGTCTAAAGGCAAGGACATCGAAGGCGTGGGCGATGCTGACCTGGTTAAATACATTGACGTCGGCGCAACTTATTACTTCAACAAAAACATGTCTACCTATGTGGACTATCAGATCAACCAGCTGGATGACAACAACCGTCTGGGTCTGAACTCTGATGACACTGTAGCAGTAGGCCTGGTTTACCAGTTCTAATCCTGCTTTAAACATGTTGAAAAACGGGGCCACGGCCCCGTTTTTTTATGGTTGTTAATTACAACCTCTGCACTTCTTAACCCCCCTTCCGCTCCGCGTTAACGTCTTTATCTCACCGTCGTGCAATCCGCACCGCAAAATAGAGGATTTTGATTCGCAAACGGTTGGCATTTGCCTGGCCGGACGTTAACCTGAGAGCCCTCTTGCAAACGTTCACGCTAATGGACCTGACACATGTTTGAATCGATCTCTGCTGCACCCGCCGATCCTATCCTCGGGCTCGCCGATCTGTTTCGTGCTGATGACCGCCCTGAAAAAATCAATCTGGGTATCGGCGTCTATAAAGACGAAACCGGCAAGACTCCGGTGCTGACCAGTGTTAAAAAGGCTGAGCAGTATCTGCTGGAAAACGAAACCACCAAAAACTATCTCAGGATTGATGGTCTGGCGGATTTCGCGCGCTGCACGCAGGCCCTGCTGTTCGGCAATGACAGCCCACTGATTAGCGCGCGCCGTGCACGTACGGCACAGACGCCAGGTGGCACAGGCGCGCTGCGCATTGCGGCAGATTTTCTGGCCACGCAGACGGCGGTAAAACGGGTCTGGATCAGCAATCCCAGCTGGCCGAATCATAAAAATGTGTTCAATGCTGCCGGTCTTGAGGTGTGTGAATATCACTATTATGACGCAGCAAACCATACGCTTGATTTTGAGGGAATGCTGGCGTCGCTGAGTCAGGTTCAGCCTGGCGATGTGGTGCTTTTCCACGGCTGCTGCCATAACCCGACCGGTATCGATCCGACAGCGGAGCAGTGGCAGAAGCTGGCAGAGATCTCACAGGCAAATGGCTGGCTACCGCTGTTCGACTTCGCTTACCAGGGCTTTGCCCGTGGTCTGGACGAAGATGCCGAAGGCCTGCGTATTTTCGCCGCGTCACATCAGGAGCTGATCGTCGCCAGCTCATACTCGAAGAATTTTGGTCTCTACAATGAGCGCGTGGGGGCCATCACGCTGGTAGCGGCCGACGCCGGCGTAGCAGAAACCGCATTCAGTCAGGTGAAATACACCATTCGTGCCAACTACTCCAATCCCCCGGCGCATGGTGCGGCCGTCGTCGCGACGATTCTGAGTAACGACGCGCTGCGGACCATCTGGGAGCAGGAGCTGTCGGACATGCGTCAGCGCATTCAGCGTATGCGTCAGCTGTTTGTTAACACGCTGGCAGAGAAAGGTGCGCAGCGTGACTTCAGCTTTATCATTAAGCAAAACGGCATGTTCTCATTCAGCGGCTTAACCAAAGAGCAGGTTATTCGCCTGCGTGAAGAGTTCGCTGTGTATGCCGTTAACTCTGGCCGCGTGAATGTGGCGGGCATGACGCCGGACAACATGTCGGCGCTGTGCGAAGCGATTGTCGCGGTGCTCTGAGGCAGGCGATAAACAAAAATGGGCCTGAGGGCCCATTTTTTATGGCAGCAAAAGGTCTGATTTACTGCAGGAAAGGATTGCTGATGCGTTCCTGTCCCAGTGTGGAGATCGGGCCGTGACCGGGCAGAAAAGTCACATCATCGCCTAGCGGCAGTAATTTAGTGTGAATCGCCTTAATTAACTGCTGATGATCGCCCTGCGGGAAGTCTGTTCGTCCCACGCCGCCATTAAAAATCACATCACCTGAAATCAGCAGCTTTCCGGGACGGTCAAAGAAAACCACATGACCAGGTGAATGGCCCGGGCAGTGCAGGACCTCCAGCGTAGTCAGCCCGACCTGCACACTCTCCCCCTCCTCCAGCCAGCGATCCGGCGTGAAAGGGGCGCACTCTTCCAGTCCGAACATCCGGCTCTGCGTGGGCAGCGCCTCCAGCCAGAAAGCATCCCGCTTTTGTGGCCCGACAATAGGGATCTGATAGTAAGCCGCCAGTTCGACCGCGCCTCCGACGTGATCGAGATGCCCATGGGTCAGCAGAATCTGAGCGGGTCTGAGTCTGAGCTGTTCCAGCGTTTGTTTGATCAGATCGGCATCGCCGCCTGGATCGACCAGAGCCGCTTCACGGGTGGTGTCGCACCAGATAACGGAACAGTTCTGGGCAAAGGCTGTAACAGGAATAATGTGGTAGTTCATAACGCTCCATGACCGGCTCACGCAGCGTCGCCGGTGTCGTTACCAGTGCCTGATCGGACCGGTATCAATATGTACAAAGTTACTGCGGGGATAATATCCTACACCACCCGCACGCAGAGATAACGCCGCTTTACGTACATTGGCTAATGAAACCCCTTCAATATGGAAATCCATCGCCTGGCCTTTGGTGTGATAGCTATGCTTCGCGACTCCCGGACCGCTCTCACGTAACATATTGTTGGTCGCCAGTGAACGGTAGCCCGAGACCAGCTGGACAGGTTTGCGCGTACCGAGCAGTGCCTGCAGGCGGAAAATCTGATCGAAGAGGTGCGGATCAATGCTTTTCACTTTATTGGCGCGGTAGTCACGGAAAAAGTGATTTAATCGTGTCAACTCATCCTTGTCGTAACTCTTACCATTAAAAAATTCAGTTTTAAGGGTTTCACCGGTGTGAAGATTGTTAAGCATCAATACACGCGGGCGAGATGTTGAAAGCGAAGCCCTTGCAGAAGCGGGCAATAATGCCAGTCCAGCGGCGGCACTACCGCAAAGCAGCAGGTTGCGACGAAAAGAATCAATAGTAGACATGTAGCGGTTTACCTGAGAGTGAAGCCATAGAAATGTGCAAAAAGCGCACAGGCCGAACCATAACTTTCTCTCAGGTAAGCGTCAACCCATCTGGGGCGTGTTTGAGAGGCGATTCCCGAAGGAATCGCCCTCAGAGGATATTTCTTACGGTGCCAGGTGCGCCGCTAACGATTTAAAATCAATCACTAGAGCAATAACTGTTTGGCCCGGCTCAGTGCCTGACTGCCCGAACGGGCGGTGTCATCATAATTGTAAATATCTGTTCGGAACTGCGGCTTGCCATCATCAGCAACCCAGGCCGTAAGGTAATAGAGATTGACCGGGATGCGATGGCGAATCGGCACATAACGGGTATCCCCCTCTTTCAGGGTGCTGGAAATACGGGAGTCGTTCCAGCCTGCATCCTGCAGTAACAACCCGGCCAGTTCTGATGCCTTATTCACACGCACGCAGCCTGAGCTGAGTGCACGAATATCACGCTGAAACAGGTTATGGTTTGGCGTGTCATGCAGATAGATGGCATCCGAACTAGGCATGTTGAATTTGTATCGGCCCAGCGCATTCGTCTGACCCGGAGCCTGAATCATCCGGTAAGGGAAGGATGCAGCGGAAACCATGCGCCAGTCGATCATGCTGGGATCGATCACTTCAGCATCAGCACTCCAGCCCGACAGCAGGGTATAACCGTGCTTGTAGAGATAGGTGGGGTCCTGTTTCACTTTAGGGATGATATCTTTGCGCACCAGCGTCGTCGGCACATTCCACGGCGGATTGAGCACCACATTATTGAGCGCGCTGCGCATCAGTGGTGTTTTACGATCGGGACGCCCGACAATGACCCGGGAAGAGAGGATCTTGTTGCCGTTGTTGTAATAGATCAGCGAGTAGTTGGCGATGTTGACCATAATGCCGTTGTGCATATCATCCGGCAGCAGGCGCAGTCGCTGAATATTCAGCGCCAGTAACGAAGCGCGCATCTGGGGTGAGACGTTCAGCCACTGCCGCGTTCTGGCACCGATAGCGCCATCGCCATCCAGTCCCTGCCACTGCTGAAAACGTTTGACCGCCGCCACCAGCGTCTCGTCATAGACATTGGCGGTGTTGCCTTCCAGCGTCTGGCTCTGAACGTTGCCGGGTGACTGCGGCGATGGCGCAGGCAGATCGTTGACCGGCGTAGCGGAAGGACTCACTGCCACCGGCTGATCGCTGTGGGTTACCGGTGAAGGAGCGACCGGCACGGCATCATCATCCGGAGCCGGTGCGTTGCTCTGTGCGGTCAGCATGCCGCTGCGCTGCAGAATTTCACGCAGTGCGGGGACATCGTCACTGACCTGCCCCGGACGCAGCGTTTCGCTGTTCTTCAGCTGCGGCCAGGGCTGTTTATCACTGAGCAGCGCTTTCAGCGCAGCGTGCATCGGCTGATACTGAGGATGCTGCGGCTGCAGGGAAGCAACAAACGTACTGCTCGCGCCCGCATTGACCGCATTCTGCCACTGATTTACCACGGCCACCGACGGCTGTGTCAGCCTGTAGGGAACATTACTGTAGAGCCAGGTTTCCCCCTGCGTCGGCACGTTAGAGACAAACTGCAGGTAGCCCAGCATGGCGTCGGAGAGGGTCACGTCACGGGCAAAGCCGGTGATAGCCGGGTTAGTCAGACGGTCAACCCAGCGCGTGAACTGCGGCTGGACGCCAGAGAGCGCCACCTCAGCCAGCTGCTGCTGAAACTTCTGAACCGCCTGCTCATCCTGCCAGAGCGGCTGCATGTGGCGGGACGCATACAGCGTCGCCAGCGGCGCAAGATAAAATGGCTGATCGGCGCTGGAAAACGCCTGGCGGATACGTTGCTGACTGTCGGAAACCGAAACTGACGCGTGCGCGGTGCCGGGCATCGCGGCGATAACAGCGGCCTGTGGTAGCGTAAATGGAACAACCGTTAGCGCCAGCGCTAACAATGATATAACACGATGATGATTAACCTTTTTTGCCAGCAACATCCCTGCCCCCTTATCTTCTTAACTGCGCAGCGTTCCCTGTATCCGCTGCGATCGGGCTGTGACTCATTATGTTGAGTATACAAACAAAAACGGCATTTGCCTCATGCGACAAATGCCGTTTCCAGATTAACCAATGGTTCGGTTTTTGACTACGTCTCAGCCTGAGATTTTTCAGTGGTCAGATCGGGCAGAGCGGCCTCCCCGCTCCCGGCGCGAGTGGGCACCGGATCGGCCGCAAATCCACGCAGGCCGACGACATGCACGTGCTCGGTGTTATTAAACACCTTACGCATCAGTTTGTAAGTCGTGCCTTTCTCCGGGCTGATGTTCTCCGGCGCAGCAATCACCAGCTGCATCTCCAGACGTTCACACAGCTCAAACAGCGTGGCGATAGAGCGGGCATCCAGACGGGCCGCTTCATCCAGGAACAGCAGGCGGCAAGGTGAGATATCCTTGCCACGCAGACGGCGTGACTCCTCTTCCCAGCTCTGCACGACCATCACCAGAATCGACATCCCGGTGCCGATCGCTTCACCGGTTGAGAGTGCGCCACTTTCTGCACGCAGCCAGCCATCCGAACCGCGGTTAACTTCCACCTCCATCTCCAGATAGTTGCGGTAGTCCAGCAGCTCCTCACCGATAGTCTGCGGCGTCCGCTGACCCATATCGATATGCGGGTTCAGACGCTGATAGAGCTTCGCCAGCGCCTCTGAGAAGGTCAGACGGTTACTGTTGAAGAGGTCCTGATGCTGTTCATGCTCTTCCGACAGCGTATCCAGCAGCATGGCATGGGTTTCGCGAACGTTAACGTTGAGACGTACGCTGCGCACCTGACCAAAGCTGACGGTCTGCAGGCCCTGATTCAGCTGACGGATACGGTTCTGTTCACGCTGGATGGTTTTACGGATGATGTTTGCCGCACTGCGAGAACTGATAGCCAGCATCTGCTCACGCGCGGTCAGCTCTTCCGTCAGGCGATTCAGCTCAATCTCCATCTGCTCAATCGCTTCCACCGGATCGTCAGTCCGGATAATGTCCTGACGAATACGCTCACGCAGATGCTGATAAACGGCGATAAAGAACTGAATTTTACGTTCCGGACGTTTCGGATCTTCCGACAGCCGCAGCACGTCGCGCAGATGCTCATTGTCCGCCACCGCCAGACGCAGCGCACCCAGCGCCTTATCCGACATCGAACGCAGTTCATCGCCACTCATGTAGGCGAGTTCACGACGATGCAGACGGCGCTCCACGCCATTCTCTTTGACCAGACGCAGCACCGTGCACCAGCCCGCTTTCGCGCTGACCACCTGTTCACGCACCTGATGATACTGGCGTTCCAGCTGGCGCAGTCGCTTCTGCAGATTATCCATCTCCGCTTCGCAGAAGGTCAGCTGTTTCTCCAGCTGATTCCGGCGTGCGCGGTTGTGGCTCAGTGCGGTATAAAGCTCATCGCGACGCGCCCGCGCCCGCGCTTCTGCGCTGCTGTCCGCATGGACGCCAATCGTCTGCATCTCCTGCTGCAGCTCTTTCAGCATGTCGCGCTTGGCATCCCAGGCGCTTTTCAGCGAGGCCAGCAGCTGAGCATATTGGGTCAGCTGTGCCTGATGTTCACGCAGACGTTCACGGCAACGACTGCGCTCGCCTTCAGCCTGCTCCAGGCGCTGACGCAGCTTGTCGCTGAGGTCATTGTTGCCACTGAGCATGCTGGCTGAATCGTCATAACTGAAGTGAGCACGACGCTGCACCACCTCGGTCAGGGCAAATGCCTGCTGACGGGCGTTGCGCTGCTGCTGCTGCGCCTGCTGATAGTCCGCCTGCAGCTGTTCGTGCTGTTCCGGGTCGCTCTGCAGAACCGCGATGATCGGTTCCAGTTTCGCCAGCTTAGCGCCATGCTGATGCAGGAAGCGCGCCGCATCCTGAGCGGCATCTACCTGCTCACGAATCTCTTCGCAGCGATCGGCCAGAGTGTCATCCAGCAGCAGATTAACGCGCGGCAGCAGGCGGTTTAACTGCGATACGCCCTCTTTCGCCAGCTCATACTGCTGACGCTGCTGCTGATTGTTACTTTCATGCTGATTGAGTGCCCGCTCCAGCTCCCCGCGACGCGCGCCCAGCTGACGAATCTGCGCTTCCGGGTCGGCATCAAAGGCGACGGCCAGATGACTGCCGATAAAGCGACTGAAGGACTGATGCAGACGCTGCGTTTTCTGCACATCGAACGACAGGGTCGCGTAGCGTTCCGCCAGCTTGTCGCGCTCCAGATGCAGCAGCTCAAGCTGATTTTCACGCGCCGCGCGGCCAAACAGCGGTATTTTCGGGAAGCGGGAGTAGCGCCACTGACGCTCAGCCACTTTTACCACGACCGCATTCTGCAGCTCATCAACACTGAAGACGCTGTCGTCGAATGACTGCGGATCGCCCTCGATCAGATAGAGATCTTCCGGGCACTCTTCCAGTCCGTCCAGCAACTCGCGCACCCGTGAAAGATCAGGTACAACGATCGCGTGACGTGACGGGCCATAGAGCGCCGAGAAGTACGGCGCATCGTCCAGGGTCACATCATCGTAAATCTCTGACAGCAGCACGCCGCCAAAACGTTCTGCCAGCTGGGTCAGACGCGCATCCTCAGCACCGCCCGGCTGACTGAGCCGTTCAATCTGCTGCTCGATGTCGCGTTTACGTGCTGCCACTTCGTCGCGCTCGACGGTAGTTTCACGCTCCTGTTCCAGCAACTGCTGCATGTACTCGGTGACATCCTGGCTGCTGTTCAGCGCCTGGCCGGTCTGTTCGCTGAGCTGCGTCAGGATCTCTTGGGCGGCGAGCCAGTGCGGCGCGCGCGCCGTCAGGCCTGTAATACGTTCACGCAGCTGTTCGAGCTCCTGGCGCATCTTCATGCGCTGCTCACCCGCGTCAGCCACGCTGCTGTTCAGCTGTTCGATCTGCGCTTCCAGCTCCTGCTGCAGGCCAGCCAGCGCATCCGCGTCGTAGTGCTGCCCCTGACGCTTGCAGAACTCGGCCAGCAGACGCTCAGCCTCATGCTGCTCGCGCAGCCGCTGTTCCAGTTCATTGAGACGCAGACGCAGCGAGGAGAGCTGTTCGGCGTGATGGCGCTGATTGCTGGCATCCCGCAGCAGTTCGCGGCCGGTTTGCCAGGCATCCTGACGACTCACCTCACCGGCGATGCTGGTCACCAGCGCCAGCGCCTGTTCAAACTGACTGTGCGCCGCTTCCGCCACGCTCAGCTTCTGCTCAAGACGCAGCAGGTGCTCTGTCGCCTCCTCCTCTTTAGCCTGGAAGCTCTCCTGCCATTCGGCTGCATTGTCGATGCTCAGGTCGGGCAACTGACAAAGGGTACGGGCGCGCTCCAGTGCCTGCAGTGCCTGCTGATACTGAATGGCGCGGGTTTGCTGCACGTCGAGCGCCTGCTGGAAATCGGCCAGCTGACTTTTCAGCTCATCCACTTCCAGCTCAGCCGCTTCAGCCCGCGCTTCGTTCTCTTCCTGAATCTCACGCGCTTCGGCCACCACTTCGGTCTGCTCTTCCAGCCGCAGCGTCAGGTCTTCGATATCGGCATCGTAGCGTTCAATCTTCTCCTGCTGACGCATCGCCGTCTGCACAAGGTTAAGGTGATCGCTGGCGGACTGATAATCGACTTCGAGATCGTTTTCGGCGCCGCTGTGCTCAGCCAGTTCGCGCGCCATTTCAACATGACGATACTGCTCGGTGGCGAGTTGCTTGCGGCTGCTGAACAGTTCATTGCGCAGCTGTAACGCGCTGTCGAGATGAACCCGACGCTCGTTAGCATGGCGCATGTAGTCAGCCGAAACGTAACTGGTCGCCTCAGAGATCAGGTGTTTAAACAGATCGCGATCGGACTGAGTTACGCGGATTGCCTCCAGCGTCATGCGGTTCTCGCGCAGTGCGGCTTCCATATCCTGGAAGGCTTTGCGCACGCCGCTGTTTTCAGGCAGCAGGTAATCACGCAGCGATCGGGTAATCGCACTGGAGATACCGCCGTAGAGCGAGGCTTCGATCAGGCGATAAAACTTGCTGCGATCGCTGGCGGAGCGCAGACGACGCGGCACCACACCCAGATCAAACATCATGGCGTGATAGTCAGTGACCGAGTTATAGGCGCGGAACTGTACCCCTTCCTGCGCCTCAACCCGCTCTTTCACCTCATTCAGCGGCAACACGCGCGCCTGACGGCTGTTCAGCACTTCAGTCAGCATGTCGGTCGGGTTGGTGTCGGCAGGCAGACCGTGGATGCTGAACGGCTTGATATCCACCTTTTTATCCCGGCCGGCGACCTGCTGCAGGCGAACACCCACCACCACACGCTGGTGGCGTGAGTTCACCACATCCAGCATGGAGTAGCAGACGCCGGCGCGCAGTTTGCCGTGCAGGCCTTTATCGCGCGACCCGGAGGTCGCACCCGCTTCGGTGGTATTACGGAAATGCAGCAGTGTCAGATCGGGGATCAGCGCGGTGACAAAAGCCGCCATCGTGGTGGACTTACCGGCCCCGTTACCGCCTGACAGCGTGGTAACTAATTCATCAAGATCAAAGGTGCGGGCAAAAAAGCCGTTCCAGTTGATCAGCGTAAGCGAACGAAACTTTCCGCGCTCAATCATGCCTGTTCTTCCTCTGCGTTCTCACTCGCGTCGCTCTCCTGCCCGTCACCTTCATCGGTGTCGACCGGTGCAGTGGCGTTTTCCAGTAGCATCGCTTCCCCGTCACGAATCAGACGAAGCTGCGCTTCACGGGCATCATCCCCGCCGCGCACGTCAGCGCCAAAGCGGAACACCGATTCCGTGATGCGGAATTTGCTGCTGTCGTTGCCGAAAAACCACACCATGCCGAGACGGCGCAGACGGCTCAGTGAGGCGCGCACTTTCTCCTGCAGCTTGGTGCGGTCCAGATCCGACCCGGTTGAACGCTGATTCACCAGCTTCAGCAGCCGGTTCTCGTCCGCCAGCGAGAGCAGTTCATCGTAGAGCTCCTGCTGGGTGAAAATCCCTTCATTGGCCAGCCGTTCCGGGCTGAGATAGAGATAGCAGAGAATTTTCCCGACCATCATATCCAGCTCAGAGAGTACCGAGCGCGGGATCAGCGTGGTTGAACGCGGACGCAGATAGAAGAAGCCTTCCGGCGCACGGATTAACTCCACGTGATAGCGGCTGTAAAACTCTTCGAGAAACGACTGGTAGTCCATCAGAAAAGCATGGTTATCCAGCTCTTCAATACCGATGTGGCGTCCCGCGCGTAACTGGCTGTCCAGCGCGGGGAAAATCGGGTTGGCCAGTGCCTGTGCCAGCTTAACCGGCATCACTTGTTCAATATTTGTCGATGACATGTGCCTGCACCTTGGCTCCGTAATCATTGATGGCTTGCCATTCCACAGGCAAACCGGCTAAATCGGCTTCCGCTACGCCAAGACGCACCGCCTGGTCCACCACAATGCGCGCCAGATCGAAATGACGGGCGCGGGGATACTGGGCCAGGTAGTCGCGCATTACTGACGCGAGGTTGAGCGGTTTTTGTTGCAACTTGTAGACCTGCAGCGCTTCTTCAATCATGGCTGCCAGCTGTTCGCGGATTTCGTTGATCTCTTCGTACTCCATCTCCGGCGGCAGTTCGCCCATGACTTCGTCGTTACGCAGCGTCAGGGCCTCATCGCGCATGTCATAGAGACGGTCGGCGTTGGCATAGGTCAGCGCCCACGGCGCGTCGAAGTAATTCTGAACCGATACCCGCAGACGCTGCGCAAAGACGCGGTTTTTATCCATGTCGATGGCAGTACGAATAAATTTATGGACGTGGCGGTCGTAGCCGATCCAGAGGTCAATCGCCTGCTGGCCCCAGTTGGTGATTCGGTCAAGTTTGCTCTGCAGATCAAACACCAGCTTGTCGACAAACCCGAGATCCGGGCTGTTCAGCGTGGCATCCTGAATGCGTAACAGGTTTTCCTGCAGCTTGTCACCCGCAGCTTCGAGCGTATCCTGCAGTTCGCGCAGGGTTCCCGAGGTCTCTGAAAGCAGCATTTCGCAGCTGGAGATAGCCGCGCGCCAGTCTTTGTTCAGCAGCTCGGCGATATCGTTTTTGACCGCCTGCTGCTGCTCATCCATCAGACGCTGGGTCATATCGATGCTGTCGAATATCTCTGCCACCGAATATTTCAGCGGCGCGAAAACATTACGGTGCCAGTGAAACTCATCGCCATTTTCCTGCGCGGCATCGGCGGCCCGCTTCAGCTCACTGGCCACAATGGAGAGCTGCATCGACAGGCGCAGGGTCGAAAACTCCCGCTGACGGATGTAGTAGTCGGTGATACCGATCGCCAGCGGCGTCAGGCGATAGATGGCGTTGCCTTCGGTGAGTTCGCTGGTAAAGCGGTTGAGCAGGCGCTGTCGCACCATGTCATTGATGGCGTTATTGGCGCGAACCAGCACGGTTTCATGGGTTTGTTCAAACGCTTTACTGACGTGACGGAAAGCATCAATCAGATCGCCTTCGCTCATTTCACCGTCCATCCGCTCCCCGTTGAGGGTGGCGATAGCCAGCAAAAAGGCCAGCCGTTCCACTGGCAGCGCAAGGGAAAAGTCATTTTTGCGCGCCCAGGATACCAGTTCAGGTACCGTCTGGGAAAATTCACTCATAATTCGTCCTTCTGCCCGGGTTTACGCGCGGTCACGTGGATGTAACGCCCTAAGCTTAAAAAGGGTTCCTGACGGCAGTAACGCCGCTCCATCTCAATAATTTCGTCGTCGCTTTTGGGCTCGCCCTTTGGCGGTTTCATGTAGTCGCTGAAAACCCGGATACCGGCACGCCGCTCAATCACAAAGCCACAGGCCTCCAGCCAGCGATAAACCTGATCGGGATCGCGGGGATAGTCAGGCGATAGCGTGCGCTTTTTGCGTTTGGTCAGGTTGGTGCGCAGATAGCCAAAGTTGCCCAGCGTTAAGGTGCGCAGTGTCAGGCCGTGCAGATTGTAAAACATCAGCGACATGACCCCACCCGGACGCAGCACATCATACAACGCTTTCAGCACCGCCTCCGGTTCGGCGACCCACTCAAGCACAGCGTGGAACAATACCAGATCCACCGGCTTATCCAAATGTTCACCCACCTGCTGGGCGCTAATTTGTCTGAATTGCATGTTGTGGCTCACACCCTGCGCCGTGGCATTTTCTTCCGCCCGGCGCAGCATCTCACCGGAGAGATCGCACAGCAGCACCTGATGGCCCTGTGCCGCCAGACCGCTGGAGACCTGGCCGATTCCGCCACCCGCATCCAGCACGGAGAGCGGATGTGGCGACAGGCCTGGCAGGATCATCGCCAGCTCATCATGGAGAATGGCCTGGCGTATCCGTCCTTTGGTGGTGCCGTAAATATTTTGCGAAAATTTATCCGCGAGATCGTCAAAGTTACGATCCTGCATGGCATGCGCTCCGGTATGCTGCGGTAAGACTTGTGCTATTTTGTCACAGGCACCAGAAGAATGAACCTTTCATCCCCATCTTCCCTTCCGGGTGCTCTATTTTCGGACAACAGGACGCGTTTTTGATGTTATTTACCCTGAAAAAAGTAACTGGCGGGCTGCTTTTACCCCTGCCGTTTCTGCTTTTGCTGATGGCATTGGGCATTTTACTGCTTTGGCTGACTGACTGGCAGAAAAGCGGTAAAACCGTGATCTCTGTCAGCTGGCTGTTACTGCTGCTTCTGAGTCTGCAACCGCTGGCCGATCGCCTGCTGTTGCCGCTGGATAGCCGTTATCCGACCTGGAACGGCAGCCGTGAGGTGGATTACATCGTCGTGCTGGGCGGAGGCTACACGTTCAATCCGGCGTGGGCGCCGAGTTCAAATCTGCTGAACAACAGCCTGCCGCGCGTGGCAGAAGGAGTGCGCCAGTGGCAACGCAATCCGCAATCGACCCTGATTTTCACCGGCGCCGCAGGCGGCACCAATCCGAAGAGCAGCGCCTGGGTCGCGGCACAGGTAGCCGAAAGTTTAGGGGTTCCCCCGGCACATATTCAGCTTCTCGATCAGCCGCGTGATACGGCGGATGAGGCGCAGGCGGTGAAAGGCGTGGTGGGTGAACATCCATTCCTGCTGGTCACATCCGCGAATCATATGCCGCGGGCAATACGTTTTTTCCACGCGGTCGGATTGCAGCCGATTGCCGCACCCGCCAACCAGCTGGCAATTACCTCACCGCTGAATGGATGGGAGCGAGCAATACCCTCCCCGATCTGGCTGAGTCACAGCGAACGGGCGGTGTATGAAACGCTTGGCGCACTATTGCAGAGGCTGAAAGGCGAGAAACCGGACTCAACCGAGCCAGGGAAGTAGCTGCGCGCAGGCATGGTCAAAACGGGGACGATTAAAGGTGCCGGTCTGGATCAGCTGGTCGACACAGTCCCACACCTGATAAACCCACCGACGCCAGACAAATCCTTCTGAAACCGGTGCCCGCTGCAGATAGCTGTGCAGCAGCGCGGTTTCAGCAGGAGAGTCATCCAGATGGATGAGATCAATCTCACGCGGTGCCCAGAGGAGCGGGCCGGGCTGGGTCATCGCGATTAGCTGATCGCTGCGGCTGTTTTTCAGCATGCTTTGCAGCCGGACGTTGCCATGCACCATTACGCAGGGATCGTCAAAGCCGCGGAACAGATGCGCCAGTCGCGCCCGGCAGCGAAACAGAATCTGGCGATCTTCGAGCGTCAAAGCCGGTGGTCGCAGATAATTCAGCGTCGCCCACAGCACCTCAACCCGCTGAGCATACCAGGCGGGCCAGCGATTCTGCTGAGTGCTATCCACCGTACCCACCAGCCCATGGCTGTCGAGCCGATGCCAGGCAAGCAGCCCCTCGACTACCTGCTCACAAAACTGCTGCCGGCGCTGAGCATCCCGCGCCGGGGCCTCCGCCGTCACGCCATTGAGTCGCGCCAGCAGAAGCATTTCATGAACCGGAGGACGCTGGCTCATCACCAGACCATACACGGCTGGCACCGCAATCCGTCCGGCCTGACCGAGCAACGTCAGCTTTTTCGCTTCTATCGCTGCCCGGCCCTGATGACGAAAATATTTTGCCACGACCGGCATAGGGAGGCCTTCCCGATCGTATAACGCATAAAGTCGGGTGGGCGGCTGTTCGCTGATGATTTCGAGGCGGCTGATCGTTTCCCCCAGCGCCAGCGTGAGTTCCGATTTAAGCTCTTCCATGCGGCATCCTCCTCAGATGAGTATCACAATATCCTGAAGGAAGTGTTGGCGATAAGTTTAGTGGCGGATCAATAAGGTTGTGCGGAAACGGGGAGACAGGCTCCCCGATAATCAGGCCTGCATGGCCTCGCGGACACGTTGCAGATCGTCTGGCGTGTCTACTCCCACGCTGGGAATAGTTTGCGCAACAGCAACATGAATTTTCTCGCCGTACCATAACACCCGCAGCTGTTCGAGCAGCTCAATCTGCTCCAGCGGACAAGGTGCCCAGGCAACATAGCGGCGGATAAAACCGGCACGATAGGCGTAAATACCAATGTGGCGCAGTAGCGTGTCACCAATCTGGTCGCGTGACACAGCATAGCGTTCACGATCCCAGGGGATAGTCGCCCGTGAAAAATAGAGCGCGTAACCCTGCGCATCCATAACCACTTTTACCGCATTGGGATTAAACGCTTCCTCCGCATCCGTGATGGGTACGGCCAGCGTCGCCATGCCCGCTGCCGACCCCGCCAGATTATTCGCCACCTGACGCACAATCTCTGCCGGAATCATCGGTTCGTCGCCCTGCACGTTGACGATGATTTCATCATCAGCAAACTGATACTTTTCGATCACTTCCGCCAGCCGCTCTGTGCCGGACTGATGATCGGCGCGCGTCATGCAGACTTCGCCGCCTGCCGCTTCCACGGCCTGCGCCACATCGGGATGATCGGTGGCCACAATGACCCGGCTGGCACCCGACTCGCGGGCGCGCTCCATCACATGCACCACCATCGGTTTACCATGAATATCGAGCAGCGGCTTGCCGGGTAAGCGGGTTGACGCATAACGTGCAGGAATGATGGCGGTGAAACTCATGGATGAATCTCTTCAACAGAGAGCGTACGGGCTTCTGTTTCCAGCAGTACCGGAATCCCCTCTCTGACCGGGAAGGCCAGGCCATCGGGTTTGCAGATCAGCTCCTGCTGAGCATTGTTAAAGTAGAGTTTGCCATTACAGACCGGGCAGGCAACGATTTCGAGTAAACGATGATCCATATGTCCTCCATCAGGGAGCAAATGCTTAAGGGGTAAAGCATACCATAGCCCGCTTCATGCGGGATGGGGTAAAACGTTCTCTGCGGCAGCTGCCGCAAAAGAGATTATGCCAGTGTCCACAGCGCAGGCCAGCAATCGCTAAGGGCCTCTGGCATGTTGAGGATGACGACGCTCTCTGCACCCTGCCATGCGGCGAAACGTTCGATCGCGCGCCGGATATCCACGACAAAGCGTGCCGTCACACGGGTCTTCTCTTCAAGCCAGATATTTTTAATTTCCAGCTGTTTAGCCTTGCGCAGCATGCGGGCATCCAGCCGGCCTTTCAGCTGACCGCGATGAAGTATGGGCAGCACAAAATAGCCAAATTTCCGCTTTTCCGCCGGGGTATAGCACTCGATACGATAGTCAAAGCTGAACAGCTCCAGCGCACGTTTGCGATCCCAGACCACCGGATCAAACGGCGACAACAGCGCGCTGTGCGTCGCCTGCAGCGGGGTCTCCAGTAACGGCAGCAGGTCCCGGTGAAGCCACATCGCCCCCAGCCCTTCCGTGTTGACGGCCACCAGTTCTCCGGCTGCCTGCGCCTCGGCGATAAACGCGTTCAGTGGTGCCCGTTTCAGACGATAGTAATCGGCCAGCCAGGCAGTGCGAAAGAGGCCCAGACTGCGGGCACTGTTCAGCAACATCTGGTGGATGGCTTCCGCTTCGCTGATGCCATGGATGGCATCCTGCCAGTCAGGCATCACGCGGCTGCGCAGGTCATAGACACGCTGAAAATTGCGGCGTTCGGTAACCATCAGTTCACCGGCGCTGAAGAGATTTTCCAGATGGCGCTTGTGCGGTTTCCATGCCCACCATCCCGATTTGGGGTTATCAGCATGGCTGAAGTCGGCGGCCCGTACCGGCCCCTTCTCCCTGATCTGCTGCAGGAGATCGGCTATCTCCTGCTGATGCTCAGCAACCCACTGCGCACTATATTTCCAGCCCAGCCGCTCCGGCGAGAGCATACGATGACGCAGAAGCCGGTAATCGGCGCGCGGAATAAAGCAGGCTTCGTGCGCCCAGTATTCAAACAGCTCACCCTCAGCCAGCGCCTGTTCCAGCCAGCGCTGTGGAAAGTCACCAAGACGGCTGAAAAGCACCAGATAAGGACTGCGCGCTACCACATGGATCGTATCAATCTGCAGCAGCGACATGCGGGAGATGCACGCGACCAGATCCTGATAGGCCGCGCGCTTTGCGGGGGCGCGCAGCAGGCCCTGGGCGGCAAGATGAAGGTGACGGGCCTGCTGTAACGAAAGTGAATGCGTGGTGTTCATTCTTTCCCTTATCAGGCCTCACCTGAATGCACATTGGGGGGTCAGGACGTGCGGCGGCTGAGTTGTTCGATATCGTCCAGTAAGGGCGTCACGGCCTGGCCGGATAACCGGGCATCTACCGGCAGATACCACCACGACGGCTGGGCAAACGGGCGGCATTTCACCGCATCTTTTTCGGTCATCAGCAGTTGCTGGCCCGGCTGCAGTAAGCGGGTCAGCTCATCTTCGCTGTAGGCGTGATGATCGGCAAAGGCGACTTCTGCCAGCGGCGTCATACCCTGCTGCTTTAGCGTGTTGAAAAAGCGGGGCGGATGACCAATACCGGCCATCGCCACCACTGCACCCAGCTGCTGCAACGGACAGGTTTCGCCGGTCAGCAGATTAGTGGCCAGGCCAGGCTGGAGATGCATGGCAATCTCGCCGGCCAGTGCATCGCCGCCGTTGATGATTACCGCATCAACCTGCTGCAGACGACTGGCTCGTTCGCGCATCGGACCGGCGGGCAACCACCAGCCATTACCGAAGCGACGCTGGCCGTCCACCACCACAATTTCCCGGTCGCGCTGCAGAGCGTAATGCTGCAGGCCATCATCCGTGATAATGACATCCAGCGGGCCCTGCTGCAGTAACGCCTCAATTGCCTGTCGACGCCGGGGGGCGACCGCGACCGGTGCCCCGGTGCGCTGGGCAATCAGGACCGGTTCATCCCCGGCCTGATCGGTGCCGGTCTGGGTGGTCACCCGCAGAGGATAGTGATCCGCCTTGCCGCCATATCCCCTGGAGACGACCCCCACACGCAGCCCGCGCTGCTGCAGCGCCTCAACCAGCCAGATCACCACCGGCGTTTTCCCATTGCCGCCAGCGGTTAAGTTACCCACCACCACAACCGGCAAGGGCGCACGCCAGCTTTTTCGCCAGCCCCGGCGGTAACTGAAACGTATCAGAGCCGTAATCGCCCCATACAGCAGGCTTAATGGCCAGAGCAGAAGCCACAGCGGTGAGCGACCACTCCAGATACGTTCAATCATTGGCCGAATTGCATTTTGTGCAGCTGGGCATAGGCACCACGTTCAGCCAGCAGCACCTGATGCGTTCCGCGTTCAACGATCTGACCATCTTCAATCACCACAATCTCATCCGCTTTCTCAATCGTGGAGAGTCGATGCGCAATCACCAGCGAGGTGCGGTTCTTCTGCAACTCATCCAGGGCTGACTGAATCGCACGTTCGGACTCGGTATCCAGAGCTGAGGTCGCTTCATCGAGGATCAGAATCGGACAATCGCGCAGCAGGGCACGGGCGATGGCAATACGCTGACGCTGGCCGCCAGACAGCAGCACGCCATTCTCACCAATGACCGTATCCAGGCCTTTATCCATTTTATTGATAAAGTCCATGGCGTGCGCCATGGTCGCTGCCCGTTCGATCTCTTCACGGCTGTATTGCTCACTGCGCGCATAGGCGATGTTATTGGCAATCGTGTCGTTGAAGAGATGCACATTCTGCGACACCAGCGCCACCTGATTACGCAGCGAACGCAGGGTGTACTCACGCAGGTCAAAACCGTCCAGCAGAATTTCACCCTGCTGGATGTCATAAAAGCGGGTCAGCAGGCTCGCCATCGTGGACTTACCGGAACCGGAACGGCCCACCAGCGCGACCGTTTTTCCGGCGGGCAGCGACAGATTGATATTGCGCAGTGCCGGGACTTCACGGCCCGGATAGGTAAAGGTCACGTCGCGGAACTCAATATCGCCTTTGGCGCGGGTAATTTCGCGGGTGCCATTGTCCACTTCCTGTTCACTGTCCAGAATGGAGAACAGGGTCTGACAGGCTGCCATGCCGCGCTGGAACTGAGCATTGACGTTGGTCAGAGACTTAAGCGGGCGCATCAGAGCAATCATCGAAGAGAAGACCACGGTGATGGTGCCGGCGGTCAGAGTGTCCATGACGCTCGGGAAACTGGCGGCGTAAAGAACAAAAGCCAGGGCCAGAGAGGCGATCAGCTGAATCACCGGATCGGAAATAGAGGAGGCTGAGACCAGCTTCATCCCCTGCTGACGCATACGGTTACTGACGCGGTTAAAGCGCTCTGACTCAATTTCCTGACCGCCAAAAATCAGTACCTCTTTATGTCCTTTCAGCATCTGCTCGGCGCTGGTGGTCACCTGCCCCATGGTGTTCTGCATACTTTTGCTGATTGAACGGAAGCGCTTAGAAACGGTGCGGATGGCAAAGGAGACGATAGGTGCGAGCACGATCAGGATTAACGACAGCTGCCAGCTGTAGTAGAACATCATGATGAACAGGCCAATAATCGATGCCCCTTCACGCACCACGGTGACCAGCGCACCGGAAGAGGAGGAGGCGACCTGTTCAGAGTCATAAGTGATACGCGACAGCAGGGTGCCGGTCGACTGCTGGTCAAAAAACGAAACCGGCATGCCCATCATATGGCTGAACAGGCGACGGCGAATATTCATCACGACATTGCCGGAGACCCAGGAGATGCAGTAGCTGGAGATATAGCTGGTTACGCCACGTACCAGCATCAGGCCGATCACCACCAACGGCATCCACAGCATCACTGACCGGTCGGCTTTACCAAAACCATCATCCAGTAACGGTTTCAACAGGGAGAGCATTAAGGCGTCGCCCGCAGCATTAATAATCAGGGCGACAGAGGCCACAATTAATCCCGCTTTATTTGGCGCGATCATCGGCCAGAGTCGGCGGAACGTCTGCCACGTAGAGAGATCTTTATCTTGATGCATTATTTATTCACGCTGTTGGAAATAGCCGGCCATTCTACCTGGAATCACGTTTGACGCCAAACCACTGATGATACCAACGGGGCATTAATTGATCCCGCAGGCTGAAAACCTGCACGCTGCCCTGCTCTATCCTGATGCTGATTTGCCCTGACTGCCCGGTATCCAGCCAGTGAAAACCGGCGGCGTGATAAGCTTCCACGACCCGTTTTGCAGGCATACGCCATGCATTGTAGCGCGCCAGAGAGGCGATGGCGGTGTGACCTGCCGCTTTGCGCAGCAGCAGTGAGGTGGACGAAGTGCGACTGCCGTGGTGCGGCACCTGCAGGATATCGACCTTCAATCCCTCCTTTTCCAGGGCCACCAGCTGACGCTCCGCCCTGGCTTCAATATCGCCGGTTAACATCAGCCGCACCTGACCATCATCAACAATCATCACGCAGGAGTCGTTGTTTCCACCGGGTAAAGGGGCCGTCAGCGGCCAGATGACCCGAAAAGTGAGCTGTCGCCAGCGCCACTGCGTGCCACGCACACAGGGTAAGTGCGTCCTGTCCGCCAGCGCACTTCTGATTTCCGCTGCGGGCCAGCGCTTTTTGATCGCATCCAGCCCGCCGGTATGATCAAGATGTTTATGGCTGAGGATCACCTGCTTCAGGCGCAGCTGCCTGCGCTCCAGCCACGGAATAATCACCCGACTGCCTGCATTATCGTTCTGCCAGCGTGGCCCGGTGTCATAGATCACCGCCTCGTCGCCCTGGCTGATCACCAGGCTCAGTCCGTGTCCGATATCCAGCATATCGATACGCCAGCCCCGTTCCTGATTGGGCTGGCGACTGAGTATCATCGCCAGGGCGATCGCGCTGCTGCTCACAGGAAAAGCGAAAAAGAGCTGCGCGCGCCAGAGGATCAGGCCGCCCCAGACCATGACCGTAAACCAGGTTGTGCCACTCAGTGGATACCAGCCCGACGGCAGCTGCTTCAGGCAGTAAAACAGCGCTCGCAGTGAAAGATCGGCCGCGCTCCAGAAGAAGCCGGAGAACTGTGTGACCGGCAACAGCATGGCGAGCGTCATCAGGGGCATGGTAATGAATGAGACAACCGGAATCGCGACGAAATTTGCCATCAGGGCCGTCAGGCTGATGCCGTTAAAAATCGCCACCTGCAGCGGTACCATTAACATCATCATGCCCGCCTGAAGATGCAGCAGCTGAAGCGGCAGCCAGCGTCGTTGATGCCGAAGCGCGGCAGGCAAGGGAAACCAGTGATACCAGACCAGCAGCATGCCGACAGCCAGTACCGAGAGCCAGAAACTGTCAGAGAGTACGGTTAAGGGTTCTGCCACCAGCAGCAGTGCAATACAGAATGTCCAGACCTGCCAGCTGTTCAGCTGAATACCGGCAGTCCGGGTTATTCCCCATAGCGTCAGGGCAAGCAACGAACGCTCTGCGGGCGGCTGCGCGCCTGAAAGCCAGGTATAGAGTGCGGCGAACAGCCAGCTCACGATGAGAGGAAAAAGATAGCCGACACAGCGGGCAGGCAAAAAGAACTGCACGCCGCGCGCAATCAGCCAGCCGGTGCTGGCCGCTAAGGCGATGTGCATACCGGAGATCGCCATCAGGTGCGCAGTGCCCGTCTCCCGCAGAAGCTGACGTGTCTGCTGGCTCATCTCATCACGAACGCCAAACGCCAGCGCTTCCAGCGTCGCCCGTGAAGCGAGGCCTCGGGTGCTCTCCCGATGCCCCAGAATAAACCGCCAGCGCGCGTCACAGCGCTCATCAATTGCGACCTGCTTCAGGATCCGACCCTGTAGCGGCGTATTGTTAGCGAGTGCAAAACGCTGGGCATCAAAATCGCCTTCGTTGAGACGGGCATGGACCGGTCGCAGACGCAGTTGCATCGTCCAGCGCTGTCCGGGACAGTAGAGCGCTGAGTCAGCATCGAAATAGATCCAGGCGAAGCGCGGCGGAAATATCCTCCTGCCCTCTTCTTCCAGCAGGCGAACCTGAATTTGCCTGCGCGCCTGGCGCAGTTCAGCGATCTGAATCGTGTAGCTCCTGTTACGTGCAGAGAAATGTTCAATGTCCCGCACCATCAGACGGGCGTCGTAGCACGCCCAGCTCAGAAGCAGCAGCGTGATACCGATCAGACGAACGGGCTGACAAGGAGAATGCAGCAGCGCCAGACCGGTAAGAAGACACATCAGTATCATCTGGCCTGAAGGCAGCCGGGCCATCAGCAGTAGCGGCAGTGTGGCCACAATCGTCAGTCGCGCCAGAACAGTCCATGTCAGCATAATCATATCCATCGGGTCAGTTCGGTAAGTCTGAACCCCTCAGGAGAAAGTAACAGGAGAGAATTGCGCTGGCCCGAGCGGGCTCGCAAAAAACTTGTGATGGATAGCGTCAGATAAGAACAGCGTGAATATCTGATCGCAGACAGGATAGCGGGCAAAAAAAAACGACATCCGGAGATGTCGTTTATCGGGTTCGGTATCGGCTTAGCCGTAAATATTTGCGCGATCGCGCAGCTCTTTACCTGGCTTAAAGTGGGGAACGTATTTACCTTCCAGATCCACTTTGTCACCCGTTTTCGGGTTACGCCCGGTGCGCGGAGCGCGATAGTGCAAAGAAAAGCTGCCGAATCCCCGGATTTCGATGCGCTCACCCTGTGCCAGCGTCGTGGCCATGTGCTCGAGCATCTCTTTTACTGCATCCTCAACGACTTTCGCCGGTATATGAGTATGCTGTCCCGCCAGTCTTTCAATCAGTTCTGACTTGGTCATGTAACCTCCGGTTTATCCCTCAGGGAAAGTATGACAGCTTTTACCGAAATCGGGTGGTTGCCCACCCGGTGCTTCAGGTCGATTACTCGCCTTTAGCCGCTTTGAACGCTTCAGCCATCGCGTTAGAGAAGTTGCCTTCTTCCTGTTTGGTGTTAACAGTGTTGATAGCTTCTTTCTCATCAGCCTGGTCTTTCGCACGGACAGACAGGCTTACGACACGGTTTTTACGATCAACGCCGGTGAACTTAGCTTCAACGTCGTCGCCAACGTTCAGAACCAGAGTGGCGTCTTCAATGCGGTCCAGTGAAGCTTCAGAAGCGCGCAGGTAACCCTCAACGCCGTCTGCTAATTCAACTGTAGCACCTTTAGCATCAACTGCAGTCACTTTACCGGTGACGATCGCACCTTTCTTGTTCAGAGTGATGTAGTTGTTGAACGGATCTTCTGCCAGCTGTTTAACGCCCAGAGAGATACGCTCGCGCTCTGCATCAACCTGCAGTACAACGGCAGCGATTTCGTCGCCTTTTTTGTACTCACGAACGGCTTCTTCGCCAGTCGCGTTCCAGGAGATGTCAGACAGGTGAACCAGACCGTCGATGCCGCCGTCCAGGCCGATGAAGATACCGAAGTCAGTGATTGACTTGATTTTACCTTCAACACGATCGCCTTTGTTGTGCGTCTCAGCGAACAGCTGCCATGGGTTAGATTTACACTGCTTCAGACCCAGGGAGATACGACGACGCTCTTCGTCGATGTCCAGAACCATAACTTCAACCACATCGCCTACGTTAACAACTTTAGACGGATGGATGTTTTTGTTGGTCCAGTCCATTTCAGAAACGTGTACCAGACCTTCAACGCCTTCTTCGATTTCCACGAAGCAGCCGTAGTCAGTCAGGTTGGTCACACGACCGGTCAGGCGGGTGCCTTCCGGATAGCGTTTAGCGATAGCAACCCATGGATCTTCGCCCAGCTGCTTCAGACCCAGAGAAACACGGGTACGCTCGCGGTCGAACTTCAGCACCTTAACGGTGATTTCATCGCCAACGTTAACGATTTCGCTTGGATGCTTAACGCGCTTCCACGCCATATCAGTGATGTGCAGCAGGCCGTCAACGCCGCCCAGATCAACGAATGCACCGTAGTCAGTGAGGTTCTTAACGATACCTTTAACTTCCATGCCTTCCTGCAGGTTTTCCAGCAGCTGATCGCGCTCTGCGCTGTTTTCAGATTCAATAACGGCACGACGTGAAACCACGACGTTGTTGCGTTTCTGATCCAGCTTGATTACTTTGAACTCAAGCTCTTTGCCTTCCAGGTGCAGCGTATCGCGCACCGGACGCACATCAACCAGTGAACCTGGCAGGAACGCACGGATACCGTTCAGCTCAACTGTGAAGCCGCCTTTAACTTTGCCGTTGATAACACCGGTAACAGTTTCAGCGTCTTCGTAAGCTTTCTCCAGCGTGATCCATGCTTCATGGCGCTTAGCTTTCTCACGGGACAGCAGGGTTTCACCGAAGCCGTCTTCCACTGCATCCAGAGCAACATCAACTTCGTCGCCAACCTGGATTTCCAGTTCGCCGGCTGCGTTCTTGAACTGCTCTGCAGGGATTGCAGATTCAGATTTCAGACCCGCATCAACCAGAACGACATCTTTGTCGATAGAAACGACGATGCCACGAACGATAGAACCCGGGCGGGTTTCGATTGTTTTTAAGGATTCTTCAAATAGTTGAGCAAAAGATTCAGTCATATTGATAATCTTCAGGATTCTTCAATTTAACGTCCATCTGACTTCATGTCGGATGGGGTTGTTTCACATGCCCTGCACCGGATCCGTGGTACAGGGTTATTAATTCAGTTAAGCCGGGATGCCCAGCTTTTCGCGGGCATAGTGTAGCGCTTTTTCAATGACCTGGTCGATAGACATCTCAGTCGAGTCTAATACCAGTGCATCGCCAGCGGCGACCAGAGGCGCAATTGCGCGGTTACGATCGCGGTCGTCGCGCTCTTTTATCTCGGCTAAAAGGCGGTCAAAGTTAACATTAAAGCCCTTTTCCTGCAACTGTAGCATACGGCGCCGGGCGCGCTCTTCCGGGCCGGCATCCAGGAAAATTTTCACTGGCGCATCAGGGAAAACTACGGTGCCCATGTCCCGGCCATCCGCAATCAGACCCGGCATCTCGCGGAAACCACGCTGGCGGCGCAGTAGTGCTTCGCGCACCCGGGGAAAGGCAGCGACACGGGAAGCGGTGTTGCTCACCTCCTGCGTGCGGATCTCGCCGGTGACATCCTCCCCTTCCAGTATGACCTGCATTTCACCCTTTTGAGAGACAAAGCGCACATCAAGGTGTGCAGCAATCGGCACTAACGCCTCTTCCGAATCGATATCCACCTGATGATGCAATGCGGCTAACGCCAGCACGCGATAAATAGCACCGGAGTCCAGCAGATGCCACTGCAGCGATTCTGCCATGGCTTTGCACAGGGTTCCTTTCCCCGCGCCACTTGGCCCATCGATAGTTATGACCGGGGCAGTTACTGTCATTATTCCCTCCTGTTGCTGCGTGCTTCATGGCCTGTCGGCCACCCTTAATGGTTAGCATTATACGCTGCATAGCCGTGCTTGGTTACCCTTTCGCACTGAGCGGCTGGGAAAATTTAGTCAAATAAGAGGATATCCGGGCGATTAAAGCCAGATTGAATCAGGGAAAATCCGGTGCGGGAACGCACCGGAGAAGGTCTGTCAGGCACGCAGGCTGATTTTCTCAAGCTGCACAAAATAGTCCGGGAAGGTTTTTGCCGTACAGCCTGGATCAAGAATGGTGACCGGCGTATCAGAGAGCGCCACCAGAGAAAAACACATCGCCATGCGGTGATCGTTATAGGTGCCAATATCCGCATGAATCAGTGTCGCTGGCGGCGTGATGCGGATGTAGTCATGGCCCTCTTCAACCTCTGCGCCCACTTTACGGAGTTCAGTGGCCATCGCGCTCAGCCGGTCGGTCTCTTTTACCCGCCAGTTATAAATATTACGTAACTGCGTTGTCCCTTCTGCAAACAGTGCCGTGGTCGCAATGGTCATCGCCGCATCCGGGATATGGTTCATATCCATGTCGATCGCCTGCAGTTTTCCGGCGGTGCAGGCAATATAGTCATCGCCCCACTCAATGCTCGCGCCCATCTTTTCCAGCACGTCAGCAAAACGGATGTCACCCTGCATACTCTTACGTCCGATACCGGTGACCCGAACTGTTCCGCCTTTAATCGCGGCGGCGGCCAGGAAATAGGAGGCGGAAGAGGCGTCGCCTTCGACCAGGTAATCCCCTGGCGACTGATACTGCTGCGCACCTTTGATCAGGAAGCGTTGATAGTGCTGATTTTCAACGTCGACGCCAAAGCACTGCATCAGATTGAGCGTGATGTCGATGTAGGGTTTCGATACCAGATCGCCTTTAATGGTGATGCAGGTGTCCTGCTGAGCCAGCGGCGCAGTCATCAGCAGTGCCGTCAGGAACTGACTGGAGACGCTGCCATCCACACTGACGTCACCGCCGGTAAACCCCCCGCGTAAACGCAGCGGCGGATAGTGTTCGTTTTCCAGATACTCAATGGTCGCCCCACCCTGACGAAGCGCATCCACCAGATGGCCGATTGGGCGCTCTTTCATGCGTGGTTCGCCGGTCAGTTCGACATCGTGCTGACCCAGGCAAAGCGCTGCTGCCAGCGGGCGCATTGCGGTTCCAGCATTACCCAGAAACAGCGACAGCGGTTGTGCGGCATGCAGCGGGCCGCCATTCCCCGTCACTTCACACACGGTGCGATCGTCTGAAAGCGTATAGCTGACACCCAGTGCGGTCAGCGCATTCAGCATGTGTTTTACATCATCGCTGTCGAGTAAATTGGTGAGTCGGGTGGTGCCTTTTGCGAGTGCAGCCAGCAGCAGTGCACGATTGGAAACGCTCTTGGAGCCAGGCAGATTTACCGTGCCGTCGACGCGCGCAATCGGTTGGAGAGTCAGGGAGTCCTGCATGTGAAACGAAATCCTCAAAAAATACAGAGACCTCGTCGCAGGACGAGGTCTGGCATCAGCATCAGCGCTGATATCTTATCGGTTAGCCGTGACGGCGTTCAAAATCGACCATGAAATCAGTCAGGGCCTTAACACCTTCCAGCGGCATCGCATTATAAATAGAGGCGCGCATACCACCTACTACACGATGTCCTTTAAGCGCATGTAATCCATTCTTAAATGACTCTTCCAGGAACAGCGCATCCAGTGAGGCATCGGCCAGCTGGAAAGGAATGTTCATCCGCGAGCGGTTTTCTGTCGCCACATCATTGCGATAGAAGTCGCTGCCATCAATCACACCGTAAAGCAGGTCAGATTTTGCCTGATTGATGCGATCAATTTCAGCTACACCGCCTTTCTCTTTCAGCCACTTAAACACCAGACCCGAAAGGTACCAGGCAAAAGTCGGTGGCGTGTTAAACATGGAGTCGTTATCGGCCAGAACTTTGTAATCGAGGATAGAGGGAACAGAGCTGTGTGCCTGACCCAGCAGATCTTCGCGTACGATGACCAGCGTCAAACCAGCCGGGCCCACATTCTTCTGCGCGCCGGCATAGATCACACCGTAACGGCTGACATCAATCGGACGTGAAAGAATGGTAGAGGAGAAGTCAGCGACAACGGTTTTGCTGCCAAAATCTGGCTGTTCATCAATAGCGATGCCGTCGATGGTCTCATTCGGACAGTAGTGCAGGTAAGCGGACGCTTCGCTGACGGCCCATTCGCGCATCGGCAGAATGGCACGTTTACCGTCACGGGTTGTTTTGACATCCAGCGTGCGCGGGGAGCAATACTTTTCCGCCTCTTTAATGGCACTGTGCGCCCAGTAACCGCCATCAACATAGTCGGCCGTTGTCGCTGAACCCAGCAGATTGCCCGGCACGGCAGCGAACTGCGCACGTGCGCCCCCATGACAGAATAAAACTTTGTAACCGGCCGGGATTTTTAGCAGATCACGGAAGTCCTGTTCGGCTTCCTCAGCCACCTGAATAAACTCTTTACTGCGGTGACTGATCTCCATTACAGAGGTACCCAGACCGCGCCAGTTCGTCAGTTCCTGTTCTGCACGACGGAGCACTTCTACCGGTAGCATCGCCGGGCCAGAGCTAAAATTATAAACCTGCGTCATTTCCCCTCACCACTGTCATATCGAACGGTTATGAATAATCATCCGGTTTTATCACTGCATTCTGATAGCTGCAATCATAAATCAGGAGGCGGTCACATTTTCTGACTCTGCCGCGCCGGATGTTATGTTACCAATGCAAACCTGCACGAAATTTTGTGAGGCGCCGTTCAGCACGATAAAAGTGCGTCTGGCCGGTAAAGCGAAGTAATGGAAAACTACGGCGGTAAATTTATCCCGCCCTGATAGCGGTCTTCAGGCAAAATCCGTATCATGGCGCGCTTTACGCACCCTATGACAACTGAGAGAGCGGCACTATGACGCAAACATTTATCCCGGGCAAAGATGCCGCACTGGAAGACTCCATTGCGCGTTTCCAGAATAAGCTGCAGGATCTTGGCTTTAATATTGAAGAAGCTTCCTGGCTGAATCCTGTTCCCCATGTCTGGTCTGTGCATATTCGCGACCGCGATTGCCCGCTCTGTTTTACCAACGGCAAAGGCGCCAGTAAAAAAGCGGCGCTGGCCTCCGCGCTGGGCGAATATTTTGAGCGTCTCTCAACGAACTATTTCTTTGCTGACTTCTGGCTTGGAAAAAAGATCGCGAACGGCGATTTTGTTCACTATCCCAATGAAAAATGGTTTGCTGTCCCTGAGGATGAATCCTTACCTGAGGGGATTCTGGACCCGCGTCTGCGCGCCTTTTACGATCCAGACCAGGCGCTGACGGCGTCCGGATTAATCGATCTGCAGTCCGGTAATGCTGAACGGGGCATCTGTGCCCTGCCGTTTACCCGCCAGTCCGACCAGCAAACCGTTTATATCCCGATGAATATCATTGGTAACCTCTATGTCTCTAACGGCATGTCGGCGGGTAACACGGCCAATGAAGCGCGTGTTCAGGGGCTCTCTGAGGTGTTTGAGCGCTACATCAAAAACCGCATTATTGCTGAAGCTATCAGCCTGCCGGCGATCCCGGATGAGGTGATGCAGCGCTACCCTGACGTGATCGAAGCGATTGCCCGTCTTGAAGCGGAAGGTTTCCCGATTTTCGCCTACGATGCCTCGCTTGGCGGTAAATATCCGGTGATCTGCGTGGTGCTGTTTAACCCGGCCAACGGGACCTGTTTTGCCTCCTTTGGGGCGCATCCCGATTTTGGCGTTGCGCTGGAGCGTACCGTCACCGAGCTGCTGCAGGGCCGGAGCCTGAAAGATCTGGATGTGTTTACCCCACCGACGTTCGACGATGAAGAAGTCGCCGAGCACGCCAACCTTGAAACCCATTTCATTGATTCAAGCGGCCTGATCTCCTGGGATCTGTTTAAAGAGACGGCGGATTATCCCTTTGTGGACTGGTCCTTCGCGGGCAGTACTGAAGAGGAGTTTGCCACACTGATGGCGATCTTTGCTTCAGAAGATCAGGAAGTCTATATCGCTGACTATGAGCATCTGGGTGTCTACGCCTGTCGCATCATCGTGCCTGGCATGTCTGATATCTATCCGGCAGAAGATCTCTTCCTGGCAAATAACAGCATGGGAGCGGGCATACGTGAAACCTTGCTGGCACTGCCTGACAGCAACTGGAATCCGGAAGAGTATCTCGATTTAATCGGGCAACTGGATGACGAAGGTTTCGATGACTTTACCCGCGTCCGCGAGCTGCTGGGTCTGGCCACCGGTAAAGATAACGGCTGGTCGACGCTGCGTATCGGTGAATTAAAGGCGATGCTGGCTCTGGCAGGTGGCGATCTCGAGCAGGCCCTGATCTGGACAGAGTGGACAATGGAATTTAACAGCTCTGTCTTTACGCCAGAGCGGGCAAATTACTACCGCTGCCTGCAGACCCTGCTGCTATTAGCGATGGAAGATGAGCGTGACCCGCTGCAATACCATCATGCCTTCACGCGGATGTATGGTGAAAGCGCAGTGGAAGCCGCCTCGGCCGCCATCAGTGGTGAACAGCCGTTTAACGGACTTCAGGCGGTTGATGATGAGCTGCTGGCATTCCCGGCTCATCAGTCTCTGCTTGCGGCTTACGAAAAACTGCAAACGGCCAAACGCCACTACTGGAAAAACGCGTAATTCCTGACGCGTCAGCGGGTCGACAGTCGATCCGGCATGGCACTGCATTTACCGGGTGCCATGTTATTTTCTTTTCATGAAAACATTAGCTGCATTAAATACCTTTCCTGCAACATCCCATTGTTTTATTTAACATACGGATGACCAATAAGTTACAAACGCCATTCCGGACAGGCAATCACAGACCTGACATTAAAATAATCCTGCATATTTTAAAAAATATTTAATTTAATAAATTCAATAATTTAAAACAAAATCATTCGTTTTTCCTGTGACAAAACGGTTACCGTTCCGGCAAACATGATCCACATCAATTACTTGCTACTACTCCTTTGTTACTATTTTTTCAGACAACTTCTGGAGTAAGTTAGTGTGAAAACTGACAACCCTTTTAATCTATTACTTCCGGCCGCAATGGCAAAAGTTGCTGAAGATGCCGGAATTTATAAAGCCACCAAACACCCCTTTACCACTTTCTTTCTGGCGTTAACCGCTGGCGTATTTATCTCAATCGCATTCGTTTTTTATATCACAGCCACCACCGGCAGCGGCACAATGCCCTATGGCATAGCCAAACTGATTGGGGGTATCTGCTTCTCACTTGGCCTGATGCTGGTCGTCGTGTGTGGTGCCGATCTCTTCACATCGACGGTCCTCATCGTTGTGGCCAAAGCCAGTGGACGTATTAGCTGGGGCCAGCTGGCACGTAACTGGATCAACGTTTATGTCGGTAACCTGGGCGGTGCCCTCTTCTTTGTCGCCCTGATGTGGTTTGCCGGACAACATATGGTTGCTAACGGTGCCTGGGGATTAAATGTGCTGCAGACCGCCGATCACAAAATGCACCACACCTTTATTGAAGCGGTCTGCCTGGGCACATTGGCTAATCTGCTGGTCTGCCTCGCGGTCTGGATGAGTTATTCCGGCCGTAGCCTGACCGATAAGCTGGTGGTGATGATTCTGCCCGTTTCGATGTTTGTAGCCAGTGGTTTCGAACACAGTATCGCCAACATGTTTCTGATCCCCTATGCCATTACTATCCGCGACTTTGCGACACCTGAGTTCTGGCAGGCGGCAGGGGCGACGGCAGCACAGTTTCACTCACTGACCGTCACTCACTTTATCCTCGACAACCTGATCCCCGTAACCCTGGGTAACATTATTGGCGGCGGCGTTCTGGTTGGTCTGACTTACTGGATGATCTATCTCCGTAAAGGTGACCCGGTACACTAAACGTATTTTTGATGGCACAGCCCATCCGCTGTGCCTGACCGTAACAGTCTCTTCATCTAAGGCAGGTATAGTATGACCGAACTTAATGCAAAACTGGCCACAGCATGGGAAGGATTTGCTGAAGGCGAATGGCAGAATAGCGTCAACGTGCGCGATTTCATTCAGAAGAACTACACCCCTTATGAAGGTGATGAGTCATTCCTGGCGGGTGCGACTGAAGCCACTACCAAATTGTGGGAAAGCGTGCTGGAAGGGATCAAAATTGAGAACCGCACCCACGCGCCTGTCGACTTTGACACCGATCTTGCTTCAACCATCACCTCACACGACGCTGGCTACATCATCAAGCCACTGGAAAAAATCGTAGGTCTGCAGACTGAAGCCCCTCTGAAGCGCGCCATTATTCCTTATGGCGGCATCAAAATGGTGGAAGGCTCATGCAAAGTTTATGGCCGTGAGCTTGATCCTTCACTGAAAAAAATCTTTACCGAATACCGTAAAACCCACAACCAGGGTGTGTTCGACGTCTATACACCCGACATCCTGCGCTGCCGTAAATCCGGTATTCTGACCGGTCTGCCGGACGCGTATGGTCGCGGACGTATCATCGGTGACTACCGTCGTGTCGCGCTCTACGGCATCGATTTCCTGATGGCGGATAAATTCGCGCAGTTTACCTCACTGCAGAACGATCTGGAGAATGGCGTAAATCTCGAAGCAACGATTCGTCTGCGTGAAGAGATTTCCGATCAGCACCGTGCGCTGGCGCAGATCAAAGAGATGGCGGCGAAATATGGCCACGACATTTCCGGCCCGGCCACCAACGCTGCCGAAGCGGTACAGTGGACTTACTACGGCTATCTGGCCGCCGTGAAATCACAGAATGGTGCTGCGATGTCCTTTGGTCGCGTATCCACCTTCCTGGATGTCTACATTGAGCGTGACCTTAAAGCCGGTAAGCTGACAGAAGAACAGGCCCAGGAGCTGATCGACCATCTGGTGATGAAACTGCGCATGGTCCGCTTCCTGCGTACACCTGAATATGATGAGCTGTTCTCAGGCGACCCAATCTGGGCCACTGAATCCCTGGCCGGTATGGGCGTTGATGGCCGTACACTGGTCTCAAAAAGCACGTTCCGCTTCCTGAACACCCTCTATACCATGGGACCGTCACCCGAGCCGAACATGACCATTCTGTGGTCAGAGAAACTGCCGATTAACTTTAAGAAATTTGCCGCTAAGGTCTCTATCGACACCTCATCCCTGCAGTATGAGAACGATGACCTGATGCGTCCGGATTTCAACAATGATGACTACGCCATTGCCTGCTGCGTCAGCCCGATGATTGTCGGCAAACAAATGCAGTTCTTTGGCGCGCGAGCCAACCTGGCGAAAACACTGCTCTATGCAATCAACGGCGGTGTTGATGAAAAACTGAAAATGCAGGTGGGCCCGAAAGGCGACAAAATCAGCGACGACGTGCTGAATTTCGACACCGTCATGGAGCGTATGGATCACTTCATGGACTGGCTGGCAAAACAGTATGTGACCTCGCTGAACATCATTCACTACATGCATGACAAGTACAGCTACGAAGCGGCACTGATGGCCTTACACGACCGGGACGTCTATCGCACCATGGCGTGCGGTATTGCGGGACTCTCTGTAGCGGCGGATTCACTTTCCGCGATTAAATATGCCAAAGTGAAACCTATCCGTGATGAAGACGGCCTGGCAATTGACTTCGATATCGAAGGTGAATATCCGCAGTTCGGTAACAACGATCCGCGGGTGGATGACCTGGCCTGCGATCTGGTTGAACGCTTCATGAAGAAAATCCAGAAGCTGACCACCTATCGCAATGCCGTGCCGACTCAGTCTGTACTGACCATTACGTCAAACGTGGTATATGGTAAGAAAACCGGTAACACCCCGGATGGACGCCGCGCTGGTGCACCGTTCGGACCAGGTGCTAACCCGATGCACGGTCGCGACCAGAAAGGTGCGGTAGCGTCACTAACCTCCGTTGCGAAACTGCCGTTTGCCTATGCGAAAGATGGTATCTCGTACACCTTCTCCATCGTGCCGAACGCGCTGGGTAAAGATGATAACGTACGGAAAACCAACCTTGCCGGTCTGATGGATGGTTACTTCCATCATGAAGCCAGCATCGAAGGCGGTCAGCATCTTAACGTCAACGTGATGAACCGTGAAATGCTGCTGGACGCGATGGAGCATCCTGAGAAGTATCCACAGCTGACCATCCGCGTTTCCGGTTATGCTGTTCGCTTTAACTCGCTGACTAAAGAACAGCAGCAGGATGTGATTACCCGTACCTTTACTCAGTCACTGTAATCACCGCCCTACCCGCTTAAAAAGGCTCCGCGCGGAGCCTTTTATTTAAAAGTCTGTTCTGGTGGTCGTCTCTGTGAAGGTGTCCACCAGAATCGATTTCCTGCCCTGAGCGCAACAGAGATTGCGCCGTCTGTTACGGCAGACTCACTGGAGAAAACATCGCAATGTCAGTTAACGGTCGTATCCACTCGTTTGAATCCTGCGGCACCGTCGATGGTCCCGGCATCCGCTTCATTACCTTCTTCCAGGGCTGCCTGATGCGCTGCCTTTACTGTCACAATCGAGATACCTGGGATACCCATGGTGGCAAAGAGATCAGCGTCGAGGCCCTGATGGCGGATGTGCTCTCCTATCGCCATTTCATGAACGCCTCTGGCGGTGGCGTCACCGCATCCGGAGGCGAAGCCATTCTTCAGGCTGAGTTTGTGCGCGACTGGTTTCGTGCCTGCAAGGCGGAAGGCATTCATACCTGTCTCGACACCAACGGTTTTGTCCGCCGTTATGATCCGGTGATCGATGAACTGCTCGACGTGACCGATCTGGTGATGCTCGACCTCAAGCAGATGAATGACGATATCCACCAGATTCTGGTGGGCGTGTCGAATCATCGCACGCTGGACTTTGCCCGCTACCTGCAGAAAAAAGGCAAACGCACCTGGATTCGTTTTGTCGTGGTGCCTGGCTATTCCGACGATGATGATACTGCGCACCGGCTGGGTGAATTCACTCGCGACATGGAAAATGTTGAGAAGATTGAGCTGCTGCCTTACCACGAACTGGGTAAGCACAAATGGATTGCGATGGGGGAAGAGTACAAGCTGGATGGCGTGAAGCCACCGAAGAAAGAGACAATGGAGCGGGTAAAAAATATTCTTGCCAGCTACGGACACGAAGTCATGTACTGAGCCATTTAATGCCAGAAAAGGGAGCCAATGGCTCCCTTTTTGTTATTCAGCGATCAGGCATGCGCCACTGGCGTGGCATGATGATTCGCTTTACGCAGCAGCATCACCAGATAGATCAGCGCCACCGTCGCAATCATGATAAACAGTGAGCGATCAGAGTAATTCTGCATCAGAACGGAGGTCATCGCCGGTCCCGCCAGACTGCCGACGGTATAACTCAGTAGCAGCGCCTGATTCATGGCAACCAGTTCATGGTGCGACACCGTCTCACAGGCCCAGGACATCGCCACCGGATAGAGTGTAAAGCCCGCGAGGCCGAGCACAAACAGCGATGGTGCCATTGCGGCATTAGCCAGCATCGCCATCGCCCCCAGGATAACCACAAAGACCTGCACCCGCAGCACCAGCATGCGACCAAAGCGGTCAGCCAGACGACCGATGGGCCACTGACCCACAATCCCGGCACTGACCAGTAACGCCATCCAGTAGCCCACATGAGCATCACTCATTCCCTGATGCGACAGGTAAAGCGGCATCAGACCGTAAAGTGAACCTAAAACGATACCGGAGATAATGCAGCCATTAATGCCAAGGCGCGAGCTGCGGCGACGAAGCATAGGCCAGATGCGGGCCGGTACGGGCTCCGCCGCGTCTGCGCTGGCGGAGACGCGGGTGAAGACCAGCGGCAGTACCGCGCAGAATACCAGCGACGTGACCCAGGGGATCACACTCAGCAACTCTGTTGAGAGTCTGCTGACCAGCAACTGACCGGCCACCGTGCCCAGGTAGTAGACGATCATATAGGCTGCCAGAAGCTGGCCGCGGTTACGCACCGTTCCGCTGCAGAGTAACGCACTCTCAACCACCACCCACATCAGCGCACAGCCCACGCCCGCAATAAAGCGCAGCGAACTCCATGCCCAGAAGCCTTCCAGAGTCGCAAGGCAAAGCGTGGCGACAGCAAAGAGTCCGGTTGCCAGGTAATAGCTGCGATTAAACCCGTAGTGTCTGATCAACCAGCCAGCCAGCAGCGTGCCTGCGAGATTACCGGTGTAATAAGAGGAGCTTACGATGCCCACCTGCCAGGTTGTCAGTAAGTCATGGGTCAGCCACAGTGGAACCAGCGTATTCAGTACGGCGATGGCTACGGTCATTAACATCAGGCCGCAAAGCAGCAAAATCACAGGGCGTGACCAGGTTGACATAGGGGATCGAAACCAGAACAGATAAAGGGAAATTGCGCGCAGTTTGCCACTGGCTTTTTTAAAGTCAATGGGTGCCATTTATCAGCAGCACATTTTGCTGCTCAACCATTTAATTTACTAATCTTCAGTGGGTTACAATCCGACAGGGCATCAGGACCTCAAATGCTATCTCTATGAAAATACAGATTTTTAAGCATTACGGCCCATCTGCTTTCGATAACGTTTATTTGTGATGCATTTGACGCTAATCAGGCTGGGTAGTGAAAACTGCGGGCATAAAAAAACCCGGCTGGCGCCGGGTTTAGTCCGTCAGGCTTGCTCAGCCAATGATCTCAGCGCCATTCATATACGGGCGTAAAACCTCAGGCACAATAATGCGGCCATCTTCCTGCTGATAGTTTTCCAGCACCGCAACCAGGGTACGGCCTACAGCCAGCCCCGAGCCGTTCAGGGTATGAACCAGCCGTGGTTTCTTATCCTGTTTATTGCGGCAACGCGCCTGCATACGACGCGCCTGGAAATCGCCCATGTTCGAGCAGGAGGAGATTTCACGATAAGTGTTCTGAGCCGGTAACCACACTTCAAGATCGTAGGTTTTGGTCGATCCAAAGCCCATGTCGCCAGTGCAGAGTAAAACCTTACGATAAGGCAGGTTCAGCAACTGCAACACTTTCTCGGCGTGCCCTGTCAGCTCTTCCAGCGCATCCATTGAGTGCTCCGGGCTGACAATCTGAACCATTTCCACTTTGTCGAACTGGTGCATACGGATCAGACCGCGGGTATCACGGCCGTACGAACCCGCTTCAGAACGGAAGCACGGCGTATGCGCGGTCAGTTTGACTGGCAGGCTCTCCTCCTCGAGGATTTCGTCACGCGCCAGGTTAGTCAGCGGCACTTCTGCAGTCGGAATCAAGGCATAGTGGCTGCTGTCTGATTCTTCTTCCAGCGGGCGGGTGTGGAACAGATCTTCGCCAAATTTCGGCAGCTGTCCGGTACCGTAAAGCGTTTCGTGGTTAACCAGATAAGGCACATAGGTTTCCAGGTAGCCATGCTGCTCAGTGTGCAGGTCAATCATAAACTGACTTAGCGCACGGTGCAGGCGGGCAATCTGTCCCTGCATCACGACAAAGCGCGAACCAGTCAGTTTTACGGCGGCCGCAAAATCCAGGCCTTTGGCTGCTTCACCCAGCTCAACGTGATCTTTAACCTGGAAATCAAACTGACGCGGGGTTCCCCAGCGACTGACTTCCTGGTTTTCGCTGTCATCTTTACCCAGCGGCACTTCGTCTGCCGGAATGTTCGGCAGTGCCAGCGCAAAGTCACGGATTTGATTCTGCAGTTCATCCAGTTCTGCTTTTGCGGCATCCAGGCGTTCGCCCAGCGCGTTCACTTCCTGACGCAGCGGCTCGATATCTTCCCCACGGGCTTTGGCCTGACCGATGGATTTGGATCGGGAGTTACGCTCTGCCTGCAAATTCTCTGTTTCTACCTGCAGGACCTTGCGACGCTCTTCCAGCGAACGCAGCGTTTCCACATCCAGTTTATATCCCCGGCGTGCCAGTTTTTCTGCGACTGCGTCTGGCTCGTTACGCAGCAGATTGGGATCGAGCATGCTTATCCTGTGTTTAAAAAGTTGGTTGAAAGAAGGGACGCACTCCGGTGGAATGCGTTGAAAACATTGCCCACATTACCGTAACGTCTGTTTCAGCGGTAGCGTTTTGTCGGGCTATTTTGATCCTGTTCAGCCAGCCAGCTTAGCTTTTCGCCAATCTTGCCCTCAAGCCCGCGCTGGGTGGGACGGTAATAGCGCGCGTCAGCCAGTTCCGGCGGGAAATAGACTTCACCTGCGGCATAGGCGTTGGTTTCATCATGGGCGTAGCGATACTCTTTGCCGAGCCCCATCTCTTTCATCAGCTTCGTTGGCGCGTTGCGCAGGTGTTCCGGCACATCAAAATCCGGATGGTCACGGGCATCCCGCATGGCGGCCTTGAAGGCGGTATAAACGGCATTACTCTTCGGTGCACAGGCCAGATAAACAATCGCCTGTGCAATGGCGCGCTCCCCTTCTGCCGGGCCTACGCGTGTGAAACAGTCCCACGCGGCAATAGCGACCTGCATCCCGCGCGGATCGGCATTGCCGACATCCTCAGAAGCGATAGCCAGTAACCGGCGCGCCACATAGAGCGGATCGCCCCCGGCGGTGATGATACGTGCATACCAGTAGAGCGCCGCATCAGGCGCAGAGCCACGTACGGATTTGTGCAGCGCCGAAATCAGATCGTAAAAGCGGTCACCTTTGTTGTCGAAACGCGCCGAACGCTCGCCAGACACTTCATTAAGCAACTGAGGCGTGAGTTCCCGCTGGCCGGATGCGGTGGTTTCGGCCATATCGGCCATCATCTCCAGCGTGTTCAGTGCCCGACGCGCATCGCCATTTACCAGCTCAGCGATCATTCTGCGCGTGTTGTCCGGCAGGTCAATATCTGTATCGCCGTAGCCGCGCGCCTTGTCCTGCATCGCCTGATCCAGCACCTGCTCGATATCTTCCAGCGTCAGGGATTTCAGCAGATAGACGCGGGCGCGTGACAGCAATGCCGAGTTGAGTTCAAAAGAGGGGTTTTCTGTGGTGGCACCAATAAAAGTAATGGTGCCATCTTCGATGTGGGGTAAAAAAGCATCCTGCTGGCTTTTGTTGAACCGGTGCACCTCGTCCACAAACAGGATCGTCCGCCGCCCGGCCTGCTTATTCTGCCTGGCACGCTCAATGGCCTCCCGGATCTCTTTAACCCCGGAGGTCACGGCTGAGATACGCTCCACATCGGCATTGCCATAGTGCGCAATGATTTCAGCCAGCGTGGTCTTGCCGGTCCCGGGGGGCCCCCAGAGGATCATGGAGTGCAGGTGCCCTGCCTCAATGGCACGCGGCAGCGGTTTACCGGCACCCAGCAGATGTTGCTGACCAATGTACTGTTTCAACGTTTCTGGCCGCATACGCGCGGCCAGAGGTTTGAAATTTTCGGTGGAAAAATCCAGGGACAGGTTACTCACCGTGACCTCACTGACGTTGGTCGTCCACCGTCACGCCTTTTGGCGGTGTGAACGTGAATTTGTCCGGGCTGATTGCACCATTCTGCTGACTTTTCAGCTGATAATCGCTGCGCTGCCCATCCTGTTCGACCGCGCTGAAGCGATTGATGGTTCCGCCAGGCGTTACCTGAATCGTAAACTGTTTCAGATTGCCGTCACTGCTTTTCGGCGTCAGTTCGAAATTGTCGCCCTGCTGTTTGATGTTGTACTGCTTCCAGTCATTGGACTGGTTGCGGGCAATCAGCATAAACGGCGTATTGCTCGTCGCATTCTGCAGCAGGCTGACCGTCGCCTGTTCAACAAACGGGTTGTAGAACCACAGCGATTTGCCGTCAGAGATGATGATGCTTTCGTCCGGGGCGGTCATATGCCAGTTAAACAGGCTGGGACGCTTGACCCACAGCTCGCCTTCACCATCCTGCACGCTGGCGCCACTACTGTCCGTGACTTTTTGTGTGAAGCTGGCGTGGAAGCTGCTGACCTTATTCAGGCGCTGTTGCAGATCACTGGACGCATCAGCCAGCACGCTGGCTGAAGCAAAGGTGGCCAACAGGCCCAGAGCGATTACGCGTAATTTCATCTGCTTCAATTCCTTATTTAAACGTTCCCATCGATGACTGCTTTAAGCCTGGTCGCCGTTCCGCCATCAGGATAGAGGAAAAAACCGAAAGCTGATTCAGATATGGGGGATAAACCGCATAAAAACAATGAGCCAGTCGGAACTGGCTCATTAAGACGTGTTACAACCTGTTAACCGTTACATATCGTGTGGCGGTGGCGACAGCACTTCACGGTTGCCATTGTGTCCGGGTGCAGAGACGATACCCTGCGCTTCCATCTGTTCAATGATCCGTGCCGCGCGGTTATAGCCGATGCGGAACTGACGCTGCACGCCTGAAATCGACGCGCGGCGTTTGTCGATGACAAAGCTGACAGCCTGATCGAACAGCGGATCCAGCTCTTCATCACTCTCCATTCCACCGGCACTTTCGCTCTCTTCGCCCGCCGTAATATTTTCGATATATTGCGGACGGCCACGCGCTTTCCAGTCCTGAACCACTGCGTGCACTTCCTGGTCGCGAACAAACGCGCCATGAACACGAATCGGTATTGAGGAGTTTGGCGGCATGTAGAGCATGTCACCCATACCCAGCAGCGACTCTGCGCCACCCTGATCGAGGATGGTGCGCGAGTCGATTTTGCTGGAAACGGTAAAGGCGATACGTGTCGGGATGTTCGCTTTAATCAGACCGGTAATAACATCGACAGAAGGACGCTGTGTGGCCAGCACCAGGTGAATACCGGCAGCACGGGCTTTCTGTGCCAGGCGCGCAATCAGCTCTTCAACCTTTTTACCGACCGCCATGATCAGGTCAGCAAACTCATCGACCATCACCACGATGTAAGGCAGTTTCTCCAGCACCGGCGGCGTCATATCCATGCTGTCACCCGGCTTCCAGAACGGATCAGGAATCGGCCGTCCCATCGCTTCCGCCTGCTCAACTTTTTCGTTGTAGCCCGCCAGGTTACGCACGCCCAGCGCCGACATCAGCTTGTAGCGACGCTCCATCTCACCCACGCTCCAGCGCAGCGCATTCGCCGCATCCTTCATGTCGGTTACCACTTCCGTCAGCAGGTGCGGAATGCCTTCATAGACCGACAGTTCGAGCATTTTCGGGTCGATCATGATGAAGCGCACTTCTTCCGGCGTCGCCTTGTAAAGCATGCTTATGATCATGGCGTTTACGCCCACCGATTTACCGGAACCGGTCGTACCGGCAACCAGCAGGTGAGGCATTTTCGCCAGATCGGCGACGACTGGCTGACCGGCAATGTCTTTACCCAGCACCACAGCCAGCGGAGAGGTATTGTCACGGAATTTAGGACAATCCAGTACTTCACGCAGATAGACGGTCTGACGATGCTTGTTAGGCAGTTCCAGACCGACATAAGGTTTGCCTGGGATGACTTCCACCACACGCACCGCGACTGTCGACAGTGAGCGAGCCAGGTCGCGTGACAGGTTGGAGATACGTGCCGCTTTCACACCCGGCGCCAGGTCAAGCTCGAAACGGGTAATGACCGGCCCCGGTGAGATGCCGACCACCTCCGCCTTGACGCGATAGTCACCCAGACGCGACTCCACCAGGCGGGCAGTCTGCTCCAGCGAGAACATATCTACCGGCTCTTCCTCTTCCGGCGGTGCGGTCAGCAGATCCAGCGAAGGCAGCGGCGTGGAAGGTTTCTCCAGCGGCTGCTCATGGCGCATCAGGAACGGGTGGATCAGGCTGTCATGCAGTGACGGCTTCGCTTCTTCAACCGGCTGAACCGGTGCTGCTGGCGAACCATAATTGGGCGCAGCATTGTCTGCAGCCGGTGCACTATAAGCAGGAGCCGCGGGCGCAGCGTAGGCTGATGCAGAGGGGGCCGGAGCCTGAGGCGCGGCCGGGGCGCTGTAAGCAGGCGCAGCATAATCCGGCTCAGGCGTTGCCGCTGGCGGAGCATAGGCGGGCTCTGCCGGCGCATAGTGTGGGGGAGCAGGAACCTGAGCCGGAGCCTGCGGTTCTGACACCTCACGCACCTGCTGCCAGGGTTCATGTGAAACCGCCGGCGCTTCCGGTTCCGGCGTAGCGGCAATGGTGAACAGCGGTTCAGACGGGCCTTCATCAACCAGATCTTTCATTGGCGAAAAATCAAAGGCTGACGCGGTATCCAGATTAAAGACCGGTTCTTTTCGCTCTTGCGGTTCATAGCGCTGCTGCTGCTGTTCGGCGAACTGCCGCGCCAGGGCGGCCTGCTGCTGCGCCTCCTGTTCTTCCTCATCATCCTGCTGCCAGCCGGCGCCATACCGCTGCTGCTGTTCAGACTGGAAGGCCTGGCGCAGTTCAGCCTGCTGCTGCGCTTCTTCTGCCTCCTGAGTCGGAAGATCGGATGCAGCCGCAGTCGATTCAGCGCTTTCCGCTTTCGCTTTCTCTTCAGCCATACGCTGAGAAGGTAACTTAATACCATACGAGGCCAGCTCACGGCGGGTAGGCAGTTTTACCGGATTAGGACGCGGCAGTGCCGGGCCAATACCCTGCTTAACCTGCGGATTCAGATTCGTTTCAGGTGCCAGGTCAAAGACCGGGGCCGTGCGCGTCGCGGTTCGGGAGGCGGCGGCAGCGGCGGTGACCGCGGCTGTTGCGGCGGGCACCACAGGGTTGACCGGCGTGTCGCGCCAGTTCCCCATTTTCGGCTCATCATCGTCACAGGCACTGAACGCCGGAACCGCTGGCGCCTCGTCAGGCATTTCAAAGTGATAAAGCGGAGGTGCGGCAGCAGGCGCAGATGCACTCTGCGTTGCCGTCGGCGCAGACGCTGCCGCATAAGCAGTGGCGCTCTGAGCCGGTGCCGGCTGCACAGGCGCAGCTGGCTGCGAGGCCGACAGGCTTTCTGCTGCTGGATGCACCGCTGATGGCGGCACGGCTGCAGGCGCCGCGGACGCAGCAGTTCCTGGCGTTGCCGCTGCAACAGGCGCAGCCGGAGTCAGCAGCACATCGGCTGCTTCTGCGGTAGTGGCGACGGCCGCGCTGGTGGCTGCGGCGGCTTTAGCCAGCAACGGATCCTGCTCAGACGGTGAGGGTTCAGTGGCTTTTCGGGGGGCAGACAGCAGCACATCATCATCCTGATCGCCGGTATGCAGCACAGGTGCGTCATCATACTCACGCGAATCCTGTTCATCCTCTTCCTGCCAGGGTTCATCGTGACGGGAGCGGTTGCTGGCAAAGGTCAGCACGCCCATCACGACCCCACCAATTCTCTCGGCGATAGTGAGCCATGACCAGCCAGTGTACAGCGTGATACCAGCCGCCCAGACGCAGAGCAGCATCAGCGTGCCGCCAGCCGGACTGAACCAGGGAGCGATGGCATTACTCACCAGGCTGCCGATCACCCCGCCTGAGGCAAAGTACCAGATATCATCTGCGTTGAGTGCCGCCATGCCACAGGTGGTGACCACCAGCGCAAGAACGCCGATCAGGCGCAGCCCGACAGCAAAGTAGTCAAAATAGTCCTGATTATCGCGCTGACGGAAGGCAATCCAGCACAGACCCAGGATAACCGGCGGAATGGCGTACGCCATTACACCAAAGATGAAAAGTAAGGTGTCAGCCAGCCAGGCACCGACGCTGCCGCCGATATTGTGGATAGGTTCATGCCAGGCCGTTTGCGACCAGCTCGGGTCGGAAGGGTTAAAACTGACCAGTGAAACCATCAGGTAGATGGCAAACAGCGCCACCAGAATGAGCAACGCTTCCAGCAGACGACGTCCACTGCTCAGCGACTGTAACGTAACGTCTTTATCTTCTGTATATTCCTGGCTCAAGAGGACTCTCCAGGTGCCTGTAAAGTAAGAAGCAACAGCGTCGGGCAAGCCCGACGCTGATCCTGTATGAATTCACAGGAGTGTACCGAAATATCTCAGGTTTTGCACCTGCCCCGCATCAGCGAGTCTTGATCACCAGGCGATTGCTCTGTTTGACCTCTTCCATGACGACATAGGTTCGCGTGTCATTTACGCCCGGCAGGCGCAACAGGGTCTCACCCAGCAACTTACGGTAGGCAGACATGTCAGGAACGCGCGTTTTCAGCAGGTAGTCGAAATCACCGGAAACGAGGTGACACTCTTGAGTTTCCTCAAGTTTTTGCACAGCGGCGTTAAATTGCTCAAACACATCCGGCGCACCACGATTCAGAGTAATCTCAACGAATACCAGCAGAGAAGCATCAAGATAGTGCGGGTTCAGCTGTGCGGTATAGCCAAGAATAAATCCCTGACGTTCGAGACGGCGCACGCGCTCAAGACATGGCGTAGGCGATAATCCTACGCGTTTGGAAAGCTCTACGTTTGAAATACGACCATCTTTCTGAAGTTCGTTCAGAATGTTCCTGTCAATTCTGTCGAGGTCTTTCCCGGGGCGTTTCTTATTATCTACCATTATTATTGTCTCTCTTCATTCCTTCCCTTTACCTGCCACACCCTGAAAACGCTCATTGTTCGGGGCATTTTTGAAGTGAGCTAACAGAGCCTGTGGGTGAGACTTATCGATATGACGCATGCTGTCTGTCCACATCATGCGTCATTATCCATACCAGGCTGCTTTTATTCGGCGTTAAGTGCAAAACAGGCGATGAAAACCTGTTTTGTTCCGATAAATGTTATCCGCTTCTGATAATGTTTTCGCAAAAGCGCAGGCGATTGTCAAAGTAAAATCACCAAATTCAGGACAAGATGCCAGACAGACCGCTGGGTTACTGTTTTTAAATGAGGTTTTTTCAGCTATTGCACCGCTTAAGCGGAGTTTTGCCCCCTTTTGGCGCATTGCAGAGGCAAAGTTGCCATTCATCGTCTACGCCACTTGCAGCTATCGTTAACAAAATTGCCTAAACCTTGTCATTGCTGCCGGATATTCCCTACAATCGCAGGCTATGTCAGCCGAATGAAACTGAGGAACGCATGAGTACGGCCAAACACAGTAAGCTACTCATTCTGGGCTCCGGCCCAGCGGGTTATACCGCAGCGGTTTATGCTGCACGCGCCAACCTGAACCCGGTGCTGATCACCGGTCTGGAAAAAGGCGGACAGCTGACCACGACCACTGAAGTGGAGAACTGGCCGGGCGACCCGCACGATCTGACAGGTCCATCACTGATGGAGCGTATGCATGAGCATGCCGAAAAATTCAATACTGAGATCATTTTCGATCACATCCACACCGTTGATCTGCAGAACCGTCCGTTCCGTCTGACCGGCGACAGCGGCGAATACACGGCTGACGCCCTGATCATTGCGACGGGTGCGTCAGCGCGCTACCTGGGTCTGCCTTCCGAAGAGGCGTTCAAAGGCAAAGGCGTCTCTGCCTGCGCCACCTGCGACGGTTTCTTCTACCGCAACCAGAAAGTGGCCGTGATTGGTGGTGGCAATACGGCCGTTGAAGAGGCACTCTACCTGGCGAACATCGCGTCTGAAGTGCATCTGATCCATCGCCGTGACAGCTTCCGTGCAGAGAAGATCCTGATTGATCGTCTGATGGAGAAAGTGCGCAACGGGAATATCGTGCTGCACACGCATCGCACGCTGGAAGAGGTGGTCGGCGACCAGATGGGCGTCACCGGGCTGACCCTGCGCTCGACGCAGAACGAGGAAACCGAATCGCTGGATGTGGCGGGTCTGTTTGTCGCTATCGGCCACAGCCCGAATACCGCAATTTTCGACGGACAGCTGGCGCTGGAAAATGGCTACATTAAAGTCCAGTCCGGCCTGCACGGAAACGCGACGCAGACCAGCATCCCGGGTGTGTTTGCGGCAGGTGATGTGATGGACCACACATACCGCCAGGCGATTACCTCTGCGGGCACCGGTTGTATGGCGGCGTTAGACGCTGAGCGTTTTCTTGATGGATTAGTTAAAAACGATCAGTAAGTTGTTAACCCGCTGATCTCAAATGTTCCAGGCGACGGTTTTTCAGTCGCCTTTTTTATTGCCCTCATGCTAGATTCTGGCGCCAGAAAGGAGGGAAATGCCTTTCCCTCTCCTCCCCATCATCGACATTTAGCATGGTCTCGCATGGATAAATCGCGGCAGCAGCATCTCACCCGCTGGCTTCGTCAGCAGCGTCATTTCGGCGGTCGCTGGTTGCGCCTGAATACGCTGCTGGGCACCGTCAGTGCCCTGCTGATTATTGCCCAGGCAGGTTTACTGGCCTCACTGCTTCAGACGCTGATCATCGGGCAACAGCCGCGTGAAACCGTGACGGCCAGCCTGCTGCTGCTGTTGCTCTGCTTTGTGCTGCGCGCCCTGATAAATTATGCCCGTGAACGGACCGGCTATCGTGCCGGGCAGGCGATCCGTCAGGCGTTACGCCAGCAGGTGCTGGACCGGCTCGCCGGGCTGGGTCCGGCGTGGATTCAGGGTAAACCGGCCGGTAGCTGGGCGACCCTGCTGCTGGAACAGATTGAAGAGATGCAGGAGTACTATGCACGCTATCTGCCGCAGATGACGCTGGCAGTGCTGATCCCCTGCTGCATTCTGCTGACGATTTTTCCGCTCAACTGGACCGCGGGTCTGATCCTGTTTGCCACCGCCCCTCTGATTCCACTGTTTATGGCGCTGGTGGGGATGGGCGCCGCTGAAGCCAACCGGCGGAACTTCCTGGTGCTGGCGCGTCTGAGCGGTAACTTCCTGGATCGCCTGCGCGGCCGGGAGACGCTGCGACTCTTCTATCGGGGTGCAGCAGAGCAGCAGGCGGTGGCAGACGCCACCACCGATTTTCGCCAGCGCACCATGGAAGTGCTGCGCCTCGCTTTTCTCTCCTCCGCCGTACTGGAATTTTTTGCCTCCCTGGCGATTGCCGTCGTAGCAGTCTATTTTGGCTTCTCCTACCTGGGCGAATTGCATTTCGGCGACTATGGCCGCGGCGTGACGCTGTTCGCCGGTTTTCTGGTACTGATTCTGGCGCCAGAATTTTTTCAGCCACTGCGCGATCTCGGCGCGTTTTATCATGCGAAAGCTCAGGCGGTAGGCGCTGCCGATGCACTCGAAACGTTTATGCAGGCTACGCCAGCCGCCACACCTCAGCAGGGTCAGATCCCCTTCACGGCCGATCGTTCCCTCTCGCTGACCGCCGACCAGCTGGAAGTCTGCGCCCCCGATGGTCAGGTACTGTGTGGCCCGCTCACGTTTACCATCGCCGCCGGTGAGCAGATTGCGCTGGTCGGTCAGAGCGGGGCTGGCAAAACGGCGCTGATGAACGCCCTGCTCGGCTTCCTGCCGTACCGGGGATCGCTCAGGGCTAACGGGGTTGAATTGCGCGATCTGCAGCGGGCGGACTGGCATCAGCAGCTCAGCTGGGTAGGACAGAACCCTCAGCTACCGGCCGCCACGCTCCGTGACAATATTGTGATGAATGCAGCCTGGGAGGCGGAACGATTTGCCGCGCTGCTGGAGGCGTGCGGAATTAATGAGTTCCTGCCGCGTCTGCCCGACGGCATCGAGACCCGGCCCGGCGAGGGTGGTCAGCTGCTCTCTGTGGGTCAGGCGCAGCGGGTCGCCGTCGCGCGCGCGCTCTACAAAAGGTCGCATTTTTTACTGCTTGATGAACCCGCCGCCAGTCTGGACGCACTCAGCGAACGTCATGTAATGGCAGCGCTGAATCAGGCGGCCTCCCGACAGACCACGCTGATGATTACCCATCAGATTGATACGCTGAGCCGCTGGCAGACCCTCTGGGTTATGGAGGCGGGTAAGCTGGTGCAGCAGGGAGAGTGGCAGGCGCTGTCGCAACAGCCCGGTGCTTTTCGTGAGATGCTGCAACATCGTCAACAGGAGATCCGCTGATGTCCGCCCTGCGCCCCTTTCTTCGTCTGTGGCTGCGCCACCCTTTTCGCCTCGCGCTGGGCATCGTGCTGGCGATTGCGACCCTGCTGGCGAGTATCGGCCTGCTGACCCTGTCTGGCTGGTTTCTGGCTGCCTCATCCGTCGCAGGGGTAGCTGGCCTCTACAGCTTTAACTATATGCTGCCTGCGGCCGGTGTGCGGGGCGCCGCCATTATTCGTACGGCGGCGCGCTATGCGGAACGTCTGGTGAGTCACGATGCGACTTTCCGGGTGCTTCAGCATCTGCGTCTCCACACCTTCAGCCGTCTGATGGCACTTTCGCCCGGCCAGCTGTTGCGGTTCCGGCAGGCGGATCTGCTCAACCGCTTTGTGGCCGATGTGGACACGCTGGATCATCTCTATCTGCGCGTCATTTCGCCGCTGACGGGTGCCCTGGTAGTCATCGCGGTGGTCACCACGGGCATGAGTTTCATCGACATCGGGCTGGCCCTGACGCTGGGCGGCATCATGCTGGTCACCCTGATCGTGATGCCCGCGCTCTTTTATCGCCTGGGCCGGCCCGCGGGCGTCGCCATTGCGCGTGGTCGCGCCCGCTGGCGCTTACAGCTGATGCAGTGGCTGACGGCGCAGGCAGAACTGACGTTATACGGTGCGTCGCAGGCGTGGCGTCAGCGACTGGATGAGGATGAACAGCAGTGGCAGCAGTCGCAAAGCCAGCAGCAGCGTCTGCAGGCCCTGGCGCAGAGCCTGCTGCTGCTGATTAGCGGCGTGACGGTTACACTTCTGCTCTGGCTTGGGGCTGCAACAGTCAGTCAGCAGCAACTCCCCGGCTCGCTGATTGCGCTGGTCGTGTTTTGCGCGCTGGCAGCCTTTGAGGCGCTGGCTCCGGTCGCGGGCGCCTTTCTGCCGATGTCTCAGGTGACCACCGCGGCTCAGCGGGTCAGTGACATTATCGATCAGTCACCTGCTATCACCTTTCCGGCCCATTCCGCTGCCCGGCCCGGCAGCCTGACCGTCGATATCGATCGGCTCGACTTCAGCTATCCCGATCGGCCAGACCGGGTGCTTAATCAATTTACGCTTAAGGTGGATACGGGTGAACACATTGCGCTGCTCGGGCCCACCGGCTGCGGAAAATCCACCCTGCTGGCGCTGCTGACCCGCGGCTGGAACAGCCAGCAGGGTGATATCCGCCTGAACGATCTGCCGATCGCCGCCTGGTCAGAATCTGCACTGCGCCAGCGCATCAGTGTGGTTACTCAGCGGGTGCATCTTTTCAGTCAGAGCCTGCGCGATAACTTACTGCTGGCCTCTCCCGGCGCCAGTGATGAGCAACTGAATCACGTACTGAACCAGGTTGGCCTGCAGCGCCTGCTGGAGAATCAGGAAGGCTTAAATGCCTGGATGGGCGAAGGCGGCCGGCCGCTTTCCGGTGGTGAACTGCGTCGGCTGGCGCTGGCGCGCGCATTACTGCACGACGGCGATCTCTGGCTGCTGGATGAACCCACCGAAGGGCTGGATGCCACCACCGAACAGCATATTCTCGCCCTGCTGCAGCAGCTGACCGCCGGAAAAACCGTCATCATGATTACCCATCGCCTGAGCGGTCTGGAAAAGATGGATCGCATCTGTGTGATGGACAACGGGACGATTGTCGAACAGGGCAGCCATTGCGAATTAATCTCAAAAGCGGGTCGCTACTGGCGTTTCCGGCAACGGATTGCGCTATAGTCTTAGCGAAATGCTGATGAGTAACCTATCGCGATGAGACTGATACAACTGTCACGGGAATCTCTGCAATTTCCGCCTCCTGAAATGGCACTGCGTGAGCCGAATGGCCTGCTGGCCATGGGGGGCGACCTCTCCCCTGCCCGGTTACTGAATGCGTATCAACGCGGCATCTTCCCGTGGTTTTCGTCCGGTGATCCTATCCTGTGGTGGTCACCCGATCCCCGTGCGGTTCTTCTGCCCGAGCAGTTTCATCTCAGCCGCAGCATGAAGCGTTTCCATAACCAGTCGCCCTATCGCGTCACGATGAATGAGGCGTTTGCCGAGGTGATCGAGGGCTGCGCCAGCGGACGCGAAGAAGGCACCTGGATCACGTTTGAAATGAAGCGCGCCTGGCGGCGACTCTATGAGCTGGGCCACGCCCACTCCATTGAGGTGTGGGACGCGCATCAGCTGGTGGGGGGCATGTATGGGCTGGCGATGGGGCAGATTTTCTGCGGCGAGTCGATGTTCAGCCGCCAGCAGAATGCCTCGAAAACCGCGCTGTTGGTCTTTTGCCAGCATTTCATCCGCCATCAGGGGCGTCTGGTCGATTGCCAGGTGCTTAACCCGCACACCGCCTCGCTGGGCGCGCAGGAGATCCCCCGCAGTGACTATCTGCACTATGTTCAGAACTTTGCCAGCCAGCCGGTCAGCGAAGGCTGCTGGCAGACCCAGACCCTTTTTTAGTCACGCCGAGATGTTTTGCACACATAAAGACGGTTAAGTGGTATAATAGTCGGGTTTGGTATGTCGTCCGCGCTTCGCAATAACGAGCCGGAATTGCCAGGCTGGGAATCTCAACGCACTCTCGGAACTGTTTTCAATCGTGCGCGTGTAACCGGTTGATACAGATTCTTAGCCCGCTAATCCCCCGCAGACGCCACATAAACACCCTAATTTTACCGGATGCCCGCCACTGACGAGCACCCCCGGCAAAGCGTTGGCAAAATCGCCGACGGTTCTTTACATAAATCGTTGAATTGGGCATTATCTTGCCGGTTCAACTGAAAGGTAGTACACCCAGAGGATTCGATGGCCAAAGAAGACAATATTGAAATGCAAGGTACCGTACTGGATACGTTACCTAACACCATGTTCCGCGTAGAACTTGAGAACGGACACGTGGTTACTGCTCATATCTCCGGTAAAATGCGCAAAAACTACATCCGCATCCTGACGGGCGACAAAGTGACCGTTGAGCTGACCCCGTACGACCTGAGCAAAGGCCGCATTGTCTTCCGTAGTCGCTAACAGACATTAATTTCGCCGCCCTTCAGGTTGCAGCGAAAAAAAAGGCCGGATAATTATCCGGCCTTTTTCACATCTGCAGCAGGCGATTAATGCACTGTGCCTTCAGTTTTCCGTTTTTCCGCACTCAGGAAGTGATAGGTCAGTTCACCTTTCTCACGATCCAGCGCCACGGATACCGAGCCACCATCCACCAGCGAACCAAACAGCAGCTCATTGGCTAATGGTTTTTTCAGGCTGTCCTGCACGGTACGCGCCATCGGACGTGCGCCCATCGCCTTGTCGTAACCCTTCTCCGCCAGCCAGTCGCGGGCTTCATCACTGACTTCCAGCGACACGCCTTTGGCATCCAGCTGCGCCTGCAACTCGACAATAAACTTGTCGACCACCTGATGGATCACTTCTGGTGACAGGTGACTGAACCAGATGATGTTGTCGAGACGGTTACGGAACTCTGGCGTAAAGATCTTTTTGATCTCTTCCATTGCGTCGGTGCTGTTGTCCTGATGAATCAGGCCAATCGACTTACGTTCCGTCTCACGCACACCGGCGTTAGTGGTCATGACCAGCACCACGTTGCGGAAGTCCGCTTTGCGTCCGTTGTTATCGGTCAGCATACCGTTGTCCATCACCTGCAGCAGCAGGTTGAACACATCCGGGTGCGCTTTCTCAATCTCATCCAGCAGCACCACCGCATGAGGATGCTTGATAACGGCATCCGTCAGCAGGCCGCCCTGATCAAAGCCGACGTATCCCGGAGGCGCACCAATCAGACGACTGACGGTGTGACGCTCCATATACTCAGACATATCAAAGCGCAGCAGCTCGATACCCAGCGCTTTCGCCAGCTGCACGGTCACTTCTGTCTTACCGACACCGGTTGGTCCGGCAAACAGGAAGGAACCTACCGGCTTGCGATCCTGACCCAGACCTGCGCGGCTCATTTTGATCGCTTCAGTCAGCGCCTCAATGGCGTTGTCCTGACCAAAGACCAGCATTTTGAGACGGTCGCCCAGATTTTTCAGCGTATCGCGGTCAGTTGCAGAGACGCTTTGCTCCGGAATACGGGCAATACGCGCAACCACGGTTTCAATGTCGGAGACATTGATGGTTTTCTTGCGCTTGCTGGCAGGCATCAGGCGCGCACGCGCACCCGCTTCATCGATGACATCAATCGCCTTGTCAGGCAGATGACGGTCGTTGATATATTTCACCGCCAGCTCCACGGCGGCGCGCACCGCTTTCGCGGTATAACGCACATCGTGATGCGCTTCATACTTGGTTTTCAGGCCATTCAGGATCTGCACGGTCTCATCAACAGACGGCTCCGTGATATCGATCTTCTGGAAACGACGCGCCAGCGCACGATCCTTTTCGAAGATGTTGCTGAACTCCTGATAGGTGGTAGAACCCATCACCCGAATCTTGCCGCTGGAAAGCAGCGGTTTGATCAGGTTGGCCGCATCGACCTGGCCACCGGACGCAGCCCCTGCACCGATGATGGTGTGGATCTCATCGATAAACAGAATGCTGTGTTCGTCCTGCTCCAGCTGCTTCAGCAGCGCTTTGAACCGTTTTTCAAAGTCACCCCGGTATTTGGTGCCAGCTAACAGCGAACCAATATCCAGCGAGTAGATGGTGCACTCTTTCATCACTTCCGGCACGTCGCCCTGCTCGATGCGCCAGGCGAGACCTTCTGCAATGGCGGTTTTACCGACACCGGATTCCCCCACCAGCAGCGGGTTATTTTTACGGCGACGGCACAGCACCTGAATGGTACGTTCCAGCTCTTTATCGCGACCAATCAGTGGATCGATCCCACCGACGCGAGCAAGCTGATTAAGATTGGTGGTGAAGTTTTCCATACGCTCCTCCCCGCCTGCTTGCTCTTCGTTAACCGGATTTTCTGCGCCTGGCGCCTGGCCCGGCTCATCTTTGCGCGTACCGTGAGAGATGAAATTCACCACATCAAGGCGGCTGACTTCATGTTTGCGTAACAGATAGGCCGCTTGCGACTCCTGCTCGCTGAAAATGGCGACCAGCACATTCGCGCCGGAGACTTCGCTGCGACCGGATGACTGGACATGGAAAACCGCACGCTGCAGAACGCGCTGGAAGCTGAGCGTCGGTTGGGTATCACGCTCCTCTTCGCTGGCGGGCAGCACCGGCGTGGTTTGTTCGATGAAGGCTTCGAGTTCCTGCCTTAGAGCCACAAGGTCCACCGTACAGGCTTCCAGTGCCTCTCTGGCCGACGGGTTACTGAGCAATGCCAGTAACAGATGCTCGACGGTCATAAATTCATGACGGTGCTCACGCGCTCTGGCGAAAGCCATATTTAAACTGAGTTCCAGTTCTTGATTGAGCATTAGGCACCTCCCCCAATTATCGCCCTTACCAGTTTCCTATATGGAGACGTGTTCAGGCTTTTTCCAGCGTACACAGCAACGGATGATGATTTTCCCGCGCATAGTTGTTCACCTGGGCCGCTTTTGTTTCGGCGACTTCTGCAGTAAATACACCACAGATCGCCTTGCCGTGATAGTGAACTTTCAACATCAGCTGCGTTGCACGTTCAACATCATAAGAAAAGAACTTTTGTACAACGTCAATAACAAATTCCATAGGTGTATAATCGTCATTATTCAGAATGACTTTATACATTGAAGGCGGCTTTAACCCTTCGCGTACTTTGTCTTCGGCCAGATGTTCAAAATTAAGCCAGTCGTTTGTGTTTGCCATAGTGTTCCGTTGAGATTTCGCTTTGAGCTTTTACGTCGCTACATCCTGAGAGTTTAACATGTCTGTCAAGCCGCTGGCCGCTGCTGAAAATTTATTCAGAAATTTCCTCGCGCGACCTGCATCACAAAATTCGCAATAGCGTTAACTGCCTCAAATTTTGATGATTTTTTCCTCACCTGGCCCGGTGGTTTGCTTGACGCCAGCGGCGCTTTCTCTACATTCTACCTGCACAGGCTGATTGAGTTTTAATCAACTCTGACTCACAGCGTCTGAGACCTCACCTACTTATAAAATGTCTTGCGAGGGAAGTAAAAGCATGGAGACGGGCACCGTTAAATGGTTCAATAATTCCAAAGGCTTTGGCTTTATCTGTCCGATCGGAGGCGGCGACGATATTTTTGCGCACTACTCCACCATTCAGATGGAGGGCTACCGAACGCTAAAGGCAGGCCAGCAGGTTCAGTTCGATGTTCATGAAGGTCCGAAAGGCAATCACGCCAGCCTTATCGTCCCCGTTGAGGTGCAGGTTGTGGCCTGACACTTCTCCCCTTATGAACGGTGGACCCAAATGCCAGCCCGTGCCGCTGGCATTTTCATTTCAGGGCATTCAGTCTGCCTGCCCCTGGGCCAGCCGGATAACCCGGGCAAACATCTGCCGCATCAGTGGCGGAATCGCCTCTGGCCCGCGCTCTGCCGCCGATGAGGCTACCGCAATCGCCAGCTCAGGTTTGGAACTGCGGTGAATCGCTTTGGTAATAATACGCCTGGACCTCATCGGAACGTTTAACGGCAGGTGCGCCATCTGATGATAAACCTCCTGGAAGCCGTGCTGATAAAGAAAATTTTCCATATCCAGCGCCGGTAACTGCGTCAGAAAACGCGGCTCCGCGTCACCCGGCTGCAGCTGACTGCGCGCCGTGGCGGCATACTTATGCCCCGCCTGATCGCCATCGGTCAGCACATGCCAGGCGATGCCCATACGCCGGGCAAACTTCAGCAGGGGCTTGAGACCGGACTGCGCAAACTCAATCACTTTGATCCCTTCAGCCGCAAAGTTGTAGCCACACTGCTGCGCCAGCTCATTCATGATCCAGACTTCGGTCTCCCCCTCCACCAGCAGCCAGCAGCGGGCGAACAGCGCCGCAGGACGGTTGACACGGATATGAAAGCCGATACGCCGACTCTCTTCGGCACTCAGTCCTTCCGGACCGATGCGCCAGGCCGCTACGCGCGACGATTCACGCACCAGACGGCAGACATTTTCCACCGGCACCTGCGACAGCAGCTCAGCGGAATTGGTGGTGGCAATTTTCTGCAGCGGCAGCAGCCTCAGCAGGTTCCACGCTACCGAGAGCATAATCGGGTGCAGCCGGGTTTCCGGGTCTTCAATCAACAGCAGCGGCCGCGCATCGGCGGCAAGAGGCAGATCGCCCCGCGCCGCGATCAGCAGGGTAAAGATCTGCAGCAGGATCAGCTGGCGGCTGCGGGAGTCCGTTCCCGCAATCAGCTGGTTGAGGTGATCCAGCGCCCGCCAGCCCTGCCCGCCGTCGCGCGTCTGCCCATCCCGCGGCCGCGCCGTCTGACCGGTTTCCGGCGTCTGCACCTGAAAGTAGTGCTGCATCAGCTGCTGCATGGTCTTTAGTCCCTGCCGCAGCACCTCATCGCTGAGCTGCTGTGGGTGGCGCGCCAGATCGCGCGCCAGCGACTCCAGTAACGGGGTATGCGCAGAATCCAGCGGCGCACTTCCCCGGGTGCGCTTGCTGAAACGCGCATCGCGCAGTCGCAGAACCGGATGACGTTTCAGCAACCGATCGATGGCCGCGGCACAGCCCGGCTCCGGCAACAGCTGACCGTCAGCGTCTGTAAAACGGCGCTGGGTTTCAATACCGCTATCCCGCCAGATGGCGCTGACGCGGTAAAAGAGTCTGCGCTGTCCCTGAGCGTCACGCTGCCAGAAGGGAGCGAACAGCTCATCGGCGTCGTGCTCATCGTCGCGAAAGTGAAACAGAACCGACAGACGGCGCATCGGATCGTCCGCCTCGCCCGGGGTAAAGTGAAAATCGGCGGGCGTAAAAATGTGCGCCGGTTGATGCGGCGACAGCAACAGGCTCAGGGCATCCAGCAGGCTGGATTTGCCCCAGGCGTTCTCACCAATCAACAGGTTGGTCCGGGTCAAAGGCAGTGAAAGCTTATTGATGCCGCGGAAACCCCGAATATCGATATGTTCCAGAATCACAGGCGTCCATCCTCAGTTTATAAGAAGCATGGTTGCCGTAAGCCAGCCGGTCAAGCCGCGTTTAAGGGGTTTACTCCATCACCCTTTTTCGCTAGCTTGTCGCCTCTTCTCCCAGGGATGGAACCTGCTGTTATGTACTCCGGACTTCTGATTATTCTGCTGCCGCTGATCGCTGGCTGGCTGTTACCCTTCCGACAGACTGCCACCCTGCGCCGGGTCAACCAGCTTCTGGGCTGGATGGTTTACGTCATTCTGTTTTTTATGGGCATCAGCCTGGCCTTTCTCGACAACCTCAGCAGCAACCTGCTGGCGGTGTTTCACACTGCGCTGGTGGCCGCATTCTGCATCCTGATCTGTAACCTGCTGGCACTGCGCGGACTGGAAAAATATGCCCCCTGGCAGCATGCGCATCGCCAGGAGAAGCTGCCGTCGCGGCTGCATATGGCGCTGGACTCGCTGAAGCTCTGCGGCGTGGTGGTGATCGGTTTTCTGCTCGGCCTGACGCAGTGGCCGCTGCTGCATCACGCCTCGACGGCCAGCGAATATGCCCTGATCTTTCTGCTGTTCCTGGTCGGTATTCAGCTGCGCGGCAGTGGGATGACGCTGCGCCAGATTATCCTGAACCGCCGAGGCCTGCTGGTCGCCAGCGTGGTGCTGGTCAGCGCGCTGGCTGGCGGCGTGATCGCCGCGCTGCTGCTTGGCATGCCGCTGAAAACCGGTCTGGCGTTGGCCAGCGGCTTTGGCTGGTACTCCCTCTCCGGGATCCTGATGACCGAAGCCTTTGGCCCGGTCATCGGCAGTGCCGCCTTCTTCAACGACCTGGTCCGTGAACTGGTGGCGATCATGCTGATCCCGGCGCTGATTGGCCGCCATCGCTCGAGCGCGCTGGGCCTGTGCGGCGCCACCTCGATGGACTTTACCCTGCCGGTGCTGCAGCGGGCGGGCGGCAATGAGATTGTCCCGGCGGCCATCGTACACGGCTTTGTGATGAGCCTGCTGGCCCCGATTCTGATCGCCCTTTTCTCTGCCTGAACCCTGTCTGAGATGCGCAGGTCACCATTTACCTGGCCGCGATAAATAAGCGCAACGCGCAGGGAACAGGGTCAGAGGTGAAAAATGGCCCGTCCTCTGCCCGGCCCCCGGCGCTGCCAGCGCATTTTTTCACGCCTGCTTTTCTGCCGTGTCGTCTACGCTTCTTTTTTCAGTTCTGGTCACGTCATACATCAGGGCGAGCCGACAAAGGAGAAGAGCATGAAACAAACCGTGGCGGCGCTGGTCGCCAAAACGCTGGAAAGCGCGGGCGTAAAACGCATCTGGGGCGTCACCGGGGACTCCCTGAACGGCCTGAGTGACAGCCTTAATCGCATGGGCACCATCGAATGGATGCCGACGCGCCATGAAGAGGTGGCGGCGTTTGCGGCGGGCGCAGAAGCGCACATCAGCGGCGAACTGGCGGTCTGCGCCGGCTCCTGCGGGCCAGGCAATTTACATCTCATCAACGGTCTGTTCGATTGCCACCGCAACCGCGTGCCGGTGCTGGCGATTGCCGCGCACATCCCCTCCAGCGAAATCGGCAGCGGCTATTTTCAGGAAACCCATCCGCAGGAGCTGTTCCGCGAATGCAGCCACTACTGCGAGCTGGTCTCCAATCCGGAGCAGTTACCGCAGGTGCTGGGCATCGCGATGCGTAAAGCGATCCTGAACCGGGGGGTTTCGGTGGTGGTCTTACCCGGCGATATCGCGTTGCAGCCAGCGCCGGAGAGCGCCCGCACCGAGTGGTATCCACCGCAGCTGCCGCAGGTTCTGCCGCAGCCTGCCGAACTGGCTCAGCTGGCCAGTACGCTGAACGACGCCAGCGACATTACGCTGCTGTGCGGCAGTGGCTGTGCCGGAGCACATCAGGAAGTGGTCGCGCTGGCCGAAGCGCTGAAAGCCCCTATCGTGCATGCGCTGCGCGGCAAAGAACACCTGGAATATGATAACCCTTATGATGTCGGGATGACCGGTCTGATTGGCTTCTCATCGGGCTTCCACGCCATGATGAACGCCGGGACGCTGGTGCTGCTGGGTACCCAGTTCCCCTATCGCGCTTTCTATCCGGAAAAGGCGCGCATCATCCAGATCGACATCAATCCCGGCAGCCTGGGATCGCATTGTCACGTTGATGAGGCCTATGTCGGTGACGTGAAAACCACCCTGCAGGCGCTGCTGCCGCAGCTGACGCACAAAAACGATCGTACCCATCTCGACAGCGCCGTTAAGCACTATCGTGAGGCGAGGAAAAGTCTGGATGAGCTGGCACAGCCCAATGACAAACAGCCTATCCATCCGCAATATCTGGCGCAGCAGATCAGCCATTACGCCAGCGAGGATGCGATTTTCACCTGTGACGTCGGCACGCCTACCGTCTGGGCGGCGCGCTACCTGAAGATGAACGGCAGACGTCGCCTGCTGGGATCGTTTAACCACGGCTCAATGGCAAACGCCATGCCGCAGGCGCTGGGCGCGCAGTCCATCGACCGGAATCGTCAGGTGGTGGCCCTGTGTGGTGACGGCGGATTCAGCATGCTGATGGGCGATTTTATCTCGCTGGCGCAGCTGAAAATGCCGGTGAAACTGGTGATTTTCAACAACAGCGTGCTGGGCTTTGTGGCGATGGAGATGAAAGCGGGCGGCTACCTGACCGACGGCACCGAACTGGACAATCCCGACTTTGCCGCCATCGCTCAGGCCTGCGGCATCAAAGGGATCCGGGTGGAGAAAGCGTCAGAACTCAATGGCGCGCTGGAGCAGGCATTTGCTCATGACGGGCCGGTGCTGGTCGATGTCATCACCGCCAAAGAGGAGCTGGCGATGCCGCCGCAGATCAAACTGGAGCAGGCCAAAGGCTTCAGCCTCTACATGCTGCGCGCCATTATGAACGGTCGCGGGGATGAAGTGGTAGAACTGGCGAAAACCAACTGGCTGCGGTAAAACAGGGGTTCCATCCAGGCGGGCGCGATGCCCGCCTTTTTTTTGTCTTCCGCTACGTTCAGGAGCATAAGGTGATCGATTTACGCAGTGATACCGTGACCCGGCCCAGCGCCGCCATGCTGAACGCGATGATGTCTGCCGAAACCGGTGATGATGTCTACCGTGACGATCCGACCGTGAATGCGCTGGAGGCGGAGGCGGCACGACTCAGCGGCAAAGCCGCCGCGCTCTTTTTTCCGACCGGTACCCAGGCAAACCTGGTGGCGCTGCTGAGCCACTGTGAACGTGGCGATGAATATATCGTGGGTCAGCAGGCGCACAACTACAAATATGAGGCGGGTGGCGCGGCGGTGCTGGGCAGTATTCAGCCCCAGCCGGTGCTGGCCAGCGAGGACGGTACCCTGCCGCTCGACGTGGTGGCGGCCGCTATCAAGCCGGATGATATTCACTTTGCCCGCACCCGTCTGCTGAGTCTGGAGAACACCCATCACGGTAAAGTGCTGCCGCTGGCTTATCTGGAACAGGCCTGGACTTTTACCCGCGCGCATCAGCTGGCGCTGCACATTGATGGCGCACGGATCTTTAATGCGGTGGTGGCGCAGCAGACCACGCTGGCGGCGATTGCCCGCTACTGCGACAGTCTCACTATCTGTCTCTCGAAAGGTCTGGGGACACCGGTGGGGTCCCTGCTGTGCGGCGACACGGCGCTGATTGAGCGCGCACGTCGCTGGCGGAAAATGACCGGCGGCGGCATGCGCCAGGCGGGCATTCTGGCGGCAGCCGGCCTTTACGCGTTAGAACACAACGTGGCGCGGCTGCAGGAGGATCATGACAATGCCGCCTGGCTGGGTGAGCAGTTGCATGAGCTGGGTATCAACGTCATTGAGCAGCAGACGAACATGCTGTTTGTTGCCGTGCCGGAGGCGCAGGTCAGATCGCTGGGCGAGTGGATGAAAGCGCGTGGGGTATTAATCAGCGCGGGCACCCGTACCCGTCTGGTAACCCATCTGGATACGGATCGTGCCGCGCTGGAACAGGTGGTCGCACACTGGAAGGCGTTTCTGCAGCAGTAACGGCTACTGCGCCGCGCCATAGCGTTCCAGCAGCGCGGCGGCTATCGCAGCCGTCTCAGCATCGGGCAGCCCACGACAATCCGCGGGCCGGAAATGCATCTGGAAGGCGGCAATCACCTTTTGCTGCTCACGCGCGCTCATCCCGTCACTCACCGGATAGCCGTAGCGGCTCAACAGGGTCAGAACCTGCTCTGCGGGCACCGCCGCGTGCGGCGCCTTGCCAGCCAGCCAGAACTGCACCCGACGGCTATCCGGCCAGGCCCCGAGTCCGCGCTGCGCCAGCTGTTGCCAGGGAAAGTACGGCCCCGGATCCTGCTTGCGCTGCGGCGCGATATCACTGTGGCCGACAATATTTTCCGGTGGGATCGCGTAACGCCGGGCAATATCCCGCAGCAGCGCCTCCAGCGCCGTCATCTGTGCAACCGTAAAGGGCTGCCATTCGAGACCGGTCGGCGTGCGGCGATAACCCCGGTTCACCAGTTCAATCCCAATCGAGGTGTCATTGATACGGCTGGCTCCGCGCCAGAAGCTGGGCCCGGCGTGCCAGGCCAGCTGCTGCTCCGGCACCAGCTGCCAGATAATCCCTTTCCCGGCGCGCTGTGGCGGCTGACGGGGGATCAGATAGTGCGCGCTGACCTCCCGATCCGTCAGCGTTGCCAGCGACGACGAAAAGTCTTCGGCGGTGTAGTGGATCACGATCACCTTCACCCGTGGGCGCGCACCCTGTGCCGGATGCCGCAGATCGGCCCAGTAGCCGTCGCGGGATTCTATGCCGGTCTGGCAGCCGGCCAGCAGCAGCGCCGTCAGCAGTAACAGCAGGCGTCTCAACGCAGGATCACCGCCGTGCCGGTGACGCTGACCATCAGCATGCTGCTCTCTTTGCCCACCGTTTCGTAATCAATGTCGATGCCGACCACAGCGTTGGCGCCCAGCGCTTTCGCCTGCGCTTCCAGCTCGTCAAAAGCGATCTCGCGCGCTTTGCGCAGCTCTTTCTCATAAGCACCGGAACGGCCACCGACCACGTCGCGGATCCCGGCAAAAAAATCACGGAAGATGTTGGCACCCAGAATCGCTTCACCGGTGACCACGCCGCAATAGTCGCTGATGCTGTGACCTTCCAGGGTTGGGGTGGTTGAAAATTTCATCGCATTCTCCTTGTTGAAAACCGGACTAAGGCTCTATCGACTAAAAAGCATGGCTATACTCTATGCTAAAAAAGGCACCTTGCCAGAGAACCATAAGGAAATCGAGATGAGAAACAATGCGTTTGCGCTGATGATCCCGGCTGCCCTGTTGCTCAGCGCCTGTACCACCGTGGAGCCCGTGATTAAGGATAATGGGCCGCGAACCGCGCCCTGCATTGAGGGCGGTCCTGACCAGGTCGCTCAGCAGTTTTATGACCTGCGGATCGAACAGCCGGTGCCGGGACTGCCCGACAGCAACACGCTGGCGAAATACCGTCCCTACCTGAGTGACGCGCTTTATCGTGCGTTACAGGCGGCCAGCGGCAGCAACGCCGGTGCGCAGTGGCGCAATGGCGATATCTTCTCCAGCCTCTCGCAGGGTCCGACAGCCGCCAGCGTGGCCGATGCCTCAACGATTCCGAACCGCGATGCGCGCAACATTCCGTTGCGGGTTGACCTGAGCCGTGACAACCGTCAGTGGCAGGATGAAGTGCTGATGATCCATCAGGGCAGCTGCTGGGTGGTGGATGACGTGCGCTACATGGGAAATCCTGCGCATGCCGACGGTGGCAGCCTGAGCCAGATGCTGGAAAAAACGCGAAAATAGATCAGACAGTCATGAGAAGCGCGGCCAGCCTCACTGCCGCGCTTTTTTTATCTCTGCACCCTGCCAGCCCCCCCCGGAGAGGGCATGATTTTGTGCTAAGCTTTTGCTGTTTACCCCCTGTTTTACAAATTTTAACCCGCCTGAATTGCATAACTATTCTGGTGACGTTAAAATCCGCGGCACTAATAGCTATTCAAATCTGGCGCATGAGTATTCAACTAAACGCAATAAACTGCTTCTACGGTGCTCATCAGGCGCTGTTCGACATCAACCTTGAGTGCCCTCAGGGCGAGACCCTGGTGCTGCTGGGCCCCAGCGGCGCGGGCAAGAGTTCCCTGCTGCGGGTCCTCAACCTGCTGGAGCAGCCGCGTTCAGGTCAGTTGCAGATTGCCGGTAATCAGTTCGACTTCAGTCAGAAGCCTTCCGATGCCGCGATTCGGGAGCTGCGTCAGAACGTGGGTATGGTCTTTCAGCAATATAATCTCTGGCCGCATCTCACCGTGCTGCAGAATCTGATGGAAGCGCCCTGCCGGGTGCTGGGGCTCAGCAAGAGCGATGCCCGCGCCCGCGCCGACCGGCTGCTTGACCGGCTGCGTCTGACCCCTTACAGCGACCGCTTTCCGCTCCACCTCTCAGGAGGTCAGCAGCAGCGCGTGGCGATTGCCCGTGCGCTGATGATGGAGCCGCAGGTACTGCTGTTCGATGAGCCAACCGCCGCGCTGGACCCCGAAATTACCGCACAGATTGTCTCAATTATTCGCGAACTGGCGCAGACCCGTATCACTCAGGTGATCGTGACCCATGAAGTGGAAGTGGCACGTAAAACCGCCAGCCGCGTGGTTTACATGGAGAACGGTCATATTGTGGAACAGGGCGATGCCAGCCGCTTTACACAGCCGCAAACCGAGGCGTTTGCTCACTATCTTTCGCACTAAGTCAGGATGCTAAAAATGAAAAAAATGGTACTTGCTGCACTGCTCGCTGGTTTTAGCCTGACCGCTACGGCGGCGCAGACGATTCGTTTTGCGACCGAAGCCTCCTATCCTCCGTTTGAGTTTGTGGATGCGGACAATAAGATTCAGGGCTTTGATGTCGATCTGGCCAATGCGCTCTGTAAAGAGATCGACGCAACCTGCACCTTTACCAATCAGGCGTTCGACAGCCTGATCCCAAGCCTGAAGTTCCGCCGCTTTGATGCGGTGATGGCCGGCATGGATATTACTCCGGAGCGTGAAAAGCAGGTCCTGTTCACCAAGCCTTACTATGACAACTCAGCGCTGTTTGTTGCCCAGAAAGGCAAAGTGGCCAGCGTTGAGGCGCTGAAAGGCAAGCGTGTAGGCGTTCAGAACGGCACCACCCATCAGAAGTACCTGACGGAAAAACACAGCGAAATTACCACTGTGCCTTACGACAGCTATCAGAATGCCGTTCTGGATCTGAAAAATGGCCGTATTGATGCCGTGTTCGGTGATACCGCCGTGGTCAACGAATGGCTCAAGCAGAACCCTGCGCTGGCGGCTGTCGGTGACAAAGTAACGGACAAAGCCTACTTTGGTACCGGCCTGGGCATCGCGGTACGCACCGGTAACACCGAGCTGCAGAGCAAATTCAACGGCGCACTGGATAAGATCAAAGCTGACGGGACGTACAAAACCATCTACAGCAAATGGTTCCAGCAGTAATCTCTGATGAATGAAATGATGACCCTTGCAAGCGCCGCCGGTATGACCGTCGGCCTTGCCGTTTGTGCTCTCATCGCTGGCCTCGTGCTGGCGATGCTGTTTGCTGGCTGGGAGTCACTGCGCCTCAGACCGCTGGCGTGGATCGGCACCGGCCTGGTGACCCTGATTCGCGGCCTGCCGGAAATTCTGGTGGTGCTGTTTATCTATTTCGGTGCCTCTCAGCTGCTCCTGACCCTGTCCGACGGCTTCACGCTTAACTTCGGCCTGTTTCAGCTGCCGGTGCAGATGCAGATTGAGAACTTCGATGTCAGTCCGTTCCTGTGTGGCGTGATTGCGCTGGCGATGCTTTATGCCGCCTACGCCTCACAAACGCTGCGCGGCGCGCTGAAAGCGGTTCCGGTCGGCCAGTGGGAGTCGGGCCAGGCGCTGGGCATGAAAAAATCGGCCATTTTTTTGCGGCTGATTATGCCGCAGATGTGGCGTCACGCCCTGCCCGGTCTGGGTAATCAGTGGCTGGTTCTGCTGAAAGATACCGCCCTGGTTTCGTTGATCAGCGTTAACGATCTGATGCTGCAGACCAAAAGTATCGCTACCCGCACCCAGGAGCCCTTTACCTGGTTCCTTGTGGCGGCGGCAATCTATTTAGTGATTACGCTGTTCAGCCAGGCGGTACTGCGCCGCATCGAACTGCGCACTACCCGCTTTGAACGGGGGAACAGCTAATGCTGGCTTACCTGCCTGAACTTCTGAAAGGGCTGCACACCAGTCTGACGCTCACCGCGGCCTCGCTGATCCTGGCTCTGCTGCTTGCGCTGCTCTTCACCGTGGTGCTGTCACTGAAAACCCCGCTGTTTTCGCCGCTGGTAAAAGGATTTATTACGCTGTTTACCGGCACCCCGCTGCTGGTGCAGATCTTCCTGATCTACTACGGGCCGGGACAGTTTCCCTCGCTTCAGCAGATCCCCTGGCTGTGGCATTTACTCTCACAACCCTGGCTCTGCGCGATGCTGGCCCTGTCGCTGAACAGCGCAGCCTATACCACCCAGCTCTTCTACGGTGCCGTGCGAGCGATCCCTGCCGGGCAGTGGCAGTCGTGTGCGGCGCTCGGCATGCGCCGAAAAGATACCCTGCGTATTCTTCTGCCTTATGCATTTAAACGCGCCCTCTCCTCCTACTCCAATGAGGTGGTGCTGGTCTTCAAGGGCACCTCACTGGCCTACACCATCACCCTGATGGAAGTGATGGGCCACGGTCAGCTGCTCTATGGCCGGACCTATGACGTCACCGTCTATGCCGCAGCCGGCCTGATTTATCTCTGCGTGAACGGTCTGCTGACGCTGATGATGCGACTGATCGAAAGGCGTGCGCTGGCCTTTGAAAGGCGCAACTGATTCCCGGGCGAGCTCGCTCGCCCTTCCCGCCTGGAAAATCACAATAATTGCATAATCATTCAATCTGTGGCAGGGTATCGCCTTCTCTGGCTGACCATAACACAGGATTTTTACAATGAAAAAATGGATTATTGCCGCGGCGCTGGCGTCACTGGCGATCACCGCTCAGGCAGCGGAAAAAATTCGCTTCGCCGCTTCCGCCACCTATCCGCCGTTTGAATCTCTCGACGGGGAAAATAACCTGGTCGGTTTTGATATCGATCTGGCTAAAGCGCTCTGTCAGCAGATGAAAGCGGAGTGTACGTTTACCAATAACGCCTTCGACAGCCTGATCCCTTCCCTGAAGTTCCGCCGCTATGACGCGGTCATCTCAGGCATGGATATCACCGCAGAGCGCAGCAAACAGGTCGATTTTACCCAGCCTTACTATGCGAACTCAGCGATCGTGATCGCCCGGAAAGGCCAGTTCAGTCAATTCAGCGACCTGAAAGGCAAGCGCATCGGCGTGGAAAACGGCACCACGCACCAGAAGTACCTGCAGGAAAAACATCCGGAAGTGAAAGTGGTGGCTTATGACAGCTACCAGAATGCGATTCTCGACATGAAGAGTGGCCGGCTGGATGGGGTATTTGGCGACAGCGCGGTGGTGAATCAGTGGCTGAAGAGCAATCCGGAGCTGGCTACGGTCGGTGAGCATGTGACCGACACGGACTACTTTGGCACCGGCCTTGGCATTGCCGTGCGTAAAGGCAATACGGCGCTACGCGATGAGTTTAATCAGGCGCTCGCCGCGCTGAAAGCCAACGGCAGCTGGCAGCAGCTCAATCAGAAGTGGTTCCCGGAGTAAGTCCCCGATCGCAGCGCCCGCCTCCGCGCTCTACGGCTGCTGGCGGCGGGTTAACAGCGTCAGCACCTCAAAATGGGCGGTATGAGGAAACATATCGAAGAGCTGCACCTTCGTGATCTCATACGCGCTCAGTCGGGCGATATCCTGCGCCATAGTCTGCGGATTACAGCTTGAGTAGAGCAGATAATCGGGTGCCATCTGGCTCAGATAGTCACACAGCGCCTCGCCAATCCCGCGACGGGGCGGATTGACCAGTACCAGCTGCGGCACCGCGTCCCGCCCGGTGGCAAACGCCGTCGAATCCAGCGCCGCAAACTGCACCTTCTCCAGCCGCAGCATCGCGGCGGAGCGCTGAGCGCAGGCAATCGCCTCGGCGCTGATCTCAATCCCGGTCAGCTGCATCGCCGGTGTCGCACAGTGCAGACCGAAACCGCCCACGCCGCAGAAGAGATCCCACATGCTGTTGACCGGCAGTGCGCGGACCCAGTCGCGGGCAGTGGCATAAAGCGTGCTGGCAACCTGCGGGTTGGTCTGAAAGAAACTCTGCGGACGGATCCAGAGCGGCACGCCATTGAAGTTCTCCGCCAGCGACTGATCCGGCGTCAGCGCTATCTCCTCATCGCCCTCCAGAATCGCCATATGTACCGGCTGAATGTTGGCAGAGATGACCGTCAACTGTGGCAGCTGCTGTTGCAGCCACGGCAACGCCGCGCGCAGCTGTTCCAGCTTCGCCGTCGATCGCAGGACAAAGCGCAGCATCATACCGCCCTGCTGACTTTCGGTAATCAGCAGAAACTTCAGTTCTCCACGCTTGCGCGCCACGTTATAGGGCGTCAGCCCGGCACGCGCGATAAAAGGTTTTAGTGCGGCAAAGACGGGCTGAAAACTGTCCGGATAGAGCGGGCACGCGCACAGATCGATCGCCTCCCCCTCCCGGGACAACAGGCCCAGCACCGGACGCTCAACGCTGCCGCTGACGACCATTTTCGCTTTATTACGGAACGCCTGCTGCGGTGATACCACCGGCGGCAACCAGGCCGCGACCGGCTGTTCAGCCAGCAGCTGTTCCAGCAGTGACTGTTTGTCGCTGAGCTGAGTGGAATAGGGTTTGTCGAGCCACTGACAGGAGCGACAACGGTTGGCGTCATAAAGCGCGCAGTGCATGGTAAAGCCTTAACGATCGGGTCGGGCGGAGCGCGATTGTATCACCGCTTTCTGAAAAAAGCGCGGCTGCTGGCAGGCAGAAACAGCAGCATCAGCACCAGCAGATCGGGGATTTTCTGCGTCAGGGTGTGGTGAATAATCTGGACGTTGTTGTCGCCGTCGATACTGAAAATTTCAGGGTAGATCCAGCCCAGCGAGGCCACCAGCATGTAGCCCAGTACGAGCACCTGGGTCGCCACATAGCCCCAGCGTCCGGCATTACTGCCGCGCATCAGAGTAAAGGCGCAGCGCAGCTCAAACAGGAAGATCAGCTGGCTGGCGATAAAGATAAGCGTAGAGTCCCAGGACTGAGCACTGCGGTGAACAAAGTTGGCGATTTCGCTGTAGCCCAGCTCATTGGCCAGCATCAGGACGCTCAGGCAGCGGGTGGCAATGATGGCAATGCCCGCCACACTGACCGGCACCGGCGCATCGGAAAGCGTGGCACTGCTTTTAAAGATTTCTGACATAGTCCGTGGCTCCACCCGATCGAAAAACGGGCCGGTTAAACCGGCCCGTTCATATAGTGGCAAAGGTTAACGATTTCAGCCACGTTTAGCTTTCTGAATATCGCTTAAACGCTGTTTTTCTTCGTTCGCCATTACCCGCCAGGCGATAAAACCCACTAAACCGACCACAAACAGAATCAGCGACGCCAGCGCGTTGATTTCCGGATTCACGCCGCGCCGCACGGTGGCAAAGATCGCCATTGGCAGCGTGGTGGCACCGGGCCCGGTGACAAAGCTGGCGATCACCAGATCGTCGAGTGACAGGGTAAACGCCAGCAGCCAGCCGGTCACGATAGCCGGCGCAATCATCGGCACGGTAATCACGAAGAAGACCTTCAGCGGCGTGGCGCCCAAGTCCATCGCCGCCTCTTCAATCGAGCGGTCCAGTTCACGCAGACGCGAGTTGATCACCACCGCCACATAGGCAGTACAGAAGGTCACGTGTGCCAGCCAGATGGTGAGCATGCCGCGTTCGCTGGGCCAGCCAAAGGCGTTGCCCATCGCCACAAACAGCAGCAGCAGCGACAGTCCGGTGATTACGTCGGGCATTACCAGCGGCGCGGTGAGCATAAAGGCAAACCCGTTATGTCCGCGGAACCGCCCGAAGCGCACGATGATGACCGCCGCCAGCGTGCCCAGCACCACAGCCATGGTGGCGGAAAGCCCGGCAATGCTCAGACTCAGCAGCACCGCATCAATCATCGCGCTGTCCTGGAAGAGCACCTTGTACCAGTGGAAAGAGAAATTCTCCCACACCGTCACCAGCGGTGAGCTGTTAAAGGAGTAAACCACCAGCAGCAGCATCGGCGCATAGAGAAACAGGAAACAGCAGACCAGAATACCGGTTCGCCAGGGTGAGCGAATGGTGGGCAGATTATTCATGCCTTCTCTCCCATTTCACGGTTTTGATGCTTATGGAACCAGATGATCGGCAGAATCAGAATCAGCAGGATAATCACCGCCAGCGCAGAGGCTACCGGCCAGTCACGGTTATTGAAGAACTCCTGCCACAGAATACGGCCAATCATGATGCTGTCCGGCCCGCCCAGCAGTTCAGGAATCACATACTCCCCGACCGCCGGGATAAAGACCAGCATCGATCCGGCGATAATGCCGCCTTTAGTCAGCGGTACGATGACGCTGAAAAAGGTTTTGAGCGGACGCGCCCCCAGATCCAGTGACGCTTCCACCAGCGAGTAGTCGATACGGGTCAGCGCGGTGTAGATCGGCAGCACCATAAACGGCAGATAGCAGTAGACGATACCGATATAGACGGCGGTGTTGGTATAGAGGATCACCAGCGGATGATCGATCACGCCGAGCCACATCAGGAAGCGGTTGAGAATCCCGTTATTGTTCAGCAGCCCCATCCAGGCGTAAACGCGCACCAGAAAGGAGGTCCACGACGGCAGGATCACCAGCAACAGCAGAATCGTGCGCATCGACGGCTTGCTGTGTGCAACAGCCCAGGCGAGCGGATAACCAATCAGCAGACAGATGACCGTCGAAATCGCCGCTACCTTCAGGGACTGCAGATAGGCGTCGATGTAGAGCGGGTCGTCGGTCAGCGTCAGGTAGTTGCCAAAGTTGAGTACAATGCTGAACTGATCGTCCGCCCAGCTCACCAGCTCGGTGTAAGGGGGGATCGCCCGCGCGATATCTGCGAAGCTGATCTTCAGCACCGTCAGAAAGGGCAGCAGAAACAGCAGCACCAGCCACAGGTAAGGCAGCGCAATGACCAGCTTGCGGCCATGCTGCATTTTGACCCGGGTGGCCCAGCGTTGCAGTGGCGTGCCGACCAGCCGGGCGGGCGCTTTGGCGCGTTGGAAAATCTGGCTCATAGCCGCTCCTTAAACCGTCAACACCACGCAGCTGTCGCTTTCCCAGCAGAGGCGGACTTCGTCACCCCAGGTGGGCAGCCCTTTGCGGTAGCGATGCGCGTTCTGCAACTGTGCACTGATCATCTGTCCGCTATGCAGACGGACGTGGAAGATAGAGAGGTCGCCAAGATAGGCGATGTGAACCACCTCACCCACCGCAAAGTTGCAGCCATCGGCAGGCACCTCATCGCACAGCATCACTTTTTCCGGACGCAGCGCGACATGAACCGGGACGTTATCCACCACCGAGACATCGGAGTCGACTTTTAACGGATGCATCAGGCCGGGGCTGTCGATCACCAGGCCGTCCGCCTGACGTTCACGCAGCAAGCCTTCGAAGACGTTAACTGAACCGATAAACTCGGCGCTGTAGCGGCTGGTTGGATGCTCATAGATCTCTTCCGGCTCACCGATCTGCACGAACTTGCCGCGATTCATGATCGCGATACGGCCGGCCATGGTCATCGCCTCTTCCTGGTCGTGCGTCACCATCACGCAGGTCGCACCAACCCGCTCCAGAATATCGACCACCTCCAGCTGCATCCTGTCGCGCAGCTTCTTATCCAGCGCGCCCATCGGCTCATCCAGCAGCAGCAGTTTAGGCCGCTTCGCCAGGCTGCGTGCCAGCGCAACACGCTGACGCTGCCCGCCGGAGAGCTGGTGCGGTTTGCGTCTGGCAAACTCCTGCATGTGCACCAGCGACAGCATCTCGGCGACCCGGCTGGCGATCTCCCCTTTCGGCAGACGATCCTGCTTCAGGCCAAAGGCGATATTCTGCTCCACCGTCATGTGCGGGAACAGCGCATAGGACTGGAACATCATATTGATCGGGCGCTGATAGGGGGCCACGTGCGACAGATCCTGACCATCCAGCACAATCTGGCCGCTGGTCGGTGGCTCAAATCCGGCCAGCATCCGCAGCAGCGTTGATTTGCCGCAGCCTGACGCGCCCAGCAGCGCGAAAATTTCACCTTTGTAAATGGTCAGACTGACATCATCCACGGCGTGCTGGCCGTCAAAGGATTTGGTCAGATTGCGAATCTCCAGCAGCGGCGTTAACGCCTTTGCGGTTTTGTTTTGAGGACGGGGAATGGCATCGTTCACTACTATCTCTCTCCGGAGCCAGGCGGAACATCGCGGCAAAATCCGCCGCTAAAATGGCACAACAGAGGCCGACACTGCGCCTCTGTTGCTGTTACGTGACAGGTCAATCCGTTCGGGACGAACTACTTACCACTTTTTACTTTAGTCCATGCACGCGTACGCACACGATCCAGTTTCGGATCCTGGACTTTCAGCACAAACAATTTCGACATCGCTTCCGGCGTCGGGAAGATACCCGGGTTGTTACGGATGTCGGCATTGATCAGCGGCAGTGACGCTTTGTTGCCGTTGGCATAGTTCATTTTATTGGAGACATCAGCGATCACTTTCGGATCCATGATGTAGTTCAGCCAGGCATAGGCGCCGTCGATGTTTTTCGCATCTTTCGGAATCGCCATCATGTCGAAGAAGGCCAGTGCCCCCTCTTTCGGCACGCTGTAGCCCAGGTGCACACCATTTTTCGCTGCATCCGCACGGTTTTTCGCCTGCAGGATGTCACCTGACCAGCCGATCGCCACGCAGATATTGCCGTTGGCCAGATCGTTGATGTACTGAGACGAGTGGAAATAGCGGATATTCGGACGCAGCTTCAGCAGCAGATCTGTCGCCGCACCGGAATAGTCTTTGGCATCCGAAGAGTTAGGATCCTTGCCCAGATAGTTCAGCACGGTAGCGAAAATCTCTTCCGGCGCATCCAGGAATGAGACACCACAGCTTTTCAGCTTCTCAAGGTTTTCCGGCTTCATCACCAGGTCCCAGCTGTTGAGCGGCGCATCGGTTCCCAGCGCGGCCTTCACCTTGTCGACGTTATAGCCGATGCCGGTGGTGCCCCACAGGTAAGGAATCGCATATTTGTTACCCGGATCGTGCTGCGCCACTTTTTCCATCAGCGCCGGATCGAGGTTTTTGTAGTTTGGCAGTTTGCTCTTATCCAGCGGCTGGAATACCCCGGACTGAAGCTGACGCGCCAGGAAGCTGGAGGATGGCACCACGACATCGTAGCCGGTACTGCCCGCCATCAGTTTGCCTTCCAGCACTTCGTTGGAGTCAAAGACATCGTAGACAACCTTGATGCCGGACTGCTTTTCAAAGTTCGGCACGGTATCTGGCGAAATATAATCGGACCAGTTGTAGACGTGCAGCGTTTTATCTTCCGCCATGCTGCTGGCCGACGCGACCATCAGCGAAGCTGCTACCACAGCTGACAGCCATTTCTGACGTGAGTTGAACATGTTTTCCATCCTCCTGAGCGGGTCATAACAACGCTGCAAACCTGAGATCCCTGCATTGCGTTCTGTACAGGACGTCAGTGACACAATGAATCATTATTCAGCGGGAGTTTAATAGCAAAATCCTATATCTGAAGCGCAGTTACGCGCCTGTTACAGCCCCGCAAGCATAGCCCCCCTGCTCATGCTGCACCAGACCCCAGCGTAAAAAACGCCTGAAACCGATATTTTATGCATGTTTGAGCTATGAGGTTCGGCTTTGATGGCATAAACGACGACAGATATCTGGCATTAAAGGGCAAAATGCAGAATAAAAAAAGGTGGCGGCAGGCGGCGGGTATAAAAAAGCCGTCTCAGGGACGGCTTAGTCTGGAGGGGTCGGGCTAGTGCAGCACCGAATGCAGGCTGGAGACCGCAACGTGCTCTTCTTCCTCGCCGACAATCAGCAGATTGTTGGCAAAGGCTTCCAGGATCACCATCGAGATCTGCTCTTCGCTCTGTTTCATAAAGTGCGAGAATTGACCAAAGGTTAATCCGGCGGTGGTCGTCATTGACTGGCAGACAATCAGCTTCGGCAGATTGTCATCCTGAATGTCGATAAACGCTTTTACCGTCAGCGAGCTGGCGTTGATCTGCGACAGATCGCCGACCAGCGGAATCAGCGCCGTGGGCTTTACTTCAGCCAGCGCCGAGAACAGGATGACGTTGTCGACCAGATCGATTTTGGCGTCAAACACCCCATCAAAGTTTTGCATGTGCGGCAGATGAAGTGCCTGACAGGCATCGCATTCGAACCAGGTGATATTTTGCTGATCCAGCCAGCGACGCAACAGGTCGATATCCGGAACGACAAGAGAATCCATCGTAAAATCCCAGTGGGGTGATAAACAGGCGACTTAGCTTACGGAAAAACGGGCGACGATGCCACGAAAACTGCTGAAAAGCGCGTTTCAGCCTGCGGTTTTAGGACGGAGCCCGGGGATGGTTTGCTGTTCAATCCGCGCGATCATCAGCGCGGCGAGGTTCAGTTCACTGCAGGTTTCAATGCCTTCCAGACCGGGGGAAGCGTTAACCTCCATCACCAGCGGACCGCGATGCGCGCGCAGAATATCGACACCCGCAACCTCCAGCCCAAGCGTAGCGGCGGCTTTCACCGCAATTTCCCGCTCCTGAGGGGTTATCTCCACCGGACAGGCTTTGCCGCCGCGATGCAGATTGGAGCGAAAATCGCCCTCTTTCGCTACCCGCTCAATCGCCGCCACCACCTGATTGCCGATGACCAGACAGCGCACATCGCGCCCCCGGGCCTCTTTGATAAACTCCTGCACCAGGATATGGGCGTTGAGGCCGCGAAAGGCATCGATAACGCTTTCAGCCGCCTGCCGCGTTTCCGCCAGCACCACACCGATACCCTGCGTGCCCTCCACCAGCTTCACCACCAGCGGCGCGCCGCCCACCATGGCGATCAGATCGTCGGTGTCATCGGGTGAGGAGGCAAAGCCGGTAACCGGCATGTCGATGCCCTCCTGCGCCAGCAGCTGGAGCGAGCGTAATTTGTCGCGGGTGCGGGTAATCGCGGCGGAGGCATTGAGCGTGTAACTGCCGCACATCTCAAACTGTCGCAGCACCGCCGTTCCGTAAAAGGTGATGGCGTTGCCGATGCGCGGGATCACCGCATCAAAATGGCCCAGCGGTTCACCGCAATAGTGAACCGCCGGAGAGGCCGGATTGATGTTCATATAGCAGGAGAGCGGATCGATGATTTGCACCTCATGACCGCGAGCTACCGCTTCATCCTGCAGCCGGCGACTGGAGTAAAGCGTGGCATCACGGGACAAAATGGCGATTTTCATCTCTGCTCTCCGCTCCTGGCTTAGCGTGTTGCCCAGCCCTGCTGATGCAGATAATCCAGCATAAACGGGCGTGTCTCTTTGATGATCAGGCGCTGAATCAGCTCACTCCAGGTTTCGCTACGCTGGTTGCTGTCTCGTTGCTGATAATAGAGTTCAGTGCGGCTATCGTATTCGGCCAGCACGTTTTTATCCAGTGGCTGATAGCGGTTTTCATGCACCAGCATGGCGTGTGGCATGCGCGGTTTCACGTCCGGTTTCGACTCCGGATGACCCAGGCAGAAACCAAAGAGCGGCAGCACAAATTTCGGCAGGCCCAGCAGCTCGGTCACCTCGGCGATGTTGTTACGGATCCCGCCAATAAAGACGCCGCCCAGCTCCAGCGACTCTGCGGCCACCATCGCATTCTGCGCCATCAGCGCGGTGTCGACGCAGCCCAGCAGCAGCTGCTCGGCACGACCCAGCTGGGCATCCGGGCAAATCTGCAGATGACGATTGAAGTCAGCGCAGAAGATCCAGAATTCGGCAGCCTCTCCGACCCAGGTTTGTCCGCCCGTCAGCGTGACCAGCTTGTCGCGCAGCGCTTTGTCGGTGATGCGGACAATGGAGGAGCATTGCAGAAAACTGGATGTGGACGCCGATTGCGCCGCAGTAATAATCGCTTCGCGCTGCGCTTCACTGACCGGCTGGTCGGTAAAGGCGCGGATTGAACGGTGGCTGCACAGTAAATCAATGGTCGGTGTCATAAAGTCTCCAGCAACATTATTTTCTTTTATCGGTTTGGTTAAACAGCTGTGGGGCTATCGCTTTTGCGGTGCGCCACATCAACAGCCAGGCGGCGGGCAGCATCAGCACGACCCCGGCGATAAACAGCAGCGTGGCCGGCGTTTTTGGCTCAGCCAGACCTGGCAGAGGCAGCCAGTGGTTTATCAGCAGCAGCGCCCCCAGAATTAACAGGCCGCCAGCCGCCTCCATCACCACCACAAACCGGGGTAATCTGGCTACACTCTGCATCACACTCTCCTGCCTTCACGGGCTACTGAGGGTCAATTATGGTCAACAACCCAAAATTTGCGCGGGCTGTGGCCGCCGCACGGGCAAAAAAGCCTCTGTTTCAGACGCTTCCTGACGCTTAACATAGCGTGCGGGCATCAGACTAACAGGCAAATCCTGCTTTCTTTAAGCGATACGAGCGGGCATCATGGTTGCCATTCTCTGTTTAGTTGTGTGACGTACATCACACAACAGTCGCTGCAAGGAGTTTTCTATGATTGCTGTTATTTTTGGTCGTCCAGGCTGTCCCTACTGTGTTCGCGCTCATGAACTGGCTGATAAGCTGACTGCCGAACGGGATGATTTTAGCTATCAGTATGTCGATATTCAGGCGGAAGGCATCACTAAAGCCGATCTGGAAGCGAGTGCGGGCAAACCGGTTTCTACCGTGCCGCAGATCTTTGTGGATGAAAAACATATCGGTGGTTACACCGAGTTTGCGGCCTGGACCAAAGAGAATCTGGGATTTGCCGCATAAGGGCGGAAAGCCTCGATAAAAAAGGCGAGACACCAGTGTCTCGCCTTTTTACTTTCGGGTGCCAGCAGCACGGCTGAGCTTAGTTGAGTGACGCCATCACGATCTGCATCAGCCGCACCAGCAAGGCGCCGCAGCCTGCCCAGAACAGCGCACTGAGGCTCCAGGCGAGCACAAAAAATCCGTTGCCGTGGATAAAGAGGCTGCTGTTCAGCAGCAGCGCGGCCAGTAACGTCCCCCACAGCCCCATCAGCAGCGTGCTTTTCAACGGGCTCTCCACCTGCAACAGCGCCATCAGAATGCCGGGAAGCATAAAGAGCAGTAATTCGGGCTGACCGCGAAGCGGGCCGGGTCCCACCTGCCAGGCGTGACAGGTAAAAACAAACACCAGACTGTACAACACCACGCCGCACAGGCGGGTCGTCCAGAGATAAGAGCGCTGCGGCATACCACCCCACTGATTAAAAGTAATCCCGACAATAACCTGCTGATAACCCTGCTGCGTTCAGATGGAAATAAAAAGAAACAGTTCGTTGTGACAACGAATGAAAACAGCCAATGGCTGTAGAAGATATTTGTGATTAGAATAGCGCCGCGGAAAAGGTTCCATTTGCAGTACTGATACAACAGCACCTCAACGGCCTGCTCAAGATAGCGAAAAACAGGCCTCTCTTCAACAGGTTACAAGTAAACAAGAAGTTAAACAGTGAATATTAACGTCGCAGGATTGTTAAGCGGAAATGACATTTTGTTATTATTTGTCGTTTTAGCGCTCGGCCTCTGTCTGGGTAAGTTGCGTCTTGGCTCAGTTCAGCTGGGAAATTCGATTGGCGTATTAGTGGTTTCGCTCTTATTAGGGCAGCAGCATTTCACCATCAATACCGATGCATTAAGCCTGGGCTTTATGCTGTTTATTTTTTGTGTCGGCGTCGAAGCCGGCCCTAACTTCTTCTCTATTTTCTTTCGCGACGGCAAAAACTATTTCATGCTCGCCATCGTTATGGTGGTCAGCGCGCTGCTGCTGGCACTGGGACTCGGCAAGCTCTTCGGCTGGGATATTGGGCTCACCGCCGGGATGCTGGCCGGTTCCATGACCTCAACACCGGTGCTGGTGGGCGCAGGCGATACGCTGCGGCAGAGCATCAGCGATCCTAAACAGCTTGGACTGATGCAGGATCAGCTGAGCCTGGGCTATGCCGTAACCTATCTGATTGGCCTGGTCAGTCTGATTTTTGGTGCCCGTTACCTGCCCCGCCTGCAGCATCAGGATCTGCCTACCTGCGCCCAGCAGATCGCCCGCGAGCGCGGTCTGGATGCAGACAGTCAGCGCAAAGTTTTCCTGCCTGTGATCCGCGCCTATCGCGTTGGCCCGGAGCTGGTGGCGTGGAGCGGCGGCAAAAATCTGCGTGAGCTCGGCATCTATCGTCAGACCGGCTGCTACATCGAGCGCATCCGCCGCAACGGTATTCTCGCCAGTCCCGATGGCGATGCGGTGTTACAACTGGGTGATGATATCTCGCTGGTCGGCTATCCCGACGCGCACGCCCGGCTCGATCCCAGCTTCCGTAACGGCAAAGAGGTGTTTGACCGCGACCTGCTGGATATGCGCATTGTCACCGAAGAGATCGTGGTGAAAAACCACAACGCGGTGAACAAACGCCTCAGTAAGCTCAACCTGACCGATCACGGCTGCTTCCTGAACCGGGTCATCCGCAGCCAGATTGAGATGCCGATCGACGACAGCATTATGCTGAACAAAGGCGATGTGCTGCAGGTCAGCGGCGAGGCACGCCGGGTGAAAAGCGTCGCGGATCGCATTGGCTTTATCGCCATTCACAGTCAGATGACCGATCTGCTGGCGTTCTGTGCCTTCTTTATTGTGGGGCTGATGATTGGTCTGATTACCTTTCAGTTCAGCAATTTCAGTTTCGGTATCGGTAACGCCGCCGGCCTGCTGTTCGCCGGGATCATGCTGGGATTCCTGCGCGCCAACCACCCGACCTTTGGCTATATTCCGCAGGGCGCGCTGACGATGGTGAAAGAGTTCGGTCTGATGGTGTTTATGGCGGGAGTGGGGTTGAGTGCCGGCAGCGGCATTAATCACAGCCTGAGCAGCGATGGTGCGCTGATGCTGCTGTGCGGCCTGCTGGTCAGCCTGCTTCCGGTCATCATCTGCTTTCTGTTTGGTGCCTATGTGCTGCGGATGAACCGCGCCCTGCTGTTTGGTGCCATCATGGGCGCACGCACCTGTGCTCCTGCTATGGAGATTATCAGCGATACGGCTCGCAGTAATATCCCGGCGCTGGGCTATGCCGGGACCTACGCCATCGCCAACGTGTTACTGACGCTGGCGGGGACGCTGATTGTAATTGTCTGGCCGATATTGCCCCTATAAAAATTTTTTGGCTACGTCCAGAACTTTTTTGTCAGCGTGCAGTCCTAATAAGTGCCACTGCTTTTCTTTGAAATCCCCAGATTGTGGAGCCCGCTGGTCTTTTTCCTGGCGGGTTTTTTTATGCCCTTTTTTCTTGCGCGCCGCGCTGCCGCGTCTGAATCCCGCCATTCCCCTGCCGAACTTAAACCGTTGCACAACTCAGTAACAGATTAAGAGCGTGATGATGGACGAAACGCCTCGCAATCAGCAGGATAGAGTGCTGTGAAATTAGCTTTTTGTGCTGATTAACTGGGCGAGCGCGCTGGTGCTGACTGTTTTTATTGCCGCTGTTATCAGAAGGCTGACCGGGTAGCGTCAGCCACTGTTAGCCGGGCTGTCTGCTGAGGAATCTATCCCGGAATGGAAGAACTGAACCACTCACTGTTTACTGCCATTAATGCCACACCAGCGTCACCTGCCTGGTTACTGCAACTGGCGACCTTTATTGCCAAAGATCTGATTGCCATCGTGCCGCTGCTCATCGTGGTGATGTGGTTGTGGGGGCCACGCGATCAGCTCTCTTCGCAGCGGGCACTGGTGCTGAAAACCGGCATGGCGCTGATCTATGCGCTGACGATCTCCTGGTGTGTGGGCCAGCTGCTGCCTCATCCGCGTCCGTTCGCCATTGGTTTCGGTTATCAGTTCCTGCATCATGCGGCGGATGACTCCTACCCCAGCGATCACGGCACCACGATTTTCACTTTTGCCCTGGCTTTTATTTTCTGGCATCGCCTCTGGTCGGGGGTGGTTCTGATGGGTGTGGGTTGCGCTATCGCCTGGTCACGGGTCTATCTTGGCGTTCACTGGCCGCTGGATATGCTGGGTGGATTCCTGGTCGGGCTGCTGAGCTGTCTGGCTTCGCATCTGGCATGGCAGTTCTATGGCGAGCGGATGCTGGCTGTTATCCATCCTCTCTATCGGGCGCTGTTTGCGGTGCCGATTCGCAAAGGCTGGACGCAGGACTAAGCTCCCTGTTTATTCAGCTCAGAAACGTCAGACAGCGTAATTTTTGCAGCGATAGATAAACCTGAGGCACAGGGAGCAGGGTCAGAAGAGGAAAGCGTCCCGCGCCAGGGATGGCGCGGGCCGAGCAGTCAGGGATGACGGTTTTGCGTCTTTCCGATCTGACCCTGCTTCCTGTGCAGGCACGATCTTACCGCCAGAGGAATTTCTGTTATCAGGGACGCGTCAGCGTCCCGGATAACTTATGAAAACCATTTCCCAAACCAGCCGTTAAATTTCATCATCACGAAGTCAATCATCCGGCTGAAGAATCCGCCTTCCTGCACATCCTGCATCACCACCAGCGGGCGCTGTTCAATGGTTTTGCCGTCCAGCTGAAAATCGATCGTACCCACCACCTGATTCTTCTTCAGCGGTGCTTCCAGCTGAGGTGTGGTCAGTTTAAAACTCGCCTTCAGGTTCTTCATCTGCCCTTTAGGGATGGTCAGCGCCGCATCTTTGGCGACGCCGAGATTGACCTGGCTGCGATCGCCAAACCAGACCCGCTGCTGAGCAAAAGGCGCATCGGCTTTAATGGGGGTTACCGTTTCAAAGAAGCGGAAGCCCCACGTCAGCAGCTTTTCACTTTCGCGGAAGCGGATCGCATCGCTGGTGGTGCCCAGCACCACGGAGATCAGGCGCATGTCACCTTCGGTCGCAGAGGCAACCAGATTGTTGCCCGCCCCGGAGGTGTGGCCGGTTTTAACGCCATCGACCTTGAGATTGGTGCTCCACAACAGACGGTTACGGTTGATCTGGCGGATATTATTGAAGGTGAACTCTTTCTGTTTGTTCAGCGCATACTCATCGGGGACATCGCGGATCAGCGCCTGCGCAATCAGGGCCATATCCCGTGCGGTACTGTACTGCCCTTCTGCATCCAGGCCGTGAACCGTCATAAAGTGGGTGTTCTGCAGGCCCAGCGCCTTCACGTAGTTATTCATCAGGCCGATAAACGAATCCTGACTGCCCGCCACGTAATCCGCCAGCGCAATACAGGCATCGTTGCCGGACTGGATCACAATGCCTTTGTTCAGCTCATGCACCGGGATGCGGTCACCCGGCTTGAGAAACATCAGGGATGAACCGCGCAGCTTAGGATTGCCGGTCGCCCAGGCATCCTGTCCCACGGTAACCATATCATCCGGTTTAATTTTGCCCGCTTTAATCGCCTGACCCACCACGTAGCTGGTCATCATTTTGGTCAGACTGGCGGGATCGAGACGCTGATCGGCGCTGGATTCAGTTAAGACTTTACCGCTGGCGTAATCCATCAGGATCCACGCTTTTGCGTCAATGCCTGGCGCGGCGGGAGCCTGTTCAGCATAGGCGCTGATCGGGGCGATAATCAGTAATGAGGTAGCAGCGAGAAGCCGCAGGCGTGATGGGAAGCGAGTGTTTGTCATGGGCGTGGCCGGATTGTCCTTGTTAACGCGAAATTCCAGGGGCAGAAAATTCTCACTCAAACGCTAACCGTTGACGGCAGCGAAAAAAACCGCCGAATCGTAAAGTTTTTTAGAGTTTAGTCGATTTACCCTGGCACAACGGCCGCGCGCGTGCCCTTTCGCCTCGCTTCTGTCATTCCCAAAACTGCGTGAAATTCCGATTTTTCGCAGAAGAGTTAAGTCGGTCACAATTATCCGCTAACCTGAAAGCCAGTCAGCCGAGGAGACCGACCATGGACTTAGCCCTTTTTGATCTGGATGAAACACTTATTTGTGAAGACAGCACCAGCCTGTGGCTGCGCTGGCTGGTATCACAGGGGTTCGCCCCCAGCGAACTGATCGATCAGGAACAGGCACTGATGGCCCAGTACTATGCCGGCACGCTCTCAATTGAAGAGTATATGAATAAAACCCTCTCACCGCTGTCGGGTATGGCTACCCTCACGGTAGAAGGCTGGGTGCGCCGCTTTATTCATCGCGACATCATGCCCCGCGTTTTTCCCGCGGCGCGGGAACGCATTGAGTGGCACCGGGCGCGCGGCGACCGCGTCATGATTATCTCTGCCAGCGGTGAGCATCTGGTGGTGCCGATTGCTCAGCAACTGGGGGCCTGCGGTGCGCTGGCGATTGGCGTTGAAATCGTGGACCAGCGTTACAGCGGCAATACCTACGGCACCATGACCTATAAAGAGGGCAAAGTGACCCGGCTGGGTGACTGGAAAGCGCTGCAGGCGGAGGAGACGTTTGACCGCACCTGGGCCTACAGCGATTCGATGAATGACCTGCCCCTGCTGGAGCAGGCCGATCACGCCCATGTCATCAACCCGGACGAAAGACTGCATCAGGAAGCGGTCAGCCGGGGATGGCAGGTTTATCACTGGGCACGCTGAATCAGCCGCGGGACGCGCCAGCGTCCTGCGCTAATCCCACTTTCAGCAGTTTGCCATTGGCCTCATCGGTCAGCACATAGAGCCAGCCATCCGGCCCCTGCCGCACATCGCGAATCCGCGCATTCTGGTCACCCAGCAGACGCTGCTCTTCCACCACTTTTTCACCGTTCACACTCAGCCGAATCAGGTTCTTCTCTTTCAGCGCGCCGATAAACAGCGAATTCTTCCACTGCGGAAAACGAGCGCTGTTGTAAAACGCCATGCCACTGATGGCCGGAGAGACTTTCCAGTGCCAGATCGGCTGCTCGGTGCCTGCAACATGGGTACCCTTTGACTCCGGCACTTTATCGCCGCTGTAGTCAATGCCGTACGTCGCCAGCGGCCAGCCATAGTTTTTGCCACGGCTCATGATATTCACTTCATCGCCGCCGCGCGGGCCATGCTCATTTTCCCATATCATGCCGGTCCAGGGATTCAGGGCCAGCCCCTGCGGATTACGCAGGCCAAGCGCCCAGATCTCGGGCCGCGCGCCGGGCTGTTTCACAAACGGGTTATCATCCGGCACGCTGCCGTCGGCATTCAGCCGCAGCAGTTTGCCCTGCAGTTTATCGAGGTCCTGCGCGGCGCTGCTGACAAAATTATCGCCGAAGGCGATCCAGAGATAGCCCTGAGTATCAAACGCCAGCCGGGTGCCGATGTTATTACCGCTGGAGAGCATCGGCGTCTGCCGGATCACCTCGCGGAAATCGCTGAGCTGGCGATTATCCCTGCTCAGTGTCCCGACACCTACCACCGCCCCCGCTTTGCCCTTGCTGTCAGCCTCGGTGTAACTGAGCCAGACACGACGGCTGCTGGCGAAGTCGGGAGCCAGCACCACATCCAGCAGGCCGCTCTGCCGTTCTGCCCAGACCTCTGGCACGCCCTGAATCGGCTGCGAAAGACCGCTCTCCGGGTTCCAGCTACGCAGCTGCCCGCTCCGTTCGGTTATCAGCAGCGTTTTGTTGTCGGGCAGAAAGGCAACCGACCATGGATGTTGTAACTTATCCTGTAACACCTCAACATGAGGCTCTGCAGCCAGCAGAGGTAAGGAACAGAATAGTGAACCAGAAAATATCAGCGCAGAAGTGAAACGGGCCATTGTCATCTCCAAAATGGAAAAATGATCTCAAGCGTAGTCACTTAAACTCAAGATACCTTAAAGATTTACATAAGCTTAAATAGAGCATTAGAATCTCATATCTGAATGCAAGCGCTTGCGGGCACAGGCGCCTCGATCGAAAGTTAATCATATATGAGAGCCTGCTTTTTTTACCCCTTAAACACTAAGATAGGCTCACCCAGGACATAACAGCATTTTCAAAAGACAAACAGTTTCTTAACTATTTTTTTTCTCGTTAACCAACAGACATGACGGTTTTTAAAAATTTCGAATTTTTTAAGATAATTTATTACTACGCGACCATAGCCAGGCTTACAACAAAAATCGAGAATCCACATATCCCCATCTTCATTCCACTCAGATGAATGCAATCTGAAATAAGGATCATGAATCAAACGCTCAACTGTATCGTTCTTTAAGTAAGCCCATGTCAAATAAGCAACTGGTTCTCCGCTTACATCAAAAACAAATTTTATTTGCCTATGCACTATTGCATGTTCTGTCCAAATTTGGATGCTAACTATTGGGTAAAGGCTATAGTTTTTATTATAAAGCATACACTGAACTGCATAACCTATAAGTGTATATACTGATTGACCCTCAATATCTGTTGTTATTTCTTCTAACTGTAACATCAGAATAAACTCCTTTTAATTATACTAAAATCATTTCCCTTAATGTCGCCGAATAAACTAACAACATAACTCTGGAAATCATAATTTAGATTTGATATGCATAATTGCAACTGATTTACATCAGGATGCTGCTCATCTATCATGCGTGAAATGCGTCTGAACATATCGTTTTTATTTAATACTTTTCTGGGCTGCAAACGATATTGAGCTATATCAGCCATCTCATTTAAGATACTTCTTTTCCTGCCATTAATGTTCGTATAAAGAACGCGCATACTTTCCTTCATAGTATCCAGCATATTCTTGAAACGCGTATCTTTTATTGAAATGCCTAAATGCTCTGAAGGAACTCCTAAGCTAGATTTTATTAAAGTTGCAACAGATTGCGCGGAAGACAAAGCACCCTCCGTCCTTCCAAATTTTATTTCAGAGCCAAAAGGATTAATGCAAAGCTGGAAAATATTTTCCGCGAGTTTTTTTAGCGCCGGAGGAATCGTTCTACAGCCAAGCAATTCTTGTGTAATACCTATCAAATTAAGATAACCTAAAACGCAGTTATTTTCAAATGTTCTATCAAACACTATTTTTATTTCTCGCTGGATCTGGTCACTAAAGTCAGGCATAAATAGATATTTACCTAAATATATACTTACATCTTGCATACCCTCTAATATAACAGCAGGCTCTTTAATCATTTCATTGTATCTAAGCTGATATTCAAAACCTCCTTGATAATCTGCCGGAAACAGACTATTAAGACCATTAAAATCCATCAGTCGTCCATCAATACATATGTTTGATGGTGATGTAGTAAGACGTAAAAATCGAGTTCGGCAGAATGCAAGTTGTGTAGCCAGGCGCCTTGCTAGTTCGCACATTCCTTCAATGCAGTAAAGAGCAGGATCACGCTGAGAGTCTATGCTGTACCCTTCTGGAGGGGTTGGCAAAAAGTTAGGTAGTTTTTTAATAACTCTTTTAACACGCTCTGCATCAGAAATGATTTCAGAAGCATAACGTGATTGTGGAATGAAATAAGGTGCCCGTGCAAAATGTGCAGCCCTCACTACTGGCTCGCGCACAAGCAATGCTCTTTGCGAAAAACTTACAAAATTTTCATGGTTTTGTTTACCTGATTCATTTGTAAGTAGTATTGCAAGCGTTCGCACTGTCCCATAAGGTAAAACCTTTTCCAATGCTTCGCTCCATAACATTTCGTATATGGCATGTACGACGTTTAAAATGCCGTTTGAATGTTGATCGTCAGTTCCCTCACCGACTAAGAGATTTGCGCCTATGCCCTTAATCTGATATTTGCCATCAAACCCGCATCGCGCCCCTCCGCCATTACGCTGAATTCCACTCCCACCATAACGTTCCGCATAAAAGATTTTTTTAGTAGCTTGATAATCAGATGGATTTATATAATAACTGCATTCGTTGTGTAGTTCATTTAAGTCAATGACATTATCAGAGCACCAAAGTATGTTACTACTAACACGGCATGCATAAAATGGAATAAGATTCTCTTTTAGTTCAATAAGAGCATTTTTCTTCATCTTTCAAACCCATACATAACTAGTTAGCCTTCTTTAAGAGAGCGAGATTTAAAGTCAAGACTATAAAGTTAATTAATAAAAGCCACCAAACAAACATTTAAATCCTAAGCAATATTTTCTTTAACCTTTATCATATCGATGTGAAAGCAACGCCCCCTTTAACTTTTAAATTAAGAAAGGTTAATAATTTTTTATTTTAAAATAACAACCGCATTAAATTCAAAATCTAACATCAATTAATTTAAGATTTTTACATAAATACATCGTCACTCTCACTTACTTGCATCAAATTTTTTTATTTTTCCATGGTTTCTATTTTTTTATTGTGATCTTGACCACAATATTTTCAATAATATTTTTTAGTTGATTTAACCATCAAAAGATAAAAATGCAATAATTCATTGAGAAAAATAACATGCAAGTCTATTTTAAATAAACTCGGAGTTATCTTTTAACTTACTAAGCATGATTTTATACAAAAGAGAAAACCCCATAGCAATATAAAACCCAAACATATAAATCAGTAATTGACTCTCACAAATCGTTGCTTAGAATGGCACTTGAAAATTTTAACTAATACAAATCGGTAATTACTCATAAAAAATAAAATAATTCTGATTACTCGATTGATGGCATCAACACTGTATTTCATTACTCTTAACAAACTCATCATAAATAAAAAAACATTAACATTTTAATATTTTTCTCATAACTTTAAAAAGCTAGAAATAATTATTATAAGGATTTATCATGCGAATCTTATTTATCGGACCACCGCTGTACGGGCTACTTTTTCCACTTATTTCACTCGCTCAGGCCTTCCGTACTAATGGGCATGAAGTTGTAGTAGCAAGTGCAGGACATTTCGCAAATAAAACCTCGCAGGCAGGACTAACTGCTTTTGATGCCGCTCCAAGCCTTAACATAGAACTTCAATACTGTGAGCGAGAAAAATATCGTAAAAAAAATAATAAAACTGGAAACTTTTCCTTTTTCAGTGACGAAATGGCTGACAAACTCGTCGAATATACAGAAAAATGGCAACCTGATTTAATAATCTATCCTCCATTAGGAGTAGTCGGCGCGATGCTTGCCGCAAAGTTTTCCATTCCTTCTATTGTGCATACAGTTGGGTTTGCACATACTCCAAAACATTTTGAAATAGTTAAACATTCATTCAGGGACGCTTATATTCGCCATAATGTAAAAAAAAACCATCATGATAAAGCATGGATTGATATTGCCCCTCCAAGTATGAGTATTTTATATAATAGCGGTGAGCCTATACTACCTATGCGCTATATTCCTTACAATGGTGGCGCAGTACATGAAAAATGGTGGGAAAGAAAGTCAAATCGTAAACGCTTACTCGTCAGTCTCGGTACAGTTAAGCCTCTAGTTGATGGTTTGAATATGATCTCTTGGGTTATTACAAATGCAAGTGAAGTTGATGCAGAAATTATCTTACATATACCATCCAATGCACGTTCAGGACTGAACCATCTTCCCAATAATGTTAGACTGGTTGAATGGATACCAACAGGTGTATTTCTAAACGGAGCTGACGGATTCATTCATCATGGAGGCGCAGGCAATACACTTACAGCTTTAAATAATGCAATACCCCAACTTATTTTTGGTGAGGGTGCCGATCGACCTGTTAACGCAAAATTGGTAGCAGAGCGCGGTTGCGGGTTAATTACTGGAGCAAGAGGTTTATCCACAGATCTAGTAAATGCTTTTCTTAATAACACATCAATAAAAAAAGTTGCGAAGCAAGTTTCATTTGAAATGGCACTTCAGCCTAGTCCATCAGATGTTGCTAAAGAAATAATATTAAAACTCCCATCATTCATAAAATAGTTTTACTTTTTAAGCTGAAAACGCATCTGTAGAATTGACTTTTTACATTATGATGACGGCGGAGATAGACAATCAGTAAATTCATTTGAAAAATAAAGAATGATATTGAACAAAAAATTAGAGCAGATTTTAATTATACCTTATCGATTGCACAGATAACCTTTTACATTTTATTATTAAACCTTAATACAAAAAATCCGAATGATGATCATAATAATCTATAAAAATCAAATGAACATCATGATTTGCTATCACACAAAAAAGTGAAAGCCGTCTATATGTTGATTAATTACATCGACCTGGCAAATTTAGCAACTTAAATTCGTCTAATAATTAGCCACATCGTGGCTAATTATTCCAGGAGAAAAATTTTCCAGTTCAACTTCCGTTATTTGCACCTGTATTAGCGCCATACCCTCCCGGTCCTGATGCACCGCCATATCCCATACCAGAATATGAAGAACTATCACCACCATAAAAATTGCCAGGCCATGAACAACTATAGCCCAGACCTCCCATAATTCCAGCCCATATTCCTACAGCACCAGTCTCCCATTGGCCTGAACCTTCGCCCCCTACAATTTCCATTAGTTCTATTTTTTCTGACACTTCTTTTAAGACATTCATGTATTCATTTCTCATTATCTAGCTCCTTAATTTTACTTAGTACAGTCGTAACATTTTTACAAGCGTAATCAAATGTATTTAAATAAATAACTCTTTTTTTATCAAAACCGTTTATATAAAATTGAAAGCGCAATCCAGGAGCGCAAACAATTAACATTACACCTTTTTTGATAATCTCTTCGATATCTCCATCTGTATCATCAGCAATGATATCCCAATTGTATCCATTGGATTCAATTTTTCTTTTCACTTCGTTGATATAATTCACATCATTATAGTAACCAAAGAGTCCTGCCCCAATTCCATGCAAAGGAGAACGACCTATTGTTGGAGATGGCTTCGAGACAAAATATATTTTACAAGCACACATAAGTTTTCTCATGATTGCATTAGAAATCTAAAAGCAATAATTTTAATTTAATGGGGATCTACAACTTAATACTTCTTGCATTAATTTTTCTGATTCGTTTATTAAGCCTATTTCCTTAAGATAAATCGACAAAGCAGTATCAATATGCAAACCCTCTGAGTGGATCATCCCGTCATGATTTAACTGATGTTCGTTTTTAACATCTATAATTTGGCGCACTCTTTTTTTTGCAAGCCTTTTAAAAATAAAAATATCATACATCAATTCATAATAGAGAGAATTACTATTATTAGGAATCAGTTTGTTCATTGCTTCCAAAACTGTTTTGAATTGAATTTCACTTTCTAGAGTTACTAGTTGTGCCTTAGCCAAAAGATCCAGCATTGCAAATGTATACTTTCCAAAATTCATATTATCACATGAAAAATCTTTATCCTTATCTATTTTTAGGATATTAAATATTTCACTAATGATATGATATGCATCATACTTAAAAAAATTATCTCTGATGGAAAAATACTTCCATCGCATATTTTCTGGCTCTATTTCGATGTTTTTCTTATTCATCGCATTATTTCTTTCTATCTTTTTTTTAGCGCAGACAACATCGTTCATGTAACCATCATGATAGACTAGTATATTGACTGCTATGCTAATAACTTCTTTTTTGCTTTTGTACCTTAACTCTTCGTGAACATGACCAAAGTAAAAAAAACTACCATTATTAAAAAATATTCTTTGTATATTCTTTAATTCATTGCCATCATGGTTTTTTATTATAGGGCAATATGCGAATGGAGCGGATAGTTTAGAAGGTTTTTTTTTGTTTAACTCCTCAAGTATTCCCTGTCTACTTGTTGATAAATATTCATCTCCATCAATAAAAAACACATATTCTGAAGTCGATTTGCTGATAGCAAAGTTTCTGGCATCTGAAAAACTTCCCCTCCAAACCAAATTAAATAACTTTATTTTAACGCCATTAAAACCCTCTATCAATTTTAAAGTTTTATCAGTAGATCCAGTATCAACGATGACAATTTCATCGAAAACATTAGAAATACTATCAAGACACCTTTTAATGCAACGTTCTTCATTCTTTAAAATCAAAGCCGCAGTGATTGAAACATCCATGTAGTCACCATTGAAATATTCTCATAGCCTATCAACCTTACAAACACTCTTCCGAAAATTGCAAACTAATTTAATCTGAAAACTACAAATCAAATATAATGTTGTAAGCTATCAAATTTATGTGATAACTAAAATAACATTAAAAAATTTTTTTTAAATGGTATATTTTTATTTTAAAGATAAATTACTATGTTTGTGATTCATCTCACAAAGTATGAATGAAACAAACTAAGAAAAACAAACATTATTTAACAGAAAATTTTCCAGACAACCAAATCTTAAACCTTACCGTTTCTTTTTATTAAAGCATTGTTATACTATCTTCTAATTAAGCCAAGAGCTTTATATCCAAAAAATATAATTGCCTTATAAATAAAAGTTTAGATACAGTATATTCATAAATATTTTTTGCTAAGCAAGACAAGCACATGCCAAACACTGGGGTTTGATTTCTATATCGATATTTCATCTTTAAAACTTTTATATTTTTCAAAACAAACTGCAATCCTATGTAGATATTTAGCTTCAAAACTTCATGCTTTTATTTTATTTAACTTCCCTAAACTTGATTTTACATACCTAATATTGGGATAGACTTGCTATCTTAAGGATTATCGGGGGAATTATTTCCCACGCCTTAAATGGTAAATACTTTACGCCATAATTATTATAGCCTGATGTGGAAAATTTATGCCGTTTAAAAACCAACACCACTGTTTATGTTTAATGATACTGCCTGATGTAAAACTCATTGGTTAGCATGATGATTTTAATACACCATAAGTGTGATTTAAAATAATGGTTTGATTTATAAAATGAAAATTACCATTTTATATAAGAAGAAATAACTCGCAATTTTTTGCCAGGTCTTGATATAGTAAAACGAAATATACTGCTTGCATTAATACAGTTCAATATTACAACTTTTCTTTGTCGATTCAGGGTTACGCATACTTTCGGGCCGTCAAGAGCACTGCGCAACTGAAAACCCGCCGCAGGACGCAGCGGGTGAAAGGCATTACTCGAAGCAGGTGTCCGGATTCTCAGACAGGGTGATGAACTGCTTGCCACCCTGGGTCAGCGCCATAATGGTGCCGCTTTCGATATCGTAAACCCAGCCATGCAGACGCAGTTTGCCGTTACGCAGTGCGACGGAAACCGAAGGGTGGGTTTTCATGTTATTCAGCTGCGCGATCACGTTCTCTTTGACCATCTCATTCAGCTTCTTCTCCGGTGAGTCATACTCACGCTGCTCGACCACCGCTTTTGCCGCATCGGCATAGCGCAGCCAGTGCTCTACTGCGGGCATGGTGTCCATGCAGGCGCAGGAAGCAATGGCGTTCATGGCACCACAGTTGGAGTGACCGCAGATGATGATGTCGGAAACGCCCAGCGCGACCACGGCATATTCGATTGTCGCGGACACACCGCCAGGCTCCGGGCCAAATGAGGGAACGATGTTGCCCGCGTTGCGGATAACGAACAGCTCTCCTGGCTCCTGCTGCGTCACCAGCTCTGGCACCAGACGGCTGTCTGAACAGGAGATGAACAGGGCTTTCGGATTTTGATTTGACGCCAGGCTTTTGAAAAGATCCTTCCTTTCAGGAAACACATTCTGCTGGAAATTCAGAAATCCTTTGATGATCTCTTTCATTATTTAGCTCTCACATTATCCATTTCATTACCTGAGGGGCATAGCCCCCTCAGTGGGGTTAGCGGGTTTATTATTAATGAAAACAAGTGAATATCAACCCGCGTTTTTTATTAAGTGCTGAGGCCACGTTACAGATAGCGCTTCGCTTATCCGCCAGACAGCGGTCCAGGCGGCGATTTCTTTTTATAGCACGGTGAGTTACCACGACGCGCCCGTTTTTCTCTGAGCCTGATGCGGGTCTGCAAAGCGAACAGGCTTTTACGCGTTTTTTCACTACTTTACGTCGTGCGCCAGGCTGAAATCGTTTTCAGTCATTCACGCTCAACGGACGCATCGCATCCGGCGGATTGCTGCGCCGTGAGCGTAATCCGCTGGGTGCAGTCAGTCAGCAGGGTTTTGATGGGAAGAAGCAGGAAAGATGAAATAGCGCGGAAAGCGGAGGCACTGCGGCGTGAAATAAATTTCGCCTCCCCGGCGCTGCAGACGCGCCGGGCAGAAAAGCGGTCATGCTGGTTCAGCGGTTAGCCATAAAGTTGCTGATGCGCCTTTTTCCGTTGCAGATAGTCCTCATCGGCCCGGAGACGGTCCCAGTAAGCTTTGAAAATGGCCGCCGCCGCGGCTTTTTCTTCGTTGACGCCACGCGGCAGCTCCTTGCCTTCAGCGTCATATTTTCGTCCGCCCTTGTGATTGCTGTAGCGGCGGGCACGGGTATAGCCCATCTGGATAAACTTGCGCGCCATATCCATGCCGACAAAGTCATCCTGACGCCGGTAATCTTCAAACAGCGCCATGATCTTTTCTGCCGACTCTTCAGCAATGGGAACGGTGCGAAATCGCCAGTGAGGCAGGATTTCGCTCTTATAAGGCTCGACCATCAGCACACCCTGCTCCCCGCGGCCGACCTGATATCGCTCTGGGTGCTTACGGAAGTCGATAGTGCTGAAGTCCTGATCATAATCGAAAGGTTTCATGTCTTTAGTTTAGGATCAAGTGCGTCGCGCAGCCCGTCTCCGAGTAAATTAAATGCCAGAACAGTGAAGAAGATCGCCAGACTGGGGAAAATCGCCACGTGCGGCGCGATAACCATGTCGGCGCGCGCCTCGTTCAGCATGGCGCCCCACTCCGGCGTGGGCGGTTGTGCCCCTAAACCCAGAAAAGAGAGACTGGCAGCGGTGATGATGGAGGTGCCGACGCGCATGGTAAAATAGACCACAATCGGTGAGACCGTCCCCGGCAGGATATGTCGCATCAGAATGGTCCAGTCAGAGGCGCCGATGCTGCGCGCTGACTCAATAAAGGTCTGATGCTTGAGTACCAGCGTATTGCCGCGCACCAGGCGGGCAAAAGCCGGGATGCTGAAGATGGCTACCGCCACAATCACATTGCTCATGCCGCTGCCCATAATGGCGACGACCGCTATCGCCAGCAGAATGCCGGGAAAGGCAAACAGCACATCACAGATGCGCATGATGATGCGGTCCCACCACCCTTCATAATATCCCGCCAGCAGGCCAGAGAGGGTGCCAATCAGCGCGCCGATCAACACAGAGAAGAAGCCCGCAATCAGGGAAATACGCGTGCCGACCAGCACCCGGCTGAAGATATCGCGCCCCAGCGAGTCCACACCAAACAGGTGCATCAGTGACGGCCCCTCATTGAGCCGGTCATAATCGAAATAGTTCTCCGCATCGAACGGCGCAACCCACGGTGCGATAAATGCCAGTACAATCAGCATCAGCACAAACAGGCCCGCCAGCAGCGCCACCGGCTGCCGTCTGAAACGCCGCCAGAACTCACGCCACGGCGTCCGCACCCGATTCTCCGCGAGCAACGGCATGCTTTTCAGTGCCGCTTCGCGTCGCCAGTTTTTCATCGCGACTCCTTAAAGCGAATAGCGGGATTGATGACCGCATAGAGCATGTCGGTAAACAGATTGATCAGAATAAACTCCAGTGAAAACAGCAGGACCTCTGCCTGAATCACCGGGTAGTCGCGCATCGTCACAGAATCGACCAGCAGACGTCCCAGGCCAGGCCAGTTGAAAACCACTTCAACCACAATCGAGCCACCCAGCAGAAAACCGAACTGCAGGCCCATCATGGTCACGACCGGGATCATGGCATTGCGCAGGCCATGTTTGACCACCACCAGCGACTCGCGTACCCCTTTGGCCCGCGCCGTCCGCATGTAGTCTTCCTGCATGACCTCGACAAAGGAGGCGCGGGTAAAACGGGCCATCACCGCCGCGACCGCGGCACCTAAGGTGATCGAAGGCAGGATGTAGTGTTTCCAGCTCTCTGCACCTACCGTCGGCAGCCATCCCAGCTCAACCGAGAAGACCTGCATCAGCAGCATGCCGAGTGCAAAGGCGGGGAACGAAATGCCCGACACCGCCAGCGTCATGCCCAGCCGATCGGGCCAGCGGTTGCGCCAGACGGCAGAGACAAGGCCAATCGCCATGCCAAAAATCACCGCCCAGACCATGCTGACCAGCGTCAGCCAGAGGGTCGGCATAAAGCGCGTGGCGATCTCTTCGGCGACCGGCCGTTTCGACACCATCGACTGGCCAAAATCGCCCTGCAGCGCATTCAGTAAAAAGTGCCAGAACTGCTGCGGCAGCGGCAGATCCAGCCCCAGCTCCTGCCGCACCAGCGCCACCACGGAGGCATCGGCTTCCGGTCCGGCGATCAGGCGTGCGGGATCGCCCGGCAGCAGGTGCACAAACAGGAACACCAGCACCGCCACAATCAGCAGCGTCGGGATCAGCCCGAAAAGTCGTTTAATGAAATAGTTAAACATGCAACATCCTGCAGCTGCGGCCAGCCCGCGGGCTGGCCGGCTCCGTTACTTCAGAGTCGCCTCATCAAAATTGAATGAGGTATCGGGCATCACATAAAAACCGCTGAGGTTTTTGCTGTTGGCAGAGACCAGCTGCTCAACCACCAGCGGGATCCAGGGGTGATCCTGCCAGATGGTATCCTGCGCATCTTTGTAGAGGCGCGCTTTCTCGGTACGGTCGGTGGTTTTCAGCGCATCGGCCAGATCTTTATCGACCTTTGGATTGCTGTAAAACGCAGTGTTGAAGATGGCCGGTGGCCAGGCTGCAGTGGCGAACAGCGGCGTCAGCGCCCAGTCTGCTTCGCCGGTTGAGGCGGACCAGCCGGTATAGAACATCCGCACGCCGCTCTCTTTCTGCCCTTTGCCCTCCACTTCCGCCGCACGCTGACCGGCATCCATCGCCGTGACCTTAACCTTCACGCCCACCTGTGCCAGCTGCTGCTGGGTGAACTGCAGCACCTTCTGCGCAGTACTGTGGTTGTGCGACGACCAGAGCGTGGTCTCAAAACCGTTCGGATAGCCCGCCTCTTTCAGCAGCGCTCTGGCTTTAGCCGGGTCGTAGCTTATCGCCGGATAGCTCTGCGCAAAGTCGATGGAGGGCGGCACAACGCCGGTCGCTGGCGTCGCATATCCGGAGAACGCCACTTTCGCCAGCGCCTGACGGTTGATGGCGTATTCCAGCGCCTCGCGCACTTTCGGGTTATCGAACGGCTTCTGAGTAACGTTGAGGCTGATGTAGCGCTGCATGATGGATGGCGTGGTCACCACATCCAGCTTGCTGTTCTGCTCCAGCAGCTTCGCCTGCTCATAAGGCACCGGGAAAGCGAAGTTCGCCTCACCGGTCTGCAGCATCGCCGCACGGGTGTTGTTATCCACCACCGGACGCCAGGTGATGCTGTCCAGTTTCGGATAGCCCGGCTTCCAGTAGCCATCCCACTTCTTCACCTTCACAAAGTCAGTCTGATTCCAGGTTTCAAACAGAAACGGACCGGTCCCGACCGGATGGAAACCGATCTCTTTGCCATATTTTTTCAGCGCAGTGGGCGAAATCATCGCCGCCGCCGGGTGCGCCAGGATGTTGATAAAGGCGGAGAACGGCTCCTTCAGCGTCACTTTAACCGTGGTCGGATCCACCACTTCGGTGCTGGCGATATGTTTAAACAGGTTGTAGCGCTTGAGGTGATTATCGGGATTGCTGGCGCGATCGAGGTTGACCTTCACAGCTTCGGCATTGAAGTCCGTGCCGTCCTGGAATTTGATGCCGGAACGCAGCTTAATGGTGTAGGTCAGTCCGTCCGGGCTGGCCTGATAGCTTTCCGCCAGCACGTTGGTCAGCTTCATCGCTTTATCAAAGCCGAACAGGCCCTGATAGAAAGATTTGGCGACCGCCTGCGACAGCGTGTCGTTGGCATCATAGGGGTCGAGCGTCGTGAAATTGGACGCGACGGCAATCACCGCATCCTGTGCTGCCCAGGCGGGCAGTGCCATTGCGCTGCTTAACACGCCAGCCGCCAGTAACCCTTTACGCATCGTCATCTGCATCTTGTTCTCCTGTAATCCCTGTCGGGTTGGTCGCCGGGGCGACATCGTCACTGTTCAGGTCGCACTGATAACGTGGCGCGCGACGAAATGGCCCGGAGCCACCTCCATCAGCGGCGCCACTTCAGGCTCATCCCCTAAGGCATGGATCGGGCTGGGGATCTCATCGACCAGTAAGGCTCGTTCACGACGGCGGTGAGCCGGATCGGCTACCGGCACCGCCGCCATAAGTTTGCGGGTATAGGGATGCTGCGGCTGCTCAAAGACCGCCTGACGCGGCCCTATCTCGACAATCTGACCGAGATACATCACCGCCACGCGGTGGCTGATCCGCTCGACCACCGCCATATCGTGAGAAATAAAGAGAAAGGCGATGCCAAACTCGCGCTGCAGGTCGAGCATCAGATTGATAATCTGCGCCTGAACTGACACATCCAGCGCAGAGACTGACTCGTCGGCGATCACCACTTTAGGGTTCAGCGCCAGCGCACGGGCGATGCAGATTCGCTGACGCTGTCCGCCGGAAAATTCATGCGGATAGCGCTGAGCATGCTCCGGCAGCAGACCCACTTTATCCAGCAGCCAGGCGACGCGCTGCTCCGCCTCGCGTCGCGGCATCACCTTATGTACCAACAGCGGCTCCATGATTGAAAAACCCACCGTCAGGCGTGGATCGAGTGAGGCATAAGGGTCCTGAAAGATAAACTGAATGTCGCGTCGCAGATGGGCCAGCGCGGCACCGGAAAGCGTATCTATCCGCTGTCCGTCGAAGGTCAGCGTACCGCCCTGGCTCGCCACCAGCCTGAGCAGTGAACGTCCGGTGGTGGATTTACCGCAGCCTGATTCGCCCACCAGCGCCAGTGTCTCACCGGCATAGAGGTCAAAACTGACTTTTTCGACGGCGTGAACCCGGCTTTTAACCCGATTCAGCAGCCCGCCGCGAATATCGAAGCGGGTCACCAGATCGCGCACCTGTAAAATCGGGGGCTGCCGACGGCGTACCGTATCCTGCGGCACGTCTTGGGCCGCGTCGCTGTGCAGCAGGGGAAATTTCGCGGGCAACGGCTGGCCCTGCATGGCGCCGAGCTTTGGCACGGCGGCCAGTAGCGCCTGGGTGTAGGGCTGTTCCGGTGCGCTGAACAGCCGGTCGACCGGGGCTTTTTCCACCACCTCGCCGCGGTACATCACCTGAACCCGGTCAGCCATTTCAGCCACCACGCCCATATCGTGAGTGATAAAAATCACCCCCATCTGCATCTCTTTCTGCAGCACGCGGATAAGCTGCAGAATCTGCGCCTGAATCGTCACATCGAGCGCCGTGGTTGGCTCATCGGCAATCAGCAGGGCGGGTTTGCAGCAGAGTGCCATTGCAATCATCACCCGCTGGCGCATCCCGCCTGACAGCTGATGTGGAAACCGGGAGAGGACATTTTGCGCATCAGGGATCCGCACCAGGTCCAGCATCCGGCGCGCTTCCGCCAGCGCGGCGGCATGACTCTGTCCCTGATGCAGACGAATCGATTCGGCGATCTGCTCGCCAACGGAGAAGACGGGATTCAGCGAGGTCATCGGCTCCTGAAAGATCATCGCCATATCGGCGCCGCGCACCCGGCGCATCTGCTGCTTTGAGGCACGCATCAGATCCAGCACCTCCCCATTGCGACGGCGCAGCAGCGCTTCGCCACTGACCTGGCCTCCCGCCTGCTCGATGAGCCGCATCAGCGCCAGAGATGTGACCGATTTGCCTGAACCTGACTCGCCCACCAGCGCCAGCGTCTCGCCGCGAAACAGATCGAGTGACAAATGGCGCACCGCGCGGGTCAGGGTCGCCTCATGCTGAAATTCTACGCTGAGATCGCGCACCGCCAGCACCTGCTCAGGGGCCAGGGTCGGATGCGTTTGCCTGTCGCTCATCTCTGCTCCTTAACTTTCGCGGTAGATAGCGACTTCCGCTGGCTCGCCCACCCGGGCGACGCCGCGGTACATTCCCTCGCTGTTAAACGGCAGGGCCACATTGCCCGCACGATCGACAGCAATCAGGCCGCCGCTGCCGCCCAGCTCCAGCACGCTGTCATGAATGACATTGACGCTGGCCTGTTGCAGCGTACGACCGGCATAGCGCATCTGTGCCGCCACGTCATAAGCGGCCAGCGTGCGCATAAATACTTCACCGGTGCCGGTACAGGAGACCGCCACGCTGTCGTTGCTGGCATAGCAGCCCGCACCCGGCAGCGGCGAGTCGCCTACCCGTCCGGCCTGTTTATTGGTCATGCCGCCCGTTGAGGTCGCCGCGGCCAGATTGCCCTCCAGGTCCAGCGCCACCGCGCCCACCGTGCCAAACTTGCGGTCAGGGTCGAGCGGGTCGTCGTGGTGAGCCGCGCCATCATGGTCCAGCACCGCCGAATCGCTATTCAGCGCGCGCTGCAACTGTTCCCACCGTTCCGGCGTCGAGAAGTAGTCGGGGCTCACCAGCGCCAGCCCGTTCGCCACCGCGAACTGTTCAGCCCCTTCACCAATGAACAGCACATGCTCGCTTTTTTCCAGCACGGCTCGCGCCGCCAGAACCGGGTTGCGCACCCGCGTCACGCCGGCGACGGCGCCCGCCTCCAGCGTGCGCCCATCCATGATGCAGGCATCGAGTTCATGCGTGCCCTGATGGGTAAATACCGCGCCCTTACCGGCATTAAACAGCGGACACTCTTCAAGCAGCCGCACCGCCTCCGTTACCGCATCGAGTGCGCTGCCACCCTGCGCCAGGATCTGCTGGCCCTGAGTGACAATCTCCTGCAGCGCCTGACGATATGCCTGTTCTTTTTCAGCGCTCATCGCTGAGCGCGTAATGGCACCCGCGCCGCCGTGAATGGCAATCACTGCTTTAACCATAACGCTCTGCCCTGTTGCATCCGCATGAAAAACACTGATTTAAAATGGTTTTCATCCATTTTTGATGATTTTTGACTATAGAAAGCCTGCTAAGGGTTGTAAAGCGGAAACTGTTCCTGTGGTTATAACCTTTTCTTACCACCCTATATCATTTTGGCCCTTGTCGCGGGCAAGCCCGGGGTGACACCGATGTGACTCAGCGGCCAATTGCAACCATAATAGGCAGCATCTGAATTCACCAGGCTGGACCCTTATGGAAAGTTTTACTGCAGGTTTGATCTCCCTTGAGGAGGCGCAACAAAAAATGCTCGCGCAGCTGACGCCCATCGCCGACGCTGAGAACGTGTCGCTGGCCGCGGCGGCTGGCCGCATCACGGCAAAAGCGGTGACCTCCCCTATCGCCGTACCGCCCTTTGATAACTCCGCGATGGATGGTTACGCCGTCAGGCTGGCAGATATCAGCCGCGGTGAGCCGCTGCCGGTGGCCGGTAAAGCCTTCGCTGGCGCACCCTTCAGTGGTGAGTGGCCGCAGGGCAGCGTGATCCGCATCATGACCGGTGCGCCGGTTCCCGCAGGCTGCGACGCGGTGGTGATGCAGGAGCAGACGGAAACGCGTGAGGGGGCCGTTGTGATCACCGCACCGGTGCGTCCCGGCCAGAATATCCGCCTGACCGGCGACGATATTCAGCCCGGTCATGTCGTGCTGGAAGCGGGCACGCGGCTGGGCGCGGCGGAACTGCCGCTGCTGGCTTCGCTGGGGATCGCGCAGGTCAGCGTAGTGCGAAAAGTGCGGGTGGCGATCTTCTCCACCGGTGATGAACTGCAGCCGGTGGGGGAACCGCTGGCCGAAGGCGCAATTTACGATACTAACCGTTTCGCCGTGTCGCTGATGCTGAATAAGCTCGGCTGTGACGTCATCGACCTGGGGATTATCAAAGACGATCCGGCGGCCCTGCGGGCGGCTTTCGCAGAGGCGGATCGGCAGGCGGATGTGGTGATCAGCACCGGCGGTGTCTCAGTCGGGGAAGCGGACTTTACCAAAACGATGCTGGAAGAGCTGGGGGCAATCAGCTTCTGGAAGCTGGCGATCAAACCCGGCAAACCCTTTGCTTTTGGCCGCCTCAGCCACAGCTGGTTCTGCGGTTTACCGGGTAACCCGGTCTCGGCTGCTGTCACCTTTTATCAGCTGGTTCAGCCACTGCTGGCGAAACTTACCGGCCTGCAGAAATCGGCTCTGCCGCCGCGTCAGAAAGTGCGCTGCGCCTCTGCGCTCAAAAAATCACCGGGCCGGCTCGACTTCCAGCGTGGCATCCTGCGCCAGAACGCGCAGGGTGAGCTGGAGGTGCAGACCACCGGCATGCAGGGTTCCCACGTCTTCAGCTCTTTTGCGCAGGCAAACTGCTTCATAGTGCTGGAGCGGGAGCGCGGCAATGTGGAGCCTGGCGAATGGGTTGAGGTGGAACCCTTCAACGCCCTGCTGGAGGCGTAAATGCTGCCTGAATTAAGCGATGAGGAGATGCTGCGCTACAACCGGCAGATTGTCCTGCGCGGTTTCGATTTTGACGGTCAGGAGCGACTTAAAGCCAGCCATGCGCTGATCGTCGGGCTGGGCGGACTTGGCTGTGCCGCCGCGCCCTGGCTGGCGTCAGCCGGGATCGGCAGCCTGACGCTGCTTGACTTCGACACGGTGTCGCACTCTAACCTGCAACGGCAGATACTGCATCATGACGCCGATATTGGCTGTGCCAAAGTCGAATCGGCGGCACAAAGCCTGGCGGCCATCAATCCTCACTGTCAGCTGCATCCGGTCAACGGCCAGCTGGATGACACGGCGCTGCTGGCGCTGATAGCCCGCCAGCAGGTGGTACTGGACTGCACCGACAATGTTGCGGTGCGGGAGCAGCTCAACCGGCTCTGTCGCCAGCAGGGCGTCCCGCTGGTCTCCGGGGCGGCAATTCGTATGGAAGGCCAGATCAGCGTATTCAACTGGCAGCCCGGCACGCCCTGCTATCGCTGTATCAGCCGCCTGTTTGGCGAACAGACCCTGAGTTGTGTCGAAGCAGGCGTCATGGCCCCGCTGGTTGGGGTGATTGGTGCAATGCAGGCGATGGAAGCGATTAAGGTCCTGACGGCCTTTGGCACACCGGCCACCAGCCGGTTGCTGATGTACGATGCCATGAGTGCAGAATTCCGCAGCATGAAAGTGGCGCAGGATGCGCACTGTGAAGTGTGTGGCGATGGGGCATAGGCTCCCTGAAGGTGGCTTCAGCCGCAGAGTGATTACGTTGCGGCCCATTCCGGGCCAAAAAAAGGGGGTGGCCTGCGCCACCCCCTTCTATCAGACGATTCCCTGACTGCGCAGGTAGTCTTCATAGTTGCCGGTGAAGTCCACCACCTTATCTGCTTTCAGCTCAATCACGCGGGTTGCCAGCGAGCTGACAAATTCACGGTCGTGCGACACAAACACCAGTGTGCCTTCATACATCTCCAGCGCCATATTGAGCGATTCAATCGACTCCATATCCAGGTGGTTAGTCGGCTCATCCATAATCAGGATGTTCGGTTTCTGCATCATCAGCTTGCCGAACAGCATGCGCCCTTTCTCACCACCGGAAAGCACCTTCGCCGGTTTCTTAATATCATCCTGTGAAAACAGCAGGCGACCCAGAATACCGCGAATCGTCTGCTCATCATCACCGGGCTGTTTCCACTGACTCATCCAGTCAAATACGGTCAGATCATTAGCAAAATCTTCGGCGTGATCCTGCGCGTAATAACCAATGCGCGCATTCTCTGACCATTTAACGCTGCCATTATCGGGCTCAAGTTGCCCTACCAGCGTCTTCAGCAGCGTCGATTTACCAATACCGTTGGCGCCGATGATCGCCAGCTTTTCGCCCACTTCCATCAGCAGATTTAAATTTTTAAACAGCGGACCGTTATCAAACCCTTTGGTTAATCCTTCCACTTCCAGGGCATTTCGGAACAGCTTCTTATCCTGCTCAAAACGGATAAACGGGTTCTGACGACTGGACGCTTTCACTTCTTCCAGTTTAATTTTATCCATCTGTTTTGCGCGCGATGTCGCCTGACGCGATTTAGAGGCGTTGGCGCTGAAACGGCTGACGAACGACTGCAGGTCAGCAATCTGCGCTTTTTTCTTGGCGTTGTCAGATAACAGACGTTCACGCGCCTGGGTTGCGGCGGTCATATATTCGTCATAGTTACCGGAATAGACACGCAGCTCGCCATAATCCAAATCCGCCATGTGGGTGCAGACCATATTAAGGAAGTGACGGTCATGCGAAATGATAATCATGGTGCTGTCACGTTCATTCAGCACCTGCTCCAGCCAGCGAATGGTATCGATGTCCAGGTTGTTGGTTGGTTCATCGAGTAACAGAATATCGGGATTGGAAAACAGCGCCTGCGCCAGCAGCACGCGCAATTTAAAGCCCGGCGCAATTTCGCTCATCGGGCCATAATGCTGTTCAACCGGAATACCGACACCGAGTAATAACTCACCGGCACGGGATTCGGCGCTATAGCCATCCATCTCACCGTAAAGCGCCTCAAGGTCACCGACCTTATACCCCTCTTCTTCGCTCATTTCTGGCAAAGAATAAATACGGTCGCGCTCCTGCTTAACTTCCCATAATTCATGGTGACCCATGATCACGGTGTCCAGCACGCTGAATTGTTCAAAGGCGAACTGATCCTGACGCAGCTTACCGATACGCTCGTTGGGATCGTAAGAGACGTTGCCGGCTGAAGGCACCAGATCGCCACCCAAAATCTTCATGAAGGTGGATTTTCCGCTGCCGTTCGCACCGATTAAACCGTAACGATTACCGCCGCCAAATTTAACGGAGATATTCTCGAACAGTGGCTTACTGCCAAACTGCATGGTGATATTGCTGCTAACTAACACGGCATTGACCTTTGTGAAGAGAGTGGATGAAAAAACGGCGGCTATTATGCCAGATGTGACGCAGCGCACGCCAGCGTCGGGGATGGATTGCTGGCCGGGTGATTGATATCCCGACAGAAATAAAAAAGCCGGCAGGCCATCATGGCCCCCGGCTCCCACTTACAAGGATTGTGTCGATCAATCGATCAGGAAGCTGTCCAGGCTTTTACCGGAATCCAGCGCTTTTTTAATCGCTGCCGGGGTACGGCCCTGGCCAGTCCAGGATTTCTGCTCACCGTTTTCATCGGTGTAAGTATATTTAGCCGGACGCGGCGCACGCTTGGTGCGTTTTTTTCCGCTTTCCAGGGCACCTAATAATTCATTAGGATCGATGCCGTCAGCCAGCAGCATTTCGCGATATTTAGAGAGCTTTTCTTCTTTTTCGCGATTCTGCGTCTCTTCTGCTTCTGCTTCTTCGCGGCGCTCAGTCACAACAACAGTTAATTTTTCCAGGATCTCTTCAAGATCGGTCAGTGGCAGTTCACGAGCCTGGGCACGTAATGTGCGAATATTGTTCAGTACCTTAAATGCGTCACTCATCACAATGTCCTTGATTAAGGGGGGTTAATAAAACTGTAGCGGCAAGATTACCTAATTCAAATAAAAAAATAAATTATTTTTACGCCCCAGATAATTCTTAAGTATTAATTATGCCGAAATATGGCTTTTAAAATCGGACCCGCCTGAGGTTTATTAACGATGAATTAACAACAAACCGGGCCTGTGTCCCTGTATTGAAAACGATTTCAGCCGGACGTTACCGCCTGCAGAGGCATATTCGCATCTGCGAAAGCGTGCAGGCTCAGGCCCGCTATTTCTGGTTTGTCGCCAATGCTCTGGCGATAAAAAAAGGCCGGAAAGGCTACCTCTGTCACAATAGTTTACAGTTCATGATTAAAAATTGCCCTTCTCATCGGGCAATAACGTTAAAGAATTATCGCCCTATTCGATTTTATTATGACAGTCGAGACGTTCCCGGCATGTTTTACCGCTGCGTTTTTCAGCAGCGTCAGATTATTCGCAGAGAAGAGCGTTGAACAACAGCGGTCGCGTTCTGCAGACGCTGGCGAATAGTCATGCGCGTTCTGAGTGGCATTAAAAAAGCATCCTGAAATAAACGCAGAAAGGTGATGCAGCTCAAAATCTTAAATTGAACTGATGCCAGCCACATAAATAATAACGCCCTGACCGCTGCGCAGATAATAGCCCTGCTGTCAGGCCTGTTTTATTTTCGGCCATTTTATCCTGACGAATTCCGGCAACGATTGCCGCTGATTCAATGAGTTAGATTATCGGTAAACGGAAGATGGCGGGCTGACCGCGCAGTGGAGAGGGATAAGCAGGCGGTCACGGCAGCAGCGCCGCGACCGCCTGAGAACTAATTGGCCTGGGTGGCCGGACCGAAGACGGAGTAGTGCGGCATCTCAACAGTCTGATATGTTTCCCAGCCGCCGCCCAGTGCTTTATAGAGCGCCACCAGATCGAGTGCGCTCTGCATCCGTGCCTGGGTTGCCTGCTCCTGTGCCTGCGCAAGCTGGCGCTGTGCATCCAGCACCTCCAGGAAGGTGGAGAGCCCCTGACGGTAGCTGTCGCTGGCGAGATCAAAGGCACGCTGAAGAGCACCGGTTGTCTCATCCAGCGCGGTGACGCGCTGCTGATCGGCGCGATAGCTGACCAGCGCATTCTCCACATCCTGCAGCGCCGTCAGCACCGTCTGGCGATAATCCAGTGCGGCACTCGCCTGCTGTGCCCGCGCCAGCTTCACGCTCGACACCAGCTGTCCGCCCTGGAAAATCGGAATCGATAAAGAGGGGCCAAAGCTGTAGAAATGGCTGCTCCAGTTATCCAGGTAGCTGACGTCCGTGTTACGCACGCCCAGCTGGCCGGTCAGCGACAGGCTCGGGAAAAGCTGCGCGACAGAGACGCCAATTTCCGCGGTCTGCGCATGCAGTGTCGCTTCAGCCTGACGAATATCAGGACGACGGCGCGCCAGCGTTGAAGGGATACCCACCTGCACAAACTGAGGCAGCGGCGGCAACGGTTTCGGCGTACTGAGTTCCGCATCCAGCGCGCCCGGCGTTTTGCCAAGCAGCACCGCCAAGCCGTTCATCGCCTGCCGCGCCTGCGACTGATACTGCGGCAGTTGCGCCTGCAGCGTGCTCAGCTGGGCCCGGGCATTCTCCACGTCGGTCAGCGGCGCCAGACCATTACGCTGCTGGCTCTGCGTCAGCTCGGTTGTCTGCTGCGCCACACTGATCTGCTGCTCCAGCGTCTGGATGGTGCTCTGCGCCCCGCGCAGCTGCAGCCAGGCGCGCGCCACTTCCGCTTCCAGTGAGACCAGCGCATCATTGCGCTGCTCAATCGCCGCCTGCTGCTGGGCAGTGGCGGCCTCAACCTGACGGCGCACTTTGCCCCACAGATCCAGCTCCCAGCTCGCATCGAAGCTGCCCTGGTAGAGATTGACCGGCTGGGTCAGGCCGTTGAGCTGACTGGCTACGTTACTGTCGAGCTGATCGGTGGCCCCATTCGCTTTCAGCAAGCCTTCCAGACCGAGCTGCTGACGCGTCACTTTGGCCGAACCGCTCAGGCTGGGTAACAGGCTACCCTGCGCCTGTGTCAGCTGTTCGCGTGCCCCGGCAATACGCAGTACCGTCTGCTGCAGGCTCAGGTTGCCCGCTATCGCCCGCTCAATCAGGCTGTCGAGCTGCGGATCGTTAAAGCTTCGCCACCAGCGGGAATTAATCGCGGCGCTTTGGGGTACGGACGCCTCCTGAGACGCCATGGCGTTAAAGCTGCCCGGAACGGCCGGTTTCGGCGCCTGATAGTCAGGCCCGACGGCGCAACCCGCCAGGGCGAGAGCCAGCAGTAAACTCACGGGTTTCAGGCGATGAGAGTAAAAAACCTTCATGTTAGTGTGCTCCTGCACTGCCTTCGCTCTTAATCGGCGACAGCAGCCAACAAAATGGAATCAAAATCAGGGCGACAATACTCAGGCCTGAGAAGACATCGATATAAGCGAGAATGCGCGCCTGCGCGATCATCTCCTGATAAAGCTGACCGGTTGCCAGCGTAACGGGATCGCCAACCGCCGAAGTAAAGTCGCGTATCGCCTGCGCCCAGTGCTGCAGCGTGATGTTGAATTGCTCGTTCAGCGGCGTCATGTTGTGCACCATGTGCGCCGAGCGAACCTGCTCGCGCTCGGTAATAGCCGCGGTCGAGAGCGAAATCCCGATCGATCCGGCCACGTTGCGGAACATGGTAAACAGCGCCGAGGCGTCCGCATTAAGTCGCTGCGGAATGGTGACAAACGCGATGGTGGTCAGCGGAACAAACAGGAAGCCCAGCCCGATCGACTGCGCGCTGCGCATCATCACCAGCGTGGCAAAATCGACATTCGGTGCCAGGGTGGCGGAGTAGAAAAACGCTACCGCCAGACAGCTGAAGCCAAAGGCAATGATGTAACGCGTCTGAACAATCGGCATCAGCTTCAGCACCAGCGGGATCGTCAGCACGATCAGCACCGCACCGGGCGACAGCACCAGACCTGACCAGGTGGCGGTGTAACCCAGGTCCTGCTGAGCCAGCTGAGGCAGCACGACAGAGCTGCCATAGAGGATCATCGCCATGCCCGCCATCAGTAAGCCAGCCACCCAGAAGTTGCGATCCTTCATCACCAGGATATCGACCACCGGTTTGCGGGCATACATCAGCCAGTAGACGGCCCCGACGATGCCGACCAGCGCCAGAATGGCGAACAGCACGATAAAGTGAGAGGCGAACCAGTCCTCATCTTCCCCGCGATCCAGCATCACCTGCAGGCAACCCAGCCCCAGGGTAATCAGGCTGATACCGATGTAATCGATCTTAAGTTTACCTTTGGCCCATTTGCGCTCCCACGGTGGATCTTCCAGCAGCTGATAGATTGCCAGCACGGTCAGCACCCCGACCGGGATGTTGATAAAGAACACCCAGCGCCAGCTGTAGTTATCCGTAATCCAGCCACCCAGCGTCGGGCCAATCACCGGCGCAACGATGATGGCGATAGAGGAGAGACCAAAGGCTTTGCCGCGATCTTCCGCTTTAAAGTAGTCGAGCAGCACAGACTGCTGAACCGGCTGTAAGCCGCCGCCGAAAAAGCCCTGCAGGACGCGGAACAGAATGATCTGCCACAGTTCGGTGGCAATACCGCACAGGAACGAACAGATGGTAAACATCACGATGCAGATCAGGAAAAACTGTTTACGGCCAAACAGTCGGCTGAAGAATGCAGAGATAGGCAGCACGATGCCGTTCGCCACCAGATAGGAGGTCAGCACCCAGGTTGACTCATCGTAACTGGAGGAGAGCGAACCGGCGATATGCGGCAGCGCCACGTTGACGATGGTGGTGTCGAGGATCTCCATAAACACCGCCAGCGTCACCGTGATCGCCACTAACCACGGATTGCTGGCAGGTTTCCAGCTCTGCGCCGTACTCATTCCACCGTCACCTTGGGTTCAACAGAGAGACCCAGTGGCAATGGATGGTTGGGATCGAGCCCTTTATCAATCACGATTTTAACCGGCACGCGCTGCACGATTTTCACGTAGTTGCCGGTGGCGTTTTCTGACGGGAAGGTCGAAAAGCGTGAACCGGAGCCCATCTGAATGCTGTCGACATGCCCTTCCAGCTTCATATCCGGCCAGGCATCGACGCTGATTTCAACTTTATCGCCCGGATTCATGCGCTCAAGCTGAGACTCTTTAAAGTTGGCGGTGATCCAGATGTCCGGTGAGACCAGCGAGAACAGCGAAGAACCAGCCTGCACCAGAGTACCCAGCTGAACATTGCGCTTGGTGATGAAGCCATCATAGGGCGCACGAACCTGGGTATAGGAGAGGTTAAGGTCAGCCGTGCTGAGCTGCGCTTTTGCCTGCCTAACCTGCTGCTGACGCGCTTCAACATTGGTTTCCTGCTGACGAATCTGCAGGGCAACCTGTGACGCGACTTCAACCTGCGCTTTAGCGCTCTGTAACTGCGCCTGCGCCGAGCGTAACTGCGCCGAGGCGCTGTCGATATTGCGCTGACTGGTGGCACGCGGATCGACGCCGCGCTGGCGACGATAATCGGCCTGGGCGTTCAGCAGGTTGGCTTCCGCTTTCGCCTGGTCCGCCAGCGCCTGATCGCGCTGAGCCGGATACTGAACCCGGGACAGGGCCAGCTGCGCCTGCGCCTGATGAAGCTGCGCGACAGCTAAGCCGAGCTGCGCCTGCGCCTGTTCACGCTGGGCACGGTTGTCGCTGGGGTCGATTTCCACCAGCAGATCGCCCTTCTTCACCCGCTGGTTATCGTTTACCAGCAGCTTCACCACATAACCGGACGCTTTCGGCGCAATGGTCACCGCATCGCCTTCGGTAAAGGCGTCGTCGGTGGTTTCAATATTGCGGGTCGTAAACCAGAACCAGAATCCAACGATCAGCATGATCACTACCACGACCGCCAGAATAATCAGCGGCTTTTTACCGGGGCGTTTGCGTTCTGGCTGCTGGTCGTTGTCCTTGTTTTCATCTGACTGACGGTTTTTATCCGTCGCGTTATCGGCATCCTGCTGGTGTTGATCGTGTTGGTTGTTCTCGCTCATAGTTCCCATCACTGGCTAAGGCCCTGATTCCGGGCATAAAGGTCTAGTTAACCTTATATCGGAACCTGACAAAATCCAGCGCAACTTTACGAAACTTGAGAAATGGCGCACGTCCTGCCACCTGATGAGGGTGGCAGGCGGGGTGGGACTAATTGAGCAGCCGCAGCAGCAGCCAGCCGCTGGCCATCGACCAGGCGAGCAGAGGGAGTGAAAACAGGTGGAAACGCCACCAGACGGCCCGATCTTTTGCCATACGCAGCGCAATCAGGTTGGCCAGGGAACCCGGTAGCAGGCCGAATCCACCGATGTTCACCGCCCAGGCGAGCACATCCGTGGGTGGTACCTTTTGCAGCAGCAGAATCGTTGCCGGCACATTACTGATGACCTGTGACAGCCCGATAGCCAGCAGATAGAGCTGTCCATGACCGAAGTGGGAAACCGCATCAAAGTGCGCCTGCATCACCGGCAGACGGGTCAGCAGGAAGACATCAATGAACATGGCGATAAACACCGCCAGCAGGCTCCAGTCAATGCGCAGCAGCACCGGGCGCGCCATGACCAGGAAAGTGGCGAGAATCAGCAGCAGCACCCAGCCGGTGATTTCCAGCTCCAGGCCAGCGATAAACAGCAGGTAGAGCACCACACTGACAATAAACAGCGGTTTCTGCCACTCAGGCTGTTCAGGATTATCATGCTTATCAATCGACCGCTTTGGAAAGCTGAACCAGGTCAGGACCATCAGGCTCAGCAGCAGCCATGCCGCCAGCGGCAGCATCTGCACAATAAACGCGACAACGCTGAGCTTGCCGTGACTCCATAACAGAATATTCTGCGGGTTGCCGACCGGCGTCAGCAGCGATCCGGCATTCACCGCCAGCGCTTCAAAGATGATTAGACGCGAGATGGGCAGATGAGAGAATTTGCGCAGAGTCAGGGTCAGCGGCACCAGAATAAACAGCGCCACATCATTGGTCAGAAAGGTCGAGAGCAGCGCAGCGGCCAGCACCATAAACAGCGCCAGCGCACGTTCATGCCGGAAACGCGCAATCAGCCGTCCCCCCAGCACATCAAAATAGCCGCTGGTTTCCAGCCCTTTGGTCAGGATCAGCAAACCGGTCAGCGTGATGATGGTGTGCCAGTCTACGGCACCTGGCAGATCGCCCCAGCGGAAATCCGCCAGAAAAGCCAGAACCACACCCAACACGATTAATAAATGCAAAATAGAGTCGTGCAAAAAAGATCGAAGCAGTTGAGGCATGATGAGGGTACGCCTTAGCGTTAACGGGTTTCGGAGAACTTCTTAAACACAGCCAGAGTTTCATCACTGACGTGATGCTCAATCCCTTCTGAATCACGTCGGGCAGTTTCAGGACTGATGCCTAACGCCAGCAGAAAACTTTCAACAATATGATGACGGGCACGACTCTCTTCGGCCAGCTTCTCCCCTTCGCTGGTCAGAAAGACCCCGCGATAAGGGACCTGCTCGACCAGTCCGGCACTGCCCAGTCGTTTCAGCATTTTTGCCACGGTCGGTTGTGACACACCCAGGCGGGCTGCCATATCGACCTGACGTGCTTCGCCAAATTCACCAATTAAATCAGAGATTAGCTCAACGTAGTCATCAATTAACTCCCGACGATGCGCTTCACGCACCTGCCGAAAACCTTCGACATGCTCTTCAATATCTTTCAGTGGTCCTTTTGGCGCAGAAACCACGCTTTTAGCACGACGACTCATTCAGCTTCCTCATTATTATTTCCCGTACGGGCACTGCTGTACGGATTTAGCTGCGCTTATTGTAAACCAGCCGCAAAGAAGCTCAAATTTTTCCTCGTTAGCCTTGGCTAAAGGATATAGCCAGTGCTATATTTGTTGATAATGTAAGCAGCACACAGAGGATCCTTTGCGATCCTGGGTGGATCCGGTGATGGCGTATCTCACCCCAGGCTGCTGACGACCGCGTCGACAATGATTGGGAGGTGATTCTATGAGCACCCTGAAATGTTGCTTAGATTGCAGCAAATGCTTCCAGGCTGAGAAGAGAACAACCACGGAGATGAAATCCTGGCTGTGCCTGCTGACGCGTTCCCCCTTCACGCTGCGTCTGATGTTGATTGAGAAACTGCTGGGCCACAAACCTGCCGATCGTCGCTGTCAGAAGCTTATCTGGCGCGGCTGACCCCTTTTCAGCGCCTCTCAGCCCGGGAGGCGCTCTCCCCTTCTGCTTATTTTCTTTTCTCTTATTTCGCCTGACACTTTGCGCGCTCAGCGGGCATCACGCTGCCGGCTATGAGGGCACAGAGATTGTCAGCTGGGGAAGAGAAAGGCGGGAGCCTGCATGGCAGGGAGAACATCGGCACAATAAAAAACGGCCCCATGAGGGGCCGTTTTTTGGCGGGTCAGCTAAGCTAAACTTAGAAGCTGTAACCTACGCCAGCGATCCAGGTACCCACGTCCACATTGCGGATGCGGCTCTGCTCGTAGCCAACGTCCAGCGCGACGTCCTGAATTGGGTTAAACTGCAGACCAGCACCGTAAGAGAAACCTACGTCGCTTGAATCAGTTTTAGCGCGTGAAGAAGTATCGTTCTGCTGGAATTTACCGTAGCCGATACCTACAACACCGTAGATGCTCGCCCAGTCGTTCAGACGGTAAGCAGGACCACCGGTCACACCGTAGTACTGGCCTTTGTTGTAAACGCCAGCTTCAGTGCGGTCTTTTTCGGTGTAGGTGAATGAACCGATCCAACCCAGTGGGTTAGAACCGTCTTCATAGCGGTATTTCAGGTTGAAGCCGTTAGCTTTGTTAGCCACGCCCTGATAGTCGCTCTGCGCGTAACCACCAGTTACGGTGCTCTGTGCCATTGCTGAACCTGCAGATACTGCCAGTACACAGGCTAATGCTGAAAGACATGCAATTTTTTTCATAACCACCTCAAATGTGAAAATACTTCTCTCCTGACAACGCTGAAAATATAACAAAAAATAGCGAGAAACTCTGCCCGGATTTTGTTGTCTAACAGAAAGTTTGGTGTAACAGGACGTTAATGCGACATCCTATGTCATTCATTTTTCTTATAAAATCCGTCATTTTGCTGCAACAATCATTTTGTGCTGAATCCCCTCTTTAAGTTAAATCCTAAAAAATCCTGACATTTCTTTACCAAAATGGCACTGAATTCGGGCAAAAACTGCGCAACCCGCTCGCATTTAAAACGCAAATTCGTGATTTTTTAGCCGCTCTTTCCTTTACACTGGTCGACTGATTTCGTTGATGACCAGGAAAAGTGAACAGGATGTCTGCCTCTCCCGCTGCTAAAAACCTTACCCCGATTTTATTGCCGGTCGCCGTACTGCTGATTGCGATGCTGTCGCTTCAGGGCGGTGCATCCCTGGCGAAGTCACTGTTTCCTGCCGTTGGGGCGACCGGGATCACCGCCCTGCGCCTGGGATTTGGCACACTGATACTCTGCATAATTTTCAAACCCTGGCGTTTACGCTTCAGCCGCGAGCAGCGTCTTCCCCTTCTGATGTATGGTCTGGCGCTGGGCACAATGAATTTCACGTTCTATCTGGCCATCCGTACGGTGCCGCTGGGTGTGGCGGTGGGTCTGGAGTTTACCGGCCCGCTGGCGCTGGCGCTGTTTGGTTCACGCCGGCCGCTCGATTTTGTCTGGGTGGTGCTGGCCGTGATTGGCCTGTGGTTCCTGCTGCCGTTTGGCACAGGCATGACCGCCATTGACCCCGTGGGGGCCGCGCTGGCTGTCGCTGCCGGAGCCTGCTGGGCGATCTATATCCTGGCCGGACAACGGGCAGGCGCGGAGCATGGCCCTGCTACCGTGGCAATCGGCTCGCTGATCGCCTCGGTTATTTTTGTGCCACTGGGACTGACCTTTGCCGAGAGTGGCATCTGGAACTGGGCGGTTATGCCCATCGCGCTACTGGTCGCCCTGCTCTCCAGCGCTATCCCCTACTCGCTGGAGATGGTCGCACTGACCCGCTTACCGGCGCGCATCTTCGGCACGCTGATGAGTCTCGAGCCGGCGATGGCTGCCTTTTCAGGGATGCTCTTTCTGGGGGAAACGCTGAGTGCACTCCAGTGGCTGGCGCTGCTGGCTATCATCATCGCGTCGGCAGGATCAACGCTGACGATGCGGCCGAAAAAGAGCCAGCTGAACAACGTGGAATTATCCGGCGACACTCAGAAATAAGCGCGTCCTGCCCGCTGTTATAGCGGGCTAAATAACAATCATGCTCAACATGAGAATTATTCTTAACCGATTCATTCCGCTGCACTTTCTATTTTGAAACAGTCACTTACCTGTTATTTACAAAATACTTTAACTTACTGATTCATAATAAAATTTTCTTTATTTTATATTTTAACATAGTAGTAACCTTCCTGAACCCGAGCGGCACCAGACAAAGAGAGACACTATTTCATCCATTGATAAAGTCGTTTCTGCAAAGTTAAAAAGCGCTGCTATACTTATCCGGTACTTGATTAGGACAACCATCAAAGAGAGGACTGAAACGATGAGTACCGCTAAATTGGTTAAAACTAAATCTTCTGATCTGATTTACACCCGCAATGACGTAGCCGAAGACGAAAAGAAAGCCACCATCGAGGTGCTGAATCGTCTGGTCGTCGAGTTTATTGACCTGTCATTGATCACTAAGCAGGCGCACTGGAACATGCGCGGTGCTAACTTTATCGGTGTACATGAGATGCTGGATGGTTTCCGCACCGCGATTACCGATCATCAGGATACGATTGCTGAACGTGTTGTGCAGCTGGGCGGCGTGGCACTGGGCACCGCACAGGTCGTGAACGACAAAACCCCACTGAAAAGCTATCCGCTGAACATCCACAGCGTGCAGGATCATCTGAAGGCACTGGCCGATCGTTACGCCATCGTTGCTAACGATACCCGTAAAGCGATTACCGAAGTGAAAGATGAAGATACTGCTGACATCTTCACCGCGGCCTCTCGCGACCTGGACAAGTTCCTGTGGTTCATCGAAGCCAACATTGAATAAGACTTAATGCAGTGACTGTGCAGTCAATCAGGCGGGGAAACCCGCCTTTTTTACGTCTGTATAACCCCGTTTTATGACCCTGTTAACAGTTCTTCTCTTCTTCGCTTCAAAGCTTCAACAACTGAGGCACACTACCGCTTGCACCAAAATCGCCACCTGCACCACAATAGAGCACCAAAAAGGTGCAAATGCAGAATAACCTGCAAAATCGCTTCAGCTGTGATATTTAACTCACTGATTTCGCGTATCTTGCAAAGTTGGCATAATTTTTTCATATGACAAGCCGAAAACGCAGGTCCTGCCGCCTGAGTGTAAAAAGGAAAAAATGATGAAGTCACTGTTAAAAGTTTCTGTGGCCGCGCTGGCGCTGGCCTTCTCTCTCTCCTCCACCGCAGCAGAAAAGAAGCTGGTCGTCGCGACCGATACCGCCTTTGTTCCGTTTGAATTCAAACAGGGTGACAAATATGTCGGCTTTGATGTGGATCTGTGGGATGCGATTGCCAAAGAACTGAAGCTCGATTACACCCTGAAGCCGATGGATTTCAGCGGCATCATCCCTGCCCTGCAGACACGTAATGTCGATCTGGCGCTGGCGGGTATTACCATTACTGAAGAACGTAAAAAGGCGATCGAGTTTTCTGATGGCTACTACAAAAGCGGTCTGCAGGTGATGGTGCGTAACAACGAAAACAACATCAAAGGCATCAGCGATCTGAATGGCAAAGTGGTCGCCGTCAAAAGCGGCACCGGCTCTGTAGAGTATGCGAAAGCCAACATCAAATCGAAAGATCTGCGTCAGTTCCCGAACATCGACAGCGCCTACATGGAGCTGGGCACCAACCGTGCTGACGCCGTGCTGCACGACACGCCAAACATCCTTTACTTCATTCACACCGCCGGTAAAGGCCGCTTTAAAGCGGTGGGCGATTCAATCGAAGCGCAGCAGTATGGTATTGCCTTCCCGAAAGGCAGCGACGATTTACGTGAGAAAGTCAACGGCGCGCTGAAGACCCTGAAAGAGAACGGCACCTACAATCAGCTTTATAAAAAATGGTTCGGCACTGAACCAAAATAATAATTTGTCCGTGAATTAATTTGAGCAGGGAAACTTTTCCCTGCTTTTTTCCATCGCAACATATCTGGAGTGACACCATGGAGTTTGACTGGAGCGTCATCTGGCCCGCCATGCCAGCGCTGCTCGAAGGCGCTAAACTGACCTTAATTATCTCAATCATCGGCCTGTGTGGCGGTCTGCTTATCGGTCTGGTGGCCGGTTTTGCCCGTGCTTATGGCGGCTGGATCACCAATAACATCGCACTGGTGTTTATCGAAATCATCCGCGGCACGCCTATCGTGGTGCAGGTGATGTTCATCTACTTTGCCCTGCCAATGGCGTTTCCCGACCTGCGAATCGATCCCTTCAGTGCGGCGGTCGTAACCATCATGATTAACTCCGGCGCTTACATTGCCGAGATCACCCGTGGTGCCGTGCTGTCTATCAACAAAGGCTTCCGCGAAGCGGGTCTGGCGCTGGGACTGTCGGGCCGTGAAACGCTGCGCTACGTGATTATGCCGCTGGCGCTGCGCCGTATGCTGCCGCCGCTGGGTAACCAGTGGATTGTCAGCATTAAAGATACGTCGCTGTTTATTGTTATCGGTGTGGCTGAACTGACGCGTCAGGGTCAGGAGATTATTGCCGGTAACTTCCGCGCTCTGGAAATCTGGAGCGCCGTCGCGATCATCTATCTGGTGATTACGCTGGTGCTGAGCTTTGTGCTGCGCCGCATTGAGAAAAGGGTGAAAATCCTGTGATTGAATTTAAAGATGTCTCCAAGCATTTTGGTCAGACCCAGGTGCTGCACAACATTGACCTGAAAATTAACCAGGGCGAAGTGGTGGTCATTATCGGTCCTTCCGGTTCCGGTAAATCGACCCTGCTGCGCTGCATTAACAAGCTGGAAGAGATCACCAGCGGCGAGCTGATTGTGGATGGTCTGCGCGTCAACGATCCGAAAGTCGATGACCGCCTGATTCGTCAGGAAGCGGGCATGGTGTTTCAGCAGTTTCATCTGTTCCCGCAGATGAGCGCGCTGGACAACGTGGCGTTCGGTCCGATCCGGGTGCGCGGTGCCAGCAAAGAGTCGGCACGCCAGCTGGCGCGCGAGCTGCTGGGCAAAGTGGGCCTCGCCGAGCGTGCGCATCACTTCCCGTCTGAGCTTTCCGGCGGTCAGCAGCAGCGTGTCGCGATTGCCCGTGCGCTGGCGGTGAAGCCGAAGATGATGCTGTTTGATGAGCCGACCTCCGCGCTTGACCCGGAGCTGCGTCACGAAGTGCTGAAGGTGATGCAGGACCTGGCGGAAGAAGGCATGACGATGGTGATTGTGACCCACGAAGTCGGCTTCGCTCAGAAGGTGGCCTCGCGTCTGATCTTTATCGACAAAGGCCGGATTGCGGAAGATGGCGATCCCGACAGCCTGATCAGCAATCCCCCGAGTGAGCGTCTGCGCGAATTTCTGCAGCACGTCTCCTGATAAAAACGGGCCGCTTAGCGGCCCGTTTTTATTGTTGGCAAAGTCTGCCCTGCCCAGCTGTGAGACCGACCCTGCGAAGGGAACACGGGCAGATCGGAAAGTCGCTTAAACCATCCCTGGTCGCTCGGCCCGCGCCGTCCATGGCGCGGGACGCTTTACTCCTCTGCCCGTGTTCCCTGCGCTATTAGCTAATGTGTTGCTGCAAGAGCAACCCCGATTGGGTTTGTCAGCAGTCTGAAACGGCCGCATCGCAGCACGTCTTTTTTCTCAGCAGATAGATTCCTGCTACCTGCGTAATGAGATGCCTCAGTTCCCCAGGCGACTCAGCAGCTTGCTGCGCTGGGCAGCAGGCATAAAACTCCACGCCAGGAAGCGGCTCTGCTTCTGACCCTGCGCCATGTTGACCACCCGCACCTCAGCCACGTCGAGCGCCTGCAGCTGTTTTTCCAGCGCGGGCAGATTCTCTTTGCGCGATACCAGTGAGGTAAACCAGCCAATCTGACGACCGAAGGCCACGCTCTCGGCGATCATCCTGCCGATAAAGGCTTTTTCACCACCGGAATACCACAGCTCATTATGCTGACCGCCAAAGTTGAGCGGCGCCTCTTTATCGAGTCCGAGATTGCGTGATTTACGTTGCGATCCCGCCGCGGCCTCCTCCGCCGACGCGTGGAAAGGCGGGTTGCACATGACAGCACTGAAAAATTCGTTTTTGCTGATCACGCCCGCCAGCACCGCGTCGCTGTTTTTCTGACGACGCAGACGGATCTGGCGCGTCAGGCGCGGATTCGCGGCCAGGATGCGGTTGGCCGCTTTGAGTGCAACCTCGTTGATTTCAGTGCCGGTAAAGCGCCAGCCATATTCCGCCGCGCCAATCAGGGGATAGATACAGTTTGCGCCGCAGCCCACATCCAGGATGTCCGCCGCAGGGATTACGCCGTTGTTATCCAGCGCCAGCAAATCCGCAAGGTAGTGCAGATAGTCGGCTCGTCCCGGCACCGGCGGACAGAGTGAGCCGGGGGCCAGCTGCCAGTCGATATCATAAAACAGTTTGATCAGCGCCTGATTCAGCAGCATCACCGCCTCGGGGTCCGCAAAATCCACCGACTGCACACCATACCCGTTGGGCCGGACTTTGGCCGCCAGCGGCGGATGCGCGGCGGTTAACGCGGCAAAATCGTACTCGCCCTGATGGCGATTGCGGGCGTGGAAAGGCGAGGTGCTGGCTGACTTTTTCATACGTTCTCTCAGTTATTCAGGCGCGCGTACAATACGCTGTAGGCGAGCGAAAATAAACCCGCACCATCCGCTTACCGCTTTCCGATTCGACAGGCCATGCTGTCGCGCTAAGATTAATCATTATTCCCCGTTGGAGAGGTTATGAGCCAGAAACGCTATTCTTATCAACCCCGTGCCGGTCACGGTCTGCCGCACGATCCGCTGAATGCCATTATCGGCCCGCGCCCGATCGGCTGGATTAGCTCAGTCAGCGCCAGCGGCCAGCGCAATCTGGCACCCTACAGCTTCTTTAACTGCTTCAGCTATCATCCGCCGATTATTGGTTTTGCCAGCAGCGGCTGGAAAGACAGCGTCCGCAATATTGCTGAGACCAGAGAGTTTGTATGGAACCTGGCGACCCGCCCGCTGGCGGAAGCGATGAATGAAAGCTCAGCGTCGCTGCCTGCCGATCAGGATGAGTTCACCTTCGCCGGTTTAACGCCGCAGGCTGGTTCCCAGGTCAGCGCCAGTCTGGTGGCAGAGAGCCCGGTCAACTTTGAGTGTCGCTTAACACAGCTGATACAGCTGCAGGATGCCGATGACAACCCGCTCGACAGCTGGCTGGTCATGGGCGAAGCGGTGGCGATCCACATCAGTGAAACGCTGCTGGAAGAGGGCATATATCAGACGGCCAAAGCGGAGCCGATTCTGCGCGCCGGGGGACCCAGCGCCTATTACGGCATCAGTGAAGCCCAGCGCTTCGACCTGGTCCGTCCGGACGCCCGCCGGTCATAACCCGCCTATCCCTCAAGCGCATCGCACCGGTGCGCTCTGATCTGTTCTGCCGCGCGGGCGATATCAGGCGCCAGCCAGCGATCCTGCTGCCAGCACGCCACCACCTGCCGTAACTGCTGCCACGCACGCCGCGTTCCTGCGGCCAGCTGGGATTCACCGTGAAACTCCAGCGCCTGCGCCGCCAGCAGATACTCAATCGCGAGGATGTGCCCGACATTGCTGACCAGCTTCAGCAGCTTCAGTGCCGCACCGGTGCCGAGGCTCAGATGATCCTCCTGTAATCCCGACGTGACAAAGTTGTCGAGCACCGCCGGCTGAGCGAGCTGGCGGTTCTCCGCGCAGAGCGACGCCGCCACATATTGCGCAATCATCATGCCGGAGTTGACGCCCGGCTCGGCCACCAGAAACGGCGGCAGACCGCTGACCAGCGGATTCACCAGCCGATCAAGCCGTCGCTCCGCGATGCTGCCCAGCTCCGCCAGCGCAATTGCCAGCAGGTCGCAGGCCATCGCCACCGACTCGCCGTGCGGGTTCGACTGCGACACGACGCGCCAGGCGTCGGGGGTGCCCAGAATCAGCGGATTGTCGGTAGAGGCGTTGAGTTCGGTCTCCACCTGACGGACCGCATGGGTGAACTGGTCGCGACAGGCACCGTGAACCTGCGGCATCGATCGCAGGCTCATCGCATCCTGTGTCCGGATACCGAGGCTCGCTTTCAGCAGCGGGCTGTCACTTAACAACTGGCGCAGACGTTCGCCGCTGCGCTGAATCCCTGGACTGGCTTTCAGCGCCAGCACCTCAGGATCAAACGCCACCAGCTGGCCACGCAGCGCTTCAAAGCTCATCGCGCCCGTGACATCCGCCCAGTCCAGCAGACGCGCCGCATCATCCAGCGCCAGGCAGGCTAAGCCGGTCATGCACGGCGTGCCGTTTACCAGACTCAGCCCCTCTTTCGCGCCAGGCCGGTAGGGCGTCAGCCCTGCCTCCGCCAGCGCCTGCTCTGCCGGGACGACGCTGCCCTGCCACTCCACCTCACCGATGCCGATCAGCGTCAGCCCGATATGCGCCATGTGGGTCAGATAACCGACCGACCCCTGTGACGGCACCTGCGGGGTAATCCCCAGGTTGAGCAGCGCCAGCAGCTGCTGCACCAGCGCCACCGAGACGCCTGATTTACCGTGGCTGTAGTTGGCGATCGCGGCACACAGGATGGCGCGCACCTCGGCTCTGGCCAGTGTCGGGCCGACGCCACAGGCGTGGCTCAGCAGGGTATTGCGCGACAGCTGGCTCAGTTCATCCTCAGAGAGGGTGATGTTGCACAGCGCACCCAGCCCGGTATTGATGCCATAAGCCACCTGCCCCGTCGCCACGATGGTGCCGACGATCTCGCGGCTCTGCGCAATCCGCTGCCAGGCGCTGTCGCTGAGGGTCAGAGGGGCATCGTGCCGGGCGACCTGCACCAGCGACGGCCAGGTCAGCGGGGCATCGCCCCACACCTGCGGAGGATTCAGCGTGCTGCTCATAACACCGGCTCCACCTGATGATGACGGGAGATGAACTGCCTGAAGCGCGCCGAGCCGCCGTCGCCAAACATCGCCTCCGGCGTGCCCTGACAATCAATCGTGCCCTGATGCATAAACACCACCCGGTTAGAGACGTGGCGGGCAAAGCCCATCTCATGCGTCACCACCAGCATGGTGCGCCCCTCCTCCGCCAGGCTGCGCATCACCTTCAGCACCTCACCGACCAGTTCGGGGTCGAGTGCCGAGGTCGGCTCGTCAAACAGCATCACCTCCGGGTCCATCGCCAGCGCGCGGGCAATCGCCACGCGCTGCTGCTGACCGCCGGAAAGCTGAGCGGGATAGAAATCTTTGCGGTTGAGTAAGCCGACCCGGTCCAGCAGCTGTTCCGCCTGGGCGATGCAGGCTTTTTTGTCGCGCTTCAGTACATAGTGCGGCCCTTCAATCACATTCTGCAGCACCGTCAGATGCGACCAGAGGTTAAAACTCTGGAACACCATGCCAAGCCGGGAACGCAGCCGTTCAATCTGGCGGGGATTAGCGGCCAGCTGATGCCCGCGGGCATGGCGCTTCATCTCAATGGTCTCACCACCGACGCTGACCACGCCCGAATCGGGCGTCTCCAGCAGATTAATGCAGCGCAGCAGCGTACTTTTGCCCGAGCCGCTGGCACCGAGAATCGAGATGACATCACCTTTGTGCGCCTGCAGTGAGATGCCTTTCAGCACCTCCATGGCACCAAAAGATTTGTGGATATCGCTGGCCGACAGCGTGACGGGTGACAAATCAGACATATTACTCTCCTCCGGGGATCGGCTTAGCGGACGGTAACGGCTTTTTTTCCGGTTTGTGCACCGGCGTCAGACGCCGCTCCAGCAGGGCATAGAGTTGCACAATGATGAAATTAAGGATCAGGTAGATCGCCGCCGCACAGAGAAAGACCTCCATGGTGCGGTAGGTGCGCTGGATGATCTGCTGCGCCACCCCGGTGACATCCCACACCGTCACCAGACTGGCGAGCGCGGTCGATTTCACCAGCAGAATCGCTTCGGTAGAGTAGGCAGGCAGCGCGTAACGCAGCATGACCGGCGCGATGATGCGCCGCAGCAGCAGCCCGCGTGACATCCCACACGCCAGCCCCGCCTCAACCTGGCCTGGCGGCACCGCCAGCAGCGCCCCGCGCAGGATCTCTGCGGTGTAGGCGGCGGTGCAGAGCGACAGCGCGAGCACCGCACAGGTGAACGGCTCACGCAGAAATGGCCAGAGGAGGCTGTGGCGGATCACGCCAAACTGCCCCAGACCGTAGTAGATTAGGAACAGCTGGATCATCAGCGGCGAACCGCGAAACACCAGAATGTAGCCGCGGGCAAAGCCGCTGAGCAGCCGCCAGCGGCTCATGCGCAGCGCCAGAATCCCTGTCGCCAGCACGCCACCACACAGAAAGGCGCTGATAAACAGACCGAGCGTCACCGGCAGCGCGGCGCTGAGTTTCAGGAAGGTGTCTGTGAGAAACGCAAAATCGATCATCAATCCCCCTAATGCTGTGCAGCGGTGCGACTTTGCCAGGCGCGCCCCAGACGGGATTCAGCGCGCAGGAAGGCACGGTTGGACAGCAGCGTCAGCAGCAGATAGCAGCCTCCGCCCACCAGATAAAAGGCGAAGTAGTCACGGGTCGAACCGGCGGCAATCTGGCTCGCCCGCATCAGCTCGACGATGCCGGTGACCGACACCAGCGCCGAATCTTTCAGGCTCATCTGCCAGACGTTTGATAAACCCGGCAGCGCATAGCGCGCCACCTGCGGCAGCAGGATGCGTTGCCGGATGCGCCAGCGGGGCATGCCAATCGCGACCGCCGCTTCGATCTCCCCTTTCGCCAGCGCCAGCCGTGCGGCGCGATAGACTTCCGCCTGATAAGAGCCGGAGATAAGCCCGATGGCCAGCGCCCCGATCAGAAACGGCGGCGCTTCGATAAATCCGTCGGCACCAAACAGCTGGCCGATCTGCGTGATCAGCCCCGATCCCCCGAAGTAGAACAGGTTGATCACCAGCAGCTCAGGAATGCCGCGAAAGATCACCGAGTATCCCTCCCCCAGCCAGCGAACCGGCCGGTGGGGAGATAACTTCGCGGCGGCAACGCCCGATCCGACCACCGCCCCCACCACCAGCGCGGCAAACGACAGCAGCAGCGTGGTCAGCGCGGCACTCAGAATCAGCCGTCCCCAGCCGTCCGGGCCAAAACTCAGCAGACTTATCATCAGTTACCTCACTCAGGGTGTGACATCCGTTTTGAACCACTTCTCGCTCAGCTTTTTCACTGTGCCATCGGCCAGTGCGGCTTTGATCGCCTCATCCAGCCGGGCTTTCAGATCGTTATCCGCCATGCGCACGCCCAGCGCCTCTCCCTCACCCCAGATCGGGCCGCCCAGCTGCGGGCCGCTGAAGCTGAGATTGCGGTTCTCGGGCCGCGCCAGCATCGACTGCGCGAAGGTCACGTCGTCAAACACCGCATCAATCCGCCCCGCCTGCAGGTCGAGGATGGCGTCGGCCGAGCTGGTGTATTCACGAACATCCGCCACCTCTTTGAAATATTTGTCGATAAAGGGGGTGTAAACCGTGCCGGAGGCGATACCGATCGTTTTGCCCTTCAGCGCCGCTTTCAGACCTGCAATGGCCGGCTCCACGGTTTTTGCGTCGTCGGTCAGCTTGATAATCTGGCTGTCGGCAGGCAGCAGGCTCCCTTTCAGGGTGATGAAGGTGGCAGGCGTCGAGGCGTAAGGCAGGGTGAAGCTGACCACTTTCTTTCGTTCCGGGGTAATCACGATCGCATCCATGATCACGTCATATTTTCCGGCATTAAGCCCGGCGATCATGCCATCCCAGTTCTGCACCACCAGCCTGCACTGAATCGCCATACGCTGGCAGAGATTCGCCATCAGTTCCGGTTCAAAGCCGCCGAGCTTGCCGCCTGGCAGCGTCAGGTTCCAGGGTTCATAACTGCCTTCGGTGGCAATGGTGATCGACTTCCACTCTTTCGCCTGGGCGCTGACGCCACAGAGCAGCAGAGAGGAAACCAGGGTCGTGAGACATAAACGACGAAGAGTCAGTGGGTGCGTCATACGGTTCTCCTGAAAGTAGCGGCCTGGTGATCGCCCTGACGAGATTTAACATAAATTTCACAGGATGATATGTCATGTATATACAAGCTAACGCAGCGCAGTTCATTCCCGGCTTTACTGTTTTGTGAGCCAGACAGAATTTATGGTGTGATGGAGACGCAGCAGTAGTTGTACATACAACCAAGCAAAGGTTATGCCAGCTCTGCAAAAGGGAAAAAGGCGGCCGGGAGCGCCGTGCAGTCAGGCGGCCTGCACCCGCCTGCACCGGTTCAGCGCGGCGATGCACCGGGGTGGCGCATCGCCGTGGTGGGATTATCGGGGTTTGCCCTCCGCCAGCATGGCGTGGATCAGTGCTTTCAGCGTTTTTTGCAACTGCGCGGCGCGCGCCTGCTGCCAGGCGTAAGGCGGGGTTTCATCCATGTAGTTCAGCTGCGCCAGCTCCAGCTGGACAGCCTGAGTCTGCTGCTGCGGCTGACCATAGGCGCGGGTAATGTAACCGCCTTTAAAACGTCCGTTAATCACCCAGCTGTAGTCGTGCTGCGCGGCGCAGACTGCCTCCAGCGCCGCGCTCATCGCCGGGCTGCAGCTGGCGCCGTCATTGGTGCCAAGGTTGATATCGGGCAGGCGGCCTTCAAACAGGCGGCGAATTTCACTGGCGATGGAGTGTGCATCAAACAGCAGCGCATAGCCGTGCTCTGCTTTAAGCCGCGCCAGCTCCTGCTGGATCTGCTGGTGGTAAGGCTGCCAGATCTGGTCAATGTAGCCCTGACGCTGAGCCGCATCGGGCGTTTTGCCTGGCAGGAAAGTCGGGGTGCCGTCGAACAGGGTTTCCGGGAACAGACCGGTGGTGGCGGTGGTGTAGAGTGGCTGATTATCGGGCGGGCGATTCAGATCGACCACGAACCGCGAGTAACGCCCGATTAATACACTGGCCCCGAGGTCGCGCACGAAATCATAGAGCAGCGGGATATGCCAGTCGGTGTCCGGTAATCCGCGCGCGGCGTCGCTCAGTCCGGCGTCTACCTCGGGCGTCAGTTCAGTGCCGGCATGGGGAATACTGACCAGCAGCGGCAGGCTGCCCCGGGTAAATATGAAGGGATTCATTGGGGTTCTCCACGATAGATAACGGTACAGGGCAGCTCACCGCCCAGCCAGTAAACCAGTTCCGCCGGACGGGCCAGCGGCCAGTGAACGAAGTTTGCCACTTTTCCCGCCTCCAGCGAGCCGTGGCTGTCAGCCAGCCCCAGCGCTTTTGCGCCCCACAGGGTCACGCCCGCCAGCGCCTCTTCCGGGGTCATGCCGAACAGGGTGCAGCCCATATTGAGCATCAGACGCAGCGACAGTGCCGGTGAGGTGCCGGGATTGGCATCGCTGGCCAGCGCCATCGGCACCCCGTACTGCCGGAAGAGATCCACCGGGGGACGCCGGGTTTCCCGCAGCAGATAGAAAGCGCCCGGCAGCAGCACCGCCACGGTGCCGTGTGCCGCCATCGCTTTCGCATCCTCCTCGGTGGCGTATTCAAGGTGGTCGGCAGAAAGGGCACCGTAACGGGCCGCCAGGGCCGCTCCCCCCAGCGATGAGAGCTGCTCCGCGTGCAGCTTCACCGGCAGACCGAGCGCCACCGCCCGATCAAACACCCGCGCGACCTGCTGCGGTGAAAAGGCGAGATGTTCACAGAAGGCGTCTACCGCATCCGCCAGTCCCAGCGCCTGCACCTGCGGCAGCAGCCGTTCGCAGATGAGTTCGACCCACCCCTCCGGGTCATGCTTAAACTCCGGCGGAAAGGCGTGGGCGGCCAGGCAGGTGGCACGGACATCGGCGGCCACGCTCTGCCCCAGCTGGCGAATCGCCCGTAGCATCCGCAGTTCGCTCTCCTCATCCAGCCCGTAGCCGGACTTGATCTCCACCGTGGTGACCCCCTCTGCCAGCAGGCGGTCGAGCCGCCAGCGCGCCGACGCCACCAGCGCCTCCTCCGTGGCGGCGCGGGTCGCCCGTACCGTCGAGAGGATGCCGCCGCCCTGTGCGGCAATGTCGGCATAGCTGACGCCATTCAGGCGCTGTTCAAATTCCTGACTGCGGTCACCGCCAAACACCAGATGGGTATGGCAGTCCACCAGTCCCGGCGTCACGATACCGCCCGGCAGATGATGATGCCGCGCGGCGACGAAGGCGGGCATCTCAGCCGCCGGGCCGACCCACACCAGCTTACCCGCCCGCACCGCCATCGCCCCCTCAGGTATCAGGTGGTACTTTCCGTCCCGCATGGTGACCAGATCCGCCCCGGTCCAGACCGTCTCTACCTGCATCTCTTCCGCCATCGCTGCCTCGTGCCTCCACCGTTTACACTGTCTCTTAAAGTATGTATATGTATATACAACTACATCCGACGAGGATCAACCATGGCGACTTTTTTTGCCCCGCGCGCACTGCTGGCGGAGGGCTGGCAGCAGCAGGTACGTATCACGGTCAATCAGGCCGGTTTTATCGACGCTCTTACCCCGGAGAGCCACGCCGATCAGGCGGTGCTGCTCAACGGCGAGGTGATCCCGGCGATCGCTAATCTGCACTCGCACGCCTTTCAGCGCGCCATGGCCGGTCTGGCGGAAGTGGCGGGCGATCCGCAGGACAGCTTCTGGACGTGGCGTGACCGGATGTACCGCATGGTGCAGCGCCTGACGCCGCAGCAGGCGGGCGACATCGCCGCCCTGCTCTACATTGAGATGCTGAAAGGGGGTTACACCCAGGTCGCGGAGTTTCACTATCTGCATCACGATCCCAGCGGCGCGCCCTATACGGATGACGCCATGCTGCAGCAGCTGATCGACGCCGCCGAACTGGCCGGTATCGGCCAGACGCTGCTGCCGGTGCTCTACAGCTACAGCGGCTTTGGCAGCCAGCCTCCGGCTGCCGGGCAGAAACGCTTTATTCAGCAGACCGATCGTTATCTGCAACAGCAGGCGCGACTGGATGCGTGGCAGTGGCAGCGGCCCCTGCTGAACCGCGGCCTCTGTTTTCATTCGCTGCGGGCCGTCAGTGAAAGTCAGATGGAGACGGTGCTGGCGGAGAGCGATCCGACGCTGCCGGTGCATATCCATGTGGCGGAGCAGCAGAAAGAGGTGAATGACTCGCTGGCGTGGAGCGGCGAACGCCCGGTGAGCTGGCTGCTGAACCGTTTTGCCGTGGATGCACGCTGGTGCCTGATCCACGCCACTCATCTGGATGAGAGCGAGCTGACGCGCCTTGCCCGCAGCGGTGCGGTTGCCGGTCTCTGCCCCACCACCGAAGCGAATCTCGGTGACGGCATTTTTCCGGCGGTGGAGTATATCGCGCAGGGGGGACGCTGGGGCATCGGCTCCGACAGCCATGTCTCGCTCAGCGCCCAGGAAGAGCTGCGCTGGCTGGAGTATGCGCAGCGACTGCGCGATCAGCGCCGCAACCGCATTACCCTGCCCGGCCAGCCGTCGGTCGGCGATCTGCTGTGGCAACAGGCGGCGGCAGGCGGTGCACAGGCGTGCGGCATTCAGCAGGGAACGCTGGCGGTGGGGCAGCGCGCCGACTGGCTGGTGCTGCGCGATGAGGCGTGGCTCGGCAGCGTGGAATCTCAGGCGCTGCTGAACCGCTGGCTGTTTGCCGGTCAGCGCGATCAGATTCGGGACGTCTACGTGGCGGGTAAGGCGGTGATCGTCGATGGCGAGCATCCCCATCAGGCGGCGTGTGCCAGACGCTTCCGTCAGGCCATGGCAGCCCTGCAATGATCGCCCGCTTCTCTTACGCTGACCTGGCGGTCAGCCGCTGGCGCAATGGCGGTGGCGAGACCCGCGAAATTGTCAGCTTTCCGCCCGGTGCGGAATCCTTTGGCTGGCGCGCCAGCATTGCCACCCTGGCGCAGGATGGCCCCTTCTCAGCCTTTCCGGGCATTGATCGGATCATCACCCTGCTGCACGGCGACCCGGTCCTGCTTACCGCGCCAGGCGCAGCGCATCGGTTAATGCCGCAGCAGCCCTGGTCATTTGCCGGCGAACTGGCCCTGACCGCGCAGTTGCAGGGCAGCATCAGTGAAGACTTTAACATTATGACGCGGCGGGAGCAGTGGCAGGCCACGGTTGAGGTGGTTACCGCCCCCGTCAGCAGCCTGCACGGGGTTGCCTGGGTGCTGGCAGGCGCGTGGCGGAGCGATGACGGGAAACAGCTGACCGCCCGACAGGGCGCATGGTGGGTCGATGAGGCGTGCAGTTTCATGCCCGACAGCCGGGACGCCCGGCTGCTGTTTACCAGGCTTAGCCGTGTCCCCTGAAGCGGCCCAGCAGTTTGTAACGTGAGCCGGGATAGAGCAGCCGCGCGTAGGTCACGATTTTGTTGTCGCTCCAGGTCTGACGGCGGATCAGCAGGCAGGGTTCGTGCTCATCCAGCGACAGATGTTTGCGCTGACGCACATCGGGCAGCACCGCCTCGACAATGTGCTCGCCCGCCGTCAGCGGCGCAACCCGCATCAGATAGGTATACGGGGTCATCTGCTGATAATCCTGCGCCAGATAATCGGGGGCGACCAGCGGATTGACCAGCCTGTCCTCCAGCTGTACCGGCAGATCGTTTTCGTAGTGCACAATCAGCGAATGAAAGAGCGTCTGCCCGGTGGTCAGTCCCAGCACCGCCGCCTGTTCGGGATCGGCTTTATTCTGACCGATGGCGAGAATTTTACAGCTGTGCTGATGACCGCGCTGGGCGATCTCATCGGCGATATTATGCACCTCCAGCATGGCAGTGTAGCCTTTCATCTCGGCCACAAAGGTGCCGACGCCCTGCATCCGGACCAGAAAGCCTTCGCTGGTCAGTTCACGCAGCGCCCGGTTGATGGTCATGCGGCTGACGCCCAGCTCATTAACCAGTTCACTTTCTGACGGCACACGCTGATTCGCTTTCCACATTCCTTCGCGGATCTGGCTGATGATCGCCTGCTTCACCCGCTGATAAATCGGAGCGGGCTCATCGCTCATCGCCGCCGCCAGTTGTGCCAGTGCCGTATGCTCGACCATTTGCTGTTCCTTTTCCTGATAGTGCCTTCAGTTTACTGTCTCACCGCGTGAATGTATATACATCCAGTCCGGCGCGCTGTGCTCCTCTGGTGCAGCGCCCGCCTCCTGATGGTGCAGCCTCCGCCTTCGTTTCCTCACCCACCCCCAGCAGGCAGGCATTCCATTTTTGTGATCGGCCTGGCACGCCCCTTGCTACTTGTATAGACAAGAATAGACACTTATGCTTCACTCGCATTATCCCGCTGGTTCAGGGCAGGAAAAACCGCTCAGCCGTGCCAGCACACTTGTATAGACAGGAGTAGACTATGTCAGGTTCGTCTCAGGCATTGCGCCTGGTGCCGGGCGAGGTAGACCTCGCCACCTTACGCGCCATCTATCAGGGTCACGTGACGCTGAGCCTCGATGACAGCGCGCGTCAGGCGATTGCAACGGCGCAGCAGACCGTGGAGGCGATCGTCGCCTCCGGCAACGTGGTGTATGGCATTAACACCGGCTTTGGCAAGCTGGCGCAGACGCAGATTCCGGCCAGCCGTCTGGCCGATCTGCAACGCAATCTGGTGCTGTCTCACAGCGTCGGGCTGGGGGATCTGCTGCCCGACAATGTCACCCGTCTGGTGGTCGCCACCAAAATCGTCAGCCTGGCCCGCGGCCACTCCGGCGTGCGGATCGAACTGGTGGAGGCGCTGCTGGCGCTGTTTAATGCCGGTGTCATGCCCTGCATTCCGGAAAAAGGATCGGTCGGGGCCTCTGGCGATCTCGCGCCGCTGGCGCACATGTCTCTGATGCTGCTGGGCGAAGGCCAGGTGCGGGTCAAGGGCGCGCTGATCCCGGCAACAGAGGGACTGGCAAGCGTGGGCCTGTCGCCCTTTGTGCTCGGGCCGAAAGAGGGGCTGGCGCTGCTCAACGGCACCCAGGTTTCGACCGCGCTGGCGCTGCGCGGCCTGTTTGAAGGGGAGAATCTGTTTGCCGCCGGTCTGATGGCCGGTGCGCTGTCGCTGGAGGCGATTAAAGGCTCCCTGAAACCGTTCGACGCCCGTATTCATCAGGCGCGTGGCCAGCAGGGCCAGATTGCGGTCGCGGCCGCCGTCAGCAGCCTGATCGAAGGGAGTGAAATTTTGCAGTCCCACACCCACTGTGGCCGCGTGCAGGACCCCTACTCCATCCGCTGCGTGCCGCAGGTGATGGGTGCCTGCCTGGACAATATCCGCCACGCGGCGCGGATTCTGGAAATCGAAGCGAACGCCGCTTCGGACAATCCGCTGGTGTTCAGTGACAGCGGTGAGGTGATCTCCGGCGGCAACTTCCATGCCGAGCCGGTGGCCTTTGCCGCTGACATCCTGGCGCTGGCGATTGCCGAAGTAGGCGCCATCTCTGAACGGCGGCTGGCGCTGCTGCTGGACAGCGGCTTATCCGGCCTGCCGCCCTTCCTGGTGCGTGACGGCGGCGTGAACTCCGGCTTTATGATCGCCCAGGTCACCGCCGCTGCGCTGGCCTCTGAGAACAAGTCGCTGGCCCATCCGGGCAGCGTCGACAGTCTTCCCACCTCTGCAAACCAGGAAGATCACGTCTCCATGGCGACCTACGCTGCGCGTCGTCTCGGCAGCATGTGCTTTAACAGCGCCGCCGTGGTGGGCATCGAGGCGATGGCTGCCGCGCAGGGTATTGAGTTTAACCGGCCGCTGAAAAGTTCTGCGCTGATTGAGCAGGCGTTAGATGAGATCCGTCAGCAGGTGGCCTTCCTGGAGGAAGATCGCCTGCTGGCACCCGATATCGACGCCATGCGTCAGTGGGCAAGTCGCGCTGACTGGCCTCAGGCATTGACCGCGCTGCTGCCGAGCATGCGCTCCACTTCTTGAATTAAGGAATCTGTAATGAGCGAAACTCTTTCTCAGGCTGTGGCACGTGAGATTCGTGCGCCACATGGCACTACGCTGCACTGCGCTAACTGGCTGATTGAAGCGGCTTACCGCATGATTCAGAACAACCTTGACCCCGATGTGGCCGAGCGGCCGGAGGATCTGGTGGTTTACGGCGGCATCGGGAAGGCGGCACGCAACTGGGAATGCTTCGAGCAGATCCTGCGTTCCCTGCAGCTTCTGCAGCCGGACGAGACCCTGCTGATCCAGAGCGGCAAGCCGGTCGGTGTCTTCCGCACCCACGCCGACGCGCCGCGCGTGCTGCTGGCGAACTCCAACCTGGTGCCGCACTGGGCAAACTGGGATCACTTCCATGAGCTGGATAAAGCGGGCCTGATGATGTACGGCCAGATGACGGCAGGCTCCTGGATCTATATCGGTGCGCAGGGCATCGTGCAGGGCACCTACGAAACCTTTGTCGAAGCGGGACGTCAGCACTACAACAACGACCTGAGCGGACGCTGGATCCTCACCGCCGGACTGGGCGGCATGGGCGGCGCGCAGCCGCTGGCCGGTGTGCTGGCCGGTGCCTGTGTGCTGGCGATTGAGTGCCAGGAGTCGCGCATCGATTTCCGCCTGCGCACCCGCTACGTCGACTACAAAGCCACCACGCTGGATGAGGCGCTGGCGTTGATCAGCGACGCCACCGCCGCAAAAAAAGCGATTTCTGTCGGTCTGCTGGGCAATGCCGCTGAGATTCTGCCGGAGCTGGTGAAACGCGCCAGGGCGGGCGGGCCGAAGCCGGATATCGTGACCGATCAGACCTCGGCGCACGACCCGATCAATGGCTATCTGCCGATTGGCTGGGATCTGGCGCGCTGGGAGCGGGAGCGTGTTTCCCAGCCGAAAGCAGTAGAGAAAGCGGCGCGCGCCTCGATGGCGGTCCACGTCCAGGCGATGCTCGACTTCTGTCATATGGGCATTCCGACCGTGGATTACGGCAACAATATCCGCCAGGTGGCGCTGGATGAAGGTGTCAGCAACGCCTTCGATTTCCCCGGCTTTGTGCCCGCCTATATCCGTCCGCTGTTCTGTGAAGGCAAAGGCCCCTTCCGCTGGGTGGCGCTGTCAGGCGACCCGGAAGATATCTATAAGACCGACGCCCGACTCAAAGAGCTGTTCCCGCATCACAAAACGCTGCATCGCTGGCTCGATATGGCGCAGGAGCGCATCGCCTTCCAGGGACTGCCTGCCCGAATCTGCTGGCTGGGGCTGGGTGAACGGCATCTGGCCGGTCTGGCATTCAACGAAATGGTGCGCAACGGCGAGCTGAAAGCGCCGGTGGTGATTGGCCGCGACCATCTCGACTGTGGTTCGGTCGCCTCACCGAACCGCGAAACCGAGGCGATGAAAGATGGCTCTGATGCGGTCTCTGACTGGCCGCTGCTGAACGCGCTGCTGAACACCGCAGGCGGCGCGACCTGGGTCAGCCTGCATCATGGCGGCGGCGTGGGCATGGGCTTCTCTCAGCACTCGGGTGTGGTGATTGTCTGTGACGGCAGCAAAGAGGCGGATGCGCGTCTGGGTCGGGTGTTATGGAACGATCCGGCGACCGGGGTGATGCGTCATGCCGACGCCGGGTATGAGCTGGCGCAACAGTGCGCCGCAGAGCACGACCTGAACCTGCCCATGCAGAAGTAACACCCTGACCGGGGCAGGCCGCAGCCTGCCCCGGCTTTCAACCTCACGCTTTGCACCCGGCAGCCGGACTCTGACATCACTTCCTTATTACTTATTCCATTTTGATTTAGCCTATAGCCCGATTTAAGCCTGACGGCGATAGACGCCGCGCCAGACGACCTCTAAAGTGAAATCTTCTCATTCTGTATGGAGCGCGACTCTGCATGACCCTTTCCCCTGCCCTGCTTGAAGATGCCCTGCGCTGGCGCCGTGAGTTTCATCGCCACCCCGAATTAGGTTACCAGGAACAGCAAACCAGCCAGTTTATCGCGGAGGAGTTAGCCCGGGCGGGATTGCAGGTGTTTCGTGGCCTGGCGGGCACCGGGGTCATCGGCACGCTGGAGAATGGTCCTGGCCCGGTCATTGGCCTGCGGGCGGACATGGATGCGCTGCCGATCACGGAGAAAGGGGAAGCGGCGTGGCGCTCTGCCACACCGGGCGTGATGCACGCCTGCGGCCACGATGGTCACAGTGCCACGCTGCTGGCCGCTGCCCGCCAGCTGGCCGCGACGCGCCAGTTCAGCGGCACCGTGCATTTCATCTTTCAGCCTGCCGAGGAGAACCTCGGTGGCGCACGCAGAATGGTGGAAGAGGGGCTGTTCCAGCGCTTCCCGATGGACGCCATCTACGCGATGCATAACTGGCCGGGGCTGCCGCTGGGGTCACTGGCGGTGAATCCCGGTGCCATGATGGCGTCGCTGGACTCGTTTGAGATCACCCTGCACGGCAAAAGCTGCCACGCGGCGATGCCGGAAAGCGGAGCCGATCCGATGGTGGTCGCCGCCGAGCTGATTCTGGCGCTGCAGACGATCCCGTCGCGTCGCCTGTCACCGCTCGCCTCGGCGGTGGTGAGCGTGACCCAGATCCACGGTGGCGAGGCGATTAACGTTATCCCGGAGCAGATCGTGCTGCGCGGCACGGTGCGCTGTCTGCAGACCAGCGTGCGCGATAAGGTGCGCGGACTGATTGATGAGTTTGTGGCGACTCTGCCGCGTCCGTTTGGCGTCAGCGGTGAGGTGCACTGGTTGCCGGGCTATCCGGTGACCGCTAACCATGCGCTGCCCGCTGAGCAGGTGCGCGAGGTGGCGCTGGCGACGCTGGGTGCCGGACAGGTTCACTGGCAGGTGAATCCGTCGATGGCATCGGAAGATTTTGCCTGCATGCTGGAAGCCTGCCCTGGCGCTTACTTCTGGCTGGGCGCAGATGGAGAAACCCCCTCTGCGCCGCTGCACAACGCCCGCTATGATTTCAACGACACGCTGCTGCCGATTGGCATCCGTTTCTGGCAGGATCTGGTGGAACAGGCCCTGCCGCAATCCTGAGTCAGTAACCGGCGGCGCGGATCTGCTCCTCCGCCGCCGCCAGTGAATCGCACTGACCGCTGGCACGCAGGCAGCAGGCGATCTGCAGCCGCAGCGACGCGGGCAGCGGGCGCTGCTGATTCAGCACCTCCTCAATCCAGCGCGCCGTCACCTCTGCCGTTTTATCTGCCGGCAGCTCAACGGCCACTTCTGGCTGACGCTCCACCCAGACTTCGGTTTCGGCTCCCGCGCCCTGAATCATGCTGATCGCCGGGCAGCGCTGCGGATTCGCATACACTTCCCCTTCGGTGCCATTAAGCAACAGGGCTGGCGCATCGATGTCGCTGAAGAATTTCGCCACACGCGGCACATACTCCGGATGCGAGACGCTCGACAGACGCAGCGCCGCCCGCTCCGCAAACGGGGTCGCCAGTTTTGCCAGCGTGTGCGCACTGTTACGCACGCCCATTCGCCAGCGCAGAGACAGCTGCTTCGCCATCGGCGGGCAGAGGTGATCGATGGTGATAAAAGCCAGCTCGCCCTGATCCAGTCTGGCCTGCGCCGCCTCTGCTGTAGTAACCGGTGCGATGCCGAGCGCGGCAAACACCGCCTCGCTGGTAATGCGCGTCGCGTCGTCGCTGACGCCATGCACCAGCACCGGAAAGCCGAATTTTACCAGCAGCAGCGCCAGCAGAGGCGTCAGGTTGCCCTGACGACGGGCACCGTTGTAGCTGGGGATCACGATCGGCATGGGCCGGTTTTCCGGCGCACGCAGCTGCATCATCTGCGCCTGCATCGCCTGATAAAAGCCGCGCATCTCCGCTTCGCCTTCGCCTTTGATGCGCAGCGCAATCAGGATACCGCCCAGTTCCAGATCGGGCACCTCACCCGCCAGCATGGCGCTGTAGAGCGCCACGGCACTCTCAAAATCGATATCGCGGGCATGATTTTTACCGCGACCAATCTCTTTAATAATTTTATTCAGTTCCATCACTCGCTTCCGGTTAAGTGCGCGGCTCAGCGCCGCGTGGGACGTCGTTTTCGCACGCTGGTTTTGGGCACCACGGCGGCCGGTAACGCTTCCGGCTCGGGCGCTTCCGGCTGCTCAATCGGGAAGACGGGCAGCGCCGCCAGCAGCCGGCTGCCGTAAGCTTTACTCAGCAACCGGCGGTCATAAATCACGATCTCGCCATAGCATTGATGGCTGCGAATCAGGCGTCCGACCTGCTGAATCAGGGTAAATGAGGCGCTGGGCAGACTCTGCACCTCAAACGGATAGCGCTTCAGGCTTTTCAGCCACTCGCCTTCGGTCAAAATTACCGGACTGTCTACCGGGGGAAAAGCGATTTTGTGAATATGCACCTGACTCAGCAGATCGCCTTTCAGATCCAGGCCTTCAGCGAAGGATTGCAGGCCAATCAGAATACTGGTTTCGCCTTTAGCAACCCGCTGCCGGTGCAGATCGACCAGGCGGCTGCGCGGCTGATCGCCCTGCACCAGCATCGACAGGCGCAGATCGGGCAGCGAGGTGACAAACTGCTGCATCGCCCGGTTGCTGGCAAACAGCACCAGCACCCCTTTGTGCTTTTTCTCTTTCATCTGCTGGCGGAAGAAACCGGCCATCTCGGCGATATGCTCCGCCTCATGCGACATCAGGGGTTCATAGCGCATCTGCGGGATGACCAGCTTGCCCTGCTCGACGTGGTTGAACGGGGAGTCGAGCGCCACAAAGCGGTCGCCCGCTTTTTCGCTCAGTCCCGACATCTCCTGCAGGCGGTTGAAGCTGTTGAGCGAACGCAGCGTGGCGGAGGTGACCACCACATGCGGGATTTTGCGCCACAGCATCTTCTCCAGCTGATCGCTGACGCGGATACCGGCGCAGTGAAACAGCAGATGCGCCTGCCCTTCGCGCAGCTCGCGGGTAATCCATTTTGAAACCGGCGCACCGGAGGCTTTCTCCATTGCCGCCAGCCGCCACAGTTTGCTGATCGATTCGAACCAGCCAAACTGGCGATTGAGCTGAAGCAGATTACGGTGCAGCCGCACCACGTCGACCTTGCCCGTCTGCTCGCTCAGCGCATTGATCAGGCCTTCACTCAGCCCGCGCAGCGCGTCACTGAGTTTAAACAGCCGGGCGCAGAGGTCGAGTAACTCCTGCGGCAGCGCCCCCAGCACAAAGCGATATTCGCCAGGCTGGTTATGGGGCGGCAGCAGTGGATTCAGCGCCTGGGCGGTCACCGTAAGCAGTTCGCGCAGCTCATCGCAGTGCGCTTTCAGCCTTTCCGGGTTTGCCAGCGGCGGCGGCGACTTCGGCCGCATCTTGGTCATGATGCCGTCGACCAGCCGGATAAAGAGATCGAGCTGCAGGCTGCTCCAGCCCGGCGTGATGTCGGCGCTCATCTCCAGCGCATCGCGCGCCACTTCCGGCAGATGATGCCCTTCATCCAGCACCAGCATCAGGTTTTTAGCGGGCGGCAGTACCGACTCATTCTCCATCGCGGCCATCACCAGCGCATGGTTCGCCACCACCACATCCACCTGCTCAATCTCGCGGCGCGCGACAAAAAAGGGGCATTCACGATACCAGCGGCAGTGCGCGCCCAGGCAGCTCGCCTTGTCGGTGGAGAGCCGCTGCCACAGGCTGTCGCTGACGTTCTCCTCGCTGTGATCGCGCAGGCCATCCCACTGATAGCGATCCAGCGACTTCTGCAGGCGGCCACACTGCGTCTGCTCCTCTTTGGTGCTGCTGACGGCGTCGTCGTCCAGATAGAGCAGCAGATCGCCCTGCTGATCGTCATCGGCTGCCAGCGCGGCCAGATTGCGCGGACAGACATAGCGTCTGCGTCCAAAGGCGGCAGTAAAAGTCAGATCGGGAATGATTTTTTTGAGCAGCGGCAGATCCTTAGTGAAAATCTGATCCTGCAGCGCCACGTTGGCGGTGCTGATCACCAGCCGTTTTTCCTGGGCGCGGCTGGCCGCGATGCCGGGAATAAGATAGGAGAGCGTTTTGCCCACGCCGGTCGGCGCTTCCACCGCAAGGTGGCGCGCATCGTCACCAGCCAGACATTTTGCCACTTCAGCGATCATCTGACGCTGCGGCGCACGCGGAATGAAATCAGGCACCTGCTGCGAAAGCGCTTTATACCACTGCGCTATCTGGCTTTTTACTGCGGCTGTCAGGGCCATGAGTTGCGTTACCACACCGAAAAAATGGCCTGTATTTTTACACAGTATCCCGGCGGCGTCAGCTTTCGTGCTGAATTTTTCGTGCGCCGTCGGAAATTTCAGCGGATAGCGTGGAGGCGTTCAGCGCCGGGTCGTCCGGCGCGGAAGCAGGCTACGCCAGTACCTTATACATATAGGTGGTGGCATCCAGCACGCCCGCCGTCGACTCGGCATAAAAGGGGATCGACCCTGCCACCTGCCAGCCCAGCGAACGATAGAGATCGCTGGCAACGTCACCGCTGCGGGTATCCAGCACCAGCAGCGTTTTTTCCTGCCCGCGGGCCAGCTGCTCAGCGCGCTGCATCAGTTCGCGGGCAATCCCCTGACGCCGCGCCTGCGGATGCACCAGCAGCTTGCTAACGTCGGCCCGATGGCGGCCGTTCGGCATCGCGCTGCGACTGAGGATCACCGTCGCCACAATCCGGTTGTGCTGACGCGCCACCAGCAGTTCGCTCTCCCCGCTGGTCAGGCTGGCTACCCGCTGCTGCCAGAAGCGCGTCATCACCGCCACATCGGCGGCATCCACGAATCCGACACTGGCGCCATCGGCCACGCAGGCCTGAAGCACTGCCGTCAGCCCATCGATCTCCTGTTGTGCCTGTTCAGGTGAAAGCCTCTGATAATCGATCATGGTTTTGCCACCGCCAGCAGATAGTGTGCGCCTTCGGTCAGATGCGCCTCGAAAGCCGATTTTCCGGTGAGGTGAAAACGTAAACAGTCACCGGGCTTAAGCGTCCACTGCTGTTCGGCCACCGATACGGTCAGGCCGCCTGCCTGAAGCAGGATATGTTGCTCCAGTCCCTGGATGGGTGGCGCATCATATTCAATGCGTGCACCAGGCCGTAATTTGCCCTCTACCAGTTCGCATCTAAAATGAAGTGCGGGCGGTGAAACATTGCGGCGGATAAAACCGCTGGACGGGTCATGCCAGACCGGTTGCTGATCATAAGGCACCAGCAGACTCGACGACTCCTCAACCTCACTCAGCAGGCGAGACATGGTTAATCCGTAGGCGGCACACAGCCGGTTAAGCAATGCGGCAGTAGGGCTGGTCTCGCTTCGCTCAATGCGCGATAATGACGCGCGACTGATGCCGGTGGCGACAGAAAGTTCATCCAGAGACCAGCCGCGTTGCAGGCGTAATTCTGCCAGCCTTACCGCCAGTCGTTGCTCCGTATTCAGCTCCGGCATGTTATTTTCTCATGTAAGGGAATTATTCTCTGAAATGAGATATAGCTGAAAACAGGCGTATCAGTCAAGTTGTACATTGCGAAATGTATTGTACAACTTAACTGGCTTCGTTATGGTAATCGCACTCAGACCAATCGAAAGAGGCATTTATGACCTTATACAGTATCGGTGACGTCGCCGAGCGCTGTGGCATAAACCCAGTCACCCTGCGCGCCTGGCAGCGTCGTTATGGCTTGCTGAAGCCACAGCGCACCGAAGGCGGGCATCGTCAGTTTGATGAAGAAGATGTACAGCGCATTGAAGAGATCATGCGCTGGATTGAAAGCGGCGTGCCGGTCGGTAAAGTCAAGGCACTGCTGGAAGGGGGCGACGTGGATGCCCATGATGGCTGGACAACCCTGCAGGATGAGCTGATCAGCGTGCTGCGCCACGTCAGACCCGCAAAACTTCGTAACAAAATTGCCGCGATTGGCCGCGAGCATCCGATTGATGCGCTGATCGACCACGTTTTCATGCCGGTGCGCCAGAAGCTGAGTCTGGACCAGAACACCGCCCGCACGATGTGCAGCCTGCTGGATGGCCTGCTGATCGACTATGTCGCGTTCTGCCTGACGGGCAGCCGCAAAAAATCGGGCAAGGATGCGCTGATCATCGGCTGGGGTATCGAGGATCGCACCCGCATCTGGCTGGAGGGCTGGCGTCTGTCGCAGCACGGCTGGCGGATTGATGTACTGGCCGAACCGCTGGACGTGCCGCGTCCTGAACTCTTTCCCGGCATGAACATGTTTGTCTTTACCGGTAAAAAACTGACCCGTCGCCAGCAGGAACAGCTGTCACACTGGCAGGAACAGGGCTATTCCGTGCGGTTGCACGAACCCGCCTGATAACAAAAAACGCACGCCGGGCGCTTTGCCTGCTGCCTCGCGCGCGCTATTATCGCCGCCTCACTGTTAACACGCTCAGGTTTTCTCCATGAACTGCAAAAAAGCCTTTTTCGCCACGCTCTTTTTTATCATGGCCGTCGGCGGCACCAGCGGACTGATGCTGGTCGGATACTCTCTCATCGTTCACTCACGCTAAGCCAGCGTTGCAGGCGCTCAAACAGGCGGTCGCTGACGATAGCCAGCAGCGCCACCAGCAACGCCCCCTGAATCACATACGCCGTATTAAAACCGCTTAAGCCGATAATCACCGGTGACCCCAGACTTTTCGCCCCGACCGTCGAGGCGATGGCGGCGGTGCCGATATTAATGATCACCGAGGTGCGTATTCCGGCGATGATCACCGGTGCAGCCAGCGCCAGCTCGATCTGCCACAGCCGCTGCCAGGGGCTCATACCCAGCCCGGTGGCGATCTCCCGGCTGCTGGCGGGCACGCTGTCGAGTCCGGCCAGCGTGCCCTGTAAAATCGGCAGTAACCCATAGAGCAGCAGCGCAACGACGGCGGGCCAGGTCCCAAAGCCCATCACCGGCACGGCAATCGCCAGCACGGCCACCGGCGGAATCGTCTGCCCCGCCGCCACGATCGTCTCCATCAGCGGCCGGAAGGCGCGACCGGCGCGCCGCGTGACCAGCACGCCGCTGCCGATGCCCAGAACGATCGCCAGCAGGCTGGCCGTGATCACCAGCATCAGATGCGCCAGCGTCAGCTGCCAGAAGCTCTCCTGCTGATAAAGTGGCCGCGCCAGGTCGGGAAACCATGTGTGAAACAGCGGCCCGCTGTAGGGCATCAGGGCCAGCAGCGCGCCGTAGAGCAGCACCAGCCACAGCAGCGGATCTTTCAGCCAGCGCATGCTAATCCCTCGCGCAGTTGCAGCAGATCGCTAAAGTGCAGCACCCCCAGCGGCTGCTGCTGATCGTCGACCACCGGCAGTTTATCGGTGCGCCGGGTGATAAACTGCGACAGGGCGTCACGCAGCGTCAGCGTCGCGGCAATGGGTTCGTCCGTCAGCCACTCGCCGCGCCGGACGGCATCCCCGACGTGCTCCAGCGACAGCAGTCTTACCCCCATTTCCGTGCGACCAAAGAAGTCGCGGACAAAATCATTTTCTGGCCGGGTCAGCAGCTCCACCGGCCTGCCCTGCTGAACAATCCCGCCGTTATCCATCAGTACAATGCGGTCTGCCAGGGTCAGCGCCTCGTCGATGTCATGGGTCACCAGCACGATGGTCCGTCCCGACAGCCGGTGGATACGCAGCATCTCCTGCTGCAGCGCGCCCCGCGTTACCGGATCGAGCGCCCCGAACGGCTCATCCATCAGCAGCACCTCCGGATCGGCGGCCAGGGCTCGCGCCACGCCGACCCGCTGCTGCTGCCCGCCGGAGAGCTGATGCGGATAGCGCTTCAGCAGCTGTGCGTCCAGATTCAGCAGCGCCAGCAACGCCGTGATGCGTTCGTTGATCTGCGCGCGGGGCCAGCCCAGCAGTTCGGGCACCGTGGCGATATTCTTCTGCACCGTCCAGTGCGGAAACAGCCCGATCGACTGGATGGCATAGCCCATGCGGCGCCGCAGCGTGCGGGCATTCAGCTGGCGAATCGACTCACCGGCAAAGCGGATGTCACCGCTGTCGAACTCCACCAGCCGGTTGATCATCTTAAGGGTGGTTGATTTACCGGAGCCGGAGGTGCCGAGCAGCACGCAGAACTCCCCTTCCGCCACCTGTAACGACAGATCTTTTACCGCCGTTTTGCCGTTAAAGGCGCGGGAAACGCCCCTGAACTCAATCATCTTTTCTCTCCAGCAGTGAGATCAGCAGGCGGAACAGCGCATCGATCGCCACCGCCAGCGCGATCACCGGGATCACCCCCAGCAGCACCAGATCGAGCGCGCTGCTTAACAGGCCCTGAAAAATAATCGCACCAAAGCCGCCTGCCCCAATCAGCGCGGCGACCACCGCCATACCCAGCGTCTGTACCACCACTACCCGCAGACCCGCCAGCCAGACCGGCAGCGCCAGCGGCACATCGACCGCGACAAACTGCTGCCAGCCGCTCATCCCCATGCCGCGCGCGCTTTCGCGCACCTCGTGTGGCACCTGCTGCAGCCCCACCACCACGCTGCGTACCAGCGGCAGCAGGGCGTAGAGCACCAGGGCGATCAGCGCCGGGGCCATGCCGATGCCGCTGATGCCCCAGGCCCCGAGCCACGGAAAGTGATTTGCCAGTCCGGCCAGTGGCGCAATCAGCAGGCCAAACAGCGCCACCGACGGCACCGTCTGGATCACATTCAGCACGCCAAAGACGCCGCTCTGCCAGCCTGGCCGCCGGAACAGCAGGACCCCCAGCGGCAGCGCTATCAGTAACGCCGGCAGCACCGTGCCGGCCAGCAGCGTGAGATGGCGTCCCAGTGCGGCATCAAACACCGCATGGCGGTTGGCATACTCTTTCAGCAGGGAGAGGTCGCTGAGCTGACCGCTGAAGAGCAGCAGCAGAGGCAGCAGCCAGACCTGCAGATTGAGCAGCAGCTGAGCCAGCCGGTGACGGGTGATCTGCCGCACCCGATCCGTGATCAGCAGCAGGAGCAGCGCGCCGCTGCACCACAGGCCGCTGGCAAAACTGGTGCGTGCCAGACGACTGCCCTGCTGGCTGAGCAGCGTGGCCTGATGACCACTGAGCCAGAGGATCGCGGCCAGCATCAGCTGCGCGGCCAGCAGCGCCAGCACCAGGTTTACCCGTGTCGGCGGCCGCCATAACAGCAACCAGAGCGCCAGCAGCGGCACAAGCAGCAGCCTGAACCGGCTGATCTGCGATCCCATCAGCGGTTCCCCGGCCACCAGCCGGTTCGGGGCGAAGTTAAGAAACGGCAGCGCCGCCAGCGCCAGGCTCAGCAGCGTCAGCAGCAGCAGGGCCACCGGCTGTTGCAGCGGGCGACGTATCGCTTCCCGCGATAACACCATCGGTTACAGCAACTTCTTCTGCTGCAGCCATTCGGTCGCGACGCTGCTGGCATCCTGGCCATCCACGGCGATTTTCGCGTTGAGCTGTTGCAGCGTCTTCTCGTCCAGCGCGCTGAATACCGGCTTCAGCCATTCCGCAATCTGTGGGTACGCTTTCAGAACCGATTCGCGGATCACCGGTGTCGGGGCGTAAATCGGCTGAACGCCTTTCGGATCGCTGAGCGTCTGCAGACCCAGCGCCGCCACCGGCCCGTCGGTGCCATACGCCATCGCCGCGTTCACCCCGGAAGTCTGCTGTGCCGCCGCGCTGATGGTCACCGCGGTATCGCCGCCAGCCAGCGACAGCAGCTGATCCTGCGTGAGGTTAAATCCGTAGGCTTTTTCAAAGGCGGGCAAGGCGTCGCTGCGTTCAATAAACTCTGCCGACGCCGCCAGCTTGAAGGTCCCGCCTTTTTTCAGCCAGGCGCTGAGGTCGGCCAGAGAGGTAAGCTGATTCTTTTCGGCCAGATCTTTTCGCACAGCGATGGTCCAGGTGTTGTTAGCCGGTGCCGGTGTCAGCCAGACCAGATGGTTTTTCTCCGCATCGAGCTTTTTCACTTTCTCGTAGCCCTGGGCGGCATTCTTCCACGCGCTGTCTTTTTCATCGTTAAAGAAAAACGCGCCGTTGCCGGTATATTCCGGATAGATATCCAGTTCGCCCGCCGTGATCGCGCCACGCACCACCTGAGTGGTGCCGAGCTGGATTTTATTCACGGTTTTCACGCCATGCTTTTCCAGCACCTGAAGAATCACATTTCCCAGCAGCGAGCCTTCCGTATCAATTTTTGAGCCGACCCGCACCGGATCGGCTGCCTGTGCTACCCCGATGCTGAGCAGTAAGGCGCTGACGCCGATCCAACCCCGAATTCTGACCATGACCTTTTCCTTATCGCATTATCGCGTGTTGTTATAGCGTGATGTTTTCGCGAGGCGTCAATGGTGCGCCTGAGCGATCAGACTGCTCTCCTGCTTTCTGAGTCGATGCTGGCAGGGCGCGAAGCGGTAAATTCTCTGCCTTAAAAGCGTAGCCTGGCGCGGCGGTGATGCCGCTGACTTTCTCGCAAACTGATAACGATTTGAGATTATAAAATAATTTTATATAACTCAAATGAATTTACGTCTGGGCGTCTAAACGGCTATTCTCGAAAATCTGTTTTTATAATAAAAGACGCACAACATCATGTCCGACCTGACTTCTTCTGCCCATGTGGCGACTGCCGGGCGTTCGCCCGCCGGGGAAACGCAATGGATTCGCAGCGCCGCTGACGTCTCCCGTTTAGTGAACAGCGGCGACAGCGCCCGTAATAATGCCCGCATCGTGGTGGCGATTGCGCTGGGAGGCGTGTTTCTTGACGCCTACGATCTGGGTGCGCTGGCTTTTGGCATCAAAGATGTGACGCGCGAATTTCATCTTACGCCGACCGGCACCGGCATGATCGCCTCCGCGATTACCTTCGGGGCGATCGTGGGTGCGCTGCTCGGCGGCTACCTCACCGATAAGATTGGCCGCTATCGGGTCTTTATGGCCGATATGTTCTTTTTCGTCGTCGCGGCTATCGCCTGTGCTTTTGCTCCCAATGAGTATGTGCTGGGTGCAGCGCGCTTTGTGATGGGCCTGGGTGTCGGCATCGATCTGCCGGTGGCGATGGCCTTTCTGGCGGAGTTTTCAAAGCTGCGCGGTAAGGGGAATAAAGCCGCCAGCGTGGCGATGTGGTGCCCGACCTGGTACGCGGCGATCAGTATCTCCTATCTGCTGGTGCTGCTGCTCTATGCGGTATTGCCGGAGAGCCATACCGACTGGCTGTGGCGGCTGATCCTGGGGTTTGGAGCCGTGCCGGCGATAGTCATTATCGCTATCCGCAGTCGTTACATGAGTGAGTCGCCGGTCTGGGCGGCCAATCAGGGCGACCTGAAAGGGGCGGCGGCGATCTTACGCAGCGCATGGAATATCAACGCGCAGGTGGCACCCGATGCCGCGCTGACGCCGGTTAAACCGGTGCGCAGGGCGAGCTGGCGCAACTATGGTGCGCTGCTGCAGGGCGTCTATCGCCGCCGCACGCTGCTGGCGACCATTACCTCTATCGCCTCATCCTTTGCTTATAACGCCGTCGCATTTGGCCTGCCGGTGATCATTACCAGCTTTTTTGCCCAGTCGATGCTGACCACAATTCTGGTGTCGCTGGCGCTGAATCTGCTGTTCGCCTTTGTGGGCGGGCTGCTGGCGGTGCGTCTGGTGCCGCGTCTGGGAGCCTGGAAGATGTCGGTGGCGGGTTACAGTTGTCAGTGTGTGGCGCTGCTCGGGCTGGCGCTGATTGGTCGCCCGGAAGGGGGGCAGGAAGCGGCCGTCGCGATCGGGATGCTGGCGCTGTTCCTGTTTGGTCAGGGATTCGGGCCCGGCTCGCACACCATGACCTTTGCGTCACTGAGCTACCCCACGTCGCTGCGGGGTGTGGGCGTCGGCTTCAATCAGACGCTGATGCGCGGCAGTTCGACCGTTTCACTGTTTCTGTTCCCGGTGCTGGTTGCGGCGCTCGGCACCGGCGTGTTCTGGGTGATCTTCCTGGCCCCGCTGGCCGGACTGCTGGCGCTGCTGGCCATCCGCTGGGAACCATCGGGCTATGATGTGGATGCAGAGGATTTTGAGCTGCCGCGATAATCCGCGCTGAGGGCATGGACAGAGCGCAGGAAAACCGCACCCAGTGCGGTTTTTTTTATGCCGTAACGGCCGGGATAGGAAACTGCTCCAGATAGTCCGGGATACGCGGGAAGGTATGCAAAAACCACGGCGTGAACTGCTCTGGCTGCTGCTGCATCTGCTCTTCAATCAACGCCATCGGGCGATAATCGAAGGCGTCCGCTTCCTGCGGATTGAGCTGCGGCAGGCTGTCGCAGACGGCAAAAAAGACGTGACCATATTCATGCTCGGTCAGGCCATTACTCAGCTTCAGGTTGTAGCTCAGCTCAAACACCGGCGTCAGCGTCACCACCATGCCCATCTCTTCGCGCAGGCGGCGTTCAGCGGCGTCACGGGTCGATTCATGAGGATACGGATGCCCGCAGCAGGTATTACTCCACAAGCCACCACAGTGATATTTATCGCTGGCGCGCCGCTGCAGTAACAGCTCCTGCCGGGAATTGAAGACGTAGACCGTCACCGCGCGGTGCAGTAGTCCTTTTTCATGCACTTCCAGCTTTTCCATTTTGCCGGTGGGACGATCGAGGTGGTCAACGAGGATAACTTCAATAGCAGACATGGCGTTTCCTTGAGATTATTCTCAACTATTCTGGCACAAGATTCGCGGTTTGGGCGTAACAGAAAGGAATTTTTACTCTTATCGGGCGGAGGTAAGCGGATGACGCCAGACGAAAATCAGGCCAGCAACGCTGGCCTGAGGAAGAATTACAGCCGGAAGCTCTGCACCACCTGCTCAAGCTGGGTACTCTGCGCCTCCATCGCCTGAGCCGCAGCGGAAACCTGCTCGACCAGCACGGCGTTCTGCTGGGTGGTGCCATCCAGCTGCGTAATCGCCACGTTAACCTGCTCGATCCCCATGCTCTGTTCCCGGCTGGCTGACATGATCTCGCTCATCAGCGTTGTTACGCTGCTGACGCCCTGCATCAGCTCATCCATCGTCTGACCCGCCTGCTCCACCAGCGCGCTGCCGGTATCAATGTTCGCCACGGACTCTTCAATTAACTTTTTAATTTCACGCGCCGAATTGGCTGAGCGCTGCGCCAGGTTGCGCACTTCTGACGCCACCACCGCAAAACCGCGCCCCTGCTCACCGGCACGGGCCGCCTCGACGGCGGCGTTCAGCGCCAGAATATTGGTCTGGAACGCGATGCTGTCGATCACGCTGATGATGTCGACCACTTTACGTGACGAATGGTGGATCTCGCCCATGGTGGTGACGACCTGACGCACCACTTCTGAACCGCGTGCGGCAACCTGCGAGGCATCGCCTGCCAGCTGGTTGGCGTGAGTGGCGTTATCGGCGTTCTGACGCACGGTGCCGGTCAGCTGCTCCATCGACGCCGCCGTTTCCACAATCGAGCTGGCCTGATCTTCAGTGCGCGAAGAGAGATTGGCGTTGCCGCTGGCGATCTCGCGCGACGCGGCGGTGATCGCCAGCGCGCTGTCGCCCACCTGCTGGATTAACCCCTGCAGATAGCTGATGAACTGGTTAAAGCTCTGCGCAACGGCATTGAACTCCGGGCTGTTGCTGGCGGGGAGACGCTGGGTCAGGTCCGCGCCGCCGGTCGACAGCGCTTCGATGTTGCTGTTCAGCACGCTGAGACGCTTCATCATGGCGCGGACAAAGCCCAGCGATACCAGCAGCAGGATCACCGCCAGCGGAATCTGCACCAGGCCCAGACGCGTCAGCATGTTGTGCGACTGCGCTTTCAGCAGGCTGGTCGGCAGGCTGCTGGCGAGAAACCACGGGCTGCCGGGAATGGCCTGCAGAAACAGCGTCTGCTCGCCTTCGCTGCTGTCATAGGTGGTTTCCAGTGGCTGGGTGCCCGCCCCGCTCAGCAGCGCTTTCAGGGGCGCTGCCATCGGCGTCTGCACATCGGCCAGGTTCTCCAGCTTCGGCGCGGCATTCACCAGCGCACCGTTACCGACAACTTTGCCATCCGCTTCGACGATCAGCACGTTGCCCTGAATGGTTTCGCCCATCTGCTTCGCCAGCTGGTTAAAGAATCCCAGCGTCACGTCGATGGTTGCCACGCCCCAGACGGTGCCGTTGCGGTAGATCGCCATGGCACAGTTGGTTCGCGGCTGTGGGCTGGCGGCATCCTGATAGGCTTTTGCCCAGGCGCACTGCCCTTTCGGGGCGGCCAGGCCATCCTTGTACCAGGGTTGCTCCCAGTATTTGTCGGCGGCATCGGAGTTCCAGTAGGTATTGACCTGCAGTTCGTTGCTGGCATTGCGGGCAAAGAAGCTGCTGTTTTTCTCTTTGGCGGGATCGCGACGATTTGGCAACGGCCAGATACCGCCGCCGAAGACATTACTGTCCTGATACTGGTTAACCAGCGTCGGTAACAGGGTGTCGATGGTGGCGCTGTCCATGACGGAGGCCGCTTCGGTAATCGCACGCTGCTGAGCCTGAACGCGGTTCATCTGCTCGACGATACCGGAGGCCAGTGAATCGACCTGATAACGCACCAGACGGCTTTCGCTGTCGACCAGCTGCGGTGCGACAAACTGATTGATGACCCAAACTGTAACGAGTAAAAGCGCAACAAAGAACGCGATCATTGTTGCGGTAAAGCGGGATTGTGTTGTTTTAAACATCTTTGTTCCCCTGAACCTGGTATGGCGCGATTGCCTGATCCGGGTTAACGGCTCGCTTAGGGAGAACTTGAGATGAGCGGGATCACAGAAATGAAAAATGTTTAATTTTTGTGAAAATTTAATCGCGTGGCGGGATGGGGTGATCCCCGACGGCAGCCGGGGAACAGGCAGAGAGGCCTGGCGTGACTGGCCTAGCCCTCTGAATCGACAACCTCCTGACGCGGACGGAAGATGTGGTTACTGCCGCCAGCGGTTAACAATTCCCGTAACTTCTGACCGCCATGCTCATCCGCCTGGGCGAACTGCCGCTCTGCTTCGGTGATCGGCGTGGTCCAGAGCAGTGTGGGACGATCGCCATCGCGCTTGGGCAGTTTAAACTGTGCCGGTTCGCTGGCCAGCTCATTTGCCAGCAGGAAGCTCTCAAAGCCGACCGGCGCGACTTCCGATGCCAGCGTATGCCCCTCCCCCAGCCAGGTAAGGCGCGCCCACGGCAGATGCACAAACTCCGCCAGAGCACTCGCCATCTGCACCGCATTGCCTTCGGTCATGACCTCGCCATCCACCGCCATCCCCAGCTCGATACGGCGATACTGCGGTGCCAGCTCATCAAACAGGTAGTCGACCTGCGGCATCGGCCGGATGCTCATGCCAATCGTCAGGAAGTACCAGACGCCCTGATGCCAGTGCTGGGAGATGGCCATCGGCGGCCAGCTCCCCTGATCGATCGCGTAATATTTCACCGACTCGCCAAAGCGACTCTGATAGCAGGCCATGAGATCCTGCTGAACCTTGTCCCACTCGCTGCCATCGTGCCATTCGCGCCAGAACTGACGCTGCTGCTCTGCACGGGCATAGTAGTCATTGGTCGAGGCCGAACCCAGCGGGGCCGTCAGCCGGTTCTTTTTGATGCAGCCCGCAGAGAAGCTGACCTGCTTATCCTGGTAAAGACTCCAGCCGGGGATGACCGCCAGCAGCTGACCGTAATACCAGAGCGCCGCGCCATCATCGCTCGGCTCCCAGAGAACCTGCAGCCCGGCGGGATTCAGTGCAGGCTCCGCTTCCAGGTTACGGCAATACTCGGCGCTGAGCAGCGGCGCAATGCCCTGCTCCATCGCCTCGCGATCTTCCTGCGCCGGTGCGGGCAGCAGGTTTCGCAGCCAGCAGCCGCGCACCGCATACTGACTGCGGAACAGGTCGGTGGGCCAGATGTAAAAATAGGCGGTGCGCGCATCCTGTTCGACAATAGCGGTGAGGGTGCGCTGCTGATTGTGGACTTCAGCAATCAGGGATTTGTACGTCATAGTGCCTCGACAAAGCCTGGAGGAATCCATTTTCCCCGAGAATAGAGCAGGATCGTGACTGCTGCACGCGGAGACAAGGGTAATAGTCTCAAAGTGGCCTGCGATCACTATTTACATCCGGAATCGCAGGAGACCTTTGAGCAGGCAGTGCTATAGGAGTTGCGGGAAGAAACCGGACTGATTCGCCACTCAGCACCACTGGTGGACAGCAGAAGAGCTCAGAGACACCGCCGACACCATTTTTCCCCATGATTTGCTAAGCGACATCCTCTCCGGCGATCGGGTCTGAGCAGCAGCAGCATCAGAGGCTGCCATGGCGTTAGCGTAAGCCAGCGCGCTTGAGTGGGGAGATGGCCTTATAGAAGCCGTTTGCGCATAAACAGACTTAACGGGTCGGGCATATAGGGTGGGAACGCCTCGCATAGTGCGTACCCGCATCGGCGATAGAGTACGATAGCCGGTTGCTGATGAATCCCGGTTTCAAGCCGCAGTTCGCGTAAACGGTTTTCTGAAGCTATCGTCTCGATGGCGGCGATGATCTGCTCGCCGAGCTTCCTGCCCCGGTATGCCGGCCGGATATAAACCCGCTTGATCTCCGCAAAGCCCGCCTCCTGGAAGAGTAAGGCCCCACACCCTGCCGGCAAGCCCTGCTCATCACGAACGATAATGCACTTCAGCTGCTCATCACCGACGGTTGAGAGATCCAGACAGTGATTGCTTTCTGCCGGATAGAGTTCGCGCTGAAAAGCGTCGAGTTCGCCGACCAGGCGCACCAGGTCGCTATCCCCTTTATCGACTTCTGAAATGCTGAACATCTGTTCTCCCCGTCAAAGGTCGCTTCCGGAACGACTCTGCCCGTTGATTTACTTCAGCTTAACGCCTTTTGTTTCTGGTGCCATCCAGACCACAATCATCGCGGCAACGAAGGCCAGCACGGTGGTGGCCAGCCCGGCGGTGAAGCCGCCAATGCTGGCCACATAGCCGATGAGCAGCGGCGCGATAAAGCCACCCAGACGCCCCCCGTTGTAAGCCAGGCCCATCAGAAAGCCGCGTGACTGAGTGTCGCCAATAATCTCGGCCAGGAAGGGGCCGGAACCGGCGAAAATACCGTTAACGCCGAAACCGGCCATAAAGATGGCCACCATGAGAATCAGCGGCTGCGTCGTCACCAGATATAATCCGACCGCGACCGCACCGATCAGGAGATAGAGCAGAAACATCGGCCGGCGTCCCCATTTATCGGCCATGAGTGAGAACACCAGGAAGCCCGCAATCGCACCGGTCTGCAGGGCCAGCACAAACTTCAGGCTGTGAAGAAAATCGAGATGCTTCACTTCACGAAGGTAAGTGGGCGTCCAGGTGAAGACCCCCCAGAACAGATACTGAATGAAGAAGATAAAGGTAAACGCCAGCAGCAACCCTTTGATGTTCGTGTTGCCGGCGCTGGCCTTTTTAGTCTGCCGCTGTGCGCGTTCCTGCTGGCGCGCCAGCCATACCGGCGATTCGGGCGTAATGTACGCAATAACCATCATGATAAAAATCGGCAAGGCGCCAATCATGAACAGGTAGCGCCATCCCCCGTGTTCCAGCCCACCGGTCATTGCCGTGACCAGTGCCGTCAGGCCAATCGCCAGGATTGCGCCCACCGGTAACCCCATCTGCATCAGCGCGCCGCCGCGCGCACGGCGCTCCGGACGCCAGGTTTCAGCGATGAGGGCCGCGCCTGATGTCCACATCCCGCCCATACCGAGCGCACCGCAGAATCGCAGCAAGGTAAAGACCTGCTGATTGTGGGAAAACGCCAGCAGACCGGAGAAAAGCGAATAGATGGCGATGCAGATCAGGGCCGTTCTTACGCGTCCGATTTTATCGGCCACCAGCCCGAAGAGAATGCCGCCAATAATCTGCCCGCCAGCCGTGGCGCTGATAAACACGCCAAGTTCCGTTTTGCCGAGGCCAAATACCACGCCCAACACGGGTAAGAGCAGAGAGAGCAAAAAAGAGTCGTAGCTTTCAAATGTCCAGCCTAACCCGCCCAGCGCCAGGGTCCTTTTTTCAGCCGATGAATAGGAGAGCACTGAACCGGAGGCGTCCGCATCGAGAGGATGCGCCTCATGCACTTTTGATTTCATATTCATCCATATTCTCCAGGGAGGATAAGCGATAGGTTGATGCCGCGGTGCGCCAGAAGAGATGCGCCTGTTCGGCCGCAGAAGCCTGCTCCGCCAGCCTTTTGCAGGCATTCCAGAACACACCGTAACTGAACATGCCTTTGTCGACCGGGAAGTTGCTGGCAAACATGCAGCGCTGCACGCCAAATGCCTCAACCAGCGTTTCAAACAGCGGTTGCCAGGCCCGGGAGAGCGTCAGGGAGTCAGGTGGTGTGTCGTGTTGTGCAAAGGGATAGCCCATGACCGTCATGCCAAAACCGCTGATTTTGATGCGCACGTTGGGCAGCGCCGCCAGGGCGATAATCCCCTTTTTCCACGCCTGAAAAACGGCATCCTGTTTACCGGCATAGGGCCCCGTTCCAATCGGTCCGCCGCAGTGATCCACAATCACCAACAGATCGGGCTGCGCGCGGGCCAGTCCGGCAATTTCATCCAGCTGAGTGTGATAAACCCAGACATCCAGCGAAAGTCCGTTGCGGGCAAGGCAGGCTGCCCCGCGCCGGAATGCGTCACTGGCCGCCAGACCGGCGGGCGGCGTGACGGGACTGGAGCTGACGCGGGGATCAGGATGCCAGGCCAGCGGATTCCGCATCCCACGCAGTCGTCCTCCCGATCGCGCCAGCATAAGTTCCACCACGGGCAGCAGGTCATCCCCAGCCAGCAGGCTGGCACCGCCAACGATGGCTTCACAACCTGCGGCTTCGCCATAGTGACCGCTTTCAAACATCGCGGCACAACCGCCTGCAAACTCGACCTCTCCGACGGGTCTGAACGCTTCAGGCCCGTGACGGCGCAGCATGGAGCGGCACTGAACATACACCGTCGAGAGAATCCGGTGTCCGGACTGTTCGATATCCTGGCTGAGCTCCGGTGCCAGATAGCGGCCTGACTGGCGATCCCACAAATGATGATGCGCATCCACGACCGGAAGTTCGGGCATCAGCGCCTCTTCATGATGACGCGCGAGCCACGCTTCCCGAACGGGCAGATGCGGTGCATTAACAATCTCCATAACGTCCTCTTAACCTTCTGATTAAAATCAGATCCCGACATTTTTCGCGTGGCGGGCAGGTGAACAGACCCGAACCGCATTGTTTTATCTGATAAAACTAAGTTTTACTGAATAAATCCACTATAGGCTCAGCGGATAAAGTTCAGCCAGCAAAAAAAGAGGCGCTTAATGTAAATACGATGTTAATCACAAATATTTTACTTTCAGGACACACCGCGCTTCAGAGCCAGCTGTAGCTCAGCGGCGGTGCACTGATGACCGGGCACGGGAGCGCGGATGCGGTTCAGGGACGCCCGGTTTCGGGAGACGAGAAGACGAGAAAGAGAGCGATGAAGAAAAGTCGCGGTGTGAAATCAGTAAAAACCGCGACGTTTCAGAACAGGCACAGATGCGTGTTCTACGCCTGACGGATGATAAATTCTGGTTCACAGGAGACAGGAAAATTCACCGATCTGGCGATAAAACAGACTTTATGGATCTCATGGTGAATAGCCGTGGCTGAATCGACATTTGTCCCCTCTGCTACCGTGATCGTCGGTCTCAGCACCGCCGAAATAAAGCGCCCCGCCCCGCCTTTTGATATTTCACCTGTCGCTAAGGGAGAATCTTCATAGCCGAGAACCATAATCCCGGCATCGGAAGCCAGATGCAGATACCAGAGCATATGGCATGCCGAAAGAGAGGATATCAGGAGGTCTTCGGGATTCATTTTACTGGCGTCGCCACCCAGCAGGGGATCACTGGAGCAATGGATGACCTCTTTCCCGCTGATGTCGATATCCCACGTCCTTGCATACGCTTTATAACCCGACGTCCCCGTTCCCAGATTGCCGGTCCAGAAGATGCGCGATGTGTAGTGATGTTCCATTTTTCTGACTCCTTTATTAAGGATAAAACGGGGGGAAACAGAGAGGGAGCTTCTGCTGTTTACTAAACCACACTCTGTCGGGTGATAAAATCAGCACAATGAAAACGCGTGCAGGTACGTGTACAACCCTGCTCAATGCTTTCTGAAAATACGTTTCAGCATCCACAAAAGCGCAACAGACATCAGGACAGAAACAACGATATTAGCTGTGAGTACAAAGTCGGGGATTGCCTCATCGCCATTGATATGAAAAACATCTGCAATGGCATAAAAGAACTCTACAGGCACGATGAGAGCAATAGCTTTTGATATGGCGATGACACAAAAAACAAAAATAAAAACAGGTAAAATAAAGCGCATTATCAGTAACCCTTTAATTTCGCAGCCAGCAGACGCACACCGCATACTGACTAAGGAGCAGGTCGGTGAGCCAGATGTAAAAACAGGCGTTGCGCGCATCCTGTTCAATAATGACGATCAGGGTACGCTGCTTATTATTACCCCTGCTGATGCCCAACGGAGCAACCTGCCGCTGTTTACAGCTAATAATCAAAGAGTATTATCGAAGATGCGATGCATAGGGAGATAAAAATGGACGCAGTCTTGCTTGAAATGATGCGCTCGGGTGGGAGGAATAAAGCCTGGGCTGAAACAATGGTCAACCTTGAAGCCAGAAAGCTAATCAACACAGCCAATAGGCTGTCTGCTTTCCATCTCAAGGATGGGCTTACCCGTATACAATTTGTTCAGGAAATAAAATCGCTTATTGACAAGCAGTTCACTGCTGCCCGTCAGGCTAAGTCTGATGAAGAATGCCTGGAGTGCGTCAGGAACCTCAGATCTGAAACAGAGAACCTTGAAGAGCAGGCGCGATTATTGCGTTCCAGGACAGCAGAACTCTACGCCAAAGTAGAGTTTGTGCGTGAAAACAACAAAATTGTGGGTTACATGATTTCCGCTGTTCGTGTCGTGATTTCAGGTTTTGCTGTTGTCGGCGGTGGTTTGATGATCTCGACAATGACACCTGTTGGCGTACTGGCTGGTGCCGTTCTCGTTGTGGACGGGCTTAATGGCCTGTCCAAAGAACTTATTACCAGCCTGTCTGACGTGCAAACAGAAGGTATGTTTGCCGATGGTGTAATGCAGGCTGCGAAATTCATGGGATTCAAAGCAGAGTCAGGACTGGCTTTTTACAATATGGCAACGCTTTCAGCCAGTATTTACAGCGTCTGGGGGCTGGCGAGAAAGCCCGGTGCATGGCGACTATACAGATGGATGGCCCGTGATTACACCCGTGAAATTGACACCATAAGTCGCCCAAAGCTGACCATGAAAATAATCGGCTGGGGTGTAACAGCTAAGGTGACATTCGATTTACTCAGCGTAAGTAACCAATGACGCTAAGCCTTTTTCAACCGCCAGTAGCGCCATGACTTCCAGGCCAGGACTGGCGGTTGAATAAACGTCACTAAGACTATCCCGATAAGCAATGACAGGCCACCGCCTAAGATGTATGGCTTAGTTGAGAAACTGAGAAGAAATATAAATACGAGCGTGCAGGCGGAAACAATCCACAATAGCATTCTGAATCTGTTTTTTAAATCCACTACAGCCTCATCCAGCGTACCACCGTAGCTTTCAAGATTATTTTTGATTTTTTTCAAATCAGCATCAGTAAAGCCCGACTTCAACAGCTCTGATTCACTAACTATCATTGTGCACTACCTTTCATCTTTAAAACGTGCAGTCATTCTAACGCAATTATATACGTGTTTGCTTCTCATGCGGCAACTTGCTCTGTTGGCACAAACGGACATTACTATCTTCCCTATCAGTCTGAGGTGGCTAGCGCCATTTAATTGACTGTCTGAACGAAAGCCTTTACTTATAACCTTTTATTAACGACTACGGTTAGATGATCTTATTATAAACGGCAATAACCCGCTTTTTCTGGTGAACCTCTTACCCCACCTCCCTCCCCATCCTCACCATCGCCCGATACCAAGCTCCTCTCTGAATCGACCAGCGCAACCCGACCGCAATCGCATTAATCTTCCGATCAATCATCGCCTGCTGAAAGCGCCCTGTCTCACGGCCGGACATCGCCTGCGCCCATGCTGGCATCAGCCCGAACCCCGACGCCAGCATCACTTTCATCACCGGCTTCGCCTGCCAGCTCGGGGCTGGCGCATTCATCAGCAGTCGTGTCACTTCAGCGGTGCGCGCATCAAAGCGTAACTCCGGACGCATCTGCTGCAGATAATCCGCCACATCCACGACGCTTTTCGGCACCCGCTCCGCGCCCAGCGACTCAGCAATCAGCGCCGCTTCCTGATAGTACCGATCCTGTTCGGCGCATGTGAGGTGAGGATTTTTGTAGCGCAGATGGGCCGCCAGGAAACGGCTGGTCTCCGCCACATGCACCCAGGTCAGCAGATGCGGATCGCTGGCGGCATAAGGTTTGCCTTCGCTGTCGACGCCGCTGACTTTAAGGTGAATGCGTTTCACCCGGTCGATCAGCGTCTGCGCATCCTGCTGATTACCGTAGGTGGTTACGGCGATGAACTGACTGGTACGTCGCAGCCTGCCCATCATATCTTCGCGGAAATTGGAGTGATCCCAGACGCCCGCCAGCGCCGCCGGATGCAGCATCTGCAATAGCAGCGCGCTGATCCCGCCGCACATCATGGAGGTAAAGTCGCCGTGGACGCGCCAGATTACGCTGTCCGGGCCAAACAGGCCGGGATCGCCAGGCGGCTGGGAGAGGTCAAACTCATTCATCGACAGGCCGTTAAGGCGAAAGACCTGCTGCTGAATACGGTCTCGCAGATTTATCATGGTGGCTCTAGTGAAATGACGCGGCGCGCCGTAGCAGGACGCTAACGACGCGCCGCACCCCCCTTTCTCAGGAGAAAGGCGGGCGGTTACAGATAGTTGAACTGCGCATCCTGAGTACGAACGGAATCGAGTCCAATCATCACGTTGAACTTGCCGGGCTCCGCCACATGCTGCATCTGCTGGTTCCAGAACTTCAGCGCATCGACGTCGATCTTAAAGGTCACGGTCTGAGACTCGCCCGCTTTCAGCATGATGCGTTTGAAACCACGCAGCTCCTGCACCGGACGGCTGATGGAGGCGACCGGATCGTTGAGATACATCTGCACCACCGTCGCACCGTCGCGCTGACCGCTGTTGGTCACCGTCACGCTGGCTTCGATGCTGCCGTTACGCGGCATGGTCGGCGACGACATTTTCACCGGAGACACGGTAAAGCGGGTGTAGCTCAGGCCGTAACCAAACGGATAGAGCGGGCCGTTAACCGCATCATAGTAGTGCGACGTATATTTGTTCGGCTTAGCAAAGTTGTAAGGCCGGCCGGTGGGCAGATGGTTGTAGTAGATCGGAATCTGCCCCACGGAACGCGGGAAGGAGACCGGCAGCTTGCCCGACGGGTTATAGTCGCCAAACAGGACATCGGCGATGGCGTTACCGCCTTCCGTACCGCTGAACCAGGTCTCCAGCATCGCATCGGCCATACGATCTTCATTCACCACCGACAGTGCGCGTCCGTTCATCAGCACAATCACCAGCGGTTTGCCGGTGGCTTTCAGCGCGGCCAACAGCTTCTGCTGGCTCGGCGGGATCACCAGGTCGCTGCGGCTGGAGGCTTCGTGGGCCATACCCTGCGCTTCACCCACGGCAGCAACGATGACATCCGCCTGCTTCGCTTTGGCGACCGCGTCATCGATCATCTGCTGCGGTGAACGCGTGTCGATGGAAACCGCCGGTTCATAGAGGTTCAGGAAGTCCTGAATGCCCTTATTATCGGAAACGTTGGCGCCCTTCTCATAGAGCAGCGTCGCTTTGCCTTCGGTGGCGTTGCGCATCCCCTGCAGCAGCGAGACAGATTGTTTCGCCACGCCCGCCGCGGACCAGCTGCCCATAATGTCGCGCTGGCTGTCGGCCAGCGGCCCGATCAGCGCAATGGTGCCCGATTTCTTCAGTGGCAGCGTTTCCAGCCGGTTTTTCAGCAGCACGATACTCTTGCGCGCTACGTCGCGCGCTTCGGCCCGATGCAGACGGCTCTCGGCGTTGGTGTCCTGCGGGTCGCTCTCTTTCGGCCCTAAATGGCTGTAGGGATCGTTGAACAGCCCCATATCATATTTAACGTTAAGCACATGACGCGCCGCATCATCAATTTCGGCCATGCTGACGTCGCCGCGCTTCACCAGATCCGGCAGATATTTGCTGTAATACTCGTCGCTCATGCTCATGTCGACGCCCGACTTCAGGGCGATGCGCACCGCGTCCTGCGGATCGCTGGCGACGCCATGCTTAATCAGCTCTTTAATGGCGCCGTGGTCGCTGATGGTAATGCCTTTGAATTTCCACTGACCGCGCAGCAGATCCTTCAGCAGCCAGCTGTCCGCCGTCGCCGGTACGCCATTAATGGAGTTCAGCGCCACCATGACGCCGCCGCTGCCCGCATCCAGAGAGGCTTTATAAGGCGGCAGATAGTCCTGGAACATGCGCTGCGGACTCATATCCACCGTGTTGTAATCCCGGCCGCCTTCGACCGCGCCATAGAGCGCGAAATGCTTGACGCTGGTCATCACGCTGTAGCGATCGGCGGCGCTTTTACCCTGCATCGCCTGCACCATGCTGCGGCCCATCTCGCTGGTGAGATAAGTATCTTCACCAAACCCTTCCGAGCCACGCCCCCAGCGCGGTTCACGGGTGACATCCACCATCGGTGCCCAGGTCATATTCAGGCCATCGTCGGCCGCCTCATAGGCGGACACGCGCCCGACCTCTTTCACCGCATCCAGATCCCAGCTCGACGCCAGCGCCAGGGGAATAGGAAAAATGGTGCGCTGGCCGTGGATGACGTCGAAGGCGAAAAAGAGCGGGATCTTCAGCCGGCTGAGCTGCATCGCCTGATCCTGCATGGCGCGGATATCCGGGCGGGTCACCGTGTTAAAGATCGCACCAACCTGACTCTTCTGAATCATGTCGCGAATCGCTTCTTTGGGATTATCCGGTCCGACGCTGATCAAACGCAGCTGACCGATCTTTTCGTCCAGCGTCATTTTTTTCAGCAGCTGGTTAACGAAGGCATCCCGCGCCTGTTCGGTCATCGGGTGGTGACCTGGCACGGTCTCAGCCAGTGCCGGTTGCATCGCGAGGGAAACAGCGAGACTAACAGAGTAAATCCATTTCATCAGGTTGGGTTCTCTTAAGTAACTGCGCAATATCGTATTAACAGGCGGCAGTGTGCCACAAGATGAGAATAGCAGGTAGCCTGCCGCTGTCACACTGCGAGGAGATGAGCGGACGTGCTACAGTTAAGGCGCACTGATAAGACAAGGGAATTGCTCATGATACCAACCTCTGCCCTGCTTTCTGACCTGCGCCGCCTCGTCGGCCCCTCTCATCTGCTGACTGAACCTGAACAGACCGCCCGCTATCGCAAAGGCTTTCGCTCCGGCGAAGGGGATGCGCTGGCCGTGGCGTTTCCCGGAACGCTGCTGGAGCTCTGGCGGGTTCTGCAAACGCTGGTCAGGGCGGATGTCATCATTCTGATGCAGGCGGCGAATACCGGCCTGACTGAAGGCTCGACGCCGCACGGCGACGACTACGACCGCCCGCTGGTGATTGTCAGCACCCTGCGGCTGGATAAGCTGCAGCTGATCGACAACGGCCAGCAGGTGCTGGCTTTCCCCGGCAGCACCCTCTATCAGCTGGAAAAAGCGCTGAAGCCACTGGGACGCGAACCGCACTCGGTGATCGGCTCCTCCTGCATCGGCGCGTCGGTCCTGGGCGGCATCTGCAATAACTCCGGCGGATCGCTGATCAAACGCGGTCCGGCCTACAGTGAAATGGCCCTGTTCGCCCGAATCGATGCGGAGGGCAAACTGCGGCTGGTGAACCACCTGGGCATTGAGTTAGGCAGCACGCCGGAAGAGATTCTGGGCCGGCTGGATGACGATCGCTGGCAGCCCGGTGATGTGCAGCACGATGGCCGCCACGCCTCTGACCACGAATATGCTGACCGGGTGCGTGACGTGAATGCCGATACGCCCGCCCGCTATAACGCCGATGCGCGCCGTCTGTTCGAAGCCTCGGGCTGTGCCGGTAAGCTGGCGGTGTTTGCCGTGCGACTGGACACCTTTGCCAGTGAACCCCAGCAGCAGGTGTTCTATATCGGCACCAACGAGCCTGGCGTCCTCACCGATATCCGCCGTCACATCCTGGCGCACTTCACCCATCTGCCGGTGGCGGGCGAATATATGCACCGCGACATCTATGACATTGCGGAGGTCTACGGCAAAGATACCTTCCTGATGATCGACAGGCTGGGCACCGACAAAATGCCGCTGTTCTTCACGCTGAAGGGACGGGTCGATGCCTGGCTGAACAAACTCGCCTTCGTTAAACCGCACTTCACCGACCGCCTGATGCAGCGCCTGAGCCGGCTGTTCCCGGCGCATCTGCCCAAACGCATGAAGCAGTATCGCGACAGATATGAACATCATCTGATGCTGAAGATGTCTGGTGAAGGCGTTGCGGAAGCGCGTAACTACCTGCGCGACTACTTCCGTGAAGGCGGAGGCGAATTCTTTGAGTGCGAAGGCAAAGAGGGGGCGCACGCTTTTCTGCATCGGTTCGCGGCTGCAGGGGCGGCCGTGCGCTATCACGCGGTGCACGCTGACGAGGTCGAGGATATCCTGGCGCTGGATATCGCCCTGCGTCGCAACGATGCTGACTGGTTTGAAACGCTGCCTGAAGCGATCCGCGCTTCGCTGAGCCATCGCCTCTACTATGGTCACTTCTTCTGTCACGTCTTCCATCAGGATTACATCGTCAGAAAAGGTGTCGATGTGCATGCCCTGAAAGCGCAGATGCTGGAGATTCTGCAGGCGCGCGGCGCGGAATACCCCGCCGAGCACAATGTGGGCCATCTCTATCAGGCGAAACCGCAGCTGGCGGCCTTCTATCGCCAGCTCGATCCCACCAACAGCTTCAATCCCGGCATCGGCAAAACCAGCAAGCAAAAAGGCTGGGCCGTAAAGCAGCCGTAATCGGCTAACCGGCCCGCCTGCTCATCAGCGCCGGCGGGCTGATTAAGGCTATTCAGATAACATCCGCATTAAAAACAGTTAACCTCCTTTCTGATATTCTCCCTGATTATTTATAAAGCGATTCTGTTCTGCGTAATATCTCACAAAAGATTGCCCTGCCAATTGATCATCCGCCAGCCGGAAAATAGAGTGCCGCTGAAAAATAACAGAAAAAGAGAGAATGCCTTATTCAGGCAGCGCTAACCCTCACGGGTAGCGCACTATCCGTTTCAGCAGGGATGAATCATGATGTTAAAGCGATACCTTATGGCGCTCACGCTGCTGAGCCTTACAGCCTCAGCTTACGGCAGCGCCTCAGTTCAGCGGGGAGTGAATCCAATTCGTCACTTCAGGCTCACCTGTCAGGTCAACGATAATCAGGCTGCCCTTCATGGCACCGACTGTGCCGCAGTGGGTGGCGACTACGCCGCCTGCAATCGCGCCACCCTTACCCTGACTAACAACGGCCCGGCCCTGACGGACAGGCACTGGGCCCTCTACCTGAGCAACGTCCACCAGAGGCTGCGGGTCGATCATTACCAGTTCAGAATGACCCACCTTGTCGGCGGTTTAACCCGGCTGGAGCCGACAGAGAAGTTCACCGGCCTTGGCGCAGGCGAATCGGTGCAGGTTCCCGTCGTCCATGAATACTGGCAGCCGTTCGCGCACAAACGCCCGGACAGAGCAGAGGATCGCCGCCTCGCCTCGCTGCGCTCGCGGAACGACGATCAGGGCCGGTAAAACCCGGCCCTTTTGCCTTAAACCAGCTTCTCTTCGGGTTCCGCATCCGGCTGCTGACGGCGTTCGATAATCATGGTCTGCGGTGTGGAAAGCAGGATGCCCTCTTTACGCAGGCGCGTCAGAATATCGAACAGCAGATCGCTTTTGGCGCCGGAAATCTGGCGCTGCCCGGCCACGTTACCGGTCACGCTCAGCACAATGCCCTGCTGGGTCAGATCTTTAAACGAAACAGACGGCTCTGGCGTCTCCAGAATACGTTCGTTTTCGTTGTAAACATCGAGCAGAATATCGCGCACTTTCACCGGATCGATGTTGAGCGGGAAGGTCAGCGTAATTGTCACCACACCCTGCGCATTGCCCATCGTGGCGTTGCGCACGTTCTGCGAGATAAACTGCGAGTTAGGCACGATGACCGTGGATTTGTCACCCAGCTGGATCTCGGTGGCACGCACGTTAATCCGGCGGATATCCCCTTCGATGCCGCTGATGGTCACCAGATCGCCCACCTTCACCGGCCGCTCGGTTAACAGAATCAGGCCCGAAATAAAGTTCTTCACGATCTCCTGCAGGCCGAAACCGATACCGACCGACAGCGCACTGACGATCCAGGCCAGCTTGTTCCACTGCAGCCCCATGATCGACAGGGTCAGCAGGATGATCAGCACGTAACCGATGTTGCTGAACAGCGTCACCAGCGACACCCGCATCCCCACGTCCATGGTGGTTTTTGGCAGGAAGTCGGTGTCGAGCCAGCGGCGCACCGAGCGCAGCACATAGATGCCGACAATCAGGCAGATCAGCGCATTAACCATGTGTGCCGGAACGATATTCAGGGACTCCAGCCCTTTCCCGCCCCAGAACTCAATCACCTTCTGCAACAGCTCAATCGGCGTTGAGGAGGCAAACGTCCCGTTGACCAGCGCCAGCGCCACAAACAGCACCAGGATGGTCTTACCAATCGCCGTCAGCAGCGTGGCGGTTTGCTGCAGATGCCGCTCATTGATGTTGAGCGAACTCTGAATGCGGCGGCCGGTTGCATTGCTGGTCGAAAAGAGACTCTCGCAGCCATCGTTGAGCAGATGGCTCAGGAAGTAGAAGGAGCCAAACAGCAGGCCACACCAGATCACCTCATAACTCAGGAATCGCGCCAGCGTGACATAACCCACCAGCAGCGAGATCAGGATCGCGAGCGCGGTCAGGGTCAGCCCCAGCTGGATCAGCCCGACCAGCGTAGAGCGGGCTTCCGGCGGCGTGCCTGCCAGCGTCATGCGACGACGAACGCGGTTGGTTCGCATGCTGATGGCCAGCGCGGTACTGCCTATCAGCAGCGCCGTCAGGCCGTTGGCAAAAATGGTGGTATTCAGACTGGTGCCGACGCTGTAGTTAAAGGCCTCCACCGTCTGGAAGATAAACACCAGCACCGCGGTAATGGGCGGGAACGGTTTGAGCGCCAGCGCCACTTCATTGGAGATGGTGGGCAAACGCCAGCTCGGCCGCCGCGTGGAGAGAAACGCACGCCCCAGTCCGGCGATCAGGCCGCAAAAGACGCTAAGCTGAACCAGCCGGTCGACAAAGTCCTGCACATTTTCCGAGACCTCATCGCGGCGGGTAAACGCCAGAGCGATAAAGTTAAAGGTGAGTACCACCGCCACCAGCGTGGTCAGGGCTATCGCGGCCGCCAGGAAGCTGCGGCGCAGTTTGCCTTCCGGCATTTTATGAATGCTGACCCAGGCGAGAAACTCCTCGCTGTAGCGACGACCCACCGTCATCACCAGCAGCGCCGCCAGCAGCCAGAGCGTACTGCCTATGCGCCAGCCCGGCTCCCAGGAGAGCGCCGCGGTGTCCTGCAGCTCCTGCAGAAACTCGCCGATCTTCTCACCGTCCAGGTCCTGGCTGTTGGTCAGGGGAGACCAGAAACGCGCACCGAGAATGGTACCGGAGTTGAGCGCCAGCTGACTTTTCAGCTGGTCACGGCGCAGGTTAACAATCTGCGACGACAGCGTTAAGGCACCATTTTTAATGCCCTCTGCCTGCTTGATCTGGTCGTCGAGTTTGCTTTTCTGACTCTCCAGCGCGTTTCGCTTGCGCGTCACCTCCGGCGTCTCTTTTACCCCGCTGTCAGCTTTGGGGGCCGGACCCAGCACCTGCAACTGCGCTTCCAGCTGCTGGCGATCGGGGATAAGCGCCTGACCCAGCGTGTCGGCATTGCCGGAAAGCTCCAGCGCCATCTCATTCAGCTGATTCAGTTTGTTTTCGCCCGCGTCGCCTGACACCTGGCTCTTAATCTTATCGAGGATCTTCTGCATTTTCGGCAGTTCAACCGAAGCATTCAGCTTCGGCTGGGCATCCTGTTCCTGTTCCTGTGCCGCCGCGGTGATATCATCCGCCGCCTGCGTCACCGCCGGGGCAAACACCACCAGCGTCAGCATTAACCATGCAAAAAAGGATCTTATAAACATATGAGTAAAATTCCGGCAGCTTATATCAGGCGATCGTCCCTCGCCAGTCGCGCGTAGTGTAGGACTTTGCAAGGGATGGCAATATAGGAATAACGGGTATTTTTCGGGCTAATTCCGGGCAGACCGCGCGCGTTACGCCGCTGCCCGGCTCGCCCGGCGCGCCTGCTCAGACAGCAGACAGCGCCGGGTAACACAGCAGACGTTCTCTGCTCTCTTTACTCCACGCCGGCACTGCTGTCCCCGTTGCTGGCGACCTGGCCCGACTTCTGCTTTTTGTACGCCAGCGCAGCCGCAGGCACCGGCGCGGCTTTGCCGGTCTCGATCCAGCTGCGCAGACGGTTGGCATCCGCGAAATGGGTATATTTGCCGAAGGCATCCAGCACCACCAGCGCCACCGGACGATTATTGATCATGGTGCGCATCACCAGGCAGTGCCCCGCCTCGTCGGTGTACCCGGTCTTGGTCAGCTGGATATGCCAGTCATTTTTGTAGACCAGATGGTTGGTGTTGCGGAACGGCAGTGCATAGCTCGGATGGGCAAACACGGCCGTCTCTTCTTTGGTGGTGCTGAGGGCGCCGAGCAGCGGATATTCGCGCGTCGCCTTAAGTAATTTGACCAGATCCTGGGCGCTGGAGACGTTTTGCGTCGACAGGCCGGTCGGCTCCACGTAGCGGGTCTGTTTCATGCCCAGCGACCGCGCTTTGGCATTCATCGCCCGGATAAAGGCGTTGTATCCGCCCGGATAGGCATGAGCCAGGCTGGCGGCGGCGCGGTTCTCCGAGGACATCAGCGCCAGCAGCAGCATGTTGCGGCGGCTGATCTGGCTGTTGAGCTTCACGCGTGAGAAGACGCCACGCATTTCCGGCGTCTGGCTGATATCGACGGTTAACATCTCGTTCATCGGCAGGTGCGCATCCAGAACCACCATCGCCGTCATCAGCTTGGTGATAGAGGCAATCGGCCTGACCCGATCCGGGTGACTGGAGAAGAGCACTTTATTATTGGTGAGGTCGACAATCATCGCACTGCCAGAGGCAATCTGCGGCTGAGCAATAGGCGTAAGCTGCGACAGGGAGGTGGTCGCCTGAGCCGGAAGTGAAACAATCTGCCCGGAAACGAGCAGTGCCAGCGAAAGCAGGCTGGAACGAATTTTTGCAGACATCGTAGAAAAACCCGGTTGGTGTTATGTACTGTGCCAGAGAGACACAGGCCGCCCGCCTCAGTCACGTCGGCGCGCGGGCTGGCAGCAGCATCATACGCGGAAGGTTAAGAAATTTCCTGGGGAGAGTGTATCCGGGCGTAAAAAGAAAACTGCCGCCAGGCCGGCGGCAGCGGTTGTCTAGAACAGGCGGGGACCATATCCCCACAGCACCACGGTCAGGGCCAGTAACACTTCAAACACCAGCACGCCGATCGCCAGGGTGGAACCGGAGAAGCGCAGGCTCTCTTCACGGTCAATGTTCAGAAACAGCGGAATGCCGATATAGAGCAAATAGCCGGTGTAGAGCAGCGCCAGCGCACCCGCCAGCACGCAGAGCCAGACCAGCGGATAGAGCGCCACCAGCCCGCTGAGAAACAGCGGTGTCGCCACATAACCCGCGAAGACGGTACAGCGCTGCACGCCGGGCCGCTGCGGATAATCACGTGCCATCCAGTGGATCACCCGCCCCATCACCGCGACGCCACCGAGAATAATCAGATAGAACAGGATGCCGAGCCCAAGCCCGGTCGCCAGATTAAGTTGCACATATCGCCCCTCGCCCAGGTTCCACCCCAGCTGAGTGGTCCCGATGAAGGCGCAGATCACCGGGATCGCCGCCATCAGCAGAACATGGTGGGTATAGTGGTGCGATACACTCTCATTCTCTTGCTTAATATCACGCATTTCCTGATTCGGATGCGCCAGAAGTCCCCAGACATGGTTCATACAGTCACTCCTCTGATGCAGTGGGCCGCCCGATGAGCATGCGTCTTTGGGGGCAGCGTCTTCTCAAGTATAAACGGCAGCAAAACTTTCGTGGCGACCGGACAAAAAAACAGCAGAAATAAACGCACCCGCGCGGCCCGGGCGGAAGCGAAGCCAATTCGCGTATAGACTTGAAGAAACAGCCACCGAACAGGGAGTGTCACTTTGCATCTGGATATCAACGCATTAATTACGCAGTACGGTTATCTGGCACTGTTGATTGGCTGTATTGCCGAGGGGGAGACATTTACCTTACTGGGTGGCGTGGCTGCCCATGAAGGACTGCTGCACTATGCGGGCGTGGTGCTGGCTGCGATGGGCGGCGGGATCATCGGCGACCAGCTGCTCTACTGGGTTGGCCGCCGCTGGGGGACGCGCATCCTGCGCCGCTTTAAAAAGCATCAGGATAAGGTGGTGAAGGCGAACCGCCTGATCAAACGCCGTCCCAGCCTGTTTGTGATCGGCGTGCGCTTTATGTATGGCTTTCGCCTGATTGGTCCCATCATCATCGGGGCCAGCCGCCTCAATCCGATGAAATTTTTTATCCTCAATATCATCGGTGCGGCCATCTGGGCGCTGATCTTTGTCACCCTGGGCTATTTTGCGGGCGGCATTATCGCGCCGTGGCTGCATAAACTCGATCAGCATCTGAAACATCTGCTCTGGCTGGTGGGTGCGGTAGTGTTCGCCTTTGTCCTGCGCTGGGTGATCCGGCGCTGGCATAACCGTCGGGCCGATCAATAAGCGCTGACAGCTCTCCAAACGAAGCCGCATTGGCATGCTCAGCTATAGTTAACAGCACACTGACAGGGAGATGAGCATGAGTAAGGTAAAACGTAAGATTGAAGAGCATGGCGTCATTGGCGATCTCCGCACCTGTGCACTGGTGGCGAATGACGGGACGATTGATTATCTCTGCTGGCCTGAACTCGACAGCCCGTCGGTCTTCTCTGCCCTGCTCGACAGCGACGATGCCGGCCTCTTCTCACTCTCGCCGGACTGGCCCGATGCGCGCCGTCAGCAGCTCTACCTGCCCGACACCAATATTCTGCAGACCCGCTGGCTGGATGAGCAGGGGGTCGCAGAAATTACCGACTATATGCCGATTTGCGATGACAGGGAGAAGCTGCCGCGCCTGATCCGGCGGGTCAAAATGGTACGCGGCAGCGCGACCTTTACCCTGCGCTGTTCACCACGTCACGACTACGCCCGGGCGCAGACGCGCGCCGAGGCTCATCACGGCTGTATCGATTTTCATGCCGAAGGTCAGCCCTCGCTGCGCCTCGCCGCCAGCGTCGTCATGACGCTGGAGGATGAGAGCGCGACCGCCGTCTTTACCCTGCAGCCGGGTGAACATGCGCAGTTTGAATTTGGCAGCGTCGACGATGCGCATATCGAAGCGCTGGCGACCGAACACTGCTTTGAAGATACCCTCAACTACTGGCGCCGCTGGAGCGCAAAGAGCACCTATCAGGGACGCTGGCGTGAAATGGTGCAGCGCTCCGCACTGGTGCTGAAGCTGCTCACCTCCCATCAGTATGGCTCTATTGCGGCGGCGGCAACCTTTGGCCTGCCCGAAGAGCTGGGCGGTGAACGAAACTGGGACTACCGCGCCTCCTGGATCCGCGACGCCTCATTCAGCATGTATGCCCTGATGCGGCTGGGCTATACCGATGAAGCCAAACACTTTACGGAGTGGGTGGGTCGCTGCGTCGAGAACAGTCATCACGACAAGATGCGCCTGCAGGTGATGTACCGGCTGGACAGCGGCACCGAACTGCATGAGATGGAGCTGCTCAACCTCTCCGGCTACGGCGATTCCCGGCCGGTGCGCATCGGCAACGATGCCTGGCAGCAGACCCAGCTCGACATCTATGGCGAGCTGATGGATGCGATCTATCTGGCCAATAAATATGGCGAGGCGATCTCTCAGCGCGGCTGGGAGCACGTAGTGAAGATGATCGACTGGCTGAGCGAGAACTGGGATCAGCCCGATGCCGGGATCTGGGAGATGCGTGGTGAACCGGAACATTTTCTGCATTCCCGTCTGATGTGCTGGGTGGCGATGGACCGCGCGCTGCGTCTGGGCATGAAGCGATCGCTGCCGATGCCCTATCAGCGCTGGGATGAGGCGCGGCGTAAGATCCGCGAAGATATCTGGGCCAATTTCTGGAACGAGGAGCGCGGGCACTTCACCTCCACACGTCACGGCGACTATCTCGACGCCTCCATGCTGCTGATGCCACTGGTGCGCTTTGTCGGTGCCACTGACCCGGACTGGCTCTCTACGCTGGACGCGATCAAAAAGGACCTGGTCAGCGATGGCATGGTGCGGCGTTACAATATTCATGAAACCCCGGCCGATGACCTGCAGGGAGGGGAAGGCTCTTTCGGTGCCTGTTCCTTCTGGTATGTAGAGTGCCTGGCGCGCGCAGGCCGGATACAGGAGGCGCATTTTGAGTTTGAGAAGCTGCTGAGCTACGCCAATCCGCTGGGTCTTTACGCCGAGGAGTTTGACAGCCACGGCCATGCGCTGGGCAATACGCCGCAGGCGCTGACGCACCTGGCGTTAATCAGCGCCGCCTTTTTCCTGAACCGGAAACTCAGCGGCGAACAGACCCAGTGGCAGCCTTAGTCATCGCGGTTTTCAGCGCCCTCTTTTCCCGAAAGGCGCTCATCTCTGCACGGTTTTAGGTAAAGTATTACTGTCAGGTTAAAATCCTGATTCACAACATCAGATCAATGAACATATAATGCGCAGCAGGTCACATTGGCCGGCATGAATTCGATACTTTGACCAGCCTGAAACAGGGCGATAAAGACTTGTAAAATATGAAAATGATTCGCGCTTTCGCTTCAATCGCACTGGCTCTGGCGGCGTTCAGCCAGTCAGCCTTTGCTGTGGTTTACCCGTTACCGCCGGCTAACAGCCGTCTGATCGGGGAAAATATTGAAATTACCGTTCCTGAAGACAGCAAATTGCCGCTGGAAGCTTTTGCGGCGCAGTATCAGATGGGCCTCAGCAACATGCTGGAAGCCAATCCGGGCGTTGACGTTTATCTGCCGAAAGCGGGCAGCAAAATGATTATCCCACAGCAGCTGATCCTGCCTGACGCCCCGCGCGAAGGCATTGTGATCAACAGCGCCGAGATGCGTCTTTACTACTATCCGAAAGGCAGCAAAACCGTGGTTGTCCTGCCGATTGGTATCGGTGAGCTGGGTAAAGATACCCCGATCAACTGGACCACGGCGGTTGAACGCAAAAAAGATGGCCCGACCTGGACGCCAACCAAAGGGATGCATGCCGACTACGCCGCTCGCGGTGAAACGCTGCCTGCCGTCTTCCCGGCTGGCCCGGACAACCCGATGGGCCTCTATGCGCTCTACATCGGTCGTCTCTATGCGATTCACGGCACCAACGCCAACTTCGGTATCGGCCTGCGCGTGAGCCACGGCTGTGTGCGTCTGCGTGCGGATGACATCAAGTGGCTCTATCAGAATGTGCCGGTCGGCACCCGCGTTCAGTTCGTTGACCAGCCGGTGAAAGCCTCGGTTGAGCCAGACGGTTCACGTTACCTGGAAGTGCACAACCCGCTGTCGACCACCGAAGAGCAGTTCAACTCCCGTGAGCTGGTGCCGATCACGCTGACTCAGGCCGTGACCAAAGTGCTGGCTGATGGCAGCATCAATCAGGATCAGGTTAACGCCGCGATTCAGGGCCGTACCGGTATGCCGGTAAAAGTGAACGGTGTGGAGAACAACGTTCAGACTGCGCCTGTTCAGGTGCCGGAAAACTCACAGGCCGCCCCTCAGGAGCAGCCAATGACCCCGGTGACGCCTCAGGGTGCCAGCAGTGATGCTGCGCAGCCTCAGCAGCCTGCGACAGAAGCGGCCCCGGTGACCCCGGCCGCCCCGGCAGCCGCCACGAATAACAATTCGTAACGGACCGCCTGTTCTCAGAAGCCAGCGCCTGTCGCTGGCTTTTTTATTGCCCGCGCTATACCGCCCGACCCGCTCTCTCCGGCTAAATTTCCTGCCTGCCCATCATTTTTCTGTCACATAAAGCGCGTATCACACAGCGATAACCCGGTGCAAATCAGCATCCGCTATCCGCCACATGAGGTACACCATGAGCGAAAACAGTCTCCCCTCATCCGTCCGGGGCCGGCCTGATTTCAACGGCAAAGGCAGTCGCTTCAGCAAACCGCTGTTTTTTATTCTGCTGGTCGCGGGTCTCGCGTTCGCCGGCCTCAACCTGGTCAGTGACGTTGAAGAGACCAACATGCCGGTTACCAGCTTCCTGCCCTTCTTTCTGCTGGGCCTGGCGCTGCTGATTGCGCTCGGTTTTGAGTTCGTCAATGGCTTTCACGACACCGCCAATGCCGTCGCCACGGTGATCTATACCCATTCGCTGACGCCCGGCGCCGCCGTAGTCTGGTCCGGTTTCTGTAATTTTATGGGCGTGCTGCTCTCCAGCGGCGTGGTGGCGTTTGGCATTATCTCGTTGCTGCCGGTGGAGCTGATCCTGCAGGCCAGCAGCGGCAACGGCTTCGCGATGGTCTATGCACTGCTCTTTTCCGCCATTATCTGGAATCTCGGTACCTGGTATTTTGGCCTGCCCTCCTCCTCCTCCCACACCCTGATTGGCTCCATCATCGGCGTCGGCGTCGCCAACGCGATGCTACACGGGCGCAACGGCCTGAGCGGCGTGGACTGGGATCAGGCGCTGAAGGTGGGCTATGCCCTGCTGCTCTCGCCGGTGGTGGGCTTCGTCTGTGCCGGGCTGCTGCTGTGGGTCATGAAACGCTTTATCCGCAATCGCCAGCTTTACCGTGCGCCACAGAGCGATCAGCCGCCGCCGGTCTGGATCCGCGGCCTGCTGATCCTGACCTGTACCGGCGTCTCTTTTGCACACGGCTCTAACGACGGGCAGAAAGGGATGGGGCTGATTATGCTGATCCTGGTCGGCACCATGCCGATCGCCTACGCCCTGAACCGATCGCTGCCTGCCGACCAGATCCCGCGCGTGGCCGCGCTGACCGAAGTCACCGCGCATCAGCTGCGCCAGCTGCAACCGGCGGCGGCACACCCTCCGGCGGCCCGCGAGGTGCTGACCGGCTTTGTCGGCAGCAACCGGATGAACAGCGAGGTGTTACCGGCGCTGGCGATGACGCTCAATGAAGTGGGTGATGAGATTCGCCGCTATGGCTCGATGGATAACATTCCGGCGCAGGCGGTGACCAACACCCGCAACCAGATGTATCTGGCATCAGAGTCGATCAAGCATCTGCAGACCGCAAAGGTCACGCTGCCGCAGGAGACGGAACGCAATCTGAAAGCCGTGAAAAGCGAACTCGACAGCGCCACCCGCTTTATTCCGATGTGGGTAAAAGTGGTGGTGGCGATTGCGCTGGGGCTTGGCACGATGGTGGGCTGGCGGCGGATTGTGGTCACGGTGGGAGAACGCATCGGCAAAACCCATCTCAGCTATGCGCAGGGCGCCAGCGCCGAGCTGGTGGCGATGGCGACCATTGGCGCGGCGGACGGTTTCGGTTTGCCGGTTTCCACCACCCATGTGCTCTCCTCGGGCGTGGCAGGCACCATGGCGGCCAATCGCTCCGGCCTGCAGCTTGCCACGCTGCGCAACCTTGCGGTCGCCTGGGTCTTAACCCTGCCGGTCTCCGTTCTGCTCTCCGCCCTGCTCTACTGTCTGTTTACCCGTTTCTGATGACCCGGCGGCTCACCCGCTGGTGAGCCGCTGTTGAGCGCAGAGCCGCAGGGTAATCAGCAGCGCACCCAGGACCATGATCGCCGCCGCGAGGTAGACCGACTGCATGCCCCAGTGTCCGATAAAGAGTCCCGCCACCGGGCCGGTTAAGCCCAGCCCCAGATCAAGAAAGGCGGAGTAGGTGCCGAGCGCCGATCCCTGATCCTGACGCTCGACCCGCTTAACGGCTTCCACCCCCAGGGCCGGAAAGACCAGCGAAAAACCGCTGCCGGTCAGAAACGCCCCCGCCCCCACCAGCCACGCGCTGTCCGCCTGCCAGATCAGCAGCAGTCCCACACACTCCAGCAGAAAGGAGAACAGCGAGACGCGCAGTCCGCCAAAGCGGGTGATAAAGCGTCCGAAGCCGAGACGCACCAGCACAAAACCCAGGCTGAACAGCGTCAGCGCATAGGCCGCGCCCTGCCAGTTGCGGCTGGCAAAGTAGAGGGTAATGAAGGTGGCAATCACGCCAAAGCCGATGGTGCCGAAGCCCAGCGCCAGACCGTAGAGCCAGACGCGGGAAAAGACGCGATGAAACGGAATGCGCTCGCCCAGGCTGACGGTGACGGCGGGTTTGCGGCTCGCCATCAGATAGCCAGCTATCCCCATCACCGCAATCAGGCCAGCAAAGCCGCTCATGCCGAACTGCCCGTTGAGCATCACGCCCAGCGGTGCGCCCACCGCCATCGCCAGATAGGTGGCGACGCCGTTCCAGGAGATCACGCGGGCGGTCTGCAGCGGCCCGACGATGTTCATGCCCCACAGGGTGGAGCCGGTGCTGCTGAAGCTTTCGCCCACCCCAAGAAACAGCCGTCCGACAGCCAGCAGCGTCAGGCTCAGCCACGGCCAGCCGCTCAGCAGGGCGGCCACGATGGTCAGCACCCCGCTCATGCCGCAGCAGAGCAGCCCCAGCATCACCACGCGTTTAGGCCCAAGCCGGTCGGCCAGACGGCCCGACTGAGGACGGCTGAGCAGCGTTGCGAAATACTGAATACTGATAATCAGCCCGGCGATAAATGAGCTGAAGCCGAGGTGATTTTTGACAAAGCCAGGCAGCACAGCCAGCGGCAAGCCGACAGAGAGATAGCAGAAGAAGGTGAAAACGATAACGGAAAGGATACGTTTGTTGAGCTGGCTGTTGCTCAACACGGCGGTGTCAGACATAGCAGAGTTGCGGTGAAGGAAATTTGGCTCACTATACCGTCAGGCCGCTAAGGGGTCGCCTGATTTTTTATCACAAACCATGAACCGTCGCGTGACGATCGATCGCCTGTGCAATGTCGCCCGACGATTTTAACGCCCGGATTTCGCTGAACAGGCCATCCGCTTCTGCATACGCTTTGCGCAGATAGCCAAGCCACTGTTTGATGCGCGCGACGTGATAGAGTCCGGTGTCGCCCTGCTTTTCCAGCCGGCTATATTTTTGCAACAGGTGCACCACCTCAGGCCAGGCCATTGGCGGCTCGTTGTATTTGACCACCCGGCTCAGGTTAGGGATGTTCAGCGCACCGCGGCCAATCATCACCGCATCGCAGCCGGTGACCGCCATACAGTTCTGCGCGCTCTGCCAGTCCCAGATTTCACCGTTAGCAATCACCGGAATGCGCAGCCGCTGACGAATCTCGCCAATCGCCTGCCAGTTGATCGCCTCGGCACGATAGCCCTCTTCCTTGGTTCGTCCATGCACCACCAGCTCACTGGCTCCCGCCTGCTGTACAGCATCGGCGATCTCCAGACTGCGGGCGCTGGAATCCCAGCCGAGCCGCACTTTCACCGTGACCGGTAAGTCAGCAGGCACCGCTTCACGCATCGCTTTCGCGCCGCGATAGATCAGATCGGGATCTTTAAGCAGGGTCGCCCCGCCCCCGCTGCCGTTGACCAGCTTAGAGGGACAACCGCAGTTGAGATCCACCCCCCAGGAGCCCAGCGCCACCGCACGGGCGGCGTTCTCGGCTAACCATTCGGGATGCTGCCCCAGCAGCTGCATCCGCACCCGCGTGCCGGAAGGCGTGCGGCTGTTGTTATGCAGCTCGGGGCAGAGACGATAAAAGGATTTTACCGGCAGCAGCTGATCGACCACGCGCAAAAACTCGGTGATGCAGAGATCGTAGTCGTTCACTTCCGATAACAGCTGGCGCACCAGCGAATCAAGCACGCCCTCCATCGGCGCCAGTAAAACCCTCATACTCAGACGTTCCCGGTGCGCTTCGGTGCCGGACGACGCGGACGGGAAGCGGGCTTGTCGCCCTGAGGCGCAGGCTGTCCCTGACGACGAGGCTGAGAACGCTTGTCGCCGGATGAACGTGGTGCACCCGCACCCTGTCCGCCCTGACCACGACCGCGCCCGCCGCCTGCACCGCCACGCGACTGCTGCTGGCGACCGTTGATGATAGGCTCTGCTTTGATGCTCGGATCGGGTTCATAACCCGGAATCGCCAGGCGCGGGATTTCACGCTTCAGCAGGCGTTCGATATCACGCAGCAGTTTATGCTCATCGACGCAGACCAGTGACAGTGCTGCACCGGTGGCCGCCGCACGGCCGGTACGGCCAATACGGTGAACATAATCTTCGGCGACGTTGGGCAGCTCATAGTTGACCACGTGTGGCAGCTCTTCGATATCCAGGCCACGCGCCGCGATATCGGTCGCTACCAGCACGCGGATCCCGCCGGATTTAAAGTCAGCCAGCGCACGGGTACGGGCACCCTGGCTCTTGTTGCCGTGGATCGCGGCAGCGGTGATGCCATCTTTGCCCAGCTGCTCGGCAAGGTGGTTAGCGCCATGCTTGGTTCGGGTAAAGACCAGCACCTGCTGCCAGTTCCCTTCGCCAATCAGCTGCGACAGCAGTTCCCGCTTGCGCTTCTTATCCACGAAATGCACCTGCTGAGCAACCTGTTCAGAGGCGGTGTTGCGGCGCGCCACTTCCACCATTTCCGGGTTGGTCAGCAGTTTTTCAGCCAGGCCTTTGATCTCATCAGAGAAGGTGGCCGAGAAGAGCAGGTTCTGACGCTTAGCCGGCAGGCGCGCCAGCACGCGACGGATGTCGTGGATAAAGCCCATATCGAGCATCCGGTCCGCTTCATCCAGCACCAGAATTTCGACCTTAGAGAGGTCAACCGCATTCTGATGCGCCAGATCCAGCAGACGACCCGGTGTCGCCACCAGCACGTCGACGCCGCCACGCAGTTTAACCATCTGCGGATTGATGCTGACGCCACCAAACACCACCATCGACCGCAGCGGGAGATATTTGCTGTAGTCACTGACGTTTTCGCCGACCTGCGCCGCGAGTTCACGGGTCGGGGTCAGGATCAGGGCGCGTACCGGGCGACGGCCGCGCACCGGCGTGGTGGTCGCAGAGAGTTTTTCAAGCAGAGGTAAGGTAAAGCCGGCCGTCTTGCCGGTGCCGGTCTGGGCGCTCGCCAGCAGATCGCGGCCTGCCAGCACCACAGGAATCGCCTGGCGCTGGATAGGTGTAGGTTCGCTGTAGCCTTGTTCGGCGACCGCGCGCAAAATATCGGCACTCAGGCCGAGAGAGTCAAAAGACATTACGTGATTTACTCCGGTCCGCTCTGTCCGTGATTCACGGTGTAGTTTTCAGAGGGATAGTGACGGCAGCTGGGGCTGACGCGTGAAAAGGGCACAAACTACGATGCGTAAGCGGGCGAGTGTAGCAGCTTTAGAGCAAGTGTGCGAGATAGCTCACATTTACACACACATCTTCCCGGCCCCATAAACAGGAAGGCCACCTTTCGGTGGCCTTCAACTTAGCTACGTTTTTTTTCGATGCGCCGTGGCGGTTCTTTCGCCAGCAGCGACACCAGCGCCGGACCCAGCAACATCACCACGCCGAGGCACGCCAGCAGCAGGTTGTTGTGGTAGATCCGCGACACCAGGAACAGTGTCATCATGGCAGCGCCAAAGTAGTAAGTGGTGGTCGCTTCTTCAAGATAATCGCCAAGGGTCCGTAAACGGGCGATGCGCTGTGTTGCCAGCATGGCAACAAAAACCAGTGCGTAGACGGCCACCAGCGTGCTGCAGACATCGACCAGGGCCTTGTGCTTCCAGCCCCAGATCAGCGCAGCGATCACCAGCAGATGCATAGCGATATGCATGTACGTCTGACCCGTGATGATTTGAATACGATTAGACCATTTCATTCAGTTCTCCTGGCAGACCCAACAGGTCGCCCAAGTGCTACCGGCACAAGCCGGAAACGGTTTCCTCAATGTAAAACAATTTTCGGATAACGCCTTAATTATCGCCCTCTCTCACCACCCATTTGTGACAAAGACTACACTTTGATTCTGGTGATGATGAAAAGGAGTGCGTCGCGAGTATGCCACAAAACACGCAAGGATTTTCAATAAAAGTCCTGACGATCAATACACACAAGGGTTTTGCCCCGTTTAATCGCCGCTTCATCCTGCCGGAATTACGCGAAGCCGTTCGCGCAACGTCGGCGGATGTGGTCCTTCTGCAGGAGGTGATGGGCACGCATGCCATCCATCCGCTTAACCATGACGCGTGGCCCGAGGCGCCACACTATGAGTTTCTGGCCGACACCATGTGGAACGATTTCGCCTACGGGCGCAATGCGGTCTACCCGGAAGGACATCACGGCAATGCCGTGCTGTCGCGCTTTCCGATTGCAGAGTATGAGAACCGTGATATCTCGGTGGCGGGCAGTGAGAATCGCGGCATGCTGCACTGTCAGATCGCCCTGCCCGAGCCGCATGGCACGCTGCACGTTATCTGCGTGCACCTTGGCCTGAAGGCCTCGCACCGCCGCGCGCAGATGAAGATGATATGTGAAATGGTCACCTCGCTGCCGCCCGACGCGCCGGTTGTGGTGGCGGGTGATTTTAACGACTGGCAACGACGCGCTAACGCGATCTTAAAACAGGGCGCAGGCCTGAAAGAGGTATTCAGCATGAAAACCGGACGCCCGGCGCGCACCTTCCCGGCGCGCTTCCCGATTCTGCGGCTCGACCGCATCTATGTGCGCAATGCCACCGTCACTCATCCGTGGGCGCTGCCGCGTAAGCCGTGGTCCCATCTCTCCGACCATGCGCCGCTGGCCGTGGAGATTCACCTATGAATTTCAGCTGGCAGGAAGGCAACCGGCTGCTGTTGCTGGAAAATGGTGAGGCGTTTTTCCCGCGCGTCTTTGGTGCGATACAGCGGGCCGAGCGCACGGTGCTGATTGAAACCTTTATTCTGTTTGAGGATGAGGTCGGCAATGCCCTGCATCGCGAACTGCTGGCGGCGGCCCAGCGCGGGGTGCGGGTTGAAATCATGGTCGATGGCTACGGCTCCGCCGAACTCTCCGACAACTTTGTGAACAGCCTGACCAGCGCGGGCGTGCGCTTCATCTACTACGATCCGCGCCCGCTGGTGATGGGCATGCGCACTAACGTGTTTCGCCGCCTGCACCGCAAAACCGTGGTGGTGGATGATGTGGTGGCCTTTGTGGGCGGCATCAACTTCTCTGCCGAGCACAACACCGACTACGGCCCCGAGGCCAAGCAGGATTATGCGGTGCAGGTCAAAGGGCCGGTGGTGGGCGATATCGCCCGCTATCTGCAGCAGGCGATTGGCAGTGAACAGCCTACCCGCCGCTGGTGGGGGTCGCGGTCTCACCGTCCGGCGGTCAATGCCAGACCCGGCGATGCCCAGGTGCTCTATGTCTATCGCGACAATGACGAACATCGCGACGACATCGAAATGCACTACCTTGAGATGCTGCGCGAGGCGAAGCGGGATGTGATTATCGCTAACGCCTACTTCTTTCCCGGCTACCGGCTGTTGCGTGAGATGCGCAACGCAGCGCAGCGCGGCGTCAGGGTGCGTCTGATTGTGCAGGGCGAGCCGGATATGCCGATTGTGAAAGTGGGTGCGGAGTTGCTCTACAACTATCTGGTCGATGGCGGGGTTGAAGTCTATGAATATATCCGTCGTCCGCTGCACGGCAAGATCGCGGTGAAGGACGATCAGTGGGCCACCGTCGGCTCCAGCAATCTCGACCCGCTCAGCCTGTCACTCAACCTGGAAGCCAACCTGATCATTCACGACCGGCCGTTTAACCAGACGCTGCGTGACAACCTTGAAGCGCTGCTGGCAAATGATTGTCAGCGGGTGCAGGAGGATCGTCTGCCCCCGCGCAACTGGTGGCAGCTCAGCAAAAGCGTGGTGGTCTTCCACTTCCTGCGCCATTTCCCGGCTATTGCGGGCTGGTTACCGGCGCACACACCGCGGCTGGCCCAGGTGGCAGCCCCGGTGCAGCCAGAGATGGAGACACAGGATCGCGTAGAAGCCGACAACCAGGGAGCAAAATCCTGATGGCAAAAAAACATCCACGCTGGCAACTGGCAAAAAAGATCCTCACCGTGCTGTTCTTTATCGCGGTGGTGGTGCTGCTGGTGGTTTATGCCCGCAAAGTGAACTGGGAAGATGTTTATGACGTCATCGTTAACTATAACCGCTTTGTGGTACTGACCGCCGCCGGACTGGTGGTGCTGAGTTACCTGGTCTACGGCTGCTATGACCTTATCGGGCGCGCCTACTGTGGGCATAAGCTGGCGAAGCGGCAGGTGATGCTGGTGTCGTTTATCTGTTACGCCTTTAACCTGACGCTGAGCACCTGGGTCGGTGGCGTGGCGATGCGCTACCGGCTCTACTCCCGCCTGGGACTCGACAGCGCCACCATCACCCGCATCTTCTCCCTGAGCATCGCCACCAACTGGCTGGGCTACATTCTGCTGGCTGGCGTGGTGTTCAGTGCGGGCATGGTCTCCATCCCCAGCGGCTGGTTTATCGGCGAGACCACCCTGCGGCTGATCGGTGTGGTGCTGCTGGTGCTGGTGGCGATCTACCTCTGGGCCTGTGCCTTCTCGAAACAGCGACGCTGGACGGTCAAAGGGCAGACGCTGCAGCTCCCCTCGCTGCGTATGGCGCTGCTGCAGTTTGGCGTCTCCTGCGCTAACTGGATGGTGATGGGGGCGATTATCTGGCTGCTGCTGGGACGCGATGTCGGCTATCCGATGGTGCTGGGCGTGCTGCTGATCAGCAGTATTGCCGGGGTGATCATTCATATTCCGGCGGGGATTGGCGTGCTGGAGGCGGTCTTCCTGGCACTGCTGAGCGGCCAGCACGCGTCGCATGGCACCATTATCGCGGCGCTGCTCGCCTATCGCGTCCTCTATTTCATCCTGCCGCTGCTGCTGGCGCTGGTGCTCTATCTGGTTCTGGAGAGCCGGGCGAAGCATCTGCGCCAGAAGAACGAGCAGAAGCTTCAGAAGTCATCATAAAACGGGGGAGGCGCAACCGATGCGCCTCCCCCTTTACCTCTCAGCCGTTCAGCGCGGCGCTGGCCGCGAAACGGCTAGCCTGACTCAGCGACGGTTGCCCATAATCCGCAGCAGCATCAGGAAGAGGTTGATGAAGTCCAGATAGAGCGTTAACGCCCCCATGATCGAGTAGCGACGCAGGTTTTCCGTGTCGCGCGCATCAATCTGCTCACCGATATTTTTCAGCTTCTGGGTGTCATAGGCGGTCAGGCCGACAAACACCACCACTCCGATATAGGTAATCGCCCACATCAGCGCCGGGCTCTTCAGCCAGAAGTTCACCAGCGACGCCAGCAGGATGCCGATCAGCGCCATAAACAGCAGACTGCCAAACCGGCTCAGATCGCGTTTGGTGGTGTAGCCGTAGAAGCTCATCGCGCCAAACATCCCGGCGGCGACAAAGAAGGTGCTGGCGATGGAGGAGTAGGTGTAAACCAGGAAGATGCTGGCCATCGTGACGCCGGTCAGCGCCGAATAGAGCATAAACAGCCCGGTCGCCACCGCCCCGCTCAGGCGATGCACCATGCCTGACAGGAAGAACACCAGCGCCAGCTGCGCGATAATCAGCCCGAAGAAGGTGATCCGGTTGGCGAAGACCAGCTCCATGACCGCAGGCGTACGTGCAGCGAACCAGGAGACAAACGCCGTCAGCAGCAGACCACAGGTCATCCAGCCATACACCTGGGCCATGTAAGCCTGAAGCCCGCGCGAGGCGGGTTGAACGATAGAATCATGTCGTGGATATCGATCCATGATGCACCTCTTGATAAGGGGATGAGTAGTAAGACGCTCCACAGGGAGCCCTGTCAGATTTAAGTGTGGCACAGCTCAGCTCAACTGTGCCACAACATGCCGTTTAACGCCGCGACAGGCATTGCTGATAACGGCTGTCGACGCGCTGCGCAAACCACGCCGTCGTGAGATTGCGGGTAATTTTCGGGCTCTCCAGCTTAATGCCCGGCAGCATTTCACGCGGCAGCTTACGGCCCGCCATTTTATCCGCCAGGGTAAAGACCTGCTTCCAGAGTTCGCTGTCACTGAACGACGCTTTCTCCCCTTTCTCCAGATCGCGCCGGATGGCGCTGTTGCTCATGTCGATCTGCTTCGACAGGGTGCGCACCGCCAGTTCGGTGCCGCCCGCCGCGTCTGAGCCATAGAGGATGAGATCGCCATCCAGCGCCAGCTTCATCCCGGTCGCCTTCGCCACCGCCGCCTGGAATGCCGCGTTGCGACTGGCGTACCAGCCCGCATTGAAGTCCGCGAAGCGGTAGAGTGGCTGGCTGTAGTCAGCCGGGTAGCCGAGCAGGTGCATGGTGCCGAAGTAGATCCCGCCGTGACGGGTAAAGACTTCACGCCGGATCGTGCCATCAACCGGCCACGGGTAGCCTTTGGCATGCGCCTCGGCAAAGGCAATGCTGACCTGCATCGGCCCGCCCGTGTGGATCGGATTGAGATTGCCAAACAGCGTCTGGCCCATCGGCACCATGTCGATCAGGTCGTCAAAGATGGCGCTCAGCTCTTTTTCACTGCGCACTTTGTCGAGCCGCGCCGCGTAACTTTCGCCGGTCGGGGATTTAATCAGCAGCGCCGTGCGCACCAGAAAAGCCGGCACATGGACTTTGGCTGCCCGCCGATTGATCTCACCCCAGGCGATTTTAGGCAGGCCGGGCACGGCCGCCTCAGCGCTGAAGTTACTCTCCTGATCCGCCACGGCGATCACCGCGCAGAGGTTGCTGGCGCTGGGATCGATCTGCTGGGTGCGGAAAGAGGTGTAGATATCGTCGCTCCATGCCGCTTTGTTGCTGACATGCGACGGCAGCAGCCGCTGAATTTGTGCTTTCACATCCTCAGGCTGCCGGACCGGCGCCTCGGGGGTTTTCTTGCTGCTACAGCCCGCCAGCACCAGCGCGGCGACCAGTGTCAGACGTTGCAGAATCGGGGTGGATGACATGCCTGTCCTCAGAATGAACCAAAACCCTACTCTATCATCGCCAGCGTTTCACAGGCAGGCGGGAACTGAACTAAGGTTACCTTTTTTAACGTTAAAGGAACTTACGATGTTTAAACTCTGGCCTGTTGCGGCGTTCAGCCTGTTCTTAACCGGCTGCGGCGCCAATAATACGCCTGCTCAGGTGCAGTCACCGGGCGCGCCCACCTCCTCCTCGCTGAAGCTGCTGGAGACCGGCGCCAGCGTGATGCAGTCACGACCGCCGATTGAGGCGATCAACACCTATCTGGATGGCTTCCATTTTTACAATGGTGACCAGAACGGTCAGATGGAGGCACACCACTACGTTACCGTGCTGAACGAGGATGTGATGCAGGCGGTGATCTATGACGGCAACACCCGCGACGCGCGGCTGATGGGGGTGGAGTACATCATCAGCGAACGGCTGTTCAACACCCTGCCCCCGGAGGAGAAGAAGCTGTGGCACAGCCACCAGTATGAGGTGAAGTCGGGCACGCTGATTGCGCCGGGCTTACCCGCCAGCGCCGATCACGCCCTGATGAAACGCATCGTGAATACCTACGGGAAAACCTGGCACACCTGGCATACCGATCGCGATAAAACGCTGCCGCTCGGCATTCCGGCACTGATGATGGGCTTTACAGCGGATGGTCAGATGGATTCCCGGCTGCTGGCCGACCGCGATCGCCGCTTCGACGTCGACAGCAAAGCGATTCGCGCCCAGCGCGCCGATATCGTGGCGCACCCGGCGGCGGCGGGTGCGAACGCGTGGCAGCAGGGCCAGGTGATCCAGCTGAAGCGGACGACGGGCGGCGGTGAGCACAGTCACGGCCAGACCCGCTTTGGCCCGGCGGAGCAGCTGAAGCAGCCGTAATTCCGCGCTACTCCCAGCGCTGAGCGGCCTGGTGATCGCTGTCGCGGGCATCCACCCAGCGGTCACCCTGCTCTGTCGCTTCGCGTTTCCAGAAGGGCGCGCGCGTTTTCAGGTAATCCATGATGAATTCGGCGGCGGAAAAGGCGCTGCCGCGATGGGCGCTGGTCACGCCAACCAGCACGATTTCATCGCCGGGAAACAGCTCGCCGACGCGATGGATCACCGTGACGCGCTGCAGCGGCCAGCGTTCACGCGCCGCCGCCACGATCTCCTGCAGTGCTTTCTCGGTCATACCGGGATAGTGCTCCAGCGTCAGCGCCGCCACATCACTCCCCAGATTGTGGTTGCGGACTTTACCGGTAAAGGTCACAACCGCGCCATCTTCATCACAGGCGGCCAGCCAGCGATACGCTTCCGCCATGTCAAACGGCGCGGGGCCGACGCGAATCTGCGTATCCATCTCAGCCTCCGGTCACGGGCGGGAAAAAGGCCACTTCATCCCCGGCGTGCAGGGGATGCGTCATCGGCACCAGCGTCTGATTGACCGCCGCCAGCAGCTTACCCGACGCCAGCGCCAGCGCCCAGCGGTCGTCCCGTGCAGCGAGGGATGCGCGCAGTGCCGCCACGTCCGGATAGTCAGCGCTGACCTCCAGTGCGGCCGTGCCGGTCAGCTCGCGCACCTGGGCAAAAAACAGCACCTTAATCATGGGCCACCGCCTGAAAATCGCCGCTTTTGCCACCGCTCTTGCTGATTAAACGCAGCTGATCGATGACGATATCTTTCTGCACCGCTTTGCACATGTCGTAGATAGTCAGCGCGGCCACCGAAGCCGCGGTCAGCGCCTCCATCTCCACGCCGGTTTTGCCACTCAGGCGGCAGAGCGAGGTGATGCGGACCCGGCTGTGTGCCGGTTCTGCTTCGAGGTTCACTTCCACTTTGCTCAGCATCAGTGGATGGCAGAGCGGAATCAGCTCCCAGGTGCGTTTCGCCGCCTGGATACCGGCGATGCGGGCGGTGGCAAAGACATCCCCTTTATGATGGCTGCCCTCGATAATCATCTGCAGCGTTTCCGGCTGCATCAGCACCAGCACTTCTGCCCGCGCTTCGCGCACGGTTTCAGCCTTGGCGGAGACATCCACCATGTGCGCTTCGCCCGCGGCGTTAATGTGTGTAAGTTGAGACATGCTTATTGTTTCTTCAGATGTGAGACAAAATTACAGGGCGCGGTGCGCGCATCGATCTGATCGGCAATGATGCGCTCCCAGGCGGTACGGCAGGCGCTGGTCGAACCCGGCACGGCCAGAATCAGCGTCTGATTCGCCAGACCGGCAATGGCGCGTGACTGCAGGGTCGACCCGCCAATCTCCTCATAGGAGATCATCCGGAACAGTTCGCCAAATCCCTCAATCTCGCGGTCAAACAGCGGCAGCAGCGCTTCCGGCGTGCTGTTCTTCAGGTTAAACCCGGTGCCGCCGTTCACGATCACCACCTGCACATCGTCACTGGCGATCCAGCGCGACACGGTGGCACGAATGCGATAGAGATTCTCCGGCACGATAGCGTGATCGACCACGCTGTGGCCCGCTTCCGCCGCCGCGCTGCGCAGGTAGTCACCGGAGGTGTCGTTGCTGGCATCGCGACGATCGGAGACCGTCATCACCGCAATCTGCACCGCCTGAAATTCGCTGGCTGGTTTACCCATACTGCCTCCTGATATTAGCCGCCAATGTAAGAGAGATTCTGTGTAATGCCCGTGTTGCCCTGATGGAGAAAATGGGTCTGCTTCTTCTGCCCCAGGCTGCTGGCAATGCGCGCCTGCAGTTCAGCCTGCTGGTCATCCGACGCCAGCAGATCGCGCAGCGGAATGCCGCCGTCGCCAAACAGACAGAGGTGCAGATTGCCCTGCGCGGAGACGCGCAGACGGTTGCAGCTGGCACAGAAATCTTTGGCGTAGGGCATAATCAGGCCGATCTCGCCGACATAATCGGGATGGTAAAAAACCTGCGCCGGGCCGTCACTGCGTTCGCTTTCGCGACGCTGCCAGCCCTGAGCGATCAGCTGGTCGCGGATCACCGCACCGGAAACGTGCTGATCGCGGAACAGCGAACCGCCGTCACCGGTTTCCATCAGTTCGATAAAGCGCAGCTGAATCGGACGGGTGCGGATCCAGTCCAGGAAGGTGGCGAGATTGCGGCTGTTAAGATCGCGCATCAGCACGCTGTTGACTTTAACCTGGCGAAAACCGGCGTCAAAGGCGGCATCGATGCCGCTCATCACCTGATGAAATTTATCCTGACCGGTAATGACGTGAAACTGGCGGGCATCCAGACTGTCCACACTGACGTTCAGCGCGGTTAAGCCTGCCTCGCGCCACTGCTTCACGTCACGCGCCAGCCGGTAGCCGTTAGTGGTCACCGCGATCTGACGAATGGCGGCGTTTTCACGCACCGCGGCGATGATGTCGGTGAAATCACGGCGCAGCGACGGCTCACCTCCGGTCAGCCGCACTTTTTCCGTGCCGGCTGCCGCAAAGGCCCGCGTGACACGGCGGATTTCATCCAGAGAGAGAAAGCTTTTGTTACGAATTCCCTGCGGCTTGTAGCCGTCCGGGAGACAGTAGGTACAGCGGAAATTACAGACATCCGTGACCGACAGGCGCAGGTAATAGAACTTACGCGCGTATGCATCAGTAAATTGTGACACCAGAACACCTTTCCAGATTGGGAGATGCAGTCATTTCTTCCTGCACCCTGGCAGCTCGATGGCTACGGCCTGAACCCCCTATCCGCAGACTTAGGCATTCAGGCTTGAGTGTACGCTGACCCGTTGATCAGCGCGGTAAACATGATGGTAGCGTGATTCACGCCACTCTTCCATTCGCTGTTTTCGCTATATATTCTTATACATATCGAATTTTCACCGCATTTTCGCGACAGGATACGTTAAAATGCCCGCCTGATTTTGACGTAAGTCATCCGCGCGGGCTTAGCGTTTAGAGCCTCGCCACGCGAAAGGAAAGTAAGGAGAAGTATGAATCGCACACTGGCCGATCTTGATCGCGTTGTGGCACTGGGTGGCGGACATGGTCTGGGCCGCGTGATGTCTGCCCTTTCCCCGCTGGGCTCGCGTCTCACCGGCATTGTCACCACCACCGACAATGGCGGTTCAACCGGCCGTATCCGCCGTTCCGAAGGCGGGATCGCCTGGGGGGATATGCGCAACTGCCTGAACCAGCTGATTACCGAACCCAGCGTCGCCTCTGCGATGTTTGAGTATCGTTTCGCCGGTAATGGCGAACTGGCCGGGCACAACCTGGGTAACCTGATGCTGCGCGCGCTGGATCATCTCAGCGTGCGCCCGCTGGAGGCGATCAACATCATCCGCAACCTGCTGAAGGTGGATGCCTTTTTAATCCCGATGTCGGAGCAGCCGGTGGATCTGGTGGCAATGGATGCGGAAGGCAACATGGTTTACGGCGAAACGGCGATTGACGAGATGAAGCAGCCGCCGCAGGAGCTGATGCTGCATCCCAATGTCCAGCCTACGCGGGAAGCGCTGCAGGCGATTGGTGAGGCGGATCTGATCCTGATCGGGCCGGGCAGCTTTTACACCAGCCTGATGCCGATCCTGCTGATGGATGAGATGGCGCAGGCGCTGCGACGCACGCCCGCCACCATGGTCTTTATCGGCAATCTGGGCCGCGAGCTCAGCCCCGCCGCCGCCAGCCTGTCGGTGGCTGACAAACTGGCGATGATGGAGCGTTACATCGGCAAGCGGGTGATTGATGCCGTGGTGGTCAGCCCGGCGGTCGATACCCGGGGGATTGACGATCGGCTGATCGTCCGTGAACCGCTGGAGGCCGCCGACATTAAATATCGTCACGACCGCCAGCTGCTCAGGGTGGCGCTGGAACACGCCATTCAGGGTTTTAACGGCGCTATGAGGCCGCAATAAACAGCGTACGCAGCTCATGCAGCTGGTCGCGCACGTTCGCCGCCTGCTCGAACTCCAGATTCTGCGCATGCTGCTGCATCTGTCCCTCCAGCTCGTGGATTTTCTTCTGCAGCGCCTGAGGCGTTAAGGTCAGCAAATCGGCCTGAGCCTGCGCTTCGCCCGGGCGGGCCGGTCTGGCTTTGCCACGGGTTTTCACCACGTTGTTGCCGAGTTCCAGAATATCGGTGATCTTCTTGTTGAGGCCCTGCGGCACGATGCCATTCTTTTCATTGTGCAGCTGCTGTTTCTCACGGCGGCGTTCAGTCTCTTCAATGGCGCGCGCCATCGACGGCGTAATTTTATCGCCGTAGAGAATCGCCTTACCGTTGACGTTTCGTGCCGCACGACCAATGGTCTGGATCAGGGAACGTTCTGAACGCAGGAAGCCCTCTTTATCCGCATCCAGGATCGCGACCAGCGACACTTCCGGCATATCCAGCCCCTCACGCAGTAAGTTGATGCCCACCAGCACATCAAACTCACCCAGACGCAGGTCGCGGATGATCTCCATACGTTCCACCGTATCAATATCGGAGTGCAGATAGCGCACCTTCTCGCCATGCTCTGTCAGGTATTCGGTGAGATCTTCCGCCATGCGTTTGGTCAGCACCGTTACCAGGATACGTTCGTTGGCCGCCACACGCTGACGGATCTCCGACAGCAGATCGTCAACCTGGGTGCCGACCGGACGCACTTCGATGATCGGATCGAGCAGACCGGTCGGACGCACCACCTGATCGACTACTTCATTGCCCGATTTTTCCAGCTCATATTTACCCGGCGTCGCCGACACGTAGATGGTCTGGGGCGCCAGCGCCTCAAACTCTTCAAACTTCATCGGGCGGTTATCCAGCGCCGACGGCAGACGGAAGCCATACTCCACCAGCGTCTCTTTACGCGCCCGGTCGCCTTTGTACATGCCGCCAATCTGCGGAATGGTGACGTGGGACTCATCCACCACCAGCAGGCCATCGGCAGGCAGATAGTCAAACAGCGTCGGCGGCGCTTCGCCCGGCCCGCGTGCAGAGAGATAGCGCGAGTAGTTTTCGATGCCGGAGCAGTAGCCCAGCTCGCTCATCATCTCCAGATCAAACTGGGTACGCTGGGTGATACGCTGCTCTTCCAGCAGTTTGTTGTTCTCCAGCAGCACCCGCCGGCGATCCGCCAGCTCCACTTTGATCTCTTCCATCGCCTGCAGGATGCGCTCGCGCGGCGTGACGTAGTGGGTTTTAGGGTAGATGGTGAAGCGCGGCACCACCGACTCGATCTGGCCGGTCAGCGGGTCGAACAGCGACAGCCGCTCAACCTCTTCGTCAAACAGCTCTACGCGCAGCGCAATGTCATCCGACTCCGCCGGGAAGATATCGATCACCTCGCCGCGCACCCGGAAGGTTCCGCGCTGGAACGCCTGGTCGTTTCGGGTGTATTGCAACTCGGAGAGACGACGCAGAATACTGCGCTGATCGATGATCATGCCGCGGGTCAGGTGCAGCATCATTTTCAGATAGAGATCGGGGTCGCCCAGACCGTAGATCGCGGAGACGGACGCCACCACGATCACATCCCGCCGCTCCAGCAGCGCCTTGGTGGCCGACAGACGCATCTGTTCGATGTGCTCATTCACCGAGGCATCTTTTTCGATAAAGGTGTCGGAGCTGGGCACATAGGCTTCAGGCTGATAGTAGTCGTAGTAAGAGACGAAGAACTCCACGGCGTTATCCGGGAAAAACTCTTTCATTTCGCCATAAAGCTGGGCGGCCAGCGTCTTATTGGGCGCCAGCACCATGGTCGGACGGTTGAGGTCGGCAATCACGTTGGCGACGGTAAAGGTTTTACCGGAGCCGGTTACCCCTAATAAGGTCTGATGGGCCAGTCCATCCTCCAGTCCCTCTTCCAGGCGACGGATCGCCTCAGGCTGATCGCCTGAAGGTTTAAAGGCAGAGTTTAATTTAAAGGCTTTGCTCATGAATGCATTTCCTGCTGGAGAAGTCGGCGGGCAGGCACTTATTTTACTCGGCTATGGTGATTTTGCCAGAAAATAATACTGGATATAAAAACAGTAATGGTGCAATGTTAACCCTGTTGCGGTTCCGCTCCCCTCTCTGGCGCGCGATGAAAATCCAGGCGAAGCGTGTTGCGCAAGGTTATCCCCAGGCAGAGATCGGATTTAACATTTGTCAATAGAGCGTCACAAAATTACAGTCTGGTTACCTGACAGAGAAATCGCAGGCTTGTTTTTTAATAAAATACTGATTTTACTGGCTTTAGCTTATGAGGCCAGAATCTCGTCATTATGTTACCAGGCCCCGTATTTCCTCGCTTCCAACTGGTTTTCATTACCTAATGCACAAGGTTATCCACAGGAATAGTGGATAAGTGATGGCAGCCCCGCCGCCATCAGCTGTGTATAGTTTTTCCCTGCCCTTCTGACACCGCGAAAATAATTTTTTTTCCGTTAAATTTCGCGCCCGCGGCTGGCGGAATAGTCTGCATTTTTAATCCTTCCCCCCGCTGGCCAGGCAAATTTCCGGGCGCCGACTAGAATTCTTAATCAGATTCGTTGCCTTCTCAGAGCACGCCTGCACCAGGAACAGCGCCGCCAGGCACTGCAAAAGTGCAGGTGCGTAATGACCGTGGGGAATTGATAAGTTTTTCTCACCTTTCCTTCCCCGAAAGCAGGCACAGCAGCAGAAAACAGGGCCGTTTTAAGATCTGGCCTGGGAATTGCAGGACTCTCTGGCACCAACGCGCACCAGGCGCACTGAGCTGCAACGGCGACAGGGCCGCTGCTGATGACTTGTTTGCCAGACGACAGAGAGCGGAAGCATTCAGGCTAATGATCGGGAAGGAGAGTGTCAGATGCTGAGTTTACGTTCGGTGAATCAATTTTACGGTCAGAACCACATTCTCTGGGATGTGGACCTCGATCTGGCGCCTGGCACCTGCACCGGCGTTCTGGGCCGGCCTGGCATGGGCAAAACCACGCTGGTGAACTGCATCATGGGCAGACTGCCTATCAACAGCGGCTCTATCTCCTGGAAGGAAGATGGCTCCCCGCCGGAAGATCTGCTGCTGCAACCGGCTGAACAGCGGGCACAGATGGGGATCGGCTACGTGCCGCAGGGCCGCCATATTTTTACCCAGATGAGCGTGGAAGATAACCTGCTGATCGCCCTGCTGGCGGGTGCCAGTCAGCACGATCGCCATCGCGCCATTCCTGAAATGGTGTTCGATCTCTTTCCGGCACTCTATTCGCTGCGCCAGCAGCGCAGCGGCGATCTGCCTGTCGATCAGCAGCAACAGCTGGCCCTGGCGCGTGCGCTGGTGCTGCAACCTAAACTGCTGATTCTCGATGAACCCACCGACGGCATGTCGCCGTGGCTGGAGGAGGAGATGGGCAATCTGATCCGGCGGCTTAACCTCGACTACGGGCTGACCATTCTCCTGCTGGAGCAGCGCCTGTCGCTAATCCGCCGCGTGGCAGACTACTTTCTGCTGCTGCACCGCGGTCGCAATGTGGCGCACGGCAGCATGGCGCAGCTTGACGACTACACCGTCGATAAATGGCTGACGGTGGCCTGAGGCAAAACCGGTTGCGGCGGGCAGAGCCGCCGCTGGCCGCAGCCCGGGTCCGCTTATTCAGGCAGCGTCAGGTAGTGTCCACAGGCAGCCTGCTGCGCCTCATCCGTGAGATAGGGGATCGTGCCCAGACAGGGGGCAGGCAGGCGCTGTTTCAGGCTGGCGAGATAGTGCTGATAGCGTTTGCCCGGTGGCTCGATGGTATTCGCAATCCAGCCTGCCAGGGGCAGCCCGCGCGCCCGTACCGCCTCTGCGGTGAGCAGCGCATGGTTGATGCAGCCCAGCTTAATCCCCACCACCAGAATCACCGGCAGCTGTTCGCTGACTACCCAGTCCGCATAGGTGTGCGTCTCCGACAGCGGGGTGTACCAGCCCCCGGCCCCCTCGACCAGAATCCAGTCCGCCAGCGGCTCCAGTGCCGCCAGACCGGCCGACAGCGCCAGATGGGTAATCGGCCTGCCCTCTTCCGCGCTGACGATGTGCGGCGATGTCGGTTCCATAAAGGCCAGCGGATTGACCTGCTGATACGTTAACGCGACGCTGCTGTAACGCTGCAGGGCCAGTGCATCGCTGTTGCGGATGCCCTCCGGCGTCATCTCACAGCCCGACGCCACCGGCTTATAGCCCGCACAGCGGAAGCCTGCGGCGGCGGCGGCCTGCAACAGCGCGCCGCTGGCGACCGTTTTGCCGACTTCGGTGTCGGTGCCGGTTATAAACAGGCGTTTCATGATGCATTTACTCCATAAATTAAATGATAACTCAGGCGGTAGCCGTGCCGGTCGCGCGGCCAGTGCGCCTCTAACCGGCTGAGGCGTTGCCGGGTTAACACCTGGCCGTCACGCCCCTGATGCAGATGGGTCGCGCCAATGCCCTTCAGTGAGCGCATGGCGCTGAGCGCATCGGGAAAATGGATCGTCACCCGCTCCGAGGTGCAGCGCAGCGGCCAGGCATGGCAGGCGGCGGCAATCTGCGCCTCGCTGAGAAAGCGATTGGCATGCGGCAGTGCGTCCAGATGTGACCAGGCTTCATGCACCTCCTGCAGCGAATCATCCCCCAGGGTGGAAAAGAGCAGCGTGCCGCCGGGCCGCAGCACCCGCCGGAACTGGGCCAGCGCCTGCGGCAGATCGTCACTCCACTGCACCGCCAGGTTGCTCCAGACCAGGTCAAAGCTGTTGTCCGCCAGCGGCAGCGCATCAATGTCTCCCGCCAGATAGTGCTGCGCCGCGTCGTTGCGGCGTGCCTGTTGCAGCATCTGCGGGGAGAGATCCAGCGCCGTAACCTGTTTGCCGCGCGCGCGCCAGAGCCGGCTGTACCAGCCGGTGCCACAACCGGCATCCAGCAGGTGCAGACCACTGTCGACCGGGGCGTGTGCCAGCAGGGCATCGCCGCTCAGACGCTGCAGGGCGGCATGCGCATCGTAGTGGCTCGCCGCCCGGCCAAAAGCGCGAGCGACCGCCTGTTTGTCAACCTGCAGCGTCATGCAGCGCCTCCAGTAGCAGATCGATATCCTCAGGGCGATGTGCCGCCGTCAGGGTGATGCGCAGCCGGGCGGTACCCGGTGGCACGGTAGGCGGCCGGATAGCGCTCACCCAGCAGCCCGCCTCAGCCAGCCGCGCAGAGAGCGCCACCGCCTCGCTGTTTTCACCCACCAGCAGGGGCTGAATCGCACTCTCTGAATCCATCAGCTGCCACGGCAGCGACGCCGCGCCGCGCCGGAAATGGCGGATATTCTGCTGCAGGCGCTGGCGCAGCGCCTCGCCCTGCTGAACTTCATGCAGCGCCGCCTGCAGCGCAAAAGCCTGTGCAGCGGGCATGGCGGTGGAGTAGATCAGATGACGGCTGAACTGCAGAAAGTAGTCGGCGGTGTCGGCATCGCACAGCAGGGCCGCGCCGCTGACGCCAAAGGCTTTGCCAAAGGTGATCACCTGCAGTTCCGGCCGGACGCCCTGCTGCCAGCAGCTGCCGCGCCCCTGCTCACCCACCACGCCAATGCCGTGCGCATCATCCACCAGCAGCCAGCCTCCGGCCTGACGCGTCTGCTGCGCCAGTGCAGCCAGCGGCGCGCTGTCGCCATCCATGCTGAAAATCCCCTCCGTCACCACCAGCGTCTCCCCCTCACAGGGTGAGGCGAGCCGCACCGCCAGACTCTCCGGCGCGTTGTGACTGAACCGGCGCAGCTGCGCCGGGCTGTGGCTGGCCGCGTCGAGCAGTGAGGCGTGGCTGAGCTTATCAGCCAGGATGCGATCGTTTTTCTCCCCCAGCAGATGGATCACCGCCTGGTTGGCCGCGAAACCGGAGATAAAGAGCAGCGCACGGTCATAGCCGAGCCAGTCGGCCAGCTGCGCCTCCAGATCGGCATGCTGCCGGTGATAGCCGGTTACGTGTCCTGAGGCCCCCGCGCCCGCCCCGGTCAGCGCCGCCCCCTGCTGCCAGGCCGCGATTACCGCCGGATGGCGGGTCAGGCCGAGATAATCATTGCTGGAGAAGTGGTGATAGCAGCGACCGCCGCTGTGCAGCGTGCGGGTCGTCTGTTCGTCGATAATCCGTCGCTGCCGCCAGCCGTCGGCCGCACGACGCTGATCCAGCGCCTGCCGGAATCGTTGCTGCCAGCTCATTACAGCGCCGCGTTGTAGAACTGTTCCGTGTCCGCATGGAACAGCTGCTCGCTGAGATGCTCTTCCTGCTGCTGATCGCCGTGCTGCGTGTGCGTATGCTCCGGGTTCAGCCCCAGTTTGCGGAACAGCACCCGATCGGTATCCTCTTCCGGGTTTGGCGTGGTCAGCAGTTTGCAGCCGTAGAAAATGGAGTTCGCCCCGGCCATAAAGCACATCGCCTGGGTCTGTTCGTTCATCTGCTCCCGGCCTGCTGAGAGACGCACATGGGAGGTCGGCATCATGATGCGCGCCACCGCGATGGTGCGGATAAAATCGAACGGTTCCACATCGTCGTTATCCGCCAGCGGTGTGCCTTTCACCTTCACCAGCATGTTGATCGGCACGCTCTCGGGTGGCGTCGGCAGATTGGCTAACTGCACCAGCAGACCGGCGCGATCGTTCACGGTTTCCCCGAGGCCGACGATCCCGCCTGAACAGACTTTGATCCCGGCGTCGCGCACTTTGCCCAGCGTATCCAGGCGCTCCTGATAACTGCGGGTGGTGATGATGGAGCCGTAAAACTCCGGCGAGGTGTCGAGGTTGTGGTTGTAGAAATCGAGACCCGCGCCCGCCAGTCGCTGCGCCTGCTGCTCGCTGAGGGTGCCCAGCGTCATGCAGGTTTCCATTCCCATCGCCTTGACGCCTTCAACCATCTTTTCCAGATAGGGCATATCGCGCTCGTGCGGATTTTTCCATGCGGCACCCATGCAGAAGCGGGTCGAGCCCGCGGCTTTGGCCTGACGGGCGGAGGTCAGCACCTCTTCCACTTCCATCAGGCGTTCCGACTCCAGGCCGGTCTTGTAGCGCGCACTCTGCGGGCAATATTTACAATCCTCAGGGCAGGCACCGGTTTTGATCGACAGCAGGGTACTGACCTGCACCTGACGCGGGTCGAAGTGCTGACGGTGCACCTGCTGCGCTTTAAACATCAGTTCAAGAAAGGGTTCATCAAACAGCGCTTGCGCCTGTGCAATTGTCCAGCGTTGAGCCATTACTTACTCCAAAAAGGGTGTCATCCCGACAGAAAGCAGGGGTATACTTGTAAACTATATTTTTTTATTTTGGTTTACAACTCCGATGACCCTCTCCGCGTTCACCTCTGAAGATGCCCGTTTTGACCGCCAGCATATCTGGCACCCCTACACCTCCATGCAGGATCCCCTGCCCTGCTACCCCGTGGTAGCCGCCCGCGGGGTTACGCTGCAACTCGCCGATGGCCGTGAGCTGGTGGATGGCATGTCCTCCTGGTGGGCCGCGATCCATGGCTACAACCATCCGCGTCTGAACCAGGCGCTGACCGAGCAGGTTGCACAGATGTCCCACGTCATGTTTGGTGGCATCACCCACCCGGCAGCAGTGGCGCTCTGCCGCCAGCTGGTGGCGATGACGCCTGAGGCGCTGGAGTGCGTCTTCCTGGCGGACTCCGGTTCGGTGGCGGTGGAAGTGTCGATGAAGATGGCGCTGCAATACTGGCTGGGCCGCGGTGAAACGCGCCAGACCTTTCTGACGCTGAAGCGCGGCTATCACGGCGATACCTTTGCGGCGATGTCGGTGTGCGATCCTGAGAACTCCATGCACAGCCTGTGGCGCGGCTATCTGCCGGAACATCGCTTTGCAGCGGCACCGGCCTGCGGCTTTGACGATGCGTGGCAGAGCCAGGACTTTGAGGATTTTGCCCGGCTGATTGAGACACACCATCAGCAGCTGGCGGCGGTGATTCTGGAGCCGATTGTGCAGGGCGCTGGCGGCATGCGTTTTTATCATCCGCGCTACCTGCAGCAGGTGCGGGAGGCGTGCGACCACTACGGCGTGCTGTTGATTGCCGATGAGATCGCCACCGGATTCGGCCGCACCGGCAAGCTCTTTGCCTGCGAGCACGCGGGCATCACCCCGGATATTCTCTGCGTCGGCAAGGCGCTCACCGGCGGCATGATGACCCTGGCGGCCACCCTGACCACCCGCGAAGTGGCGGACACCATCAGCCGTAGTGCGGCAGGTTGTTTCATGCATGGCCCGACCTTCATGGGCAATCCGCTGGCCTGCGCGGTCGCGTCGGAGAGCCTGAAGATGCTGGCGGAAGGAGAGTGGCAATGCCAGGTGGCAAACATCGAACGGCAGCTGCGGGCTGAACTGCTGCCGCTGCGCCACTCGCCGCAGGTGGCCGACGTGCGCGTGCTGGGCGCGATTGGCGTGGTGGAAACGCATCAGGCGGTCAACATGGCGGCGCTGCAGCAGTTCTTTGTGGAACAGGGGGTCTGGATCCGACCGTTTGGCCGCTTAATCTACCTGATGCCGCCCTACATCATCACGCCACCGGCGTTAAGCCGGCTGACCGCTGCGATTGCCGGCGCGCTGGATCATCCGCACCATTTTGTCTCCTGAGCAGGCTGACCGCTGGCACTGGCTGCGCTTTTGGTTATGATGAAAGGCTATTCATCGACAGTTAAGGAGATGTGATGCGCGTTTTTAGTCAGGATTTTAATGACGGCGAGAAGATGCCTGAGAAGCATGTTTTCAACGGCATGGGTTATCACGGCGAGAATATCTCTCCGCATCTGGCCTGGGAAGCGGCACCGGCGGGCACCAAAAGTTTTGTTGTGACCTGCTACGATCCGGATGCCCCGACCGGGTCCGGCTGGTGGCACTGGGTCGTGGCGAACATCCCGGCCAGCACCACCTCCCTGCCGCAGGGTGCCGGTTCCGGTAAAGCGGAGCTGCCTGCAGGCGCCGTGCAGACCCGAACCGATTTCGGTCAGGCGGGTTACGGTGGCGCAGCACCGCCGCAGGGCGAAACCCATCGCTACATTTTCACCGTGCATGCACTGGATGTGGAGACAATTGAAGTGGATGAAGGTGCCAGTGGCGCGATGGTCGGCTTTAATGTGCATTTCCACGCTCTGGCGAGCGCCTCGCTGACCGCGAACTATCAGTAACAGAGGACGCTTCCCTCTTCTGACCGTGTTCCCTGCATGCTCTGAGCGGATTCATCGCGGTCAGGGGCACCCGGATTTGCGTTTTTCAGCCCTCTGGATGCCTCTCCTGCTCAGGAGAGGCGTTTTCAGGATAGGTTACGCCTGCAGCGGATGGATCACGACCCACATCGGACCCTGGCCCACGGCATAACGCCCCAGCGGCTCTAACAGCCCTTTCGGTTCATTAATGGCATAGACTTCAATGTGATGCGACTTCTGCCCCGCCGCCACCAGATAGCGTCCGCTGTGGTCGATATTAAAGCCGCGCGGCTGCGTTTCGGTCGGCTGGAACCCTTCCAGCGTCAGCTCATCACCCAGTTCGCTGACGCTGAAGATCGCCAGCGTGCTGCTGGTACGATCGCAGGCATAGAGGAAACGACCATCCGGCGTCAGATGAATATCGGCTGCCCAGCGCGTGCCGCTGAAGTCCGGCGGCATCATGTCCAGCGTCTGCACGCTCTCGGCCTCTCCCCCGCCCTGATTTAACGCCCAGACCTCAACCGTGCTGTCGAGTTCGTTCACACAGTAAGCGTACTGGCCACCCGGATGGAACTGCATGTGACGCGGACCGGCACCCTCAACCGTCGTCACCTGCGCCTGCTCACGCGGCGTCAGCTGACCGTCTGCGCCCAGCGCAAACAGACAGATGCGATCCTGCTTCAGGGCCGGCACGTAGAGCGTCTTATTGTCATTGTCGATGTTGGCGGAGTGACAGCCATCCAGTCCGTTAATCACCTGCAGCGGCGCCTGCGGAATCCCATCCTCACCAATCGGGCTGACGCTGACGCAGGCATCGTTGTAGGAGCCACAGAAGAGGAATTTCCCCTGATGATCGGTGGAGATGTGGGTCGGACTGCCGGGCAGCGGCGCCTGGCCCGCTTCCGTCAGCGTGCCGTCTGCGGCAATACGGAATGCCAGCACGCGAAAATTAGGACGAACACCGACATAGAGAAAATCGCGCTTCGGACTCACCACCATCGGCTGAACCTGGCCGGCGACATCGGTCACCTGAAGCAATGTCAGCCCACCCTCATCATTCATCTGCCAGACGTGGATCTGCTGGCTCTCGGGACTGGCGGTGTAGACAACTTGTTTCATGCATTCTCCTTTTTTGCTGCCTGCTCATGAACTGTCAATCACTGTAGCGCGTTTTATTGCCGGACGCTGGAATCATTTGTGCCCTGTTTTTTGTCTCCGGGCCGCGGTCAGGTGTAGACTTTAGCCCTCGCAAACCCGGATGAATGGAAGTATTAATGAGCTACCGTGTAATTGCCCTCGACCTCGACGGCACACTGCTGACCCCCGCCAAAACGATTCTGCCGCAGTCCATCGAGGCGCTGAACCAGGCACGCCAGGCGGGTATTCACGTCGTTATCGTGACCGGACGCCATCACTGCGCCATCCATCCTTTTTATCAGGCGTTACAGCTGGAGACACCTGCGATCTGCTGCAATGGCACCTATCTGTACGATTATCAGGCGAAAAAGGTGCTGGCGTCCGACCCGCTCGATCCGCAACTCGCCCTTGAGGTGATCGACAGGCTGAACGCGCAGCGGATTCACGGCCTGCTCTATGTGGATGATGCGATGCTCTATCAGACCGCAACCGGACACGTGACGCGCACCCTGAAGTGGGCCGAATCACTTCCTGCCCACCAGCGCCCGCTGTTTCGTCAGGTGCCTGACCTCGCTCAGGCGGCGCGCGATGCCGGTTCGATCTGGAAGTTTGCGCTGTCGCATACCCACATTCCGGAACTGCAGCAGTTCGCCAGCCAGGTGGAATCGGAACTGGGGCTGGCCTGCGAATGGTCGTGGCACGATCAGGTGGATATCGCCCGCGGCGGCAACAGCAAAGGCAAACGACTGGCGCAGTGGGTTGAATCACAGGGCCTGAGCATGTCGGATGTGATCGCCTTCGGTGACAACTACAACGATCTCAGCATGCTGGAAACGGCCGGACTGGGGGTGGCGATGGGCAACGCCGACGAGGCGATTAAAGCGCGGGCGAAGAAGGTGATCGGCACCAACCTTGAAACCGCCATTGCCGATACCCTCCATCAGTACGTGTTGTAATCAGGGCGTCACCGAGACGCTTTTAATCTGGGCATAGAGCCACTGATCGGGCCGGATGCCCAGCTCATCCCGCGCCCACGGCGTGATGCGTGCCCAGAGTTCGCTGATGCCGATGCGTAGCTTCACCTCAACCTGATCGCCGACCTCCACCAGCTCCACCACCTGCGCGGGCAGAATGTTGCGGATGGAGCTGTGCTGGGGTGGCTGCAGCGCCAGCGAAACGTCGGCCGAGGCGATGCGAATGCGCAGCGGGGTCTTCACCGGCTGATTCACCCGGCTGACCCAGATGTGCTGATCGCCCAGCGACAGCGCGGTCATCGGGTAGTCGGGATGCTGCTCCAGCACCTGCACCCGCAGCACGCTGGTCAGTTCACTCATCGGCAGCCAGGGACGCATCGCGCTGCTGCTCCAGACCCGCTCCAGCGGTCCGAAGGCTTTAACCCGCCCCGCATCCAGCACCAGCACGTTATCGGCCAGCTGCAGGATCTCCTCCAGGCTGTGCGAAACGTAGAGCATCGGAATATCGACCTGCTTCGCCAGCTTTTGCAGATAAGGCATCAGTTCGCGTTTGCGCGGCAGATCCAGTGACGCCAGCGGCTCATCCAGCAGCAGCATATCCGGTGCGGTCAGCAGCGCACGGCCAATGGCGACCCGCTGCTTCTCGCCGCCCGACAGCGACAGCGGGAAGCGTGGCAGCAGCGCCTCCAGCCCCAGCAGTGACACCAGGGTGTCGAACTGCGCTTTCATCGCGGGCGCCATGCCATATTGCAGGTTGCCGCGCACCCGGTAGTGGGGAAAGAGCCGGGCATCCTGAAAGACATAGCCGATACGCCGCTTTTCCGGCGGCAGCGATATCCCCTGATCCGCATCGAACAGCAGCCGGTCATTCAGCGCTATCCGTCCGCGCTGGGGCTGAGTCAGGCCGCTGATCGCGTTGATCAGCGAGGTTTTACCGGCCCCGGAGACGCCGAAGATGGCCGTGATCCCGCTGGCCGGGATCTGCAGGTCGACCTCTAAGTGATGATCGCCCTGCTGCTGCATAAAATTCAGTGACAGCATCAGCTTCCCATCCGTTTACGACCGGCACGGGCCAGCCATTCCGACGCCAGCAGCGACGCCAGCGCCAGTACAATGGCGATCACGCAGAGGCGCGCCGCCGCCCCTTCTGCACCCGGCGTCTCGATCAGGGTAAACATCGCCAGCGGCAGGGTGCGGGTCTCGCCCGGTATATTGGAGACAAAGGTGATGGTCGCGCCAAACTCACCCAGCGAGCGGGCAAAGGCGAGCACCGTCCCGACGATCACGCCTGGCAGGGTCAGCGGCAGCGTAATAGTGAAGAACACCCGCCAGCGTCCGGCCCCCAGCGTGCGCGCCGCCTGCTCCAGCCGGCTGTCGACCGCCTCCAGCGCCAGCCGGATGGCGCGCACCATCAGCGGAAAAGCGATCACCGCGGAGGCCAGTGCGGCCCCCCGCCAGCTGAAGGCGAAGCTGAAACCGAACCAGTCATAGAGCTTTTCACCGATGATGCCGCGCCGGCCCAGGGTAATCAGCAGCAGATATCCCACCACCACCGGCGGCAGCACCAGCGGCAGATGGATCAGGCTGTCGAGCAGCGCTTTGCCGGGAAAACGGCAGCGCACCAGAATCCAGGCCATCAGGATGCCAAACGGCAGGCTGCCGAGCACGGCAATGCCAGAAACTTTGAGGCTGAGCAGTACCGCCTGCCATTCGGGATCGCTGAGTATCATTTCGTCGGTGTGAATCCGTAGTGTCTGAAGATAGCCGCCGCTTCCGGTCCTTTCAGGTAGTCATAAAACGCCTTAACGGCGGCGCGGTTGTGATCGTTAACGATCGCCATGGGATATTCCACCGGTTTGTGGCTGCTGGCCGGGAAATGCCCCACGACCTGCACTTTTTCGCTGGCCACGGCGTCGGAGCCATACACTATGCCATAGGGCGTTTCGTTGCGCTCGACCAGCGCCAGCGCTGCCCGCACGTTGTTAGCCGGGGCTAATACCGGTGCGACCTGCGGCCAGGCCCCCAGGTTCTGCAGCGCCTCTTTGGCGTAGAGTCCCGCCGGCACGTGATCCGGGTCGCCGACCGCCAGACGTTCACCGTGCAGCAGGTTTTTCCAGTCCGTCTGCTTGTCCAGCGTAACCGCTTTTGCCGCGGCGCTGCGCGGGGCGATTAACACCAGATCGTTGCCCAGCAGCGTATAACGGCTGCTCTTCATCATGCTGTTTTTAGCGACCGCATCGTCCATCCACTGCTGATCGGCAGAGATAAAGAGATCGGCAGGGGCCCCCTGTTCAATCTGGCGCGCCAGCGTGGAAGAGGAGGCGAACGAAGCGACGACGTTCACGCCCTTCTCCTGCTGATAACGGCTGGCAATATCCTGCAGGGCATTGGTCAGTGAGGCCGCCGCGAACACGGTAATATTATCGGCGGCAACCGCCTGACCGGCCAGTGAAAAAGTGACCAGCGCCGCGACGCCCCAGCGAGTGTAATGGTGTGACATGATCTTCTCCGGCTATTCGTTGTGTAGCGGATAATATAACGCATTATCACGGCATCCCGATAAATTATCGGCAGCAGAGAGAGAAGGATGAAGGGGGGCGGGATAAAAATGACCGCGCCCGCGCAGAGAGGCGGGCGGGGCAGAAATCAGTTGTGCGAACGGGCGGAGGATTTTTCGCGATGACCAAATTTTGAGATGACGTTAAACACTTCACCCAGGCCATAAATGATACCCAGCATCAGCGCCATCACCACAGGCACCATCAGGACGGCTACGGCGAGGCTTTTCAGTAATTCCAGCATCGGGAGTCTCACTCTGAGAATAAAAAAGTGATTGTAACGGGTCAGGAAAATTTTGCGCAGCCCTTTTCGTGCTTTTACTTTGGTCACGAAACGCCGCTATCATCGGCCTCCACACGCGTTAACCCTTTGCCGGAGCTGTCATGGAAGCCGAACTGTCCCTTCACATCCGTTTACAACAGAAACTGTTTGCCGATCCCCGTCGTATCGAGCTGCTGAAACGGGTCCGGGAAACCGGCTCAATCAGTCAGGGAGCAAAGCTGGCGGGCATCAGTTATAAAAGCGCCTGGGATGCGATTAACGAGATGAACCAGCTGGCGGATGAGACGCTGGTGGCGCGGGCCACCGGCGGCAAAGGCGGCGGCGGCGCGACGCTGACCCGCTACGGTGAACGCCTGATCCAGCTGTTTCAGCTGATGGAGCAGATCCAGCAGAAGGCCTTTGATGCCCTGCAGCAGGATGCCCTGCCGCTCGACAGCATGCTGGCGGCGATCGCCCGCTTCTCCCTGCAGACCAGCGCCCGAAACCAGCTGTTTGGCACCGTGATGAGCAATGACGCGCAGCAGGTGGTGCAGCATCTGCTGATTCAGCTGGCCGATGGGGTCACGCAGCTTAACGTGGCGCTGACGCAGCGCAGCGCCGATCGTCTTCAGCTGGCGGCGGGTAAAGAGGTGCTGGTGCTGATCAAAGCCCCCTGGATTCACATCAGCCGGGATGCCACCGGAGATGACAACCAGCTGGCGGCCACCGTCAGCGCCATTGAGCCGGGCGACGGCAAAAGTGAAGTGCTGCTGCAGATCGCCAGCGGCGAAACCCTGTGCGCCACCCTGACCCGCGAGCGGCTGCAGCAGCTGAAGCTGCAGCCGGGCGACGCAGTGACCGCCAGCTTTAATGCGGAGAATGCCATCGTCGCCACCCTGCTCTAGCGGGGAATTTGACATCACTACCGGCAGAGGTTACAACGCAGTAACATGATGCAAAAAACGGAACAGATTATGGCTTCATTGCATATTTCGCAAGGCACGTTTCGTCTTAGCGATACCCGGTTACTGCGCCTGAATCAGGTGGAACTGCAACGCGGCGAGAGCTGGGCGTTTGTCGGCGCCAACGGCAGCGGCAAATCCTCTCTGGCGCGTGCGCTCTCCGGGGAGCTGCCGCCGCTCTCCGGTTCGGTCAGCAGCACGTTCAGACGACCGGTCAGGCTGTCGCTGGAGCAGTTGCAGTCTCTGGTGGCACAGGAGTGGGAACGCAACAACACCGATATGCTCAGCGAAGGCGAAGAGGACACCGGGCTCACGGTGGCCGATGTCATCCAGATGGAGGGGCAGCACCCCGGACGGTGCGAACAGCTTGCCCGCCAGTTTGGCATTGAATCCCTCCTCTCACGTCGCTTCAAATATCTTTCTACCGGTGAAACCCGCAAGACGCTGCTCTGCCAGGCGCTGATGAGCCAGCCTGACCTGCTGATTCTGGATGAGCCGTTTGACGGGCTGGATGTGGCGTCGCGCGCCAGCCTGACCGACACCCTGCGCAGCCTGCAGCAGCCCGATTTCACCCTGGTGCTGGTGCTCAATCGCTTTGATGATATTCCCGATTTTATCGGGCAGGTGGGCGTGCTGGCGGAGTGTAATCTGACCCACAGCGGCGCGCGCCAGAAGATTCTGACGGAAGCGCTGGTGGCGCAGCTGGCGCACAGCGAACAGCTGCTGGGTATGGCGCTGCCGGAGGCGGATGTGCCGGATGCCCTGCCCGCCCTGGCCGATGATGCGCCGCGTGTCATCCTGCGCAACGGCACCGTCTCTTACCACGATCGGCCCATCATCAGCGGGCTGAACTGGCAGGTCAATCCAGGCGAACACTGGCAGATCACCGGTCCGAACGGTGCCGGTAAATCGACCCTGCTCAGTATGGTGACCGGCGATCATCCTCAGGGCTACAGCAATGACCTGACCCTGTTTGGCCGTCGCCGTGGCAGTGGCGAAACCCTCTGGGACATCCGGCAGCATATCGGCTATGTCAGCAGCAGCCTGCACCTGGATTATCGCGTCAGCACTAATGTGCGCACGGTGATCCTGTCGGGCTTCTTCGACTCTATCGGTCTCTATCAGGCGGCGTCTGACCGGCAGAAAGCGCTGGCGCAGCAGTGGCTGGCTCTGCTCGGCATGGACAACCGTCTGGCTGATGCCCCCTTCCACTCTCTGTCGTGGGGACAGCAGCGGCTGGTGCTGATCGCACGCGCACTGGTTAAACACCCGACGCTGCTGATTCTGGATGAGCCTCTGCAGGGACTCGATCCGATTAACCGTCAGCTGGTGCGGCGCTTTGTCGATGTCCTGATTGGCGAAGGACGCACCCAGCTGCTGTTTGTTTCGCATCACGCCGAAGATGCGCCGGCCTGCATCACGCATCGCCTGAGTTTTGTCCCTCAGGACGATGGCTACCGCTATCAGCAGGAGACCCTGCGCTAACGTTCTCTCCTCAGCCCTGACGCCGCGACAGCGGCGTTTTACAGCCCTCCTGTGTAAGCGTTACCATTCCTTCTCACCTTTCACCCTCCTGCACCACACGCAATGCCACCAAATAAGAATTTTCAGCTTGTGTAAACGATACCATTTATCCAGACTTGATCACGCTTTCGGGCGCGCTGATGTGCTAATTTTTACCGATGCCTCTTTGGCTTTTGACGCTTACCAGGACCTCACATGGACAAATTCAACCCGGTCGATCATCCGCATCGCCGTTACAATCCACTGATTGATCAATGGATTTTAGTCTCTCCTCACCGGGCCAAACGGCCGTGGCAGGGCGCGCAGGAGACCCCGGCGGTTAACACCCTGCCGTCCCATGATCCGGACTGCTTCCTCTGTGCCGGAAACACCCGCATCACCGGCGACAAAAACCCGGACTATACCGGCACTTACGTCTTTACGAATGACTTTGCCGCGCTGATGACCGACACCCCCGACGCGCCTGAGAGTGACGATCTGCTGATGCGCTGTGAAAGCGCGCGCGGCACCAGCCGGGTTATCTGCTTTTCGCCCGATCACAGCAAAACCCTGCCGGAGATGTCGCTGAGCGCGCTGGAAGAGGTGGTGCGCACCTGGCAGGAGCAGACCGCTGAGCTGGGACAGCACTATCCCTGGGTGCAGGTGTTTGAGAACAAGGGCGCGGCGATGGGCTGCTCCAACCCGCATCCGCATGGTCAGGTCTGGGCCAACAGCTTCCTGCCGAATGAAGCGCAGCGTGAAGATGACCACCAGCGAGACTACTTCGCGAAAAAGGGTTCACCGATGCTGGTCGATTACCTGGCGCGTGAACAGCAGGATGGCAGCCGCACCGTCGTGGAAACCGAACACTGGCTGGCCGTGGTGCCCTGGTGGGCCGCCTGGCCGTTTGAGACCCTGCTGCTGCCGAAAGCGCACGTCAGACGTCTGACCGATCTCAGCGCAGCACAGCGCACCGATCTGGCACTGGCGCTGAAACAGCTGACCAGCCGCTATGATAACCTGTTCCAGTGCTCCTTCCCCTACTCTATGGGCTGGCATGGCGCACCGTTTAACGGCGAAGCCAACGATCACTGGCAGCTGCATGCCCACTTCTATCCGCCGCTGCTGCGTTCAGCAACGGTACGCAAATTTATGGTCGGCTATGAAATGCTGGCCGAAACCCAACGCGATTTAACGGCGGAACAGGCGGCGGAACGTCTGCGTTCTGTCAGCGACGTTCACTTCCGTGAGGCACAACAATGAGCTTAAAAACCATCACGCAGCAGCTTTTCTCAGACACCTTCGGTTACGCCGCCACCCATACCATTCAGGCACCGGGTCGCGTCAACCTGATTGGTGAGCACACCGACTATAACGACGGCTTTGTGCTGCCCTGCGCCATTGACTACCAGACGGTGATCGCCTGCGCCCGCCGTGACGATCGCCAGATTCGCGTGGTCGCGGCGGATTATGAGAATGCACAGGACACCTTTTCGCTCGATGAAGAGATCGTCAGCGTGCAGGAGCCGATGTGGGCGAACTATGTGCGCGGCGTAGTGAAACATCTGCAACGGCGTCATGCCGATTTCGGTGGCATCGACATGGTGATCAGCGGCAACGTTCCGCAGGGCGCGGGCCTCAGCTCCTCTGCCTCGCTGGAAGTGGCGGTCGGCACCGTGGTGCAGCAGCTCTATAACCTGCCGCTGGATGGCGCGGCGATTGCGGTTAACGGTCAGGAAGCAGAAAACCAGTTCGTTGGCTGCAACTGCGGCATCATGGACCAGCTGATCTCCGCGCTGGGCCAGAAAGATCACGCCATGCTGCTCGACTGCCGCACGCTGGGCACCCGTCCGGTGTCGATGCCGGCAGATATCGCCGTGGTGATCATCAACTCCAACTTCCGCCGCACTCTGGTCGGCAGCGAATACAATACCCGTCGCGAGCAGTGTGAAGCGGGCGCGCGCTTCTTCAACAAAAAAGCGCTGCGTGATGTTGAGCTGGCGGAGTTTGAAGCGGCAGAGGCGAAGCTGGACCCGCAGGTGGCTAAGCGGGTGCGTCACGTTCTGACCGAGAATGCCCGCACGCTCGAAGCCGCCGATGCGCTGAGCCGGGGCGACCTCTCCCGTATGGGTCAGCTGATGGCCGAGTCGCACGCCTCCATGCGTGACGATTTTGAGATCACCGTGCCGCCGATCGACACGCTGGTGGAGATCGTAAAAGCGCAAATCGGTGAGCACGGGGGTGTTCGCATGACCGGCGGCGGCTTCGGCGGCTGTATCGTTGCGCTGATGCCGCTGGATCGGGTGGATCAGGTGAAAGCCGCCGTTGCGGAGCAGTATGAAGCGCAGACCGGCATCAAAGAGACCTTCTACGTCTGCAAAGCCTCTGAAGGAGCCGGTCAATGCTGAATGACGTCAACTCTCACGCGCCCGACGGTCAGCCGTGGCGCATCACGGTGCTGCGCAATGCCAACGGCATGCTGGCGACCTTTATGGACTGGGGCGCAACCTGGCTCTCCGCCCGCGTGCCAATGCAGGATGGCACGGTGCGTGAAGCGCTGCTTGGCTGCGCCACCCCCTCTGACTATCTGCACCAGGAGGCTTATCTCGGTGCCACGGTGGGCCGTTACGCTAACCGCATCGCCGGTGCAAAACTGACCACAATCAACCGTCAGCTGGTGCCGAACCAGGGCGCGCATCAGCTGCATGGCGGCCCGGAAGGGTTTGATAAACGTCGCTGGCAGATTGTCAGCCAGTCAGACAGCGACGTGCACTACCGCCTGGATTCGCCGGATGGCGATCAGGGCTATCCCGGTAACCTGATTGCCGACCTGCACTATCATCTGGACGATCAGAACTGCCTGAGCATCCGCTATGAAGCACGCTGCGACCAGCCCTGTCCGGTCAACCTGACCAACCACGCTTACTTTAACCTTGATGCGCATCATGGCGACGCCCGCCAGCATCGCTTACAACTGCACGCAGATCACTATCTGCCGGTCAACAGCGAAGGGATTCCTAATGCGCCGCTGAAAGCCGTGGCCGGCACCAGCTTTGATTTCCGGCAGGCGAAAACGGTCGCGCAGGATTTCCTGACAGACGACGACCAGCGTGCGGTGAAGGGGTATGACCATGCGTTTCTGCTCAACAGCGCAGGCGACGACAGCCAGCCTGCCGCAGAACTCTGGTCAGAAGATGGCAGACTGCAGCTCAGCGTCACCACCTCCGCTCCGGCCCTGCAGTTCTACTCTGCCAACTATCTGGCCGGTACCCGTGCCCGCGAGCAGGAGAGCTATACTGCATTTCAGGGCATTGCGCTGGAGAGTGAATTTTTACCGGATTCGCCCAATCATGCTGAGTGGCCTCAGCCCGATTGCTGGCTGCAACCGGGAGATCGCTGGGAATCGGTGACGCGCTATCGCTTCACGCCACGCTGATCTTCTGGCTGAAAAACGCGCAGTGCGTCACACACAGGCTTACGCGCTGCCCGCTTTTCCGCTATGGTATGGCGCAATCCGCTCGCGTGTCAGGCGGGCAGCAGCAGGTTTCCAATCTCACAGAAACATCACAGTATTAAGGAGTTAAGCTATGGCTGTAACTAAGCTGGTTCTGGTGCGACACGGCGAAAGCCAGTGGAACAACGAAAACCGCTTTACCGGTTGGTATGATGTTGACCTTTCTGAGAAAGGTCGTGGCGAAGCCAAATCAGCGGGTCAGCTGCTGAAAAAAGAGGGCTTTGTTTTCGATTTCGCTTACACCTCTGTACTGAAGCGCGCGATTCACACGCTGTGGAATGTGCTGGATGAGCTGGATCAGGCCTGGCTGCCGGTCGAGAAAACCTGGCGTCTGAACGAGCGTCACTACGGTGCGCTGCAGGGCCTGGATAAAGCGGAAACTGCGGCCAAATATGGCGATGAGCAGGTTAAGCAGTGGCGTCGCGGTTTTGCCGTTACCCCACCTGAGCTGGATCGTGCTGATGAGCGCTTCCCTGGCCATGACCCGCGTTACGCGAAACTGACCCCGGAGCAGCTGCCAACCACCGAAAGCCTGGCACTGACCATCGACCGCGTGATCCCTTACTGGAACGACACCATTCTGCCGCGCATCAAAAGCGGTGAGAAAGTGATCATTGCTGCACACGGCAACTCACTGCGCGCACTGGTTAAATATCTGGATAACCTGAGCGAAGATGAGATCCTCGAACTGAACATCCCAACCGGCGTGCCGCTGGTGTATGAGTTCGATGAAAACTTCAAACCGCTGAAACGCTACTACCTGGGTGACCAGGACGAGATTGCCGCGAAAGCCGCAGCCGTTGCGAATCAGGGTAAAGCGAAGTAATTTTTCGCTGAGAGGCAAAAAGGCCAGACAGAAGTCTGGCCTTTTTTATTGGGCTGCGTCCGGCAATGCTGTGTGTCATCTTTAACTGTCAGAGTAAAAGCCTGAATGTCCGTTCGTCCCGGACGAATCACATCGTCAAAGCCGTCTGAGTATGGCAGCAATAAATCAGCCCAATCTGCAGGGAACATGGTCAGAAGAGGAAAGCGTCCCGCGCCAGGGACAAAAACGCGGGGAGCGTTTTTGTACAACGCAACGCGTTGGCCCGGTTACGGGCGCACCTCAGGGATGAGGTGCGTAATCGCGCGGGCAGAGCGTGCCATGGATGGCGGTTGTTGCGTCTTTCCGATCTGACTGTGTTCCCTCAGCAGGCTCACTCTCCACCGCGTATTCAGACAGATCCGGCCAGTCGTCACGCCAGACAGCCAGCACTCAACCGCGGCGCTGTTTAACCGCTGCCGCCAGCTGACGCAGCACCTTATCGGTATCATCCCAGCCGATGCAGGCATCAGTGACACTCTTGCCATAGACCAGCGGCTCACCGCTCTCCAGGCTCTGATTGCCCTCTACCAGATGACTCTCGATCATCACGCCGACAATCGCCTGTTCACCGTTGATGATCTGCTGCGCGACATCGTCCGCCACGACCATCTGACGCTGGAACTGCTTGCTGCTGTTGGCATGGCTGAAATCGATCATAACCTGCTGTGGCAGGCCCGCTTTTGCCAGACCCTCTTTGACCTCAGCCACATGCTTCGCACTGTAGTTCGGCTCTTTGCCGCCGCGCAGAATAATGTGACAGTCGCCATTGCCGCTGGTTTCGACAATCGCGGAGTGGCCATATTTGGTCACTGACAGGAAGCAGTGCGGCGAACCGGCAGCGTTGATGGCATCGATGGCCACCTTGATGGTGCCATCGGTGCCGTTTTTGAAACCGACCGGACAGGAGAGACCGGAGGCCAGCTCACGGTGCACCTGGGATTCGGTGGTGCGTGCGCCAATCGCGCCCCAGCTCATCAAATCCGCCACATACTGCGGGGTGATCATATCCAGAAACTCGCCCGCCGCCGGTAAACCGCTGTCATTGATCTCCAGCAGCAGTTTACGCGCCAGACGCAGACCATCATTGAGCTGGAAGCTGTTATCCATGTAGGGGTCGTTGATCAGCCCTTTCCAGCCCACGGTAGTGCGCGGCTTTTCAAAATAGACCCGCATGACCACTTCCAGTTCGCCTTTCAGCTCATCCCGCAGCGCCAGCAGACGGCCGGCATACTCTTTGGCGGCCTCAGGATCGTGGATTGAGCAGGGACCAATCACCACCAGCAGGCGGTCGTCCTTGCCCTGCAGGATCTGATGGATCGCCTGACGCGCCTGGGAAACTGTCTGTGCAGCACGATCGGTCGCCGGGAATTTTTCGAGCAGCGCAACCGGGGGTAACAGCTCTTTAATCTCTTTGATGCGTAAGTCATCGTTCTGGTAATTCATACTGATTCCATATTATTTCTGGCCCGGCGCCCGCCGGACACAACCTGCCCAATGTAGCCCGAAGCGCCAGGGGTGTAAATTCCCGCTGCGGGTTAAATGTGCGGGTCATATTTGCATTAATCAGGTTAGCGACTAGACTTTTTAATGGTAAGCACTGAGGAACGTCCCGCTTACATGATTAAATCACCCTGTTTAAGCCAACTGGCGAATTTTATTTCGTCCGGGACTTTTTTATCCCCAATTTCACCTCTGGGCTTAAAACGTCTTCATTTATTAATGGGAGTATAATGATGAAAAAGTTTGCCTTACTCTTTTTGACAGCAGCAATGACATTAGGCAGTGGCGCGGCGCTGGCGGAAGGCAGCAACAACGGCACAGCTAACCAGGCAGCCAGTGCAGGTGCGGTCGCACCCGGCGCAAAAGAGAACCTGCCACCGAATAATGTCGATAACAGCAAAATTAATAACACCGGCACCAATACTAATCCGGCCACTTCTGGCAGCACCACCAGCAGCGGAAATATGTCTGCTAACGAAATTGACCAGAACAGCCAGTGTAAAGATGGCAAATGTCCGAACATCAACAAAAAAGTTGAAACGAAAGTGGGCGGCGGTGACGTTAATACTAAAACCGACGGCACGACCCAGTAATTCTGTCTGACCCGGAGAGCATCCGTTCTCCGGGTTTTTCTCCCCTCTGCCCCACTCTTCCGCTATGCTCATCCTGTGAAATTTACAGGGAAACCGTTCATGGCCGTTTTGCTCTTGATTGACGATCATCCGCTGGTGGAAGTGGCACTTGAAGCCGCGCTCAGCCAGTCGCCCATTCCGGTTCAGCTCCTCTCTGCCAGCAGTGAACACGCCGCCCGTCCTTTTCTTCAGCAGCCGCTGGACATTATCGTGCTTGATATCGGGCTGCCGGAGAGCGACGGGCTGGAGATCCTGCGCCGCCTGAAAATCCATCGTCCCGACTGCCCGGTGCTGATCTACTCGGCCCAGCAGACCCGTCACTATATCCGGCGCGCTCAGGCATTAGGGGCGTCCGGTTATGTGGTGAAAAGCCAGCGCATGACGCAGCTGCTCAGCGCCATTCTGGCCGTGCTCGGCGGACAGACCGCGTTTCCGGAAACCGAAGAGGAGCCTGAGCTGCCGCTGACGCACAAAGAGCGTCAGATTCTGGCGCTGCTCGCCAGCGGCCTCTCTAACCTGCAAATCGCCGCCCAGCTGCACATCAGCAACAAAACGGTCAGCACCCATAAAAAAAACATTCTGGAAAAAACCGGTGCCCGCTCTGTGGTTGAGCTGGCTGACCTCTGGAAGGCGCAGCAGTGAGATATGCGCTGCTGATTCTGCTGTGGCTATGCGGCAGCGCGCTGGCTGAGGTGCGCCCGGTCAGCAGCCTGAACCTGCCGATGATGCTGCCGGTCACGCACGCCGAAACCATGCAGGGAAAGAGCCTGCGCGTCGGGCTGCTGGAAGAGAACCACGCGCCCTGGACGATGCGGATCGGCAACGACCTGTATGGCATCAATGCCGACTATCTTGCTGCGCTGCGACAGCTGACCGGAGCGCAGTTTACCCTGCGCCTCTACAGCGACGCGCCGCAACTGATGCAGGCCCTGAACCGTGGAGAGATCGATTTTGCGCTGGGCATGTGGAACACCCCGCTGCCTCAGGGCACGCTGAGCAGTGAAAGCTGGTTCAGCAGTCCGCTGCGGGTCTATCGCAATCAGCAGAACCAGCGTGCCGTGATGTTCAACAGCCAGAATGCGCAGCTTGCGATCAGCGACAGCACTCTGGCGCAGCTGCCACCCGCCCTGGCGGCTCGTCACCACTGGCGACGCTACAGTAGCGACCTGCAGGCGCTCTATACCCTGCTCAATCAGCAGAACGACTATGTGGTGGCGGACGAGACCAGCGCCGGTTTTCTGCTGAGTCAGCTGCAGCAGGGGCAGATTTATCAGATCGCCTCACATATTGAGGCGGGACAGCTCAACCTGCGTGCCCTCTCCCGCGATCCCGCGCTGATTGAGTGGATAAATCAGAGCCTGCGTCAGTTACCGGCGGAACTGATGAACAGCCTGCAGGCGCGCTGGAGCAGCACGCTGCCGCGCTATCAGGATACGCAGACCCTGATGCTCAGCCCCGCTGAACGCGCGTGGATTGCCGACCACCCTCGCATTACATACACCGCCGAGCCCGACAACTATCCCTGGAGCTATCGCGACGCCAGCGGCACCGCCAGAGGCTATGGCGTGGATTTACTGAAAGCGGTCGCCCAGAGCACGGGCCTGCAGTTTGAACCCGTGTGGGTCAGCAATCCCCATCAGGCCAGTGCGCTGATTCAGCAGCAGCAGGCGATGCTGCAACTGATGCAGCCCCTTAATGGCGATGCGATGCAGAGCACCTCACTGCCGGTGTGGCGGGCGCTGTGGGGGATCTACAGCATTCACTCTGCCCCGCTGTCGCACTGGCAGGATCTGCGCGGCAGGCGGATCGGCGTATTGCAGGATGACCTGGCGCTGCGCCTGCTGCCGGAGGATCTGCATCCCGTGCCGTTTGCCGACCGGAACAGCCTCTATGATGCGCTGGCAAAGGGGCAGATTGATGCGCTGGTCGATAATGTGCTCTCCGCCCGCTGGCGCATCGCCAGCCGTGATGATGCGCGTATCCACCTCGCCTTTGCCGCCAGCGACATCGCCTGGCCGATCGCGCTGGGTGTCGCGCCCGATCAGCCCCTGCTGCGCAGCCTGCTGGATCGGGCGCTGCAGCAGATCCCGGCGGATACTCAGGGCAAAATGCGCGACAGCTGGTCAACACCGCCGCAGCCCGGCAGCGTGATGGTGATGCGATCGCTGCCGATGATGGTGCTGGCGGTAGCCGGGGCCGCCATTGTACTGCTGCTTCTGCTGCTGGCGCGCCGTTACTGGCAGCAGCGCCGCGAGCGTCAGCAGCGCGAACAGGCGGAGCGGGCCAACGCCCTGAAGAGCCAGTTTCTGGCTACCGTCAGCCATGAGCTGCGTACGCCAATGCAGGCGATCCTCGGCCTGCTGGAGCTGGAAAAGCAGCAGCACAACAGCCAGAACCTGACCCTGCTGCACAGCAGCGCACACTCCCTGCTGACCCTGCTGAATGACCTGCAGGATCACGCACGTATCGAGAGCAACAGTTTTACCCTGGCGCCACGCCCGCTGGCGCTGGCGCAGTGGCTTGAACAGCAGCAGCATTTTTATCATCCGTTAATGCGGGCGGACGGCCCGCGTCTGATCGTCGCGGCACAGACGCCGCTGCCTGACACGGTAATGATCGATGCCGATCGCCTGCAGCAGGTGGTCAATAACCTGATGACCAATGCGCTGAAATTTACCCGTTACGGCACCATCCGCCTCACCCTGGCGGCAGAGCAGCAGCAGCTGGTGCTGACGGTCACTGACAGCGGCAGCGGTATTCCGCCTGAGGAGCAGCCGAAGCTGTTTGATCCCTGGTATCAGGCGCCGTCGGGCAAAACCGTGTCGGTACAGGGCAGCGGTCTGGGCCTGTTTATCTGCCGCGAGATGGTACAGCGGATGGGGGGCGATATCCGGCTCACCTCGCAGCCCGGCCAGGGAACGCAGGTCACGGTGACCCTGCCTCTGCAGATCGCGGAGCCGGTCAGCAGCACCGATGAGTCTGGCCTGCCCGGCTTTCCCCATCTGCGGGTGGCGATTGTCGATGACCATCCGGCCAATCTGCTGGTGATGCAGCAGCAGCTGGCGCGCTTTGCCATTCAGGCCGACATCTTCGAAGAGGGACGTGCGCTGCTGAAGGCCGATGCGCAGCAGCCTTTTGACCTGCTGTTTATCGACCAGATGATGCCGCGTCCTGACGGCACGCTGCTGCTGCGACTGCTGCGACGCCGTGACCGGCAGCGGGGACGGCAGGCGATGCGGGTGCTCTGCTCCGCAGACGCCCAGCTGCTGTCACGACCGGCTGAGGCGCAGGAGCGGGTTCTGATTAAACCGGTGCAGCTGGCCGATCTCCGCGCACTGCTGGCGGAGTGGCAGCCCGACCCGCTGGCACCGCTGGATGAGAACCTGTGGCAGCTGGCACAGCAGAATGACAAATTTCTCAGTCGGCTGAGTCAGACGCTGCACAGCACGGTGACCCAGGATCTGACCGTGATGCGTGAGGCGCGCGCACGCGCGGACTGGAACCAGTTTGCCGACGCGGCACACCGGATGAAAGGCAGCTGGTTGCTGGTGGGGCTGGAGCAGGGTGCACAGCTGAGTCAGCAACTCGCAGAGCAGGCAAAACAGCATCAGGACACGTCAGAGACGTGGCAATTACTGATATTATTAGCAAACAGGTTACTGAAAAAACTGGAATCTTATGGCACATACCCACACTCATAGCGGGCAGGATAGTAATCGCACGCGTCTGGCGGCCGCCTTTGGCGTGACCGTCCTCTTCATGGTTGCCGAGGTAATTGGCGGCTGGCTTTCAGGTTCACTGGCGCTGCTGGCAGATGCCGGACATATGCTCACCGATGCCGCCGCCCTGCTGATGGCGCTGCTGGCGGTCCACTTCTCGCGCCGTAAACCCAATGCGCGTCATACCTTTGGCCTGCTGCGCCTGACCACCGTAGCAGCCTTTGTCAATGCCATCGCCCTGCTGGGTATTACCGCGCTGATCGTCTGGGAGGCAATGCGTCGCTTCAGCGATCCGCAGCCGGTGACCGGCGGCCTGATGCTGGGCATCGCGATTGGCGGCCTGCTGGCCAACCTGCTCTCATTCTGGCTGCTGCACCACGGCAGCGAAGAGAAGAACCTCAACGTGCGGGCAGCGGCACTGCACGTCATGGGTGACCTGCTCGGTTCGGTGGGGGCGATTGTGGCGGCAGCCATCATTATGCTGACCGGCTGGACGCCGATCGACCCGATTCTGTCGCTGCTGGTGTCACTGCTGGTGCTGCGCAGTGCCTGGGCGCTGCTGCGTGAGAGCCTGCAGGAGTTACTTGAAGGGGCACCCCACTCCCTGGATGTGAACCGGCTGATGCGGGACCTCACCCTGAACATCGCTGAAGTGCGCAATGTTCATCATGTGCATCTGTGGCAGGTGGGTGAAAAGCCGCTGCTGACGCTGCATGTGCAGGTGATCCCGCCCTATGACCACGATGCGCTGCTGCACCGCATTCATGACTATCTGCGCCAGCACTATCAGATTGACCATGCGACCGTGCAGATGGAGTATCAGCCCTGTGCCGGTGCTGAGTGTGAGCTGAGCTTCAGCAGCGCGGCTGAGGCCGGCCACGGTCACAGCCATTCCCATTCCCACGACCATACTCACGCCAGAGGCGACGAGCACGCTCACTAAACGACAGCGCGCGGTAACCCGGTTACCGCGCGCTGTGACCGCCCCTTACTGGCCTGTCTGCTGCGCCGACAGTGCGCGTGACCCCTGCTCCCGGGCACTACGGATCCACATGCGTGAGCCATTAAGCGCAATCAGCGTCAGAATCACATACTCCAGCGACATCGCATAAACCCCCTGACGGGCAAAAATCATCACGCTGATGACGTTAATGATCACCCACAGCAGCCAGTTCTCAACATATTTGCGCGTCATCAGAATCATCGCCGCAATCGACAGCACCATCATGCAGGCGTCCCAGAACGGGAAAGCATCCGGCTGCAATGCCGGCATTGCCACCGACAGGCCAATCGCGTTCATCAGCGTCACCGCCGCGCGGGTCAGCATGGCAAACACCGGGTCAATGTAGAGCGTCATCAGCGCAATCGCGACGACGCAGCTCACCGCCCAGACGATCGCTTTCGGCAGCGGCAGCCAGCGAATCTTCAGCGCCGCCTGATGATCGCTGGTCTGCCGGCTCCAGGCGTACCAGCCGTAAATATTGGCGGCAAAAAAGAAGAGCTGCAGCAGCAGGCTGGCGTAGAGCTGAATCTGAAAGAAGATCACCGCAAACAGCGTGACGTTAATCAGGCCGAAGGGGTAGTTGATGATTTTTTCCAGGCTGGCAAACCAGATACAGAGTAAGCCCGCCAGGGTGCCGATAGCCTCAATCCATGAGAGATCGTAGCCGCCTGCACCCAGAGGAATGTGAACCAGAATATTATGCGTGCTGAAAAAGTCCATGCAGAGCACCTGTCAGGAAAACGGCTAGGCGTTTCCCTTCACGTTGAGTTTAAGTTCCGCTGCAAAGGATAGCATGCGATTCAGGGGCAGTAACGCCGCCTCTCGCAGCGTCTCGTCCACCTGAATCTCATGTTCCGCGCCGCCTGTCTCCAGCGCGTCTGCGATGGCTTTGAGCCCGTTCATCGCCATCCACGGACAGTGCGCACAGCTGCGGCAGGTGGCGCCCTCCCCGGCTGTCGGCGCTTCCAGCAGCTCTTTGTCCGGCACCGCCTGCTGCATTTTGTAGAAGATGCCGCGATCGGTCGCCACAATCATCTGCGGATGCGGCAGGGATTTGGCGGCCTGAATCAGCTGGCTGGTCGAACCCACCGCGTCGGCCAGATCCACAATCGCCTGCGGCGACTCGGGATGAACCAGCACCGCCGCATCGGGATAGAGCGCTTTCATGCGCTGCAGCGCCTGAGTCTTGAACTCATCATGGACAATGCAGGCACCCTGCCAGCACAGCACATCGGCGCCCGATTTCTGGGTGACGTAGCGGCCGAGGTGACGATCCGGTGCCCAGATAATTTTCTCGCCCAGGCTGTCGAGGTGCTCAATCAACTCAACCGCAATGCTGGAGGTGACGACCCAGTCAGCGCGCGCTTTTACCGCCGCCGAGGTGTTGGCGTAGACCACCACGGTGCGATCGGGATGGGCGTCGCAGAAGGCGTTAAACTCCTCAATCGGACAGCCCAGATCCAGCGAGCACTCCGCCTGCAGTGTCGGCATCAGGACGGTTTTCTCCGGGCTGAGGATTTTGGCGGTCTCCCCCATAAAGCGCACGCCCGCCACCAGCAGCGTGGTCGCCGGATGGTTGCTGCCAAAACGGGCCATCTCCAGTGAGTCGGAGATACAGCCGCCGGTCTCTTCGGCCAGCGCCTGAATTTCCGGGTCGGTGTAGTAGTGCGCGACCATCACGGCATTTCGCGCCTTCAGCAGGGTTTTGATTTTCTCACGATAAAACGCCTTCTCGTCGTCACTCAGGCGGGCGGGTTTAGGGGGAAAGGGGTAAACGGTGCTTTCAGGATCGAACATCACACTCATGACACAGCTCTCGTTTTATCTAATTAACGAAAATCGCCAGAAGAGGCGAAATATGGCGTTGAATCCGCCGTCGTGTTTTATATGCTAAACACGATAACGGAAAAGCCCGACTGTGTCGTGTGATTTTTTAATCGGCCTGCATGACCGCACCGCCAGCCCGACCCTGTGCGCCTTGTTCGCCCGGCTGCGGCAGGGGTTGTGATGTTTCCAGCGCCAGCAGAAACGCTTTAACCGTCAGCCCGCCGGCAAACCCGGTCAGCTTGCCGTTGGCCCCTATCACCCGGTGACACGGCGCGACAATCGAAAGCGGATTACGACCGTTGGCCGCGCCAACCGCACGCACCGCCAGCGGATGCCCGATCTCACGGGCAATCTGGCTGTAGCTGCGCGTTTCACCAAACGGAATCGCCACCAGTGCCTGCCAGACTTTTTTCTGAAAGTCAGTGCCGGCAAAATCGAGCGGCAGTTCAAAGCCGCGTCGCGCACCGGCAAAGTACTCGCCGAGCTGACGTGCCGTTTCGACCAGAATGGGATGGTCATCATCGCGCGTCTGCGGTAAAAAGCGGGTGCGATGAGGATCGTCGTTCTCCCACAAAATACCCGCCAGGCCGCGCTCGCTGGCCACCAGTTTCAGTTCGCCCACCGGGGTAACAGTCAATTTGAAGTAATACATGGTGATTCTCCCGTCACGGTTTCGACACGCATTATCGCACTTTTCCTCAGCCTGACTGGCTGTTTTCGGTCATGGCGATAAACTGATGTGTTGTCCGAAAACAGCCAGTCTGCCGGGAATCACCGGTGTAGGCTCCGCATATTTACCGGAGAAATACCATGCTTAATCCCGACATTGCCTATCAGGCGCTGACCTCCCGTGATACCCGTTTTGACGGCGTATTTTTTGTTGGGGTGACCTCAACCGGTATCTATTGTCGTCCGATCTGCCCGGTCAAAGCGCCGATGCAGAAGAACTGCCTCTTTTTCAGCAGCGCTGAAGCCGCCGAAAAAGCGCGCTTTCGTCCCTGCCTGCGCTGCCGGCCTGAACTGGCGCCGGGCAATGCGCCGGTGGATCAGCCGCACCGCGTGGCGGAACGGCTGATTCAGCGCATCGAAGAGGGAATGCTGGAGGAGCGCGAAGGGCTGGAGGCGATTGCCACTGAGTTCGGTTTAAGCCTGCGTCAGCTGCGGCGTATCGTGCAGCAGGAGCTGGGGGTCTCACCGCTTGAGCTGAGGCAGACGCGACGGATGCTGCTGGCAAAGCAGCTGCTGACGGAGACGCAACTGCCGATTACGGAGATCGCCTACGCCAGCGGTTTTGGCAGCCTGCGCCGCTTTAATGATGTGTTTCAGGCGCGCTATCGCATGACGCCAGGCGCCCTGCGCCGGAGCGAGGCGGGTGACGGGCGCACGCAGCCCGGTGACCGCGTGACGCTGCGGCTCGCCTATCGCCCGCCCTACGACTGGGCAGCGATGCTCTGGTTTTTACAGACTCACCTGATGAAAGAGGTCGAAGCGGTGGAGGATGGCACCTGGCGACGCACGGTGGCGATGGGCCGCTATCGGGGCTGGGTCAGTGTCGCGCATCTGCCGCAGAAGAATGCGCTGCAGGTGACGCTCTCCACCTCGCTGACGCCGGTTCTGCCTCTACTGCTGCGCCGCCTGCGCGACCTGTTCGATCTTGATGCTCAGCCGCAGCGTATCGCCGCCTGTCTGTCACAGGATCCGCTGCTGGCGCCCAGCCTGATCGCCCACCCGGGCCTGCGTGTTCCGGGTGCCTTTGACGCCTTCGAGCTGGGCGTGCGCGCGATCATCGGTCAGCAGGTGACGGTCAAAGCCGCCACCACCGTCAGCAGCCGCTTTGCCGCCGCCTTTGGCGAGCCCTGTGAAACGCCGTTTGCCGACCTGACCCGCTACGCCGCGCCGCCGGCACGTATCGCTGGCCTGACGGTCGACGAGGTTGCGCCGATGGGCATTGTCAGCGCCGCGCGCTCACGCGCCATTATCGCCTTCGCTGAAGCCTGCGCCAGCGGGGATCTGCGCCTCAGTGCCGCTCAGCCGCCTGACGAGGTGATCAAAAAGCTGATCAGCCTGCCAGGCATCGGTCCCTGGACTGCCCACTACATCGCGATGCGCGCCCTGCGCTGGCCGGATGCCTTTCCCAAAGAGGATATCGCCATCCGGAATAACCTGGGCGGCATGTCATCCAGGGAAGCAGAGGCACGCTCGCAATCCTGGCGTCCCTGGCGCAGCTATGCGGTGATGCATATCTGGGAGAGCCTGGCAGTGGCGAAAGCGAAGAAAAAGGCGTAACGGTGGATACAGGCCTGCTCTCCTCATAATGCAGAAGCAGCCCGCGCCAGTAGCGCGTTCAGACAGCTGAAAAAGCTAAATCGAGCTAATCTCACAGCGCACCACAGAAGCTTAACGTGCAGGGAGCAGGGTCAGAGGAGGAAAGCGTCCCGCGCCTGGGACAAAAACGCCGGGAGCGTTTTTGAACAACGCGAAGCGTTGGCCCGGCTACGGGCGCACCTCAGGGACGAGGTGCGTAATCGCGCGGGCCGAGCGGGTCATGGATGACGGCTTTTGCGTCTTTCCGATCTGATCCTGCTCTCTGCGCATGCTCCTTCTCACAGCCATCCCGGATAGACTTCACTGACAATCTCAAACTTGCGAGACGTGTTGTACTGACTCATCCAAAGCCGCGCCGTAAAGTCCGTGCCCTGGAAACGAAAAAAGCGCCCTGAGGGCGCTTCTTTCTTAATTGGTGGGTCGTGCAGGATTCGAACCTGCGACCAATTGATTAAAAGTCAACTGCTCTACCAACTGAGCTAACGACCCGCTTGGGGCTTACAACCGTTCAGCACGCCAGGCGGCTGAAGTAAGATGGTGGGTCGTGCAGGATTCGAACCTGCGACCAATTGATTAAAAGTCAACTGCTCTACCAACTGAGCTAACGACCCATCTTAGGTTGTGAAGCAATCCTGAACTCTTCTTCGCGCGTCGCACTGATGCGCGACTGAGAGAAGATGGTGGGTCGTGCAGGATTCGAACCTGCGACCAATTGATTAAAAGTCAACTGCTCTACCAACTGAGCTAACGACCCATCTTCAGGCTTGCCAGACACTTTGCATTGTGTCCCGGCAACGGCGGCATATATTACTGATTTAGCGGGGTAGCGCAACTCTTATTTCTGCTAAATGCTTCAGTTGCTTACCTTTCATACGGCAAGACCAGAAATCACACGATATCTGGCCTGAACCGTACCGATTACAGACCTGACAGACGTTTTTGCGCCTGTTTTGCAGATTCGCTATCAGGATAAAGTTTGATCACCTGCTGGAAGACCGCTTTGGCTTTCGCCGTGTCTTTCTTCTCCTGCATGATCACACCCACCTTCAGCAACGCCTCTGCGGCTTTCGGCGACTTCGGATAGTTTTTCACCACCGTGGCGTAATAATAAGCCGCGTCGTCCTTTTTGCCTTTGTTGTAGTTCAGCTGCCCCAGCCAGTAATTGGCGTTGGGCTGATAGGTCGAATCGGGGTAACGCTTTACCCACGCCTGAAGCGCGCTGATCGCCTGATCATACTGTTTCTTTTCCAGAATCAGCGCCACAGCCGCATTGTAATCGCTGTTGGCGTCACCGGTCTGCGCAGGTGCGCTCTCCGTTGATGCCGCTGCGCCTGTGCTGGCTGCTGCACCGGTATCGGCTGCGGCATCGCCGCCCGCCGCCTGCTGGCCGCCGCTGCTGCTGGCGCTGCTCAGGCTGTCGATCTGCTGGTAGAGCTGCTTCTGGCGCTCAACCACCTGATTCAACTGATACGTATTTTGCTGGATTTGCCCACGCAGCGCGTCGATATCACGCTGATTGTCGCTCATCTGCTGCTGCAATTGCTGCATCAGCTGCGCCTGGGCATTAGAGATTCGTTCGAGAGTGGTGACACGGTCTTCGACCGAGCCGGAGCCAACGCTACTGATTGACGCTTGGGCATTAGCGGCCCAAGGGGCCGCTACGCCAATCAGTAACGACAGACTCAACAGATGACGTCTGAAGTTACTAACCATGTGATTCTCTTAGTAGACCAGTACGGCACGACGGTTTTTAGCATACGCTGCTTCGTCATGACCCAGAACGGCTGGCTTCTCTTTACCGTAAGAAACGATAGACATCTGATCAGCTGACACGCCTTTGCCCTGCAGGTACATTTTAACTGCGTTAGCACGACGTTCGCCCAGGGCGATGTTGTATTCCGGCGTACCGCGCTCATCCGCGTGACCTTCGATGGTCACTTTGTAGGATGGGTTGCTGCGCAGGAAGGAAGCGTGCTGATCCAGCATCTGTGCGTAATCAGACTGAACGTCATACTTGTCCAGACCGAAGTACACGATGTTGTTCTGCTGCAGCTGCTGCATCTGCAGACGCGCCTGCTCGTCAGAAGACATGTTGCCGCCGTTGCCGTTCATGCCAGAGTTTGCACCGTAAGCGCCATCAGCGCCCATGCCAGTCTGGTCATTGTTGTTGTTTTTGTGTGAGCTACAAGCCGCTACTGCCAGAACCGGCAGAGCCAGCATCAAACCCTTCAGCATTTTGTTCAGTTGCATTTCAAAAATCCCATTATTGTTTATTGTTTGCGATGTCTGATCGATCAGACATTACAGATACGGCGACCAGGCAGGAAATTTGACCTGTCCATCGGTTGCCGGAAGACGCGCTTTGAAACGGCCGTCGGTTGAAACCAACTGCAGCACGGAACCCATCCCCTGAGTAGAGCTATAGATTACCATTGTGCCGTTTGGTGCCAGGCTCGGCGTTTCATCCAGGAACGTGTCCGTTAACGTTTGAACGGCTCCCGTTTCCAGATCCTGTTTGGCGACGTGCTGTGATCCACCGCTGGTGCTGATCATCACCATGGATTTGCCATCGGTTGCAACATCCGCATCCTGGTTCTGACCGCCTTCCCAGGTAATACGTTGTGGCGCGCCGCCATTAATGCCTACTTTATAAATCTGAGGTGCACCCGCCTGATCCGAGGTATAAGCCAGCGTCTGGCTGTCCGGGAACCAGGTTGGTTCTGTACTGTTATAACGGCCATCGGTGACCTGACGCGTCTGACCTGAAGCCAGATCCATCACATAGAGGTTCAGGCTGCCGGTTTTAGAGAGTGCGAAAGCCAGCTTAGAGCCATCCGGTGAGAACGCCGGGGCACCGTTGTGGCGCGGGTACGAGGCGACCTGACGGATAGCCCCGTTCGACAGCGTCTGAACCACCAGCGCAGACTTGCCGCTTTCAAAGGTCACGTAAGCCACTTTGCTGCCATCCGGAGACCAGGCTGGCGACATCAGAGGCTGTGGTGAACGATGAACCACAAACTGGTTGTAACCATCGTAATCCGCTACGCGCAGCTCATACGGGAACTGGCCGCCGTTGGTCTGCACGACATAGGCGATACGGGTACGGAAAGCGCCCTTGATGCCGGTCAGCTTCTCGAAGGTTTCATCACTGGCGGTGTGACCGGCATAACGCAGCCACTGTTTGGTGACTTTATAGGTATTCTGCGCCAGCACGGTTCCCGGTGCACCACCGGTATCGACCAGCTGGTAAGAAACCTGATAGCTGCCATCCGGGTTAGCGGCAACCTGACCAACCACAACCGTGTCGATGCCCAGGGCGCTCCAGGCCGCAGGCTGAACTTCCTGTGCGCTGCCAGGCTGCTGAGGCAGACGTGAGCGATCCAGCGGATTAAATTTGCCGCTGTTGCGCAGGTCAGCAGCCACGATGCCGCCGATATCTTCCGGCGCGGCACCTGCACCCGTCCATTTAAATGGCACAACGCCAATCGGGCGTGCGGTGTTGACGCCCTGGGTAATCTCAATTCGAACTTCTGCATGCAGCATGGCTGCCCACAGCAGGATAAAAAAGCCTAACGTAACGCGAAGAGCTTGCTTCATTTTATCTCCCTTATCTGAACCTCAGTCCACGATAATTGGCACTGTTCCTGGAAACCACGAGTAGAACTTAAGTACGGCAAGCTAAACATAGATCAACTTGCCGCCCGTTACTGCATTATTGCGGTTTAAAACGCATAGGGGCGTTCTTAAACACTTCGTAGACCGCCTGGGAAGGCGGCTTCGGAATACGTGCCTGTCGGGCGGCGGTAATCGCGGCCTGACAGAGCGCGGGGTCCCCACCTTCTGACTTAACATCAATCAACAGGCCATCCGGCGCAAGTTTAATCCGCAAATCACAGGTTTTTCCGCGATACAGATCGGCATCATAGAAGCGGCTTTGAATCGCACTGACCACCTGCCCCATGTAGGAGTTGATTTCCGCGCCTGACGCACCCGCTTTCTTCTGGTTTCCCTGCCCTGCTGCGCCGCCGCCAGCAGCCCCGCTTTTCGGTGCATTTTTACCGGAAGCCAGTCCACCCAGCAGATCGTCGACATCGCTGTCGTTGGCCGCATCGGCGGCGGCTTTCGCTTTCGCGTCGGCTTTGGCCTTCGCGGCGGCATCGGCTTTCGCTTTGGCAGCCGCGTCCGCTTTGGCTTTCGCTGCCGCATCGGCTTTCGCTTTGGCCGCGGCTTCCGCTTTCTCTTTCGCCGCTTCTTTCGCCGCCTCTTTCGCGGCTTCCGCTTTGGCTTTTGCGGCTTCCGCCGCTTTCTCTTTCGCTGCCTCTGCGGCTTTTTCTTTGGCTTCTGCGGCTTTCTCTTTCGCCTCTTCAGCCGCTTTCGCTTTGGCCTCGGCGGCCGCTTTCACTTTAGCTTCCGCTGCCGCTTTGGCCTCCGCGTCAGACTTTGCCTTCGCTTCGGCGACGGCTTTCTCTTTTGCCGCCGCCGCCGCAGCGGCTTTCGCCTGCTGATCAGCCTGCTTCTTTGCTTCGGCAGCAGCCTGTTTCGCCTCCTCAGCCGCGGCTTTCGCCTGGGCATCCGCCTGTGCTTTAGCTTCAGCCTTCGCTTTTGCGGCTGCCGCTTCAGCGGTTTTCTGTTGCTCAGCCGCCTGTTTAGCGGCCTGTTCGGCCGCTTTCTGCTGCTCAGCCTGCTGTTTAGCCTCTTCTTTTGCCGCTTCCTGCGCAGCTAAGCGCTCTTTTTCCAGCGCTTTCAGACGCTGCTGTTCGGCGGCCTGCTTCTCCTGCAGCTCTTCAGCCTGCTGCTGCGCCTGCTTTTTACGCTGCTGCTCAGCACGCTGGCTGTCGCTCTGCTGGTTCTGCTGACGGTTATACTGGCTGACGACGGCGCCGGGATCGACCATCACCGCATCGATATCACTGCCGCCGCCACCCGCACTGCTGGGGTCAACATGCTCATTAAACGAGCTCCATACCAGCAGCGCGATCAGCACGATATGCAGAATCACCGAAATGATTATCGCGCGCTTTAACTTCTCGTTTTGCTCGGTTGCCTTCGACACACTCGGTTCCCAAAAACGGTTCGATTTTAAATCGGCTGCGTCATCAAACCGACAGATTTAACACCCGCCTGGTGCAGCAGGTTGAGCGCTTTAATAATTTCATCGTAAGGCACCTCTTTCGCGCCCCCGATCAAAAAGACCGTCTTAGGATTCGCTTCCAGTCGACGCTGCGCTTCGCTGATCACCTGCTCGGGCGGAAGCTGATCCATGCGATCGTGATCCACCACCAGGCTGTACTGACCCACGCCCGCCACCTCAACAATCACCGGCGGATTGTCGTCGCTGGAGACGGTTTTAGAGTCGGTCGCATCCGGCAGATCCACTTCCACGCTCTGGGTAATAATGGGTGCGGTTGCCATGAAGATCAGCAACAGCACCAGCAGGACGTCCAGCAGCGGAACGATGTTGATTTCCGACTTCAGGTCGCGGTGTTTGCGACCACGTACTCTGGCCATCATTAACCTCTATTTACTTAGCGTTATCGCTGGAGAAAGCCTGGCGATGCAGGATGGCCGTGAACTCTTCCATAAAGTTGTCGTAGCCCTGCTCCAGTTTGTTGACGCGCTGGTTCAGGCGGTTGTACGCCATCACCGCCGGAATCGCGGCAAACAGACCGATCGCGGTCGCAATCAGTGCTTCAGCAATACCTGGCGCCACCATCTGCAGCGTCGCCTGCTTCACCGCGCCCAGCGCGATAAAGGCGTGCATGATCCCCCAGACGGTGCCGAACAGCCCGATGTAGGGGCTGATTGAACCGACGGTGCCGAGGAAAGGAATGTGGTTTTCCAGCGTTTCCAGCTCGCGGTTCAGCGAGATGCGCATCGCACGGCTGGCGCCATCAATGACCGCTTCCGGCGCATGATTATTGGCGCGATGCAGACGGGCAAACTCTTTAAAGCCGGCGTAGAAAATCTGCTCAGAACCGGCCAGTTCGTCCCGACGCTCCTGACTCTCCTGATAGAGACGCGAAAGTTCGATACCCGACCAGAACTTGTCTTCAAACGCCTCCGCTTCTCTTCCGGCCGCATTCAGAATACGTGTGCGCTGAATAATGATGGCCCAGGAGGCAATAGAAAAGCCGATCAAAATCAACATGATAAGTTTGACCAGAAGGCTCGCCTTCAGGAACAAATCAAGAATGTTCATGTCAGTCACTGCTTGAACTCCGCGACAATAGACTTGGGAAGCGCAATCGGCTTCATCAGATGTGGGTTAATGCAGGCAATCAGGACTTCTGCCTCATTGAGCACTTTGCCTTCAGTATTCACGATACGCTGCGTGAACGTCATCGTGGCCCGTGTCATTGATGTCACTTCACTCTGGATCTCCAGAAGGTCATCAAGACGCGCCGCCGACAGGTAGTCCACCGTCATACGTCGTACCACAAAAGCGACCTGCTGCTCTAACAGCGTCTGCTGATTGAAATGGTGCTGTCGCAACATCTCGGTACGTGCTCGTTCATAAAAAGCGATATAGCTGGCGTGATAAACCACACCACCGGCATCAGTGTCTTCGTAGTAGACCCGAACCGGCCAGCGAAACAGCGTTGTACTCACTCTACATCCCGGCCTCGTTTTAAACGATGCTACTATACGCAAGAGAATTGGGGTTGGGAATGGGTCGCCAGAGCCAGGCGAAAATAATTATCGCTCCGTAACAAACGGAACGATTTCAGGGAGATTTATTGACCGTACGCTGACAAATATTCACTGACAGCGCCGGTAAGGCGGGGGCTAAACGTAAAAACGGTAAAGGGCAATCATTAACACCAGTATGGCGGGTAACGGCGTAAACAGCGCCTGCCATCGGGTTTTTCGTGGCCGGAAACCCACGCCGTGGATCACCCCGCAGCAGACCGCCCAGATCAGCACCAGCGCCTGCAGCGCAGGTAACTCCCCTGCCTGATTGGCAAAGCGTGCAGGATCCCACATCACCCCGCCCGCCGTCAGCAGTGCCAGCAGCAGAGAGAGGGCCCGTAACGGGCCCTTATCCATCAGATCATACAGCATCCGAATCAGCGTTCGCATCAGTGAGACTCATCCTGCGCTTCAATGTGCTCAATCGCCAGCGCGGTGATGATACCAAAGGCACAGGCCAGCAGAGTGCCGAGAATCCAGGCAAAATACCACATGCGACATCTCCTTAATCAGTAGAGTGAGTGACTGTTGCTTTCAATATGCTCTTTGGTGATACGACCAAACATCTTCCAGTAGCACCAGGTGGTGTAGGCCAGAATGATCGGCACAAAGATAACGGCGGCAATGGTCATGGTTTGCAGGGTCAGCAGGCTGGACGTGGCGTCCCACATCGTCAGGCTGGTGCCCGGCACGGTGCTGGACGGCATGATGAACGGGAACATCGCAATACCCGCCGTCATGATGACGCAGGCCAGCGTCAGCGAGGAGAACAGGAACGCCCAGGCCCCCTTCTCCACCCGTGAGCAGAAGATGGTCAGCAGCGGCAGAAGCACACCCAGCAGCGGGAACAGCCACAGCACAGGATGCTGCTGGAAATTCACAAGCCAGGCTCCCGCTTCGCGCACTACGGTTTTACCCAGCGGGTTGGAGGCGGCGAAGTGATCCAGAGGGCTGGTCACCACATAGCCATCAATGCCATATTTCACCCAGACACCTGCCAGGATGAAGCAGACCATCATCACCAGCGCGGCAAGCTGTGCGGCGGTGCGTGAACGCAGATGCAGTTCACCGGTGGTGCGCATCTGCAGATAGGTCGCACCCTGCGCCAGAATCATCGCCACACTGACCACTCCCGCCAGCAGACCAAATGGATTCAGCAGCTGGAAGAAGTTACCGGTGTAGAACAGACGCAGATACTCGTCGGCATGGAACGGCACGCCCTGTAACAGGTTGCCAAACGCCACGCCAATCACCAGCGGCGGGACAAAACTGCCAATGAAAATGCCCCAGTCCCAGGCACCGCGCCAGCGGTTGTCTTCAATCTTTGAGCGGTAGTCGAAACCGACCGGACGGAAGAAGAGCGACGCAAGCACGAGGATCATCGCCACATAGAAGCCCGAAAAGGCGGCCGCGTAGACCATCGGCCAGGCGGCAAACAGCGCCCCGCCGGCGGTGATCAGCCAGACCTGGTTGCCGTCCCAGTGCGGGGCGATGGTGTTAATCATGATGCGGCGTTCGGTATCGGAGCGTCCCAGAATGCGTGTCAGCATACCGACGCCCATATCGAAACCATCGGCGACGGCAAAGCCGATCAGCAGCACGCCAATCAACAGCCACCAGACAAAGCGCAGAACTTCGTAATCAAACATGGTCGCTCTCCTTATCCCTGTACCGGCTGAGGGGTTGCCGTGATCTGCTCGTGGTGATAACGCCCGGTTTTCAGACTGCTCGGCCCGAGGCGGGCGAATTTGAACATCAGGTACATTTCAGCCACCAGGAACAGGGTGTAGAGGCCACAGATCAGAATCATTGAGAACAGCAGATCGCCTGTGGTCAGGGAGGAGTTAGCCACCGCCGTCGGCAGAATTTCACCGATGGCCCAGGGCTGACGGCCATACTCCGCGACAAACCAGCCTGACTCCACCGCAATCCACGGCAGCGGAATCCCCAGCAGTGCCGCTTTCAGCAACCCACGGTTCTTACCGATGCGATTACGTATCACGCTCCAGAAGGAAAGCGTGATGATGGCCAGCAGCAGCACGCCGCACAGCACCATGATGCGAAACGCGAAGTAAAGCGGTGCCACACGCGGGATAGAATCCTGCGTCGCCTGCCTGATCTGCGCGTCCGTCGCATCCGCCACGTTGTCGGTATAGCGTTTCAGCAGCAGACCGTAGCCGAGATCCTGTTTGTGACTGTTAAAGGCGTCACGTACTGCCGGATCCTGGCTGCCGCTGCGCAGCTCATTCAGCAGGGTGTAGGCCTTCATGCCGTTGCGGATGCGCACCTCATGCTGTGCCATCAGATCTTTCAGGCCGGTGACGGGCGTATCGGTGGATCGGGTGGCGATCAGGCCCAGCAGCCAGGGGATCTGAATCGCATAGCGGTTCTCCTGAGTCGCCTGATCCGGCAGACCAAACAGCGTAAATGAAGCCGGTGCCGGCTGGGTCTCCCACTCGGCTTCAATCGCGGCGAGTTTGGTTTTCTGCACGTCACCCATTTCATAGCCGGACTCATCGCCCAGCAGGATCACTGACAGCACCGCAGCCATACCAAAGCTGGCGGCAATGGCGAACGAGCGTTTTGCAAAGGCGAGATCACGTCCTTTCAGCATGTACCACGCGCTGATGCCGAGAATAAACATCGCACCGGTGGTATAACCCGCCGCCACGGTGTGTACGAATTTGACCTGCGCGACCGGGTTCAGCACCAGCTGCGAGAAGCTGACCATCTCCATACGCATGGTTTCGAAGTTGAATTCAGAGGCGATCGGGTTCTGCATCCAGCCGTTGGCGACCAGAATCCAGAGCGCCGACATGTTCGATCCCAGCGCCACCAGCCAGGTGACCGCCATGTGCTGCACTTTACCCAGCCGATCCCAGCCAAAGAAGAACAGGCCGACAAAGGTTGATTCCAGGAAGAACGCCATCAGACCTTCAATGGCGAGCGGCGCACCGAAGATATCGCCGACGTAGTGAGAGTAATAGGACCAGTTAGTGCCGAACTGAAATTCCATCGTCAGTCCGGTGGCCACACCCAGCGCAAAGTTAATACCAAATAACTTGCCCCAGAACTTCGTCATATCTTTATAAATCTGTTTGCCGCTCAGCACATAGACCGTTTCCATAATCGCCAGCAGAAACGCCATACCCAGCGTTAAAGGGACGAACAGAAAATGGTACATCGCCGTTAAGGCAAACTGTAATCGCGACAGCTCGACGATATCTAACATAAGGACTCCTTGCTCCTCGCTTTCTCTCAATTGCGCGCGCGAATCGCGAACGTAATCGGGGTCAGGAACGACTGTTTATTGATTCCAGTTTTTTTTATTACCCGCAGACCCGGCCTGTAAGCTGCCGGGACAGGTCAGTCACGCATGCAGCAGCTCTGAATTGTCAATCCGCGCTTTCATTAACGCGTGCTTTAACAGGAGAAAAGCGGGTGTCATCCCGGGTTGAGCAGACGTTTGAAAATGTGTGTAAAAGGCTGGATTGATGCAGCGCAATTTACGCCCTTAGCGTTGCGCTTTGCCAGAGAAATAGTTGGATATAAATCGCGATTAATTGATCTGGAATAACGCAATAAGTTTCCAGATATGGTCAGGTAGGATTCTTGTTAATAAGATGTCATTACTTAAATCAGGAGTGAGAAAATAGATCACGTTTGCCATTATTTATTAACCTGGCAGGCGCCCGGACGACATGATCATGCAGCCTGTTTCCCTTCACGCTGACAGTCCTCTCCCCCGGGTTAATCGCAAAAAAAAAGCCACCCGAAGGTGGCTGAGTCTCAGATGACGCTGGCTTATTTAGCCGGTAATACTGCTTTCACGGCGTCACCGATGTCCGCCAGACTGCGAACGGTCTTCACGCCTGCCGCTTCCAGCGCCGCGAACTTCTCATCAGCGGTGCCTTTACCACCGGCAATGATGGCGCCCGCATGGCCCATACGTTTGCCTTTAGGCGCCGTCACACCCGCGATGTAACCCACGACAGGCTTGGTCACGTGCTCTTTGATGAAGGCTGCCGCTTCTTCTTCTGCGCTGCCGCCGATCTCGCCGATCATCACGATCGCTTCCGTCTGCGGGTCGTCCTGGAACAGTTTCAGGATGTCGATGAAGTTAGAGCCTGGGATCGGGTCGCCGCCGATACCCACACAGGTCGACTGGCCGTAACCGATATCGGTGGTCTGCTTAACCGCTTCATAGGTCAGCGTACCGGAACGTGAGACGATACCCACGCGGCCCGGCTGGTGAATGTGGCCCGGCATGATGCCGATTTTGCATTCGCCTGGGGTGATGACACCCGGGCAGTTTGGACCGATCATCCGCACGCCCGCTTCATCCAGCTTCACCTTCACGGTCAGCATATCCAGCGTCGGGATACCTTCGGTGATGGTGATGATCAGTTTGATGCCCGCTTCAATCGCTTCCAGGATGCCATCTTTGCAGAACGGTGCCGGAACGTAGATCACGGTTGCCGTTGCGCCGGTCGCTTCTACCGCTTCACGCACGGTGTTGAACACCGGCAGGCCGAGGTGAGTCGTGCCGCCTTTGCCTGGCGTGACGCCGCCAACCAGTTGGGTACCGTAGGCCAGTGCCTGTTCAGAATGGAAAGTCCCCTGGCCACCGGTGAAACCCTGGCAAATGACTTTGGTGTTTTTGTCGATCAGAATGGACATTATTTACCCTCCGCGGCAGCAACAACACGCTGTGCGGCGTCTGTCAGGCTGGTTGCTGCAATGATGTTCAGACCGCTGTCCGCCAGTTTCTGGGCGCCCAGCTCGGCGTTGTTACCTTCCAGACGTACCACCACTGGCACGTTCACACCCACTTCAGCAACTGCGCCGATGATGCCGTCGGCAATCAGGTCACAGCGTACGATACCGCCGAAGATGTTAACGAAGACGGCTTTCACCGCATCGTCAGAGAGGATGATTTTGAAGGCTTCAGTTACGCGCTCTTTGGTTGCGCCGCCGCCGACATCAAGGAAGTTTGCTGGCTGGCCGCCGTGGTGCTTAACGATGTCCATGGTGCCCATCGCCAGACCTGCGCCGTTAACCATACAGCCGATGTTGCCTTCCAGCGCAACATAGTTCAGTTCCCACTGTGTCGCGTGCGCTTCACGGGGATCTTCCTGGCTTGGATCGCGCATTTCGCGCAGCTCTGGCTGGCGGAACAGGGCATTGCCATCGGCACCCAGTTTGCCATCCAGGCAGATCAGGTCGCCCTGCTTGGTGATCACCAGCGGGTTGATCTCAACCATCGCCAGATCGCGCTCCAGGAACAGTGTCGCCAGACCCATAAAGATCTTGGTGAACTGGCCGACCAGCTTACCGGTCAGACCGAGTTTGAATGCCAGCTCGCGGCCCTGGTACGGCTGCGGACCGGTCAGCGGATCCAGCGCCATTTTGTGGATCAGATGCGGAGTCTCTTCCGCTACTTTTTCGATTTCCACGCCGCCTTCGGTTGAGGCCATGAAAATCACACGACGGGTAGCACGATCCACCACCGCGCCCAAGTAGAGTTCCTGGTCGATGTCGGTCGCGGCTTCAACCAGAATCTGGTTAACCGGCTGGCCGTTCGCATCTGTCTGATAGGTCACCAGGCGTTTGCCCAGCCAGTTTTCAGCAAAAGCACGGATATCTTCTTTGCTGTTAACCACTTTCACACCGCCCGCTTTACCGCGGCCACCGGCATGAACCTGACATTTAACTACCCACGGGCCTGCGCCAATTTTAGAGGCTGCTTCTTCCGCTTCACGTGGTGTAGTACAGGCGTAACCCGTTGGTGCCGGCATGCCATACCGTGCAAACAGCTGTTTCGCCTGGTATTCGTGTAAGTTCATGATGTTCTATCCATTCAGGTCTGAAAAGAGTAATGAGGTTGGGCGCACGCGAAGGTGCGCCCGGTGAAAATCAGACATCCAGCAGCAGACGTGCTGGATCTTCCAGCATCTCTTTCACTGCAACCAGATAACCCACAGATTCACGGCCATCGATCAGGCGGTGGTCGTAGGAGAGCGCCAGATACATCATTGGCAGCACCACAACCTGACCATTGACCGCCATCGGGCGATCTTTGATAGCGTGCATGCCCAGAATGGCGCTCTGCGGTGGGTTGATGATCGGCGTAGACATGAGTGAACCAAAGACGCCGCCGTTGGTGATGGTAAAGTTACCGCCGGTCAGATCCTCAACCGTCAGTTTACCGTCACGGCCTTTCACGGCCAGCTCTTTAATTTTCTTCTCGATGTCCGCCATGCTCAGCGCATCGACGTCACGCAGCACTGGCGTCACCAGACCGCGCGGCGTGGAGACCGCAATGCTGACGTCGAAGTAGTTGTGGTAAACCACATCTTCGCCATCGATAGAGGCGTTCACTTCCGGATAACGTTTCAGCGCTTCAACGACCGCTTTCAGGTAGAAGGACATGAAGCCCAGACGCACACCGTGACGCTTCTCAAAAGCCTCACCATACTGCTTGCGCAGATCCATGATGGGCTTCATGTTGATTTCGTTGAAGGTGGTCAGCATCGCGGTGCTGTTTTTCGCTTCCAGCAGACGCTCAGCAACACGCTTACGCAGACGGGTCATCGGCACGCGTTTTTCGCTGCGATTTGCGATCGGCTGCGGCGCGGCAGCGGCTTCAGCGGCCGGTGCGGCAGCTTTGGTGTCCTGCGGCTTGCTGGCAAGATGTTTTTCAACATCTTCACGGGTCAGGCGTCCGCCCACACCGCTGCCTTTGATCTGCGAGGCATCCAGGTTGTGCTCAGCAATCAGACGGCGAATAGCCGGGCTGAGCGCATCGTTGCTCTCTTCTTCCAGCGACGCGGTCTGACGCTGAGCCGGAGTCGACTCTTTGCTTTCAGACTTCGCGCTGGTCTCTTTACCGGCGCTGTTGCCCTCTTTCAGGCGGCCCAGGATCTGGCGTGAAGTGACGGTGGCGCCCTCTTCTTCCAGCACGGCTTCCAGGATACCGTCAGCCGCCGCAGGCACTTCCAGCACCACTTTGTCGGTTTCGATTTCAACCAGCACTTCATCGCGAGTGACGGCATCGCCTGGTTTTTTGTGCCAGGTTGCCACTGAGGCATCGGCAACCGATTCAGGCAGGTCGGGAACGAGAATATCTACGCTACTCATTATCTTTCCTTTTAATTAATTAACGTTCAGCGCGTCATTAACCAGGTCTTGCTGCTGTTGTTGGTGTACGGACATGTAACCCACGGCCGGTGAGGCGGATGCCGGGCGGCCTGCATAACGTAAGGTCGCGCCAAACGGCACAACTTCACGGAAGTGATGCTGGCTGCAATACCAGGCGCCCTGATTCAGCGGCTCTTCCTGACACCAGACAAAATCCTGCACGTGAGAATACGCTTTTAATGCTTCCTGTACCGCCTGATGCGGGAAAGGATAGAGCTGCTCGATGCGCACGATGGCCACATCGGTCTGCTCGTTTTTACGACGCTGCTCCAGCAGGTCGTAATAGACTTTACCGGAACAGAGCACGACGCGTTTCACGCCCTGCGGATCGAGATCGTCAATTTCACCAATTGCCGGCTGGAAACTGCCGTTTGCCAGTTCATCCAGCGTCGAGATCGCCAGCGGATGACGCAGCAGTGATTTCGGTGACATCACAATCAGCGGACGACGCATACCGCGCAGCGCCTGACGACGCAGCATGTGGTAAACCTGCGCCGGGGTTGAAGGCACGCAGACCTGCATGTTCTGCTCAGCGCAGAGTTGCAGATAACGCTCCAGACGCGCAGAGGAGTGCTCCGGCCCCTGACCTTCATAGCCGTGCGGCAGCAGCATCACCAGACCACACATGCGGCCCCATTTCTGCTCACCGGAGCTGATGAACTGATCGATAACCACCTGTGCGCCGTTGGCGAAGTCACCAAACTGCGCTTCCCAGATGGTCAGGATGCGCGGTTCAGCCGTTGCGTAGCCATATTCAAAGGCCAGCACCGCCTCTTCGGACAGCACGGAGTCCCAGACTTTAAACTGGCCCTGACCACTGTGCACATGGTGCAGCGGGGTGTAGGTAGAGCCATTCGCCTGGTTATGAATAACAGCGTGACGGTGGAAGAAGGTGCCGCGACCGGTATCTTCGCCCGACAGGCGCACCGGAATGCCTTCATCGACCAGTGTGGCGTAGGCCAGGTTCTCTGCCCCGCCCCAGTCGAAGGCTTTTTCACCTTCGGCCATCAGGCGACGATCGTTGTAGATCTTGGCGACACGCGACTGAACTTCCACCTCTTCAGGCACCTGGCTGATACGCAGCGCCAGCTCCTTCAGACGTTTCAGCTCAACCTGCGCCGGATAAGGCTCATCCCACTCATGGTTCAGGTAAGGTGACCAGGTAAAGGAGTGCAGGCTCATCGGACGCCATTCCGGCACCACACATTCGCCCGCATCCAGCGCGTCACGGTAAAGATTGACCATCTCGGTCGCATCTTCCTGCGTGGCAACGGCTTCACCTTCCAGACGGTCGGCGTAGATTTTGCGTGGCGTCGGGTGTTTTTTGATTTTCTGGTACATCAGCGGCTGGGTCGCGCTTGGCTCATCCGCCTCGTTGTGACCATGACGGCGATAGCAGACCAGATCGATAAACACATCACGCTTAAAGGTGTTGCGGTAGTCGAGTGCCAGACGGGTAACAAAGGCCACCGCTTCCGGGTCATCAGCGTTGACATGGAAAATCGGCGCCAGCACCATTTTGCCGATGTCGGTGCAGTATGGCGTAGAGCGCGCATCTTTCGGGTTAGAGGTGGTAAAGCCCACCTGGTTGTTGATCACGATACGAACCGTGCCACCCACTTCATAACCGCGCGCCTGAGACATGTTCAGGGTTTCCTGAACCACGCCCTGACCAATGACGGCCGCATCACCGTGAATGGTGATCGGTAAAACTTTATTGCTGGCTGGCTCATCAAGGCGATCGAGACGGGCACGAACCGAGCCCATCACCACCGGGCTGACGATCTCCAGATGCGACGGGTTAAACGCCAGCGCCAGATGCACCAGGCCGCCTTCCGTTTCCACGTCAGAGGAGAAGCCCATGTGGTACTTCACATCACCGGTGCCCAGATGCTCTTTGTGCTTACCGGCGAACTCGTCGAACAGATCCTGCGGCTTTTTACCCAGCACGTTGATCAGCACGTTGAGACGGCCGCGGTGCGCCATACCCAGCACCACTTCACGGGTTCCGCTCTTACCGGCATGACGGATCATTTCGCGCAGCATCGGAATCAGCGCGTCGCCACCTTCCAGCGAGAAGCGTTTCGCACCCGGGAATTTCGCTCCCAGATATTTCTCCAGCCCTTCTGCGGCGGTCAGCTCTTTCAGGAAACCTTTTTTCTCTTCGTTGCTGAACGCTGCACGGCCCGCCACGGACTCAAGACGCTGCTGGATCCAGCGTTTCTCATCGGTGTTGTTGATGTGCATATATTCCGCACCAATCGAGCCGCAGTAAGTCTGGGTCAGCGCCTCGAAGAGATCGGCCAGCTTCATGGTCTCTTTGCCGATGGCAAAAGAGCCGACGTTAAAGCTTTCCTGAAAATCGGCCTCGGTCAGATCGTGAAAAGCGGGATCAAGATCGGCCACCCGGTCCTGTTTCCACAGGCCAAGCGGATCGAGGTTGGCGTGCTGATGACCGCGAAAACGGAACGCGTTAATCAGCTGCAACACTTTCACTTGCTTGGAGTTGGTTTCCGGATCGGAAAGAGATGAGGTGTAACGAGATGCGTCTTTCGCCAGGCGACGGAAGTACTCACGTGTGGTGGAGTGAAACTGCTCAGGTTTCATTCCGGTGCCCGGTAACTGCTGGAACATCGAGCGCCACACTGCATCGACAGAGTCAGGATCGGTCAGGAAATCCTCATAGAGCTGCTCTATGTAAGACTGATTCGCGCCGGCCAGCCAGGAAGAGTCCAGCCAGGGTTTCATCGCGCTGTTCTGCATTGTGATCCCTTAAGCATTGCTATGCTTTTTTGAGGTTTCATTTGTTGCCGCTTTCGCGGTTTGCCGTAGTGAGTTCAGCGATACGAGCACTCTGCGCAGCGCGCGTGGCCCGTAAGGGAACCTTTGTAAACGTGGTCATCACCGCGCTTACAGAGGCTTCCGTAAAACACCGGGAACCTGAGGTTCCCGGCAAGTACACATCATGCACCGCGCTGCAGCAGCATCGACTTGATATGGCCGATGGCGCGCGTCGGGTTCAGCCCTTTCGGGCATACGCTCACACAGTTCATAATGCTGTGACAGCGGAATACGCTGAAAGCATCATTCAGATTGTCGAGGCGCGACTCGGTTTCAGTGTCGCGGCTGTCAATCAGGAAGCGGTATGCGGCCAGCAGACCGGCTGGACCAATAAACTTCTCCGGATTCCACCAGAATGACGGGCAGGAGGTTGAGCAGCAGGCACAGAGAATACATTCGTACAGGCCATCCAGATGTTCACGCTCATCCGGTGACTGCAGATGTTCACGTGCAGGCGGATTTTCCCCATTATTCAACAGGAAAGGCTTAATTTTCTCATATTGTGCATAAAACTGGCTCATGTCTACTACCAGGTCACGCACGACCGGTAAGCCCGGCAGCGGACGGATAACAATTTTCTGTTTTCCGTTGCCCAGTGCCGATACCGGCGTGATGCAGGCCAGACCGTTTTTACCGTTCATGTTGAGGCCGTCAGAGCCGCAGACACCTTCACGGCAGGAGCGACGGAAGGCCAGGGTCGGATCTTTCTCTTTCAGGCGGATCAGCGCATCCAGCAGCATCATGTCACGACCATCTTCCGATTCCAGCGTGTAATCCTGCATACGCGGTTTGTCGTCGACGTCTGGATTGTAGCGATAAATTGAAAACTCGAGTCTCATCGTCGTCTCCGGAATTAGTAGGTGCGCACTTTCGGCGGGAAGGCCGCGCGCAGTTTCGGCTGCATGTTCACCTCACGGCGCGTCATGCTTTCGGTTTCCGGGACATAAAGACTGTGGCACAGCCAGTTTTCATCATCACGATCCGGGAAGTCGAAGCGACTGTGCGCACCGCGGCTCTCGGTGCGGTAGTTAGCCGCGACCGCCGTGGCAAAAGCCGTCTCCATCAGGTTATCCAGCTCCAGGCACTCAATACGCTGGGTGTTGAAATCGGGTGAGCGGTCATCCAGACGCGCTGACTTCAGGCGCTGGCGAATCTCTTTCAGCTCTTCCAGACCCTGTGCCATCGCATCACCTTCACGGAAGACCGAGAAGTTGTTCTGCATGCAGCGTTGCAGCGCTTTGCGAATCTCAACCGGGTCTTCACCGGTGGTGTTGTTTTCCCAGCGGTTGAAACGCTCCATCGCCACGGCGATTTCATCTTCGGTCGCATCACGCAGGTCGCCCTGCTCCTGGATGCTCTCCAGCAGATGCAGACCCGCCGCGCGGCCAAAGACCACCAGGTCCAGCAGGGAGTTACCACCCAGACGGTTGGCTCCGTGCACCGAAACACAGGCGATTTCGCCGACGGCGAACAGGCCAGGAATCACCACATCTTCGCCCTGCTCGTTCACGCGCAGCGCCTGACCGGTTACTTTGGTCGGAATGCCGCCCATCATGTAGTGGCAGGTCGGGATAACCGGGATAGGCTCTTTGATCGGATCGGCGTGAGCAAAGGTGCGCGACAGCTCCAGGATACCCGGCAGACGCGATTCCAGCACCTCTTTACCCAGATGATCGAGTTTCAATTTGATGTGCGGGCCCCACGGACCGTCACAGCCGCGACCTTCACGGATTTCAATCATCATCGAACGCGCAACCACGTCGCGGCCCGCCAGGTCTTTGGCGTTTGGCGCATAACGCTCCATGAAGCGCTCGCCATGTTTGTTCAGCAGGTAGCCACCTTCACCACGGCAGCCTTCCGTGACCAGCACACCCGCACCCGCGATGCCGGTTGGGTGGAACTGCCACATCTCCATATCCTGCACCGGCACGCCTGCGCGCAGCGCCATACCGACACCGTCACCGGTGTTGATGTGGGCGTTGGTGGTGGACTGGTAGATACGGCCTGCACCGCCGGTCGCCAGAATGGTCGCCTTCGCTTTGAAGTAGACGGTTTCGCCGGTTTCGATGCAGATAGCGGTACAACCCACTACCGCGCCATCGGCGTTTTTCACCAGATCCAGCGCGTACCACTCCGAGAAGATGGTGGTTTTGTTTTTCAGGTTCTGCTGATAGAGCGTATGCAGCAGGGCGTGACCGGTACGGTCAGCGGCCGCCGCCGTACGTGCCGCCTGCTCGCCGCCGAAGTTTTTCGACTGGCCACCAAACGGACGCTGATAAACGCGGCCATCTTCCAGACGGGAGAATGGCAGGCCCATATGCTCCAGCTCCAGAATCGCTTCCGGGCCGGTTTTGCACATATATTCAATCGCGTCCTGGTCACCGATATAGTCGGAACCTTTGACGGTGTCATACATATGCCATTCCCAGTTATCTTCGTGGGTATTACCCAGCGCAACGGTGATACCGCCCTGCGCAGATACCGTGTGGGAACGGGTCGGGAAAACTTTGGATAACAGGGCACAGCTCTGGCCGCCCTGGGAGATTTGCAGTGCGGCGCGCATTCCTGCGCCACCTGCGCCGATCACCACGGCATCAAATTCTCTGATTGGCAAACTCATTTACACACCCCACACCACAACAAAGCCATAAATCGCATACCACAACAGCGCCACGACAATCACAAACTGCAGCAACAAACGGGTTGGCAGCGATTTAACGTAGTCTGTTAACACCTGCCACATCCCGATCCAGCCGTGGATCAGAATGGAGAAGAGCGTCAGCAGCGTGAACACTTTGGTGAAGGCGGAGGCGAAGAAGCCACGCCACAGGTCATACGTCAGCGTGTCTGTCATCACCACGAAACCGAGGATGTAGACGATGTAGAGCGTAATGAGAATTGCAGTTGCGCGCAGCAGCAGCCAGTCCTGGATGCCGTTGCGACCCAATGCGGATGCATTGCTTACCATACGAGGACTCCCGCCAGAATTGCCAGCACGACAGTGATCACAAAAGTTATATGTGCTGAGCGCTTACCGACCTGCAGCGTTTCAGCCAGATAACCAAAATCCATCAACATATGACGAATCCCGCTCACCGCGTGATAGGCCAGCGCCGTTAAGATGCCCCACATGATGAACTTCGCGAAGAAGCCATCCATAATGGACGCAGCGTGCTGGAAACCTTCAGGAGAGGAGAGAGAGAGACCGAGTAGCCACAGCAGGATGCCAATGGCAACCAGGGTGATTACGCCGGAGACGCGGTGAAGAATGGATGATATTGCAGTAACGGGAAACCGGATCGTCGAGAGATCCAAGTTGACAGGTCTTTGTTTTTTCACGGTTTTGCCCACACAGCTCTTTTTTATTTTGCTTCCTCCGGACCTGAGGCGGAGTCTAATCACAACGCGTGGCAGACTTTAACCGTCACCAAACAAGCAACATCCAGTGTTAATTGACGCGGTAGTAAACGCTGGGTGGCTCCTGGTGTCAGGGTGTTCCGGAGACCTGCCTGGAGTATAGGAGGATCACATTCTGATTACAATTCCCCTACAAACTCTTTGGTATATTTTAGGTAGAACAGTGATCATACTCACGATTTTCACAATTGATACAATTTTAATTATCTGATTTGACAATAGTTCAACAATTCAGTTACAAACTAAGCCTGTAAATTCCTATGATGCACAAAAGTTATGGGGATACACTTTCCCCTAAGCGCAAGTTATGTAACATTGCGATAATGAGCATTAAAAAGCATCAGGTTATTGGTTACCAAGAAGTTATGTCCTGACCGGATCTTTAACAACCGCGATATGCAGCATGTCCATGGCTCACAGGTTCCCGCTGGGAACGCGCCGCTCACTCTGTACCCTGCACAGGCCTGATCGCCGCAGAGTGATACTGTGTTGTTTTGCCAACCGCAACATGAACGCGTTTCAGGTGTCTAAAGATCCTTACCTACATAAGGCGCTATGGAGACGAAAATGACAGATAAAAAAGTAACGCTAACCCTGCAAGATGGAACATCTATTGAACTGGACGTGCTGAAAGGCTCGCTGGGCCAGGATGTGGTTGATGTCCGCTCTTTGGGTGCAAGTGGCCTGTTCACCTTCGATCCCGGTTTCACTTCTACAGCGTCCTGCGAATCGCAAATCACCTTTATTGATGGTGACGAAGGTATCCTGCTGCACCGTGGTTTCCCTATTTCTGAGCTGGCGACCCACTCTAACTATCTGGAAGTGTGCTACATCCTGCTGAATGGCGAAGCGCCGGATCAGAAGCAGTTTGATGAGTTCCGCACCACCGTTACCCGTCATACGATGATTCATGAGCAGATTACCCGTCTGTTCCACGGCTTCCGTCGTGACTCGCATCCGATGGCGGTGATGTGCGGTGTGACCGGCGCACTGGCGGCGTTTTACCATGATTCGCTGGATGTAAACATTGAGCGCCACCGCGAAATCGCAGCATTCCGTCTGCTCTCCAAGATGCCGACCATGGCAGCGATGTGTTACAAATATTCCATCGGCCAGCCATTTGTTTATCCGCGCAACGACCTCTCCTATGCCGGTAACTTCCTGCACATGATGTTCGCTACGCCATGCGAAGAGTACAAAGTTAATCCGGTGCTGGAACGCGCCATGGACCGTATTCTGATTCTGCATGCTGATCATGAGCAGAACGCCTCTACCTCAACAGTACGTACCGCCGGTTCAAGTGGTGCGAACCCGTTTGCCTGTATCGCCGCCGGGATCGCCTCCCTGTGGGGACCGGCGCACGGCGGTGCAAACGAAGCGACACTGCGTATGCTGGAAGAGATCAGCAGCGTTGAGCACATTCCTGAGTTCGTTAAACGTGCCAAGGATAAGAATGACTCCTTCCGTCTGATGGGCTTTGGTCATCGTGTTTACAAAAACTACGATCCACGCGCGACAGTGATGCGTGATACCTGCCATGAAGTCCTGAATGAGCTGGGTATGAAAGATGACCTGCTGGAAGTGGCGATGGAGCTGGAACACATCGCGCTGAACGACCCGTACTTCATCGAGCGTAAGCTCTATCCTAACGTCGACTTCTACTCCGGTATTATTCTGAAAGCGATGGGGATTCCTTCCTCCATGTTTACGGTGATCTTCGCGATGGCCCGTACCGTTGGCTGGATTGCACACTGGAAAGAGATGCACGACGAAGGCATGAAGATTGCCCGTCCGCGTCAGCTCTACACCGGTTACACTGAGCGTGAATTCAGCTCTAAGCTGGAGAAGTAAGTTCGTGATGGCGGGGAGCGATCCCCGCCTGGCGACGTGATTCTGATCTGGCGCGGCGAGCGGTTATGCCGCGCCTGCATAGCAAACCTTTCCTCTGCGAAGCCCTTCTTTCCCTCTGTAATTCCCTTCACATGCCTGATGAAATGAGGTCTGCACAGTCACTGCTGCTGCGGGACCGAGCCTGCTCAGGGAACAGGGTCAGATCGGAAAGTCGCTCAGGCCATCCATGGCCGCTCGGCCCGCGCCTTCCCTGGCGCGGGACGCTTTCCTCCTCTGACCCTGTTCCCTGCGCTTTTGACCTGTTTGCCGCGGCCGGACTCAACCTGCTTTTGCTTATGATGGCGCCGCAGGAATCACTCTCTCTACCTCTGACAGCCCGGACACCAGTAAAAAGGCCGCGATGAGAGCGTGCCCTTCTCTATGGTTGTGCCACAGCGCCGGCACGACTTGCCCTGGCGGTGAAACACCTCAAACTGAAAGGCCGCTTCCTCATGATATTTCTTCATGGTTCCGCGCATCCGGTAGGCGTGACGCGGTACCGACAGCAGTGCTTCACTGAAAGCAGTCAGCTGATCGTCGCTCAGCTCCTGAGCCTTATGGTGAGGCAGCAGCTGTGCCAGCCAGAGGATTTCAGCGCGCAGGTAGTTGCCCAGCCCGGCAAGAAACGCCTGATCCAGCAGCAGACCGCTGAACTGGCGTCGCCGGAAGCGGAGTGAGAGCAACCGCTCCCTGACCTCATCCACCGTCACACCACTGCTCAGCACATCCGGCCCGATACGATTCAGGAACGGATGGGCCGCCAGCGTATCCGCGTTGAGCAGTTCAATGTCGGAGGCGCTGTAGAGCAGAATCGCTTTGCCCGCCGTCGCCAGCCGCACCCGCAGCTGACGTGTGGTGTTAAGTTCGGTGTCGGGTTTGACGATGCGCCAGACGCCGTAGAGCTGGTTATGGCTATAGAGCGTCAGGCCATTGCTGAAGTGCGTCAGCAACGCCTTTCCGCGCGTCTCAATCGCCTGCACCTGCTCGCCAATCAGGGCCGGTTCGTAGGTTTTCAGCTGAGGAAATGCAAACCACGCCTCTTTCAGCGGCTGCCCCACAATCGCGACTTCAAGTTTATCCGCCACACGGCGGATTTCCGGTCCTTCAGGCATCCTTCATCCTCTTAATGGGTGGCTCCGCCCACCTGTTTTATGTCGTCGCCGGTTTCCAGCGTCACCTGCACTGCAATTTCCAGCGCCCTGATAATCGTTGCGACCGCCATGCTCGGCACACCGGGATGCTGCGCCGCCTGCTCGGGCAGATAAGGGATATGGATAAAACCACCCCGCGCCGGACGCTCCTGCTGCGCCAGCCAGTGCAGCAGGCCATACATCACCCGGTTACAGGTAAAGGTGCCGGCGGTTTGTGAAACCGAGGCGGGAATGCCCGCTTCGCGCACGGCCGCAACGATCGCTTTGATCGGCAGACGGGAAAAGTAGGCTGCCGGACCGCCCGCGACTACGGGCTCATCCACCGGCTGATGACCGGCGTTGTCCGGGATACGGGCGTCATCCACATTAATGCCGATACGTTCAACGCTGATATCGCTGCGGCCCCCCGCCTGCCCCACGGACAGAATGAGATCCGGTTTAATTTCATCCAGTGCCTGATAGAGCACCGTCAGCACATCGCGGAAGACGACAGGTAATTGGCGGATAACGATGATGGCGTCACCGATCTGTTTGCCCTCCAGTGCACGGACCGCTTCCCATGACGGGTTAATCGTTTCACCGCCAAAGGGTTCAAAGGCGGTCATCAGAACAGTTTTCATGCGGCCTCACAGAAACATCAGGAAATAGAGCAGGAAAATGTTAACAATTAACAGTAGCACACCGGTTGGAATCTGAGCCCTGATCACCGCGTTACGGTCCGGCAGTTCCAGCAGCGCGGCCGGGACGATATTGAAGTTGGCCGCCATCGGCGTCATCAGGGTGCCGCAGTAGCCGGAGAACATGCCAATCGCGGCCATCACCGCCGGATTACCGCCGTGCTGCAGCACTAAGATCGGGATGCCGACGCCTGCGGTAATAATCGGAAACGCGGCAAAAGCGTTACCCATGATCATGGTCAACAGCGCCATTCCGACGGCATAAACGGTGACCGCGACAAAGCGGTTGTCTACCGCCAGCCAGGTCTCAGTCAGATGCGAAATCGCACCGCCCACGCCCGCGCTGGTAAAGAGCAGTCCCAGGGTGGCGAGAATTTGCGGCAGAATAAAGGCCCAGCCAACCGAATCCAGCAGACGGCGGGTCTCCTGCATCGACTGCACCGGTTTTTCATGAGTCAGTTTTAACGCCACCAGCCAGCCGATCAGACAGCCCACCATCATGGAGAAGAGCGTCACCAGCGTAGCGTGGTTGCCGGGGCCGAAAACCGCATCCTGCAGACCGGGAATATGGTTAAACGCCAGCACACCGATCACAGTCACGACCGGGATCGCCAGCGCGGGCAGAAACAGTTTATTGCCCAGACGCCCTGCGCTGGCCTGCTTCTCTTCATCACTGCGCTGATGATAACGACCCAGCCGGACACCCCCGAAACCGGCGATCAATGCCATCACGACCACAATGACACCGATGGTGATGTGCAGCATTCGGGTGCCTGCAGCATCCGAGCCCATCAGGCTGCTCATCATCTGCGTCGTCCAGTCCCCCACCAGAAATACCAGGCCATACAACGCCCAGAAGAGTCCGGTGGTAAAACGGCGCGGGTTTGCGCTGTCGCGCCAGGAGAGAATCGCGACCACCAGCAGGATAACGCCCGCCAGCCACATCAGATATTGTTGCTGGAACATTATTCACCTCCCCGGGCTTTCAGCGCCTGATTGTTCAGCTGCTGCAGTTCCCGCGCCAGCTGACGATCCAGACGCATCAGACGCGCCGAGTGGATCAGAAAGGCGGCAAGCGCGGTCGGAATGCCCCATAACGCAATGTGCAGCGGTTCGGTCTGAATCCCGGCTGACTCCTGCATAAAGTTATGCATAAAGATAATCGCGCCAAATGCCACGAAGATATCCTCACCAAAGAAGAGGCCGACATTATCGGTGGCCGCAGACATGGCGCGCAGCCGGTAGCGCAGTTCAGGCGTGATCTCACCATAGCGGTTTTCCGTTGCCCCCTCTGCCATCGGGGCCAGCAACGGACGTACCATCTGCGGATGGCCACCCAGGCTGGTTAATCCCAGCGCGGCGGTGATTTCACGGACAAACAGATAGACGATCAGCAGACGTCCGGCGGTGGCCGTTTTTATCTGTGCGATCCATGCCTGTGCCCGCTCCTTCAGCCCGTGACGCTCCAGCAGGCCGATGACCGCCAGCGGCAGCAGCAGAATCAGCGGCAGGTTACGGGTGTTCAGAAAACCGGCGCCGAGCTTTTCCAAAATGTCCGCCAGCGGCATCATCGCCGCCAGACCGGTGACGAATCCGGCGACGATCACGACCAGCACCGGATTGAAACGTAACACGAAGCCGATAACGATGGCGGCAATGCCCAGTAACGGCCAGAGATTGACTGCACTTTCCATGGTTTTCCCTCAGAGTTGAAAAACCCGGCATAAGCCGGGCTAAATGTTATTCAGGCGCTGGTAACCGCAATCTGCTGAGCGGCGAAGGCATCACGCAACCGCCGGGCAAACTGCAGCGCGTGTGCGCCGTCGCCATGTAAGCAGACGGTCTGCGCATTCACCGCGACCCATTCACCACTGATACTTCTGACTTTGCCCTGCCGGACCATCGTCAGCGTCTGATCAATGGCCTGCTGTTCATCCTCAATCAGTGCGCCCGGTTCGCTACGCGGCACCAGTGCCCCACTGCTCAGGTAACCCCGGTCAGCAAAAACCTCTTCCCGGGTGCGTAAGCCGTAGTGCGCCGCGGCGCGGATCGATTCGCTGCCAGCCAGCCCAGTCACGATCAGCTGGCTGTCAACCGCCCTGATGGCGCGGGCGATGGTGTCAGCCAGCACCGGATCGGCTGCAGCCTGGTTGTAGAGCATGCCGTGCGGTTTGACGTGGACCAGCCGCGCCCCTTCACTTTCCGCCAGGCTTTTCAGCGCGCCAATCTGGTAGATCATCTGGGCGTAAAGCGTCTCCGGCGGCAGCTGCATGGCGCGGCGGCCAAAGTTTTCCCGGTCGGGGAACGAGGGATGCGCGCCGATGGCCACGCCCGATGCCTGCGCCCAGCGCACCGACTGCAGCATGGTCTGCGCGTCACCCGCATGGAAGCCACAGGCGATGTTGGCAGAAGTGACCAGTTGCAGCAGTGCCTCATCGCTGGCGCAGCCCTCGCCGAGATCGGCATTTAAATCAATCTTCATTAAGCCCCCACATCATCTGATCCAGTGCGCGTTGCTGATGCTGGCGCGCCAGCATCGCCTCCGGCAGGGTGCAGTGAATAAAGTGAACAGGTTCACCCAGACGGATTTGTGCCAGGTGATAGAGATCGGCTTCGATAACCGAGGCGATGCGTGGATAGCCACCGGTGGTCTGGGCATCCGCCATCAGCACGATGGGCTGTCCGCTGGGTGGCACCTGAATCACGCCCGGCATGACGCCGTGTGACAGCAGTTCACGCGGATTTTCACGACTGAGTTGCCGCCCCTCCAGCCGGTAGCCCATCCGGTTACTTTGCGGGCTGAGTTTCCAGGCGGTGCGCCAGAATGCCTGCTGCGCGTCGCGGCTGAATTCGTGGTACTCCGGACCGGGCAGCGCACGAATCCGGTTGCCCCACAGCAGTTGCCGCACCCCGGCTTTGCGGTCGAACGTCCGGGTCGGTTTGCCCAGCGGCAGGCGATCGCCATCCTGTAAGATTCGCCCTTTGAAGCCGCCAAAACCCGCTTTGAGATCGGTGCTGAGCGAGCCGAGCATTTCCGGCAGATCAAAACCGCCCTGCACCGCCAGATAGCTGCGCATGCCGCGCTTCGGCATTGCCAGCGAGAGTACCTGCCCTTTTTTTACTGCGGTGCGCCAGCCTGTCCAGACCGGCTGACCATCCAGCTCCGCCTGACAGCCCGCCCCCGTCAGCGCAAACCAGCCATTGCGGGTAAACTCCGCTTTAAACTGGCCCAGCACGATCTCCAGCACTGCGCTGTGGGGCGCATTGCCCACCAGCACGTTGGCGGTAAACATAGCGGGATAGTCGAGCACGCCGCCGGGGCTGATGCCATACTGCCGCCAGCCAGTGCGACCGGCATCCTGAATCGTGGTGGCCAGCCCGGCTCGCAGAATGTTTAACATACGCCCTCCTGTTGCGGCACAAAGCGCACGCGGTCGCCGGGACGCAGCAACACAGGCGGTTGCTGGCGCGGATCGAACAGCGCGGTGGAGGTATGTCCGATCAGCTGCCAGCCACCGGGCGAGGCCAGCGGATAGATGCCGGTCTGGCTGCCACCGATGCCGACCGATCCGGCGGGCACCGCGACTCTGGGTTCAGCACGGCGAGGCGTGTGCAGACGGGAATCGAGTCCGCCGAGATAGGGGAAACCGGGCTGAAAGCCGATAAAAAACACCACATATTCGCTGCTGCTGTGCAGCTCAACCACCTGACGGGGCGTCAGTCCGGCATGTTCCGCCACTACGGTCAGATCGGGGCCAGTGGAGCCGCCATAGATCACCGGGATCGACACCTCCCGTGACGCGGGAAATTCCGCCTCACTCTCCTCCCACCAGCGCTGAAGACGCTCTATCGCATCCAGCGCATTCTGCTGGGGATCGCGCAGGATCAGGGTGATGTTGTTCATGCCGGGGATCACTTCCTGCACGCTCTCATGATCGCGCAGCCGCTGATTGAGTCCCCAGATGCGTTGCTGGCTCTCCAGTGAAACCGGCGGTTCCAGCTCCAGCACGACAGCGCGTTCCCCTGATAAATAACACCGTGCTCGTTGCAACCGCTACCTCCCGCTCAGTTGAGACCGCGCCTGGCTGTGCCGCCAAAAGAGGCGGCTCGGCCAGTGCCTTATCTACATAAAGCAAACAGTTATGCGAAAGTGACAGGAAGATGTCAATCAATAAGCTCCGCTGCAGGCACGCAGCAGCGTGGGTTCTCATCGAGAATAAGGACCTGCGCAGGCGCGCAGCAGCAGGAATAGCGTCAGGAAATAAGGCCCTGCGCAGGTGCGCAGGACCGGGAAGGACATCAGGCAGGGTTAGGAATATCGATGAAGGTTACGTCGAGATTGTGGTGCTGCGCCAGCCACTCGCCCAGCGCTTTTACGCCGCCCCGCTCGGTAGCGTGGTGCCCTGCGGCAAAGAAGTGCAGCCCCTGCTCACGCGCACTGTGGATGGTCTGTTCAGAAACTTCACCGGTTAGGTAAGCATCGACGCCTGCGGCCGCAGCCTGGTCGATAAAGCCCTGCCCGCCTCCGCTGCACCAGGCAATACGGCGAATCAGGGCCGGCGCGTTGTCACCGCAATGCAGCGGCTGGCGTCCCAGCCGCTCCCCGATTCGGCTGGCCAGCTGTTCGCCGGAGAGCGGCTCTGCCAGTTCCCCATGGAAAACGAGCGGCATCACTTCACCCCGGATTTCAATATCCAGCAGTTTTGCCAGCTGCGCGTTGTTGCCCAGTTCCGGGTGCGCATCAAGCGGCAGGTGCCAGCCGTAGAGATTGATATCATTCGCCAGCAGGGTCCGCAGACGGCGGCGCTTCATCCCTTTAATCGCGGCCGGTTCGCTTTTCCAGAAATAACCGTGATGGACGATTATCGCATCGGCCTCGCGGGCGACTGCCTCATCCAGCAATGCCTGACAGGCAGTGACACCGGTGATAACCCGCTTAACCTCACTGCGTCCCTCAACCTGTAAACCGTTGGGGGCATAATCGCTGAAGGTGTGGCTGTTGAGATGCTGATTAATCAGCGCCTCCAGTTCGTAATGATTCATTCAGGCTCCTGCGAGGCCTCAGGCGGCGCTTTTGGCGCGCTCAAAGGCGTCTAATGTCTTTTTACGTGCGGCCTTATGATCCACGATTGGCGCCGGATAATCGAGTTTCTTATGATACTTCTCCGCCCAGCGGTGCGGCTGGTGAATATCGCTGTCGGGGACATCGGCCAGTTCCGGCAGATAGTGGCGGATAAAATCGCCCTGCGGATCGAAGCGCTCGCCCTGGGTCGTCGGGTTAAAGATGCGGAAATAGGGTGCGGCGTCCGTCCCGGTTGACGCGGCCCACTGCCAGCCGCCATTGTTCGCCGCCAGATCGCCATCAATCAGCTGCTGCATAAAATAGCGCTCCCCTTCGCGCCAGTCGATCAGCAGATCTTTCACCAGAAAGCTGGCGGTGATCATGCGTAACCGGTTATGCATCCAGCCCATCTCCTTCATCTGCCGCATCGCAGCGTCAACGATCGGAAAGCCCGTTTTCCCGGCTTTCCAGGCGTCGAAATGGGCCTCATTGCGCTGCCATTCCACCCGGTGCGTCCAGTCAACAAAGGGCTTATGGCGGCACAGGGACGGATAGGCGACCAGCAGATGCCGGTAAAATTCACGCCAGATGAGTTCATTCAGCCAGGTAAATGCGCGGCTGTTGTCCAGCGCATCGGGATGTTCATGCAGGACACGATGCAGACACTGGCGGGGCGACAACACGCCTGTTGCCAGATAAACCGACAGACGGCTGGTCGCATCCAGCGCAGGCAGATCGCGTTTATCTGGATAGTCCAGCACCGGCTGTTTAGCGAAGTGGCGCAGACGCTTCAGCGCCGCGGTTTCGCCTGGCGGAAAAAGATCCCGGTCAAACTCGCCTTTGGGGTAGTCAAATGCAGGAATCGCCTGGGTCTTCAGCGGTGCGCCTTCACGCGCTTTTGGCGCAGGGACGCACTCCGGCAATCCCTGCTGAAGACGTCGGACAAAGGCTTTGCTGAAGGGCGTGAACACCTTATACATGGAGCGGTCGCCGCTCTGTACGCTACCGGGTGCCAGCAGCAGACTGTCATCAAATCCCTGACAGATAACCCCCGCCTTGTCGAGACGCTTTTCAGCTTCTGCATCACGCTGACGCTCATTGACCTCATACTGATAGTTATAGAAAAGCTGGTCGACCTTCTGCTTTTCACAAAACGCTGCCAGAGCATCAATGCTGTCGCTGAAGGTGTTACACGCCTGGTAGTGCAGTCTGATGCCCCGCTCTGCCAGCGCATCCTGCACTTCCAGCAGGCTGGCGTGGATAAAGGCAGCCTGTTTAGGTGACATCTCATGCTGTTGCCACTGTTCCGGCGTCGCCAGGAAGAGCGCAATGACGTTCGCCTTGCTGTCGCGACAGGCGGCGTGCAGCGCCAGATTATCGTTGATGCGTAAATCGTTACGCAGCCAGACCAGATGGGTGGTCATACGCCTCCTGAATTACTGTCCGTAGCGTAAGCACAAGGCTTCGGGATAGGGGTCAAAATAACGTTGCTGAGCCAGCCACGGATGCGGGAACTCCGCCATGTAGTGCTTGAGGATGGTGATCGGCACCAGCAGCGGCTGCGTCCCCTGGCGATAGCGATCGATCAGCGTGGCCAGCTCCTGACGCTGTGGCGAGCTGAGCTGACGGCGGAAATAGCCCTGCACGTGCATCAGGACATTGGTGTGATTGCGGCGTGACGCGGGACGAGACATCAGCGCCATCATGCGGTTGCGGTATTCAAACGCAAAGGCGTCCAGCGAATCCCACTGACTCATGGAAGCGACAAAAGGTCCCAGCTCGCGATATTTCTCCTGCGAGTGCGCCAGCATCATCAGCTTGTAGCGGCTGTGGAAGGCGATCAGCCCGTGGCGGGTCAGTCCCTGTTGCCACATCTGATTAAACTCATGCAGCGCACAGATGCGGCCGATGAAGTTTTCACGCAGCGCCGGATCGTGCAGGCGACCATCTTCTTCCAGCGGCAGCCAGGGCATTTCGCGCTGCAGAAATTCAGCGAAGATGCCGGTGCCGACTTTGCGGTTGTTGTTGGTGTCAGGTTCATAGACCCGCACACGCTCCATGCCACAGCTGGGGGATTTGGCGCACAGGATGTAGCCCGAAAGATGATGCAGCGATTTTACCCGCTCTGCTGACCAGTCACGCATCTGGCGGGTGACTTCTTCCCCGCCATCTTTGCTGAAGCAGAGGTGCAAGTCATCATCATCGCCCTGCTTCACCAGCCGTAATGCCGGACGCGGTGTAGGCAAACCGATTGCCATTTCAGGACAGATCGGCTCAAAACGGACAAAGGGCGTAAGATCCTGGGTCGCAAAAGTAAGACGCTTATGGCCACCATCAAACCTGACGCTATCGCCGAGCAGGCATGCACTGATTCCAACGGGGATTTTATTGCTCATACTTGTACAACCTCTGAAATCTTGTAGAGGTTTAAGTGTAGCGTAAAATGGTCAGGAAGACAGCGTTAAAGCAACAGGTTGCTCTCATTATTGTAGAAAAAAAGTAAAAAAAAGCCCGGTCTGCTGACCGGGCCTGCTTGCTGACAGGAGGCTTTACCAGAAGACGCCGCCTGCCGCTTCTGACTGCGCCAGCCAGACCGGTTTGGCGCTGGTTTTACACCAGATGCGGTGCAGATAGCTGTAGAAACGGGCGCGATCCTGGCGAAAAAGCATGACAGGAAGCGCCATAACGCCGAGAAGAACCACCAGCGTGCGGCGTGCAATAATTTTGTAGCGTGGATAAGCCTGATACATGGTTTTTCCTCCCGGCGAGCGAAACGGTGCGAATGTGATCTGTGTCTAACTTTACGCCAGATTGTGTAGTTTTACTACTCGTCTGACCACTTAATTACCGCTATTTTTGCTGTTTAAGAATCAGCCTGTAATTAAGTTACACAAAGGTTATCGCAAGGTTATTGAAGAGTTGAAAGTGGCCGACCGATGAAGCCGCCGGACGGCAGCCAGAAATATTGATAAAGTAGCGCTTCGGCACCCCGTTAAGGCAGGTATTGCGTGACCACGGTTTTGATCGTTGAAGATGAAAAAGAGATCCGTCGCTTTGTCCGGCTCGCACTGGAGAGTGAAGCCCTTAAAGTTTTTGATGCAGATACGCTGCAGCGCGGACTGATTGAGGCAGCGACCCGTAAACCCGATCTGGTTATCCTGGATCTGGGCCTGCCGGATGGGGATGGCACCGATTTTATCCGCGATCTGCGCCAGTGGAGCGCCATGCCGGTGATTGTGTTATCCGCGCGCAGTGATGAGCAGGATAAGATCGCGGCACTGGATGCCGGTGCGGATGACTATCTGACAAAACCCTTTGGCATCGGCGAACTGATGGCGCGCGTGCGGGTTGCGCTGCGCCGTCATAGCAGCCAGCAGCCCGACGCCCGGGTTCATTTTGCCGATGTCAGCGTCGATTTTGCCGCACGACGGGTGCAGCGCGGCGACAGTGAGGTTCACCTCACTCCTATTGAATTTCGCCTGCTGAGTATTCTGCTGAACAATGCCGGGAAGGTGCTGACACAGCGGCAACTGCTGAGCCAGGTCTGGGGACCGAATGCGGTGGAGCACAGCCACTATCTGCGTATCTATATGGGACATCTGCGTCAGAAGCTGGAGGCCAATCCGACACAGCCTGCGCATCTGCTGACAGAAACTGGCATCGGCTACCGTTTTATGCCATGAAAAAAGGCGCCAGAGGCGCCTTCTGATACTGACAGAATCGGGTAGCTATCGCTGTAAGACGGAGCCTGCTCAGGGAACAGGTTAATCCGCTGCAGCAGGATATGCCCTGATGCGAGTAAGGGAGCAGTCTGAGGCGCCCGCGGCGCCTTTTCATTGCCCGACGGATCAGGCGTTTTTCAGCACTTCGCTGACAATCTCTACTGCTTCTTTCTCGATCTGCGCGCGGTGTTCTGCGCCCAGGAAGCTTTCACAGTAAATCTTGTAGGCGTCTTCAGTGCCTGACGGACGGGCCGCAAACCAGCCATTCTCCGTCATCACTTTCAGACCGCCAATGGATGCGCCATTGCCCGGTGCTGCCGTCAGGCGAGCGGTGATCGGGTCACCTGCCAGTGTATCCGCGCTGACCATCTCAGGAGAGAGCTTCGACAGCGCCGCTTTCTGCGCGGAAGTCGCTGATGCCTGCAGACGGTTGTAGCTAGGAGCACCAAAGCGTGCAGCCAGCTCATCGTAATGCTGCTGAGGGTTTTTACCGGTCACGGCAGTAATCTCAGCCGCCAGCAGACACATGATGATGCCATCTTTGTCCGTTGACCACGGCGTACCATCGAAACGCAGGAATGAGGCACCCGCGCTCTCTTCGCCACCGAAGCCGAAGCTGCCGTCATACAGACCATCAACAAACCACTTGAAGCCGACCGGCACTTCCACCAGCTTGCGACCAATGTCATTAACCACACGGTCAATCATGGCGCTGGAAACCAGCGTTTTGCCGACGGCAACGTCCTGGCCCCACTGCGGACGATGCTGGAACAGGTAGTTAATCGCCACAGCCAGATAGTGGTTTGGATTCATCAGACCCGCCGGGGTCACAATGCCGTGACGGTCATAATCAGGATCGTTACCGAATGCCAGATCAAACTTGTCGCGGTAAGCCAGCAGGCCTGCCATGGCGCTTTCAGACGAGCAGTCCATGCGCACCACGCCATCTTTATCCAGATGCATAAAGCGGAAAGTCTGATCGACCGCGTCATTGACCAGCGTCAGATCCAGCTTGTAGTGTTCCGCAATGCGCTGCCAGTAGGCGATACCTGAACCACCAAGCGGATCAACGCCCAGCTTCAGGCCCGCTTTCTGGATAGCCGGGAAATCGATAATTTCGGCCAGGCCTTCAACGTAAGGCTGAATCAAATCTTTCTCGACCACATGACCGCTGGCCAGTGCCTGCTCCAGTGGCAGACGCTTAACCTCTTTCAGGCCATCTTTGATCAGCTGATTGGCGCGATCTTCCACCACTTTGGTGACGTTGGTATCAGCCGGTCCGCCATTAGGTGGGTTGTACTTGATGCCGCCATCTTCCGGTGGGTTATGGGACGGCGTAATCACGATGCCGTCAGCCAGCGGGCCACCCGATTTGTTGTGCTCAAGGATCGCATTTGAGATGGCAGGGGTCGGCGTATAGCCATTGTCCTGCTGCACAATCACGTCAACGCCATTCGCTGCCAGCACTTCCAGCACCGACAGGATTGCCGGCTCAGAGAGCGCATGCGTATCTTTGCCGACGTAGCAAGGCCCGGTGATGCCGTTCTTTTTACGCTCTTCCGCAATCGCCTGTGCAATCGCCAGAATGTGCATCTCGTTGAAGCTTTGACGCCCTGCACTGCCGCGATGGCCAGAGGTGCCAAATTTCACCGCATGTTCCGGGTTCGCCACATCGGGCTGCAGGACATAATATTGTGACGTTAATTGTGCAACGTTAATCAAATCGCTCTGCTGGGCGGGTTGCCCGGCACGTGGGTGATTGGCCATCGGCGCTGCTCCCTGACGCTTAAGTTTTAGATGGTGCCGCAAACTTTTTCGGTGAGTTCCGCAGGGAACTGCATCGACAGCATGATGTGTTCGATCATGCTGCATTTACGGCCGGTATTGGTGTTGGTGATCACCCAGTACGGCGTGCCGGGGACATGCTTCGGCTTAGTATGGGTGCCATTCTGCAACAGCGTATGCTCATCACCTGCAAAGTAGACGCGGGTGCGGCCCTGCAGCGATGCAGTGGCCTCAGCAAAGGCTGCGGTATCAAGACGATAGAGCGTTGACAAAACGAGCATAAAGCGATTGACCGCCCGCTTCTGCTCCGCATATTCATCGGAGAGCAGCAGCTCACGCATCGCGCGCACACGATCCTGCGGGCGTGAACCCACAGGCGCAGACGGCGCCTCTTTCGCTGCATCTTTTGAGGCAGGCTGAGCCGGCGAAGCGGGTGCCGTCTGACCGGCCGTAAACTTCAGCATACGACGCAGAATGTCAGATGCGCTTTCACCAATGTGCTGCGTGTGGCTGGCAATATAACGGTAGAGCTCTTCGTCAACTTCGATCGTTTTCATCTTATTCCGTACGGTTCTTTCTCATGACAGAACCACCTCTTTCCTGAAAAGCCCTGAGTATAGTCAGACAATTCAACGGATGTGCGGGTTCTAACATGAGGATTATAAAGTTAAATTCAGGCGGGTTGTTAGCAATCAAACGGTTTACGGGCAAAAGTCAGAATATGTCCTAATGCCGCCGGAACCGGCGCGCCTGAAAAGGTGAAACCATGATAACCTAAGCTCAGGTCTCAAACTTAAGAACTTTGCTATGATTTTGAACGCCCGTCTGCAAACTGAACAATCCCCTGCTGATTCTCTGCCCATCCTGCTTATTCACGGTCTGTTTGGCAGTCTGGACAACCTCGGCGTGCTGGCCCGTGGCCTGAAAGATGCCGGGCCACTGCTGCAGGTGGATGTCCGTAACCATGGACTCTCGCCGCGATCGGAGGAGATGAACTACGCTGTAATGGCGCAGGATATGGTCGATACGCTGGATGCGCACGGCATCGATCGCGTCGCGGTCATCGGTCATTCGATGGGCGGTAAAATCGCCATGACCATGAGCGCGCTGGTGCCGGATCGCATTGAGCGGCTGGTGATGATCGATATCGCGCCGGTCGATTATCAGACCCGGCGTCACGACCTGATCTTTGCCGGTATTCGCGCCGTCTCAGAGGCAGGCGTGACGCTGCGCAGCGAGGCGGCCCGCATTATGCGGCCGGTGATTGAAGAAGAAGGGGTCATTCAGTTCCTGCTGAAGTCATTTCATGACGGGCAATGGCGCTTTAACGTGCCGGTGCTGTGGGATAACTACCCTACCCTTTCTGGCTGGCAGCCTGTTCCCGCCTGGCCTCATCCGGCTCTCTTTATCCGCGGCGGCGACTCCAGTTACCTGGATAACCGCTATCGCGATGCGTTACTTCAGCAGTTCCCGGCGGCGCAGGCCCACGTGATCGGCGGTGCGGGCCACTGGGTGCATGCCGAGAAGCCCGATGCCGTTTTGCGCAGTGTGCGGCGCTTTTTTGCGCTTTAAAAGCAAATAGATGGCAGTAAAGGTTTAGGATTGGCGTCCGGAGTAAGCGTGCAGTATGATGGCGCGCTAAAATTTTGCCGCAGGTCGATTTTTCTGTGGCAACGGCCAATAATTTATAATCTGCGCGGTGAGCGTCTGGCGCCCGCACCCATTCAGTTTTACTAAGCCATGGCAAAAGAACACACTGACCGCACGACGCTCGATCTGTTTGCTGATGAGCGCCGCCCGGGTCGCCCCAAAACCAGTCCGCTTTCGCGTGATGAACAGCTGCGCATCAATAAGCGCAATCAACTGAAACGTGACAAAGGGCGCGGACTGCGTCGTGTCGAACTGAAAATGAACAGTGAGGCCGTCGACGCACTCAATTCGCTGGCCGCGCAGCGTAATCTCAGCCGCAGCGAACTGATTGAACAGATGCTGCTGGCACAGCTCAAACTGGATTGATGCGGGCAAATCGCACGCAGGAGCAAATGTCGAGGCTTTAACCGTTCCGCGGGTTTGTCTCGTCTGCTATTATTCGCAGAAATGTGCTGCGGCACACATCTCATTATCAGGATTTAAGAGGTTATTTTACTCATGGCACTCGTAGGCATCTTCTTTGGCAGCGATACCGGCAACACCGAAAACATTGCAAAAATGATCCAGAAACAGCTGGGTAAAGATGTTGCAGAAGTGCATGACATCGCGAAAAGTACAAAAGAAGACCTGGAAGCGTTTGATATCCTGCTGCTGGGCATCCCGACCTGGTACTACGGTGAAGCGCAGTGCGACTGGGATGACTTCTTCCCGACGCTGGAAGAGATCGATTTCAACGGCAAGCTGGTTGCCCTGTTTGGCTGTGGCGACCAGGAAGATTACGCTGAATATTTCTGTGATGCGATGGGCACAATCCGCGACATTATCGAGCCGCACGGCGCCGTTATCGTGGGTAACTGGCCAACAGAAGGCTACCATTTCGAAGCCTCAAAAGGTCTGGCTGATGAGACGCACTTCCTGGGCCTGGCCATTGACGAAGATCGTCAGCCTGAGCTGACCAGCCAGCGCGTCGATCAGTGGGTTAAGCAGATTTTTGATGAACTGCAGCTGAAAGAGATCATCGAAGCCTGATGCACCCCGCCTCAATGTGCGCGCCAGCTCACATTGAGGCAATGGAATTTCCTATAGAAATAATAGCCACATTTTTTTAACTTTCTTCGTTTAATCTGTAGAATACCCGCATCGATCTTCCGCGTATTAGCTCAGGCGGTATGACGCAGTGATGTGCTGAAAGACCTCTGCCAGAATCCTCCCCGGCCCGGTGAAGCTTCCCCCATCGCCCATGATGATTCACGGCCCTCAGGTTTTCATTTCATCCCCTGAGCTCTATAATGAGACGCAAATGCGAATGAGCACAGATCGACATTCAAGGCGACAAGCCACAAAAGTGAATATTAGTAACAGGACAAAATCCGCATGACTGACAACAACACCGCATTAAAGAAGGCTGGCCTGAAAGTGACACTGCCCAGACTGAAAATTCTGGAAGTGCTTCAGGAACCTGAGTGCCATCACGTCAGCGCGGAAGATTTGTATAAACGCCTGATCGACATCGGCGAAGAGATTGGCCTGGCCACCGTTTACCGCGTGCTGAACCAGTTCGACGACGCCGGTATTGTGACCCGTCACAACTTTGAAGGCGGCAAATCCGTTTTCGAACTGACGCAGCAGCATCACCACGATCACCTGATCTGCCTGGACTGCGGCAAGGTTATTGAGTTCAGCGATGAATCCATCGAAACGCGTCAGCGTGAAATCGCGACCCGCCACGGCATCAAGCTGACCAACCACAGCCTCTATCTGTACGGACACTGTACGCTGGGCGACTGCCGCGAAGATGAGACCCTGCACGACCAGTAATCTGGCGGGCGGAAATAAAAAAACCGGTTACGAGACCGGTTTTTTTTCGTCTGTGCTCTGCTGAACCCTCAGGCCACCAGCGTCTCCTGCAGATAACGCCAGCGTGGATTCGAGCTGCTGCAATCCAGAATCGCCAGCGAAATACGGCTCTGGTTATTGCCATTCAGCATCTGCATTTCACGATACTGCACGGTGATCTCATTTTCATGATGAGAGAGTATGACGTGCTCACAGGTCGCAATTCGCATCCCTTCCCGCTGCCCCTGCAGCTGTCGGAACAGCTCTTCGACCGCATTAAGATCGTACTCTTTACCTTTTGGCGTCACCATGCGGAAGTCAGGATGGAAAAAGGACATCATCAGCTCAAAGCTGTCATCCGATCCGGCAGGCTGATTAAAAATACGTTCAATGAGCTGATGTAAAACGACGACACTGTGTTTGGCTTCCTGAGCGAGGACTGGCATTTTTTTTCCTTATATAACCCGCTTTGCTACCTCTTAGAGCGCATAGCCTACCTGAAAGCGGACAATTCACATCCTGAAATTGATTAATTTTTTTAAACTCAGATTTCTCTCACAAGGCAGTCTGAGCAGGATTTGCGTTAAGCCAGAATAAACGTCGGCAATTCTCAATACAGGGGCAATAAAAAAGGGCGATTAATCGCCCTTTTGTCATTTTATGAGGTCAGCCCTAAACGATTATTCGCCCGTTTTAGCCCAGGTGTCACGAAGCCCCACGGTGCGGTTAAACACCAGCTGCGTCGGTTTAGAGTAAACGCTGTCGGCGCAGAAATAGCCCTCACGCTCAAACTGGAACGGGGTGGCTGCTTCCACATCGCGCAGGCTCGGTTCGACGAAACCATTTTTGATGCTCAGTGAATCAGGGTTGATCACCGCCAGGAAATCTTCAGCCGCGGCCGGATTCGGCACGCTGAACAGTCGGTCATAGAGGCGGAACTCGGCAGGCTGCGCATGATCCGCAGACACCCAGTGAATCACCCCCTTCACCTTGCGGCCATCGGCCGGATCTTTGCTCAGGGTATCCACATCACTGGTGCAGTAGATGCAGGTAATGTTGCCCGCTTCATCTTTGGCTACCCGCTCTGCACGGATCACATAGGCATTGCGCAGACGGACTTCTTTGCCCAGAACCAGACGTTTATATTGTTTGTTCGCCTCTTCGCGGAAATCTGCACGGTCAATCCAGATCTCACGGCTGAACGGCACTTCACGCGTGCCCATTTCCGGTTTACCCGGATGGTTAGGCATGGTGATGACCTCGTTGTGACCGGCGGGCAGGTTTTCGATCACCACTTTCAGGGGATCGAGTACTGCCATCGCGCGTGGCGCATTTTCGTTCAGATCATCACGGATGCAGGATTCCAGTGACGCCATCTCGACGATGTTATCCTGCTTGGTCACGCCAATACGACGGCAGAACTCACGGATAGAAGCCGCGGTGTAACCACGACGGCGCAGACCTGAAACGGTCAGCATGCGTGGATCGTCCCACCCTTCTACGTGCTTCTCGGTCACCAGCTGAGTGAGTTTGCGTTTTGACATCACCGCATACTCCAGATTCAGGCGCGAGAACTCATACTGGCGCGGATGAACCGGAATCGTGATGTTGTCCAGCACCCAGTCATAAAGACGGCGGTTGTCCTGGAACTCCAGCGTACAGAGCGAGTGCGTAATGCCTTCCAGCGCATCGGAAATGCAGTGGGTAAAGTCATACATCGGGTAGATGCACCACTTGTTGCCGGTCTGGTGATGTTCTGCAAACTTGATGCGGTAAAGCACCGGATCGCGCATAACGATGAAGTTCGAAGCCATATCGATTTTGGCGCGCAGACAGGCTGTGCCTTCCGCAAAGCCACCGTTTCGCATCTTTTCAAACAGCGCAAGGTTCTCTTCCACGCTGCGATCGCGATACGGGCTGTTTTTGCCCGGCTCTTTCAGGGTGCCACGATATTCGCGAATCTGATCCGGGCTCAGCTCATCAACGTAAGCCAGCCCTTTGGTAATCAGCTCAACGGCATAGTTGTAGAGCTGATCGAAATAGTCTGATGAGTAGCAGACTTCACCGCTCCACTCAAAACCCAGCCACTGGACGTCACGCTTGATGGATTCAACGAATTCCATATCCTCTTTAACCGGATTGGTATCGTCGAAACGCAGGTTGCATTGCCCCTGATAATCCTGGGCGATGCCAAAATTCAGACAGATCGATTTCGCATGACCAATGTGCAGATAGCCATTGGGCTCCGGCGGAAAACGGGTATGCACGCTGCTGTGCTTACCGCTCGCCAAATCTTCGTCAATGATCTGACGAATAAAGTTAGTTGGGCGGGCTTCAGCCTCACTCATCTCAAAAATCCTCAATACGAATAACGGGTGATTTGTACCACGAAGTAACGGAGTATGATCCACAAAGCGTCTGAGGGAAACAACCGTTTGTTAAGCCTTTAAAACAAAAAAGGCAGGAATCGCTTCCTGCCTGTGGGGTTCTGTTGCGGGGATTAGCCTTTCACTTCATACAGCGGGGTTTCACCTGCGACGACCGGACCGTGGGCCAGGAGTGTCAGACCCGCGAAATCTTCACTGTTACTGACCACCACCGGACTCACCATCGAGCGGGCATTTGCGTTCAGGAATTCAAGATCCATCTCCAGCACCGGCTGACCGGCTACCACGCTGGCTCCCTCTTCCGCCAGCCGGGTGAAGCCTTTTCCGTCCAGCGCAACGGTATCGAGTCCCATGTGAACCACGATCTCGACACCGTTGTCGGTTTCCAGACAGAACGCATGATTGGTATTGAAGATTTTCACCAGCGTTCCGGCAATCGGTGCCACAACCCATTTGTCGCTGGGTTTGATGGCCAGCCCGTCGCCTACCGCTTTGCTGGCAAAGGCTTCATCCGGAACCGCATCCAGTGCCACGACCTCTCCCGTTACCGGTGCCAGCAGCGTCGCAATAACGCGCTTCTCGCTGTTCAGCACGGCCTGCGGTTTAACCTCCGGCTCTGCCGCTGGCGTCGTACCGGAAGCAGCAGCAGCGACCGGGCCTTTGGCCAGCACTTTTTTCATGGCGGAGGCGATGCCTTCGGCCTGGGTGCCGACAATGATCTGCACGCTCTGTTTATTCAGACGGATAACGCCGGACGCGCCCAGACGCTTCGCCACGCTCTCGTTGACCTGAGCCGAATCGTTCACGTTCAGACGCAGACGGGTGATGCAGGCGTCAATGCTGGTCAGGTTAGCGGAGCCACCGACCGCACCGATGTAGCGACGTGCCAGGGATTCCGTGGCGCTTTCGCCGTTATCGCTGTTGTCCACGTTGACGTCATACCCATCGCTTTCATCACCGGCCACCGCCAGCTCGCGGCCAGGGGTCATCAGATTGAATTTTTTGATGGTGAAGCGGAAGACCACGTAATAGATAGCAAAGAACACCAGCCCCTGCGGGATCAGCATGTACCAGTGGGTCGCCAGCGGGTTACGGGTCGACAGCACCATATCCACCAGCCCGGCGCTGAAACCAAATCCGGCGATCCAGTGCATGCTGGCGGCGATGAAGACAGAAATACCGGTCAGTACGGCGTGGATCAGATAAAGCACCGGTGCCACGAACATGAAGGAGAACTCCAGCGGTTCGGTGATACCGGTAAAGAAGGCGGCAAACGCAGCGGCCAGCATGATACTGCCCACTTTGACGCGATTCTCAGGACGCGCGCAGTGATAGATAGCCAGCGCAGCACCAGGCAGACCAAACATCATGATCGGGAAGAAGCCCGCCTGATAGCGACCGGTAATGCCCACGGTGGCCGACCCATCCGCCAGTGACTGTGCACCGCCGAGGAATTTAGGAATGTCATTAATTCCGGCCACATCGAACCAGAACACGGAGTTCAGCGCGTGATGCAGACCGACCGGGATCAGCAGACGGTTAAAGAAGGCGTAAATACCGGCTCCGACCGAGCCAAGCTTCTGGATATGCTCGCCAAAGCCTACCAGACCATTGAACACCACCGGCCAGATATACATCAGGATAAAGGCGACGAAGATCATCAGGAACGAAACGAGAATCGGCACCAGCCGGCGTCCGCTGAAGAAAGAGAGCGCCTTAGGCAGTTCGACGTGGCTGAAGCGGTTATAGACTTCTGCCGAGAGAATACCGACCAGAATGCCGACAAACTGGTTTTCGATTTTGCCAAAGGCAGCAGGCACCTGAGCCAAAGGAATTTTCTGAATCATTGAGACAGCGGCTGGTGAGCAGAGCGTGGTGACCACCAGGAAGCCGACAAAGCCGGTGAGGGCCGCCGCGCCATCTTTATCTTTCGACATGCCGTAGGCGATACCGATCGCAAACAGGACTGACATGTGCTCAATAATCGCCGCACCGGACTTAATCAGCAACGCTGCCAGCGCGTTATCTGCACCCCAGCTGACGGGATCGAGGTAGTACCCTACCCCCATAAGTATCGCTGCCGCTGGCAGGGTGGCAACCGGCACCATCAGTGCCCGCCCTACCTTCTGTAAATAACTTAACATGGACCTTCCCCCTATGAGCCTGACTTGTCGCTTTGCGCCGCTTAATGTTGTTATGTCAGCTGCAAAGATTGTGAATACACTGCATGTCACGCAGCGAAGTGTAATGACAAATTAATTCGCCTCGCAAATTAAAACCCCGACATATGTGACTTTTATCACTAAAAAACATCGGGTCACACTGCAACATCTGGCTATGAATGCAAACTTATTTTATGATCCGAAATATTGAATTGCGCTCCGGCCGTGGCGAGAATAGAAAATCTGTTCAGGCTGATGATTTACGCAACGGTTCAGCGATCCCCTTTCCATTTCAAATGAGGTGAAACATGAGACTGATTCCTTTAGCGACGCCAACCCAGGTCGGCAAATGGGCCGCCCGACATATTGTTAACCGCATCAACGCGTTTAACCCGACGGCGGAAAAACCTTTCGTCCTGGGTCTGCCTACCGGCGGCACGCCACTGGAGGCATACAAACACCTGATTGATATGCACAAAGCGGGCCAGGTCAGTTTTAAGCATGTTGTGACGTTCAATATGGATGAATATGTGGGCCTGCCAAAAGAGCATCCGGAGAGCTATCACAGCTTCATGTATCGTAATTTCTTCGATCACGTTGATATTCAACCGGAAAATATCAACCTGCTGAATGGTAATGCACCCGATATTGACGCAGAATGTCGTCAGTACGAAGAGAAAATTCGCGCGCTGGGTAAAATTCACCTGTTTATGGGGGGTGTCGGAAACGACGGCCATATCGCCTTTAACGAACCGGCTTCGTCGCTGGCTTCGCGAACCCGCATTAAAACCCTGACCCATGATACCCGCGTAGCGAACTCTCGCTTCTTCAACGGCGACGTTGACCAGGTGCCTAAATACGCGCTGACGGTCGGCGTCGGCACGCTGCTGGATGCAGAGGAAGTGATGATTCTGGTTACCGGCCATGTTAAAGCGCAGGCCCTGCAGGCGGCGGTTGAAGGCAACGTCAACCATATGTGGACCATCAGCTGCCTGCAGCTGCACGCAAAATCGGTGGTGGTGTGTGATGAGCCGGCCACCATGGAACTGAAAGTGAAAACCGTGAAATATTTCCGCGAAATGGAAGCGGAAAATATGAAAGGCGTGTAACAGAACATTGTCATGCCCTGCTGTTACGCTGCGTGACAGCAGGCCAGGACGGGAGAAGAGAGATGTACGCATTAGTCAACGGTCGCATCTACAGCGGTCATGAGATTCTGGATAACTACGCGGTCGTGGTTGACGGGACGCAGATTGCGCACGTCTGCCCCCGTGAAGCGGTTGCGGCGGATGTTGAATTGCGGGATGTGGCGGGTGCCATCATTGCGCCAGGCTTTATCGATCTCCAGCTTAACGGCTGTGGTGGCGTGCAGTTTAATGACGACATTGATGCGCTCAGCGTTGAAACGCTGGAGATCATGCAGCGCGCCAATGAGAAATCGGGCTGCACCAGCTTTTTACCGACGCTGATCACCAGCAGCGATGCCCTGATGAAGCGGGCCATCGAAACCATGCGCGCCTATCTGCAGAAGCATCAGCATCAGGCGCTGGGTCTGCATCTGGAAGGCCCGTGGCTCAGCAAGGCGAAGAAAGGCACCCACGATCCGGCGCTGATTCGCCTGCCGGATGCGGCGATGGTGCAGTATCTGTGTGACAACGCCGATGTCATCACCAAAGTGACGCTGGCGCCGGAGAATGCCGGTCGCGAGGTGATTCGGCAGCTGACTGACGCCGGGATCATTGTGTCTGCCGGTCACTCCAGTGCAACGTATGAAGAGGCGAAAGCGGGCTTCTCTGCTGGTGTGAGTTTTGCGACACACCTCTACAACGCGATGCCCGCCTTTGCCGGTCGTGAACCGGGGCTTATCGGTGCGCTGTTTGATTCGCCTGATGTATACTGCGGCATTATTGCGGATGGTTTACATGTACATTACGCTAACGTGCGCAATGCTAAACGCATAAAAGGCGACAAGCTGGTGCTGGTAACGGATGCCACCGCACCGGCGGGCGCGGCAATCAGTGAGTTTATTTTTGCTGGCAAAACAATCTATTATCGTGACGGGCTCTGTGTTGACGAAAACGGCACACTCAGTGGTTCAGCCCTGACGATGATTGAAGCGGTACGGAACAGCGTCGAGCATGTGGGTATCGCACTGGACGAAGCATTGCGCATGGCATCACTCTACCCGGCACGGGCGATGGGCGTGGAAAAACAGTTAGGCTCGATCGAAGCAGGAAAAATCGCGAACCTGACTGTGTTTACGCGCGACTTTAAAATCATTAAGACGTTTGTCAACGGAGACGACGTCCTGAGCGAGTAAGCACTGAATGACCACTGGCGGCCAGTCACAAATAGGAAATGTCGATCTTGTTAAGCAACTTAATAGCGCAGCGGTTTACCGGCTGATTGATCAACAGGGGCCGATATCGCGCATTCAGATTGCCGAACTCAGCCAGCTCGCCCCCGCCAGCGTCACGAAAATTACCCGCCAGTTGATTGAGCGCGGCCTGATCAAAGAGGTAGACCAGCAGGCGTCTACCGGTGGTCGCCGCGCTATCTCGATTATCACTGAAACCCGCCACTTCCAGACCATCGGCGTCCGGCTCGGCCGTCACGATGCCACCCTTACGCTGTTTGACCTCAGCGGCAAATCGCTGGCGCAGGAGGATTATGCGCTGCCGGAACGCACCCAGGAGACGCTGGAGCATGCGCTGTTTAATGCCATCAGCGGCTTCATTGAGCAGCACCAGCGTAAAATCCGCGAGCTGATCGCCATTTCCGTGATCCTGCCCGGCCTGGTCGACCCGATTAACGGCGTGATTCGCTATATGCCGCACATCGCTGTCAGCCACTGGCCGCTGGTCGCCAGCCTGAAGAAACGCTTTAACGTCACCAGTTTTGTGGGTCACGATATCCGCAGTCTGGCGCTGGCCGAGCACTACTTCGGTGCAAGCCGCGACTGTGCTGACTCAATTCTGGTGCGGTTACACCGGGGGACCGGTGCCGGCATTATCGCCAACGGCCATATTTTTCTCGGCAGTAACGGTAACGTCGGCGAGATCGGCCACATTCAGGTCGATCCGTTAGGCGAACGCTGCCACTGCGGTAACTTTGGCTGCCTGGAAACCATTGCCGCCAATGGCGCCATTGAAAACCGTGTGCGTCACCTGCTGAATCAGGGCTACCCCAGTGTGCTGACGCTGGAGGCGTGCCAGATGCCCCACATCTGCAAAGCGGCGAATCAGGGTGATGCCCTGGCCTGTGAAGTGATCGAGCATGTGGGGCGCTATCTCGGCAAGGCGATTGCCATCGCCATCAACCTGTTTAATCCACAAAAAGTGGTGCTGGCGGGAGAGATTACCGAAGCAGAAAAAGTGCTGCTGCCCGCGATTGAGGGCTGCATCAATACCCAGGCATTAGAGGCCTTCCGTAAGCATCTGCCGGTTGTTCGTTCGACACTGGATCATCGTTCTGCGATTGGTGCCTTTGCGCTGGCTAAACGTGCCATGCTTAACGGCATTCTGCTGCAACACCTTCTGGAAGATTAAGCTCACCCGCTGCTGTGGCGGGCCACACCGGATCTGACTATGACCATAAAAAGCGTAATTTGTGATATCGATGGCGTGCTGATGCACGACAACACGGCCGTTCCCGGCGCACAGGAATTTCTGCAGCGCATTCTGGCCAAAGAGATGCCGCTGGTGGTGCTGACCAACTACCCTTCGCAGACTGAGCAGGATCTGGCTAACCGTTTTGCCTCAGCAGGCGTTGAGGTGCCCGATTCCGTCTTCTACACCTCGGCAATGGCCACCGCGGACTTCCTGCGCCGTCAGGAGGGCAAAAAGGCGTATGTGATTGGTGAGGGGGCGCTGATTCATGAACTCTACAAAGCAGGCTTTACCATTACCGATGTGAATCCCGACTTTGTGATTGTCGGAGAGACACGCTCCTTTAACTGGGACATGATGCATAAAGCGGCCTTCTTTGTTGCCAACGGCGCTCGCTTTATTGCCACCAATCCCGATACCCATGCGCGTGGGTTTATTCCCGCCTGTGGCGCACTCTGTGCGGGGATTGAGAAGATATCCGGCCGCAGCCCCTTTGTTGTGGGCAAACCAAGCCCTTACATCATGCGTGCCGCGCTGAACAAAATGCAGGCTCACTCCGAAGAGACGGTCATCGTCGGCGATAACCTGCGCACCGATATTCTGGCCGGTTTTCAGGCGGGTCTGGAGACGGTGCTGGTGCTCTCTGGCGTTTCCACCCTGAGCGATATTGACGCGATGCCCTTCCGCCCGGACTGGATCTATCCCTCTGTTGCCGATATTGACCTGTTCTGATTCAGTTTGCTTATGACGCATCGGGCTGAATTGTGATGCGTCTCCCCTTTTTCTCCGCTTTTACCCCCTGTTTGCCGCCTGATTTTTGCTCAAAAAATGCATTTCATTGCAGATCCAACAACAAAACAGCCATTAAATTATCGTTTATTCAATTTTATCGTCATGTGATCAATATTTTTATCAGTAAATCACGATTCCTCTTGCATTGACGGCACCAAATAGCGCATTTTCTTATCTATCACGCAGCGTCAGGCTGCCGGACAAACCTAAAAGATAACATCGCCGTAAGGTGAGCTCAGGAGTCAGTTATGTGTTCAATTTTTGGTGTGCTGGATCTGAAAAGCGATCCTGTTGAGCTGCGCAAAAAGGCGCTGGAATGTTCACGCTTAATGCGTCATCGCGGCCCGGACTGGTCAGGCGTTTACGCCGATGACCATGCCATCCTGGCGCATGAACGTCTCTCAATTGTTGACGTTAACAACGGCGCACAGCCGCTGTACAACGCCGACCACACCCATGTCCTGGCAGTCAACGGCGAAATTTATAACCATCAGGCGCTGCGCGCGGAACTCAGCGATCGCTATGCGTTTCAGACCGGTTCTGACTGTGAAGTGATTCTGGCGCTCTATCAGGAGAAAGGGGTCGACTTCCTTGATGACCTGGAAGGCATGTTCGCCTTTATCCTCTACGACAGCGTCAAAAACACGTATCTGATTGGCCGTGACCATATCGGGATTATCCCGCTCTATATGGGTAACGATGAGCATGGCAACCTCTATGTCGCGTCAGAAATGAAAGCGCTGGTACCGGTCTGCCGTTCGATTAAAGAGTTTCCGCCGGGAAGCTACCTCTCCAGCACCGATGGCGAAATCCGTCGTTACTGGCAGCGTGACTGGATGGAATATAAAAACGTTGAGCACAACACCACCGATGCGGCCGGCCTGAAGCATGCGCTGGAAGAGTCTGTGAAAAGTCACCTGATGTCAGATGTGCCTTATGGTGTGCTGCTGTCGGGCGGCCTGGACTCCTCCATCATTTCCGCCGTGACCAAACGTTTTGCGGCAAAGCGTGTTGAAGACCAGGATAAAAGTGATGCGTGGTGGCCACAGCTTCACTCCTTTGCTGTCGGGCTGGAAGGCTCACCCGATCTGAAAGCGGCGAAAGCCGTGGCGGAACATCTGGGCACCGTGCACCATGAGATTCATTTCACCGTGCAGGAAGGTCTGGATGCGATTCGCGATGTGATTTATCACATTGAAACCTATGACGTCACCACCATCCGTGCCTCCACGCCAATGTACTTAATGTCGCGTAAAATCAAGGCAATGGGCATCAAGATGGTGCTGTCAGGCGAAGGCGCAGATGAAGTGTTCGGCGGCTATCTCTACTTCCATAAAGCCCCCAACGCTAAAGAGTTCCACGAAGAAAACGTGCGTAAACTGCAGGCGCTGCATATGTTCGACTGTGCCCGCGCCAACAAAGCGATGTCCGCCTGGGGCGTTGAGGCCCGCGTGCCGTTCCTGGATAAAAAATTCCTGGATGTGGCGATGCGTATCAACCCGGAAGATAAAATGTGTGGCAGCAACGGCAAAATGGAGAAGCACATTCTGCGTGAATGTTTCTCCTCCTACCTGCCGGAAAGCGTGGCGTGGCGTCAGAAAGAGCAGTTCTCAGATGGCGTCGGTTACAGCTGGATTGACTCGCTGAAAGAGGTGGCTGCGAAGCAAATCAGCGACCAGCAGCTGGCAACCGCTCACTTCCGCTTCCCGCACAACACGCCGGGGTCGAAGGAAGCCTATCTCTACCGTGAGATCTTTGAAGAGCTGTTCCCGCTGGCCAGCGCCGCGGAGTGTGTGCCAGGCGGTCCATCAGTAGCCTGTTCGTCAGCCAAAGCGATCGAGTGGGACGAGGCGTTTAAAAACATGAACGATCCATCAGGTCGTGCCGTTGGTGTGCATCAGTCAGCCTATCAATAAGCCGATTGAGCACGGTCAGAATGGGCCCGCTGCGGCCCATTTTTTTGACGATTAGCGTTGTATTCACTGAAAAATTGCCGAATAAACCGCCATGCTGGTTATAAGCCACGCAAACAGCCATAACCAGGCAAAAATCGGTAAAAAAATTGTTGACGCTGTCAGGTCAACTCCGCATAATGCGCCCCGCAACGCCGATGAAGGTAACGCGAAAAAAAGATGGCTACGTAGCTCAGCTGGTTAGAGCACAGCACTCATAATGCTGGGGTCACAGGTTCGATTCCCGTCGTAGCCACCATCTTTTTTTGCGGGAGTGGCGAAATTGGTAGACGCACCAGATTTAGGTTCTGGCGCCGCAAGGTGTGCGAGTTCAAGTCTCGCCTCCCGCACCATTTCATTATTCGGCAGCGTGGATGGGATATCGCCAAGCGGTAAGGCACCGGTTTTTGATACCGGCATTCCCTGGTTCGAATCCAGGTATCCCAGCCAATTTTGATGATTCTCGATGCTGAGAACGGACGAATGGGATATCGCCAAGCGGTAAGGCACCGGTTTTTGATACCGGCATTCCCTGGTTCGAATCCAGGTATCCCAGCCATCATTAAAATGCAGTACAATTTGGCTACGTAGCTCAGCTGGTTAGAGCACAGCACTCATAATGCTGGGGTCACAGGTTCGATTCCCGTCGTAGCCACCA